>JBFWXH010000019.1:0-97580 GCA_050187625.1 Binatia bacterium
CTGCCGCTCATTGAGATGTGGCCAGACCCTCTCATACTTCTGGAGCAACCGGTTCTCGTCTGTCATGATGCTAGCCTATAGTCTTACTCTTCAGTTGTCGAGGTTATTTCGTACCAATTCCTTAGTGAATTGCAAATGCAGTTACTGAAGAAAGTTGAAGAACTGACGCTGTATACCTTACAGCAAGAAGAGACGATTGCTCAACTGCAGCGAACGCATCAGGAACAGTTAGCAGCACTAATGGCTCGCATTGAGACACTCGAACGGACGCAGAAAGATAACAGCAAATAGCGTTGTGGATGGGACGTGCTTTATGGAATGCGCCGCCACCGGCGGCGCTATAGCCGATGCCTGCTACTTGAGGTGTCGTCCGCGTTCCACACGCTGGTAAAGCGGCGTCTCAACCGCCGCAGTCCACAGAAGCAGAGTGCCGCAAACCCGGAGTGAGGATTTGTAGCACAAACGCTGCCACCAGGAGCAAACCATGCCCTGTAAGCAAGATGTAAGAAAGACGGGAGTACATAGCGGGACGCCATGTTTGCCCCTCTGGTGTCTCGCGGTTGTGCTCTTATGTCCCTCGCTCGGGTGGGCTCAGGCCAGTTTAGAAGACCCGCTTCAGGGCTCGGTCCAAAGCGGAATTGGCCTGATCCGCGGCTGGGTGTGTGATGCCCAACAAATCACGATCGAAATCAATGGTGTGCCGTTCACCGCGGCGTATGGAACCACACGGGGCGATACGCGTAGCGTGTGTGGGGACGATAACAACGGCTTTGGACTGACGTTCAACTGGAATCTGGTGGGAGATGGGCAACATCGGGTCCGCGCGCTGGCCGACGGGGTCGTGTTTGCCGATGTGACGTTCACGGTGACCACGTTGGGGTTAGGCGAGTTTCCCCGGGGACTCAGTGGCCAGTTTTCTCTGCCGAACTTTCCCCAGGCCGGCAGGAATATAATGGTACGCTGGCAGGAGAGCGTACAGAATTTTGTTATTGCTGGTCCTGGGCCGGGAGCTGGCAGTGGCACTAGTGGCGCGCCACCTCAGGTGTTAGAAGACCCCCAAGCGGGTTCTTTTCAGAGTGGCATTGGGCTCATCCGTGGGTGGGTGTGTGATGCTCAGCTCATTACGATTGAGATCGATGGCGTATCGTTCACCGCGGCGTATGGGACCACGCGCGGTGATACGCGCAGTGTGTGTGGGGATGACAATAATGGCTTTGGGCTGACGTTCAATTGGAATCTGGTCGGGGATGGCCAACATCGGGTGAGAGCGTTGGCCGATGGCGTGGTGTTCGCTGATGTCACGTTTACGGTCACCACGTTAGGGTTAGGGGAATTTTCGCGTGGACTTAGTGGAGAGTTCACGGTCAACGACTTTCCGCAGGCAGGCATGACCACTACTGTCCGTTGGCAAGAGAGTATCCAGAACTTTGTGATTGTCGATAGATCAACGCCTCCTCCTAGGCCGAATGTGGCGGAAACCTGGATCGCTGATCTGTCGTTTGTGCGGGAAAACTGTGCATTTCTGGATCGGTCTGACCTGCCGGGCCGCGGACAGGATACCTTTCGATTAACACAGCGAGACGATGTGCTTTCCGGAGATCAAAGTGGCCCTATATTAGTTGGTGCTGTTTCAGAAGGCGAGCTGAGTGTCTCTGGGACAGTAGAACCCAATGGCGATTTTATCCTGACAACCGAAACGGTGTCGGTCGCCGGTGGAGCCTGCCGTGCACGCGTCTTTGCCGAGTGCACTGGAAACTTTCTCTCGAACGGGATCGAGTGTGAATTCCTTACGCGCCTGTCTGGTTCGTGTCCACCCGAACTCAACGAATGTGAGATTGTCTATCGGGGGACGATGAATCGGAGCAACAATGCGTCAAGTCTCACCGGACAGTATACGCTAAAGACTCGTCCGTTCTTCGAGACAGTGATTGGTAATGTGATTCCTATGGGACGCGAATGAATATGATCAAGCGATATTGCCGCATCGGGTTGGGGAGATCTCAAGTTGCTTCTAAGGAGGACCCGGCATGAAACGATTTTTCTTTGGCATGGTGATCCTGCTCTTGAGCCATCCAAGCTTCGCTTGGGCAGACGGCCCCCAGGCGGTTCCTACATTCGAAAGCCTGGGCCTGTATTGGAGCCCCGCCGCTGGGTCTACGACCAATACCTGCCACGTCTCTTACCGGCGTACAGATTCCACTACCTGGAAGGATGGCTTGCCCTTGTGGTTCGATGAACGGAATGGCGAATACCGGGGGAGCCTGGTCCACCTCACGCCCGGAACGACCTACGAGATCAAATTGCGGTTGCAGGAGACCACGACCGAGACAACGTTGACCGCCACGACTTGGCGTGAACGTCTACCAATTGCCCAGCGCATCTTGCTGCCAGAAACTTCGTCTGACCCACTCATCATCGACCAGTCAGGGACGCCGAACGGATATATTCTGTACACCCATCCGCCTGGCGGATCCGCAACTATTGACGTGGCCGGAAATTACGACCACGGGATCGAGGTCCGAGCGTCTTATATCATCATTCGGGGGGTGACCATCAAGAACACGTCCGTCCATGGGATCAGACTGTATGCCGAGGCCCACGATGTCGTGATTGAGGACAACGATATCAGCGGCTGGGGACGGATCGACAGCGACGGCTGGGGCGTGGATTGGGATTCCGCGATTTATTCACAAGCGTCAGAGGTGGAACGCATTATCATCCAACACAACGTAATCCACCATCCGCGGGCGGATTCCAACAACTGGACCGAGTGGCGGGCACCCTACAATACCTATCATCCAAGAGGACCGCAGGCGGTTACCTTGGTGAATAGCGCAGGCAATCATGTCATCCGCTACAATGAGGTCTTCTCCGACCCCGACCATTACTTCAATGATATCTTTGGCGCCGGAGCCAATTTCAGCACGGTCGGTTTCCCCAACCGGGACACCGACATCTATGGCAACCATCTCCGCCACTGTTGGGATGACGCGATTGAATCGGAAGGCGGCAACCGTAACGTGCGCATCTGGAACAACTTTATCGAGTGGACCTTCACCAAGGTCGCAGTCGCACCCACCTCCCTCGGGCCGATCTACATCTGGCGCAACGTAGCCGGCGTGGCCAGGCAAAATGATGCGCAGCCGTGGGTCGATATGCCACGCGGCGGCTTCTTGAAGACCACAACGACAGAGCCGTCAGGCGGCAAGATCTATATGTTGCATAATAGTCTCCTGCAGCCACCCCCCGCTCCCGGCGACATCTATCCCTGGGGATGCTCTGTGGGCATTGGCCATGGCGGCCTGGTCCATAACGTCACCAGCCGCAATAACATTCTGCATGTCTACAAGTATTGGTGGGAAAGCATTCTCCTCGGCTATCATCCATTGAACGATTACGATTTCGACCTCTATAACGGGGTGATTCCTACAGAGGAACTCCCTGCCGGTGTGGAATATGAGAGCAACGGCATTGCAGAAATCCCAGTATATAGTCCCCCGCCTTCGTTCAGCCTTGTCAATGGCGAAGGGGTGTTTACCCTTGATCCCTTGAGCCCGGGTTACGACGCCGGTGAGCGGATTGCCAATTTCAATGACGGCTATATCGGCACGGCGCCCGATATCGGCGCGCATGAAGCCGGGACGGCACCGATGCGGTTTGGGCGGGCCGCCTCGCCGCCGCTGGTCGCGGTCGGCCTAGATATCAAACCGGGCAGCGAGGCCAACTGCTTACAGATGAACGGCCACGGGGTCATTCCGGTGGCTATTTTGGGGCGTATCTCCTTTGCGGTGAACCACATCGACGTGCCCACCCTACGGTTTGCGGGGTTGAGTGTCCGAGTGAAAGGCAATGGAAGTCCACAGTGCGCGGTTGACGACGTCAGTGGCGATGTGAACGTACCGCAGGGTGCGCCGGATGGGTATCCGGATTTGGTGTGTCAGTTTGTCGATGATCCTACGCATTGGGCCCCGGGTGAAGGGATCGCGACCCTGACAGGGGCCTTGCATGATGGCACCCCCATCGAGGGCATCGATAGTATCTGTATTGTGCCGTAGGGTTGTACGCCGGGTGCCATGCGTGATTTGTTCGCCAGCTGGCAGATGGCCCGCTCGTTACACTCGCTCTATGGCAGATCGCCCGTTCGCTGCGTTCACTCTATGGCAAACCAGGCTGAAGGCTGCAGGGGAACACAGACAGAGATAAAAGGGGAAAAGAATAAGGGGAGGGACAGCAGAAAAGTTTAGGCCAAAGGCTGAAGGCCGCAGGGCACGAAAGGAAGGGGGAAAAGGGGAAACGGGCCAAAGGCGAAAAGGCGAAGGGATAAAGGGGGAAAAAGGGCAACACGCTCGGAGGTGCTCACGGCAACGGAAGAGGACGAATGCGAATACGTCCCTCTTCGATAACAACGATAACTCCGGTCTTCTATTCGAGCATAAGCGAGAATTTGGATGTCCTCAGCGTCAGGTGGCAGAACATCACTGATCCGATAGATGTCAAAGCCTTGAGCCTTGAGAAGGGCAACCGTCCGGTGTGAGATATGATGATCTGCTAAGTAGCGCACGGGTTACGAAGGATAAGGTCGGGTTTGTTCGGACGCCAACCATGCGCCGTAAGCCGCAGCCTGTCTTACATCCTCTTCACTCAACTCAGGATAATCCTGGGCAATCTCCTGCGAGGTCATGCCGGATGCAATCATGCGCAGAATAACAGCGACAGTGATGCGCGTACCACGAATGGTGGGCTGTCCTTGGCAAATTTTGGGATCAACGTTGATGCGGTCGAACGGCATAGGGCTCTCCTTCACGCCGAGAGTAGCGATTCTTGCTTTATCTCGCAAGGATAAAGAGATACAAAGCCGATGGCTCGCTCGTTACACTCGTTCTATGGCAGATCGCCCGTTCGCTGCGCCCACTGTATGGCAAAGGCAAATAGTGAAAAGGGAAAAAGCATAAGGGAGAAAGGGAGAAACGGCATAGAGCCCGCTCGCGGCCAATGCTTCGCTTCTATGCTGGGCAGCCGCTAGCGCCGCGTCACCGAATCTGTCGGTATTTACTCCACAGGGACGCCGATAGCACGCAAAATCCCCTTTTCAACCTCGACCATCCGTGCCCTCGATAGCGCCCCTCCTAGCGCACGAGTCAACAGCCGATCACGGCGGAGTGTGGTGATCTGTTCACATTTGACGACTGAAGCCTGACGCAGCCCCCCTTCTCCCACACGCAGCCTGACATGGGTTGGAGCCTCACGCAGCACCGTTGAGATGGGAACAACGATGACATCGTTGGCGAGCCGGTTGCGGACATCAGAAGACACTACGAGTGCTGGCCGGCGCTTGCCTCCTGGTTCATCAGGTATTCGTACCCAATACACATGACCTCGACGTGGGAACGTGAGTGCGGTCTCACTCATCGGACTCTGTCCAGCGGTCACGAACGGTTTCATCCCCCAGGGCAGCCCATTCGGCATTTTCTGCCTGCTCGCTCTTTCCCAAGGACCGATAATACCGTTCGGTAGCCTGATCGAGGTCGGCCTGTCGCTGCTGTCGCAGCCAGGAGATGAGGGCTTGTTCGAAAATGGTGCTGCGAGTCAGCGACCCAGCGTAACGATCGATCTCATCTAGCAGCGCAGCTTCCACAGTCACTGAGACTTTTCTCTTTGTCGGCATGGTCGGATAATGTATCCGACCATCATGTCTACCTCAACTATGGCAGATGGCCCGCTCGTTACACTCGCTCTATGGCAGATCGCCTGTTCGCTACGCTCACTGTATGGCAAATAAGGATAAGGGGTAAGGGATAAAGGATAAGGGGAGGGACGGCAGAAAAGGCTGCAGGCTGTAGGCCAAAGGCTAAAGGGGAACACAGAAACGGCAAATGGCTCGCTCGTTGCACTCACTCTATGGCAGAGTGCCGTAGCCCGGATGCAATCCGGGATCAATAATGTTGATTGATCTCTACTGATAACAACCCAGCCCCTCAATGTTCCTCAATCGGACGCGTCTTGATGTTTCTATAGGAAGTTCACCTGAATCTGTACGCCCCCAGAGAAGAAATATCCACCGTACTTATTATGCCCGTGTGGATCGAGACGATGAGCGCACAGCCCGCTAGGCGATTTTGGTTGTGAGAATCGCTTGGGGTATGTGGTCACCGCATAGAACGTAGCAAGCACCTGCGCAGAGATGCAGAATCCGGCTTCCTCATCCCGTTCGGCTTGATCGAGCAAGGGGCGAGCCGCAGCGTAATGGTCGGAGTGATGTAGGCTAGGATGGGACTACGCCCTATCCCAACTCAACTAAATCAAACCACAAAAGATTCGTACACTCCGTCACCTACAGTGTCCTCCTGCCGCCCGACGATGAATCATCGGGCTCAGGCCCCAAAGCCTGGTAAACCAGGCTGGCAGGGGACTTGAGTCCCCTTTGGTCTGTGAGCCCGGTGCTTGAGCACCGGGCAGCACCTGTGCCAATGTTGTGAGGTCCGATTTAGGCACGTAGAGTTACGGGCGCGTTGACCTCAATGCGCCCGCGAGCCCTTCGTCCTGCGGCGGGCTACGGCTTTGCAATATACGCGGCCAGTTGGGCCTCTGTCATCCGCAGTCGTTCGGGGACGGGTTGCCCTTGCCGGTGGGTGAGAATGGCCCGTTCGGCAATCCATGGATAGATTTTGCGGATCTCCTCCCAGGGAATCGGACAAATCTGCTCGGTTTTCATGGTGAGCTGTGGATGGTGCAGTCCGTACTGTATGACTTGATAGACGGTCGCATGACGTTGCTCCCAGCGTTGGCGTATCGCGTTCACGTCCGCCGTTGTCGAAAGCAGGCCCCAGCACAGCAGCAGACCGAGACCGGTGCCGACGATGGGCCTCGTTAGGGCACGATCGGGTATGAGGGGCCAGATCGTGGATAAGATTATGACTATGCCAGGCATGAGGAGATACAAGTACCGCGACTCGAGGCTCTGAGCGGGCGAGAGCGTATGACGAGCCAACGCAATCAACGCAGTCACTAGCAGGTATTGTCCCCACCCCAGGACGATCCAGGGGCGCAGATGCGGAAAACGTTGACTGGCAACGACCGACAGACCGGCGATGACGGCGAACACAAGGAAGAACTGCCAGATCCAAAATGACGCGAGCGCCGTCCGTACAATATTCTGAAAAAGCAGGGCCCGTCCGAGGTTCGCATACGCGCCAAACAGAAAATATTGTACAGCTTCACTCATGATCTGAGGAAGATGCGCACCGTGCTGCATTTGTTGTGCGACCGACCAACTGCCACAGTTGAAAAAGACGATCAGGTTCACCCCTTGCAGCACCGCAACCAACCCAAAGACCCAGCATGGGACCTGGTGCCGATACATCAGGAGAAGGAACCCATACAGCAGGGGCTGAAAAAGATTGTTGCCAAAGGTGTACGATTGCAAGACAAGACCTACAAGAGAGAGGACAAGATACACGCGTTTCTCACGGCTACGCCACAGGACAAAAAACAGGAGCGTGGTCAGCCATCCGGTGGCTGATAGCAGCATGCCTAAGCCTGTCTGGGCATACAAAATCTCCCAGAGCAACGGATGCAACCCATAGAAGAACAGGATGAGGAGTGCGAACATGAGACTCCGCGACAGTACATACGATAACAACGCAGCAATAAGCACCGTGACCCCGTGAGCCACGACGGTCAGGTAGTGAAACCAGTAAACATCGTTGCCAAACAGCTTGGCGTACATAAAAAGGATCAGCTTGAAAAACGGTAGAAAATGTTCGTTGACTGAATTCAGCAAGGTATGTCGCCAGCCGATATTAATACGCTCGTAGAGCATGAACAAATCGTCATAAAAGTAATAATAGAAATCCATCCGCCAATACCAACACAGAAAGGTAAGAAAGAAGACACTGAATACGAGTGTCAACGTCAGCGGGACGGCAGCAATAGCAAAACGCCTTTCTGTCCCCGCCCGATAGACGTCGTTCGCCTTGATTGCATTGTCTCCCATGCGCACCGTTGCTCCCCCCCTGGCTGCCGTTTGTGACGTACGTATCTCCCTTTTGTCTTTGTGAAAACCCCGGCAGCGATTGTCAACGTACACAATGATAATAACTTCGTGTTAATGTCTACTGCCAGGGTCACCCTCCGCTTGGCAGTCGCCGTCCAGCGAGGGATCGACGCCAGTGCCACCATCCCCCACTCATGATACAGAGATGAGGATCCTTCTCTCGACACGAGCGACATGCCAGAAAACCACCTAACAAATCAAGGCAAGAGCCGGTGTTGCTCTACAATTCTGAGGGGCTGTCGTCACCTCGCTCTTTTGCCTGTTCGTAGGTCTATCAAGTGGTATATGTTTGTCGTAGCGTTGATGGTCGTTTACCTCCGACTCCCTTTGCTGTTTCATGAGCCACGTTTTTGGGCAGAAGAAGGAAGTCTCTATTTCGCGCACGCGTATTCGCACCCGTGGTGGCTTGCGTCAACGCAGGTGCAAATGGGCTACTTTGCCTTGTGGCCCAATATAGCCACGACCATTGCGGCACAGGTCGTGAGTATCCAGACGGCTCCGCTTGTGACTACGGTTTTTGCCTTGCTGGTTCAACTCCTCCCTGTGGGGATGGTGATCTGGAGTCGGTCAGACCTGTGGCGTGGATTCTTCGTAAAAATGTTCGGGGTCGCACTGATCCTCTTTATTCCCCATAGCCAAGAAGTGTGGCTCAATACGATTAACAGTCAGTTCTTTTTTTCTCTGGTCACTTTTCTCATCCTTTTGGAAGATCTTGATGCAACGCGATTGAGACGATGGGGCTATCGAATACTGCTGGTACTCGCCGGACTCACTGGTTGGGTGTCCTGTTTTCTCACCCCGTTATTTGTCCTGCGCTATTATCTGGAAAAGAAACCAGAAGGCTTGACACAGGCGGTCTTACTGAGCCTGTGTACCGTTTTGCATACTGTCGTCTTAGGCAAAGCAATGAGTGAGGGAGTATTGGGGCGCGAGCTCGAGTTCGACGTGACGACGCTTGTGTTGGTCGTGTGGATCAAGAGCATCGCGTTAGTGTATCTGAGCGCGAAGGGCGCACTCCTCTCTGCGCAGGTGTTCCTCTATCTGGAGAAATTCTCTGAGGTGTTCGTTGGGTTGCTGATTCCTCTCATGGGGATGACGAACGTTGCCTTCTTTTATTGGATTTCACGAGATATACGACTGTTACAGCGAGTCATGATGCTCGGCAGTTACCTGTTACTCATAACGCTCTCGACGATCGGGGCGTTGGCTCATGACTCGACACTAATTTTGCCGTTTGCTGGGCCCCGCTATTCGTACGTGCCGAACGTCATTATGAGCATGATGCTCCTGATGAGTGTCGCAGAGCGGCTGAGAACGACCGCTGAGGTCGGCCGCGACGCCCGACTGCGACTCTTGCTGGTTCTGTTAAGTATGTCGCTGGTGTTTGGGGTACGTAGCTACGCAATTTCCTTTCGGGAAGCTGATCACTTACCGCGATGGAGAGATGAGATTGCGATATGGCGGACACTGCCAGACCATAACCCGAGAATCTGGCCTGACGGGTGGGAGGTGCCACTCTCTCCGTGAATGAAGAGACGCAAACACCGTCCCCACGCCTATCTCTCCTACTCACACCCCGTCTTCTGCAAGGGCACTCTCGGTGTCACGTTTGCGCAGGTGCCGCCATGACCAGAATAAGAGAAGCGGGATAAACCCCCACAAGAGGCTGTTGGTGACGAACAAGGTCCATTCGGTGAGATTGGTCTGCTGTGCATCAGGAATTAACGGGTAGGCCGAACTCATTGGTTCCAACAGTACTCTCTTGGTGCCGACTAACATATCATGAGCCGGGCTTGCCGACTGTCCCGTTTGTAACGCAGCTACTTTTTGTCCGAAGACGACGAGTGTCACCATGAGTGTGACAACCAGATGAATAAGCGATAACCCGACACCGTATGCCCAGACAGTCACCCCGGCCATGGCAGTTTCCCCCACTACTGTCTGTTGCCGACCGCCTACCCTATCAGGAACCTCGGTGAGCACGGCAGCTCAGCTACGGCAAAGTTATTTTCCGTAGCGCTTCTACCTTACGGCGCTTCTTGCCGTTTGTATACCGTCTCTCCGCTCACGAGCCTCTCCAGCACTTCTCCAAAAAATCGTACTGGTAAAACATTGATCATACCTGTAGAGCAACGTGAAAGCAGGAAAAACATGTCATAAGTGGGTCCCACAGTATTTACAATGAACCGCATCGGCGTCGTGTCCCTCAGCGCCGCAATCCGGGCAGGCTTCGGTTGTGATCTGCTTGCGCGAGGCACGAGAAAGTTCTGCTGTGACAATCCCGGTTGGGACGGCAATAATCCCGTAGCCAAGAATCATCACGAGAGAGGCCAACATTTTTCCTAACGGAGTGTGAGGAGATAAATCGCCGTAACCGACCGTGGTGAGGGTGACAATTGCCCAGTACACGCTGGTCGGAATATCGCTAAAGCCGTGTTCTTCGCCTTCAACGACGTAGATCAGCGAGCCAATAATGATGACTGCGGTCATGACGGCGAAAAGAAAAACACTAATTTTCCGACGGCTGGCACGCAGTGCCGTCATGATGATATCGGCTTCACTGAGGTATTCGCTCAATTTGAGGACCCGAAAGACCCGGAGCAGGCGCAGGCTCCGGATAGTGAGCAAATACTGGCTGCCGGGGAGAATGACGCTGAGGTAGGTCGGGAGGATCGCCAGGATATCAACAATGCCGAAAAAACTCGTAGCATAACGCCATGGCTGGCGAACGCTCAGCAACCGCAAGATATATTCAATAGTAAATACACTGGTAAAGAACCATTCGGCACGATACAGAAACGACCCGTAGTGAGTCCGAACGCTCCCAACACTCTCTACCATGACGATAACGACGCTGGCGACGATACTCCAAATCAGCGCAATATCGAACCACCGTCCGGCGGGCGTTTCTGCTTCAAAAATAATTTCGTGCAGCACTCCGCGCCAGCGTGCTTCCGGGCGTTCGGCAGAGCGGAGGGGAGAGAGCATGGCCCTTCGACGAAGGAAGGGCCGATGATCAGGAGATGGACTCTGTGGCATCGAGAACTATGATACCCTACGCAACTTTCGCAATCATGGTCGCATACTTGTCGAGCAAAGGAAGCACCTTGTCTTTCCCTTCTGAGGGCACGCCGAACACCGCCCGCTTGACCCCGAGTTCCTGATACTGCCGCAATGTGGCCTCATTATCCGTGGCCATGAAAATCGAAATTTCCAACTCTTGGGGACGGCGCCCCGCCTTTTCTGCACGTGCATGCAGGTCCTTGATTGACTCTTTCAAGTCTTGCACTGCCGCCCCGACAGGGATCCACCCGTCACAATAGTTGACGACGCGGTTGAGTCCGTTGCCGCTATGGACACCTAACAAGATGGGAGGGTGGGGTTTCTGCACCGGCTTGGGGTCGCACCAAATCGGATCAAAATTGACAAACTCTCCGTGATATTCAGCCGAGTCGTTTGCCCAAATCGCTTTCATTGCTTCGATTTTCTCGCGTAGCACTTTCCAGCGGCGATTGAACGGGGTGCCATGATTCTCCATCTCTTCTGCGTTCCAGCCCCCGCCGATGCCAAAGAGTAACCGTCCCCCAGAGAGCATATCGACGGACGCGACTTCTTTTGCCAACTTGATCGGGTCATGTTCGATGACCAGACAGATACCACTGCCGATCTTGATCGTTTTCGTCACGGCTGCGGCAGCCATGAGTGAAACGAACAGGTCGTGGGTGTGCCAATAATCGCGTGGTAAGTCGCCACCGAGCGGCCAGGGAGAGCGCCGGCTAGCGGGAATATGTGTGTGCTCCGGAAACCATACGGATTCAAAGCCACGTTCTTCGCAGGCCCGTGCGAAATCGTCCGGGCGGATGGCATAATCAGTCGCAAACATAGCAACGCCAAGTTTCATATCGTCCTCCTCACTTGATACGGGATGTGATACTTTTCATGCCAGGTTGCCTCTCTCAGGTCAATGTGACAAAGGAGAAGCCGTACGCTGAAGCATTTGCTATGACTCATGAGGAAACTGATGGAGGAAAAAATATGGCTGCATGGTTCACTGGGAAAGTTGCGTTAGTCACTGGCGGGAGTTCGGGCATTGGCCGGGCGGCGGCACTCGCGTTTGCCCGTGAAGGCGCGAAGGTTGTGGTCGCCGATGTTTCCGTCGAAGGAGGAGAGGAAACCGCTCGCTTGGTTATCGAAGGCGGTGGCGAAGCCGCATTCGCCAAAGCTGATGTTGCACACGCAGCAGACGTGGAAGCGCTGATTGCGAAAGTAGTATCGACCTATGGGCGGCTTGATTGCGCGTTCAATAACGCGGGCATCGAAGGGCCAGGGGCGCCAACGGTCGACTATAGCGATGAGGGTTGGGACAAAGTGATCGCTGTGAACCTCAAGGGCGTCTGGTTGTGCATGAAGTACGAAATTCCGCAGATGCTCAAGCAGGGTGGGGGAGCAATCGTTAATACCTCATCCTCTGCTGGGTTAGTTGGCTTCCGGGGTGGTTCTGCTTACGTAGCGAGTAAACACGGAGTGATCGGGCTGACCAAAACTGCGGCACTGGAATACGCCAAAGCTGGAGTTCGCGTAAACGCGGTTTGCCCTGGAGCGATTGATACGCCAATGATGGGGAGAATTACCGGCCATAAAGAGCACCGCGCTGCACGTATGGCAGAGGCCGAGCCGGTCAAGCGGATGGGTACTCCGGCGGAAATTGCTGAAGCGGTGGTATGGCTCTGCTCTGATGCCGCGTCGTTTGTCACTGGACATGCGATGGCGGTTGATGGGGGGCTAACGGCGCAGTAACCGCTCGCTCCCTACGGTCGCGCTACGTTGGGAAACGGGAAACGTTGAGTCACAGTTCACTCAATGGATAAAGGGTAAAGGTGAAAAGAAGAACACTCTGCGACAAGGGCTTCCTATTTTCTATTGCCTTTCTCCTTTCTCCCTTTCCCTTTACCCTATTACAACACCTGATTCACCGCGGTCTCAAAATCACGAAAGAGCTTGATTGCCTTGTCGTCAAAAAACGGAAAAATCTGCGTGAGGAATATCCCAGTAAGCCGTTTCGTCGGATCGATCCACTGGTAGGTGTTGCACAGACCTGCCCAGGCCAGGCTTCCTGGCGAGCGTCCTTGCGGCGTGCGCTCGGTGTTGATCAGGAAACTCAACCCCCATTTTTGTTTCATGCCGGGAAAGAAGTCGGCGTCGTTAGTCAGGTTTGGGGCAACGGTCTTCATCGCCACACAGTCAATATCGCCCATCTGATTCTGCGACATCATCTTGACGGTTGCAGGCTGCAAAACTTGGTTGCCGTTAAGAGTGCCGTGGTTCAAGATCATCTGTGAGAAGCAGATGTAGTCTGGCGCGGTCCCGCATAATCCACCACCACCCATCTCAAACTCCGGCTCTTGAGGCATCTCGAAGGGAGTAACGGTGAGTGAGCCATCGGGCTGACGCTGATGAGCGCTGGCTAACCGTGCTCGCTGCGATGGGGACACCTTAAACGAGGTGCTGGCCATGCCGAGCGGAGCAAAGAGGTTGTGTTGAAGATATTGGCCAAGCTGTTGTCCACTGACGGCTTCTACCATTTTGCCTGCCCAGTCGATACCGATGCCGTACTCCCACCGTTCGCCTGGGTCGCTCACCAGTGGGGCCATGAGTGCTGCGTTCTTACAGGTGATGAGGTTTGGCAGCCCGGTTACCTCTTCGTACTTGACAATGTCTGCATTCCACATGTTGTAACTAAAACCAGAAGTGTGGGTGAGCAAATGGCGTAACGTAATCGGGCGTTTCGGTGGGCGGAGCTTTGGCTGACCCGCAGCATCGAACCCTTCAAGAACGCGGATCTTTTCCAATTCTGGCACGACAGCTGCGGCTGGGGAATCGAGCTGCAGTTTGCCTTGTTCGACGAGCTGCATGGCTGCCGCCGCAGTAATGGCCTTGGTCATCGAGGCGATCCAGACAACCGTATCGGTTGTCATGGCTGTCTCTTTCCCCAGCTCGCGTTTACCGAACGCACCTTCGTAGATGATCTCCCGATCGGTTGCCACCATAGCGATGACACCGGGGACGGCGTTAGCGTTCACTGCGCTACTCAAGATACGGTCAATTGCTTGTGTATTAGCCATTGTATTGCCCTTTACAAAAAAGCCGTCACCATAACCTCATGACATTGGTACACGTAACGACGTGACTGCTAGTGCCGTGTTGCGCAAGTTCGTTATCAGGAGACTGAGACGTGGCTCTTCCGTTTTGGAATGCGCCGCCACTGGCAGCGCCGTGACTGACAATCGCAGAGAAGCGCAGAGGACGTGTTCTGCGTGCAGCCAAAGCGGCGTCACCGCCGCCGCACTCCAAAGCAGAATACTCACAAACTATGAGGCACGGCACTAATCAGGCAGCACCTCTCCTGAACCACCCATTTCCTTCGGCACATCTTTTTGCTTCACTACGCCGTCTTTGATAGGCAGCACGCTCTCTCCATAAAACACATGCAGCGCAGGCTTGAAAGGCAGATCTGGAATAACGGCAGCGTAGACGTCAACGAGTCCCATGGGTGGATGGTCGGTAAAAATGTGACCACCGCAGGTTTTGCACCACTTGCGGAAGCTGTTTGGCGTTTTGCTATAGGTGCCGATGTTGTCCTCGCCCTGGGTGATTTTCAGTGCGCTTGGTTGCCACAGACTAAACGCATTGACTGGACCTGCCGACCAATGGCGGCACGATTCACAATGACAATAGCCCATCGCGGCTGGTTCGCCAGTAACCGAAAATTTCACCGCACCACAGAAACAGCTTCCGTTATAGGTTTTCGCTTCACTCATACTGTACCTCCTGTAGGTCTCGATTCGTTACCTGTCTCAACTTGCGGCTCTCATAGCACATGTTTGGGGAATTCCGAACAGCCTTAAGCGGAGAAGAGCCTGGAGGTCAGCATTTCGACCAAGAGTTCCTGCCGCTCGCATAACAACGAGGCTCCGGCATCGACCAGTTCTTGCCGTGAACCATATCCCCACAACACTCCGAGTGGCGTTACCTCATTGGCAAGGGCTCCACGAACATCAAGATCGCGGTCACCAATCATAATTGCGTCACCCGGTGCAATCGACTCTCGAACGAGAACATGGCCGATCAGCTCGCCTTTGTTGGTGTGGGTGCCGTCCAGTTCGCTGCCGTAAGTGCGACGAAAAAAGCGGCTGAGGCCAAAGTGATCAAGGATTTGCGTAGCAAATACCGTCGGTTTGCCGGTGACGACGTAGAGATGGACATTCTCGCGCTGGAGCGCGGTCAGTGCATCTTCGATGCCTGGATAAACACAGTTCTCGAACAGCCCAATCGTGGCGAAACGCTCGCGGTATAACGACACGGCGTGGGAGATAGAGTTGGGGTTGTCAGATTGTAACAGTGAGGCAAAATTCTGCCGGAGTGGCGGACCGATATAGCGTTCCAGCTCAGCGTCCGCAGGGCGAGGGAGACCAAGCTTTTGCAAGGCGTATTGCAGACAGCGGACAATGCCTTCACGCGGGTCGGTGAGGGTACCGTCGAGGTCGAAGAAGAGGTTCACGGCCGATTTCATAGTGTGGAATGCTTGTCCGCTTTTGGCGCGTGAGTCATTTATACGAGGGTTTCTTGGTATGATGCTTCGGTACCCTGATAGGGGAAGGAACCCTACCAAATTGTTTGTACGACGCCACTCTCTCTAATTTCTCTATCACGGGTTAACAATGGTAGCTGCAGGGCATGAGCAACGCCAACAAATCATGCGATCATGCATTTCTGGGATGGCAGCCAGTGCGTCAAAGCGCAGAACATCGGTCGCGCGAAAGTCGACGAAGAAAAATTGCCCACTGTCAGTCAGTCTTTCGTATTCGTGAGCGAATACCAAAGGTTGATGGTATTTAATGTTCAGATAGTAGAGTTCAGCCAGAACGATACTGGGAACGTGGATGTGAGCTTGCCCTTGTTCGCCAGCGAAGAAGGCAGCCTGGGCATTTGCTCCGAGCTTGGGACTCGCGGTCAGATACCAGTAGAGGGCATGCGTATCGGTGACGTACTCTCTCACTCGCGTGCCTCCGCAATTTCTTCTTTCCACTGACCACGGATTTCTTGCAAGGCGGTCTCAATGTCCGCATTTTCAGGAAACTTCCCTTTCCACACTCCGTAGAGAGGTTGGGGCTTGCGCTCGGCTTGACGCAGTCGCTGCGTGATTGTTTCGATCAAGGTCAGGAGTTCGTCGCGATTCAGGGTGTCGAGCAACGTATTAATTTGCTCTTGTTTAGTTATTTGCATAAATTTTTTCCTTCAAGTGGTTGCTTTCTCTAATGCCGTTAATAAAACTTTCGCCTCTTGCAAGTCTTTCGTGTCAAACCCTTCAGTGAACCAGTTGTAGATGGCGGAGAGCATCTGGTGGGCTGCGGTGGCCTTGCCCTGCTGTTGCCACAGTCGCGCCAGACTCATCACTGCGCGCAGTTCGAGGGACTTAGCTTGCTGTTTCTGAGCAACCTCTATCGCCTTCAAGAAGCACTCTTCAGTTTCTTGCTCGACCTCTGATGGGCTGCGACTTGTTTGGGACTGGGCTTCAACTTGTCCGAGACTTGCCTTGGACTGAAGCGTCAGTTCGCCTTTGAGCCGGTACAGCTCGGCCTCGTTCCAACGTTCTTCAGTTTCGTTCGCCAACGCCAGCGCTTCGGCCAGTATGTTTAACCCTTCCTCAGTGCGGTCCAATTTTCCCTGTGCTTCTGCCAAAAGAGCGAGAAAATATGGTCGCCACACTTCTGCTCCTGTCGCTCGCCAACCGTCAACGCCATGGCGCATCTGCGCAATTCCTTGCTCGCCTTGTCCCTGCTTGGTCAGCGCCCAGCCCCGTAGGATTGTGCCCCAAGCTATGGAGAACGGAAACCCGTGTTCGGTCGAGAACGTTATGGTTGCTTCGGCTTGTTTCTGAGCTAATTGGCTCTCTCGACGCATATGATGCAACATAGCATCACCAGCTAGAGCTACCGCTAAACTGTAAGGATGGGCTATTTCGCCAGCTAAGGTTAACGCTTCAAAAGTCCGATTCTGCGCCTGCTCCGGATAGCCAAGCAGATACAGTGTCAAGCCTACGAATATCGAGCATACCACTCCAGGATCCTGTCCATAATGAAAGCCGTAGAAACGATGTTGAGGAAGATCGTAAAGCGCAATCCCTTGCTCGTACTGCTCTTGAGCAGGGGTTAACTTTCCCTGGCAGAAAAACCCCCACCCCATTGCATAGTGGGCAAAGGGAGAGAAAGCAGGCATTCGCTGAGCCATGATGAAGAGCTGCTCGCCGAGTTCCCGTGTAGCTCCGAAGTCTGCTCGTACGACAGATGAGAGGTATAGCCCCCACAACGCAGAAAAGAGCTGTGGGCCCTCACCCATCCGCTGAGACAATTCCCGGGCTCGCGTGTACGCCTGTGTCACTTCTGACGCTGAGTAGCCTTTTGTGGCAAGCAGTGGTACTCCCAGGACGAGTTGCAACGTAAGTTCCTGCTGATCCCGCTCTGGAGTCTCTGGCAATGTCTTGAGCAACTCTAACGCAGAAGTCAGGTGGGTGATGGCCTCTACATTGGCCGACCGTTGCACTGCTTGCTGGCCCGCTAGGCCAAGGTATTCCACGGCTTTCCCTGCATTGCCACTGCGACCGTAGTGATAGGCGAGCTCGCCGTAGTGATCTTCTAGTTGGTCTTTGTACACCTCTTCCATTGCCTGGGCCGTGCGCTCGTGCAGCACTTTGCGCCGTTCGATCAGCAGCGAGTTGTAAGCGACTTCTTGCGTCAGCGCATGCTTGAAGATGTACTCGACGTCCGGAAAGGCGGGTTGGGCGTAGACAAACTCTGCCGCTTGGAGCCGTGCCAGCAAACGGTGCAGCTCCGCTTCAGGTTGGGTTGCGATTTTCTGTAACAGACTGGCGGCGAACTCCCGTCCAATCACGGCGAGAGTTTGTAGTAGCGCTTTCTCTTCTGCTGGGAGGCGATCCATGCGGGCGGAGAGGACACCTTGCACGGTGGTGGGCAACCGTAGGTCACTTGGTAAGGATGCATGGCCGTGCGTCCCTGCAGTGAGGAGCTGCTGCTCTTTGAGCGTCTGCACGATCTCTTCCATGAAGAAGGGGTTGCCTTCGGTCTTGGCGAGGATGAAGTCGCGTAGGGGCGACGCATGCGTCGCCCCTACATCGGCAAGGAGGGCACCGAGCATCTCCTCGGCCTGCTCTGTGCCGAGGGGATCTAAGCGTAACTGGGAGAAGTAGGTCTTGCCATTCCACTGATGTTGGTACTCGGGGCGATAGTTGACGAGCAGCAGGATACGCGCAGTGGCGAGGCTCTCACTCAGTAGTTGCAAGAACGATTGTGTCTCGTTGTCTAACCAATGCAAGTCTTCAAAGATGATCAGCAGCGGTTGGTTGAGACTCTCTCGGAGTAACAACCGCTTGATCGCCTCCAGGATGCGCTGGCGGCGAATCTGTCCGTCCATTTGTTGTAACGGTGAGGTCGGTTCGGCGAGGCCCAGCAGGAAGAACAGATAGGGCAGGGTGTCTTCCAATCCTCGATCCAAGGTTAGCACCTTGCCGGTGATCTTCTCCCGTCTTCTGCGGTCGTCGTCTTGATTCGTTAGCTGGAAGTAGTTCTTGAGCAGATCAACCAATGGATGGTAAGTAGGGATACGCCTTGCCATGCGAGACCGAGAAGGTTTCCAAGACTAAACTGCCCCGTTGACTGAGGAGTTTGAATTCATAGAAGAGGCGCGATTTGCCCACGCCCGGCTCACCCATGACAGCCGCGATTTGTCCGTGACCGGTTTTGGCCTGCTCCCATGCTTGCTGCAGCAACGCCATCTCGCTCTGCCGTCCGACAAAGCGGGCTAAGCCCCGTCGGACAGACAGCTGGAGTTTGGTGCGTAACGGTCCGACACCGTTGACCTCATAAATGTTCAGGGGCTCGGCAAACCCTTTGACCTGCGCCTGGCCTAACGGTGTGAAGGCGAAATACCCTTCGGTCAGCTTGTAGGTCTGTTCACTGACCAGGATTGCCCCCGGGGTCGCGAGACTCTCCATCCGGGAGGCGAGATGGGTGGATTGGCCTACCGGCACGTAGTCGGTGTGGAGATCGTCCTTTCTGATTGACCGCAGGACTACTTCGCCGGTGTTGATGCCGACGCGAATCTGCAGATTGACCCCTTGCTCCCGGCGGAGCTGTTCGGCCCGTTTGCGACTCTCGGCTTGTATCAGCAAGGCCGCATAGAGGGCGCGTTGGGGATGATCTTCATGGGCAATGGGGGCCCCGAAGAGCGCAAAGATGCCATCGCCTAGGGCTTGGGCGACGTAGCCTTCGTAGCGATGGACGGCATCCATCATCAGTTGCAGCGTGGGATCGATAATGGCGCGGGCCTCTTCGGGATCGAGATCGGCAATCAAATCGGTCGAGCCTGCGATATCGGCAAACAGGGCGGTGATGGTTTTGCGTTCGCCATCGACATTCCCCCGCGCTTCCATCGCCGCCTGCTCGGCCCGAATCCGCTCAGCCAGATGTGGGGGCGTATAGGCAATCGGGGGTTGAGGGGGATTCTCCGTTTCGCCGTTGCCCTCTGCCTTGTCCGTGTATCTCCCCTTATCCCTTATCCTTTTCCCTTTATCCTCTTCAGTATTTTGGACCCATACCAACACCTTGCCGTCTTCATCCTGTGCTACTTGCTCGGCGTCGATGAGTTCGCCTTTGAGGTCTTCTACATACACGTCATCGATGTCGAAGCGACGCTTGAGTGCTCTGTACGACAGACGGCCACGTTGCCGTAAAAGATCCCGCACCTGGTCTAAGATCTCATCGAACGTCATTGTGTTGCCCTCTCCGCTTGTTTAGCGCGTCACCCGTAGCAGGACAAGGAGAACCTTTGTTCCTCCCCCCTGACCGCTGCCTGCGAACCTGTTACATTCATGCGCATGAAAGTTGGCTTAGTTGGATTCTCTCGTTCTGGTAAAACCACTATTTTTAACGCGTTGACCGGCCTGAGTGCCGAGGTTGGCAGCTTTGAAAAGAAACGCGAAGCGGCGATTGCCGTTGTCAAAGTGCCTGACCCGCGCATCGATGCGTTGGCTGAGATCGTTCATCCCGAGCGCAATAAATATGCTGAGGTGACATTCCTCGATTTCCCTCCACCAGAGGAGCGCAAAACCGGTCTGGAAACCGAGGCGCTGGTACAGATGCGGGAGTGTGAGGCGTTGACCCAGGTGGTGCGGGCGTTTGCCGATCCCGCGGCGACGACACCGACTGATCCGGTGCGCGATCTGCGTAATTTTCACTCCGAGTTGATTCTTGCTGACCTCGCGGTTATCGAAAAACGTCTCGACCGTCTGAAAAAAGAAAAGGGCAAAGAGCGCGAACGCGAATTGCTAGAGAAATGTTTCAAGGCGCTAGAAGAAGAACAAGCGCTGCGTCATTTGTCCTTTTTACCGGAAGAGCAGGCCGTGCTTTCCGGTTTTGCCTTCCTTAGCCAAAAGCCATTACTCGTGGTGTACAATGTCGACGAAGGCGACATCAACGCGCCGATTCCTGCAGAGGTGACAACCTATGCAGAAAACGAAAAACTGACTGTTCTACCAATCTGTGGCAAGGTGGAGATGGAGATTGGCCAGCTTGATGAAG
Organism: Binatia bacterium; assembly: GCA_050187625.1. Lineage (GTDB taxonomy): Bacteria > Desulfobacterota > Binatia > Bin18 > Bin18 > JBFWXH01. Next base: position 20,707 of record JBFWXH010000019.1, read on the forward strand.
AAGAACGTGGGGTGTTTTTAGCCGATCTTGGCTTGAAAGAGTCTGCTCGTGACCGCTTCATTCAGTATGCCTATGCGCTACTGAACTTGATGAGTTTCTTCACGGCTGGACCGATGGAAGCACGGGCGTGGACGATGACGCGGGGGACGACAGCAGTGAAAGCCGCCGGGAAAATCCACTCTGATATCGAGCGTGGTTTCATCCGGGCTGAAGTCATCGCCTACGACGACTACATCCGCTACCGCGGTGAGGCTGGATGTCGTGAGGTGGGGAAAATGCGTCTCGAAGGGAAAGAGTACATCATGCAAGACGGTGACGTCGTCCATTTTCGCTTTAAGGTGTGAGGCTACGCTGGTAGTGACGGAGGGGGTTGTTCGAGAACGTCATGCTCATGTGCGTAGGTCTCTTTGTAGATGCGTACGAAGGTAACAATAATCGCCAGGATAACGGGGCCGAGAAACACGCCGAGAAAACCATACGCTTGTAACCCACCCAAGATCCCAAGAAAGAGAAACAGCGTAGGTAACTTGGTGCGCTCGCCGATGAAGAACGGCTTGATGATGTTATCCACCCCACTGATGATAAAAATGCCGTACACCGTGAGAGCGATTGCCAACCCCCACGAGCCGACTAAGCCCAAGTAAATGGCACAGGGCAACCAGACAGCAGCGGTGCCGCCAAAGGGTTGGAGTGATGACACAGCAGCCGCGCAGGCAAGAAAAAAACTATACGGCAGGCCCGCCGCACGAAAACCAATGCCGGCGAGAAATCCTTGTACTACCGCCGTGATCACCATCCCTTGCACCACCGCAGAGACCGTCTCATAAAATTGCCGAAAGATCTCTTCTTTATGATGCGGTTCCATCGGAATCAGATCCCGGAACGTCTCATACAGACTCTCACCGTCCCGAAAAAAGAAGAACAGGCTAAAGCTCACAATCAGGAAATTGAAGGCTAGGCCGAGGAGATTTTTCGCTACGTCGGTGGCATGACTGACAATGTATTGGCTGGCGGCATTGGCTCCTTTGAGCAGGAGACCTGGAACATCGATCTCTAACATTTCAATGCGTGGTGCCCATTGCATCCACAGTTGCCCGAGCGAAGTCTCCTGCCAACTCGACAAGAGTGTTTGCAGTTCGCCTGACGCTACTGCATTTTGCACCCCCTGGTAAAAGCCGATCATCTGCGCGGTCAGTAGAGTGGAAAGATACGAGAGCGGGACAATGACGAGCAACATGATGAATAGGGTCAGGGTCAATGCTGCAGCCGAACGCCTGCCACGAAACAGACGCAAAAGAAGTGAGAAGGCCGGATAGAAGGTCAGAACCAGGATCAGCGTCCATGTCAGGGGTTTGAGAAACAAAGAGAACAGGGAGTAGAGCTGAGAAAGGAGAAAGAGAAAGACGGCAAAGAAAAAGGCGGCGAATGTTTGCTGGCGGGTCATAGTGAGTTCGAAGTTTAGTGGTCGACGTTCGGCATTGCGAAGAGAGAAGCCCATTCGCCTCGAACGAGACGGGCGACAAAGTCGCGATCTCCTTCAAGGAAGTCGTAGGACAGTAAGCCTTCGGGACTCGCCCAGGTGAGTTTCTGGAACTGCATATTCACAATTTCTCCCGAATACGCTGGCACATGAAAGAAGGTTAAGGCAACGGTTCGTCCGTTCGGGTAACTATGGGTGGTACGTTCAAGCATAGCACCAATAGTCGCGTGGATCTGTAACTCTTCTTGCAGTTCACGCCGTAAACAATCGGCTTCACTTTCGCCGTCGTGGGTTTTGCCGCCGGGAAACTCCCACTGTGATGCATGCAAATCCGTTGCACGGCGTTGGCAGATGAGAACCCTCCCCTTACGAGTGATGAGGCCAGCGGAGACGCGGATGGGAGAACTCATAAGTCGTAAATCGTAAATATGTAAAACGTAAAAAGAGTTAAGAAGTAAAACGTAAAACGTAATTCAAGAGGCAGCAGCAATTCTTGTTTTTACGCATTACGCATTACGCATTACGTTTTTGCTCTTCAATTCAGCTGCGCTGTCATCCGACGGAGCATGACCCGCACCGCGTCAGCGTCGGCAGCATCGGGAGCGAGCTCCAAATAGCGGTGAAAGTCACGCTGTGCCGCCTGCAGTTGTCCCAAGCGATGCCGCACTCCACCACGGTCACGGATTTCCATGGGAAAGTCTGGAATAATGAGCAATATCCGGTCGATTGCACTTAAGACGCGCTGAAAGTCATTTTGCTGCAGATAGATGCCTTTCAGGTTGCGTAACATGCGAACCAGAATCTCTTTCTTACTGGTCGAGGCGAGGAGCTGAGGAATTTGTGTCACCAGCGGGTTTTGCTCGCCGTACATCGTCCGCAACTTGTGAGCGAGTTGGTCATGATCGAGCGTAATACCACCGAGAAATGGATCAAGAATAGTTTCTCCCTCAGGGCCACTGTGTTTGACGAGAAAGTGGCCGGGAAACCCTACTCCAGCGAGACTCAGACCGAGCCGCTTACCGACTTCCATGTATACAACGGAGAGTGTAATAGGTATCCCGGTTTTGCGGTTGAGCACTTCATTGAGAAAGCTGTTGGCTGGGTCGTAATACGCACTGGTATTGCCACGAAAGCCTTCTTCACGAAAAAGCTGAATATTAAGATTCAGGATGATTTCGTCAGCGGTTGGTGACTCTGACAAGCGCGTTTGTACCGCTGCTGCGAGTTCGTCGAGCCGCTGCAAGTAGGTCGCAATATCCAAGTCTGGTTGTTCTTCTTTGGCAATGAGTAGGGCGGCCTCGGCGAGATCAAGCACTTCTTCTGGACCACCGACAAGCTGCGCAAAACGTTCACGTATTTCGTGAGGCATACGGTACCCCCCCTATGTGCTTTCCTGGGTATTTTGCTAACTTCCTTATCTTGCTGGGAAAGTCTTCTCCTCGCAAGGGGTCAGCGGGGGATAGACAACCAAAGTCTAAGTTTCTTATAATCCCGTTACCATTTATGGTTATCCCACCAAAAAGCATGTTCCACCGTTTGCTACGGGTGACTGAGGATCCTGCCCGGTTGGTGATTTTACCGCACGATAATCCTGACCCTGATGCGCTCGCCAGTGCTGCGGCATTACAATTTCTGATCAATCGTGCGCAAGAAGACAAGGACATTGTTATTGCCCTGGGCGGTATTGTCGGTCGGGCTGAGAATCGGGCTATGTTGCGTTACCTCAACATCAAACTGGTGCCGATCGGTGAGATTGACTTTGCGAGCAAGCCGCAAATTGCCCTCGTCGATACCCAGCCTGGACGGCGGAACAATTCGCTGCCGGAGAATGTGGTTCCCACTATTGTGATCGATCATCACCCGGCGTACGGAACATACGAGGGGGTACCGTTCCTGGATTTGCGCGATCACTATGGCGCGACCTCAACGATCTTGACGGAATATATCAAAGAGACACGAGTCGATGTTGAGAGTAAACTCGCAACCGCCCTGTTTTACGGTATTAATGCCGAAACCCAGGATCTCGGACGCGAAGCCACGCCCAAGGACATCGCTGCGTGTCAATTTCTTTATCCCTACACCAATAAGCGACGCTTGGCCAAAATCGAGAATGCCCGTGTCCCGCGTGAATATTTCAAGGTGTTTCGTGACGCACTGGAAGAAGCGGTTCTCTATGACAAAGTGGTGATTTCGGTGCTCCATGAGGTGCAGTACCCCGACATGGTCGCCGAAGTAGCGGATTTTTTGTTGCGCTTGGACGAAGCCGACTGGTCGATGGCCATAGGCCATTACCATGACAGTTTGTATGTGTCGCTTCGGACGGTCGTCCGCGATGTCAATGCCGGAGAAATCTTACAGAAGGTGTTGGGGAGTTCCTCTGCAGGTGGCCACGACATGATTGCTGGCGGACGCATTACGGTTTCCACCAAGGGGGTGGCAGTAGAAAAAGCGGCGGTGAAGATCAAGGACCGCTTGCTCCACATCCTCGGTGTTGCGGCCTCCTCCGCGCATGATTTGGTGCAATAAAAAGGGGAAACGGAGAGACGGGAAAAATGGGGAAATGGCGAAATGGGGAAAAGGATAAAGGGGAAGGGATAATGGAAAGGAAGACTTCGGATCGTCTCTTATTTCTTGCTCCCGTATCCTTTATCCTGCTTGCTTAACCCTCCTATAGACTCAGTCCTCAGTCCTCGCTACTCAGTCTCTATTACCGTACGACAAAGAGGAGGGGTTATGCCATTCCCACGTATTCCGCGGTATTCCGCGGCAGGGATGAGTCTCATCTCATTTGACAAACTACCAACCGGCGTGAATTACGAAGTCATTCCGCTGCAAGCCGAAGACCGGGGTGAATCAAAAGGGGTGCTCTACAGCCAAGGCGGAGAGAAAACGGTTGTGTGTCTGATGCATCCGCGTGCCGACATGACCCGGCACTATGCTATTCCGTATCTGTTGGACGCGGGCTACGCCGCCTTTGGCCAGGAGGGGCGCTGGCCAAGCAATGACATTGCCTGCATTCACGAAATGTTAATCCCGGATATTGCTGCCGGTATCTCTATGCTCAAAGGACGCAGATTCCAGCAGGTCGTGTGCATTGGCAACAGTGGTGGAGGATCGCTCTATTCCTTTTATCAGTCGCAAGCGGTGACAAATCCTCCCCAGCGATTGACGACCACCCCGGCAGGCGATCCCTACGATCTGAATCGTTTTAACCTGCCTCCGCTTGACGGAATGGTGATCCTGGCGGCCCACCTGGGCGAGGGGAAGTTTTTGCAGAAAGCGCTTGATCCATCAGTGACCGACGAAAACGATCCGCTTTCCTGTGACCCCAGTCTCGACATGTATAACCCGGCGAATGGCTTCCGCGAGCCACCGGAATCGAGTAAATACAGCGCCGAATTCATTGTACATTACCGGGCCGCTCAGATGGCACGCGTTGCTCGCATCGATGCGATTGCGCGGCGCTACATTGAAGAGCAACGCTACTTTCAAGAGCTGGCGCGTCAGCCTGAATTTGACACCCTCCCTTTAGAACGACGCTCGTTCATTGGTCGCCGAGTGTTGGTGGGACGCTATATGGAGATTCACCGTACCGAGGCGAATCTGGCCTATGCTGATCAATCGATTTGCCCGTCGTCACGCGATTATGGATCGCTGTGGTCGCCGCGACCGGAATTGTTCAACTATCACGAAGCCGGATTCGGCAAGTATCAAACCCCGCGTGCTTGGCTGAGTACCTGGTCAGGCTTGTCGTCTCGGGCGGCAGTGCTGGACTGTATTCCCAAGATCACCGTTCCAACCCTCGTGGTGAACTACACCGGCGACCACGCGATTTACCCCGAGGACTCGGAATCGATTTATCAGCAGTCACCAGCCACGGACAAACAATTCGCTCAGGTCGATGCCGACCATTTTGGTTATCCGTTACCGTCCAAGCCGAACCAAGGCGGAAGAGATGGGTCGATGAAAGTGATTGTCGAATGGCTGCAGGAGCGGTTTCCGGGGCGGTGAAAAAACGGGAAAACGGGGAAATGGATAAAAGGATAAGGGATAAAGGATAAACGGGAAAATGGGAAACGGCGAAAAGGAGAGAGCCCTAGTCCGATGGATGTTACCTCACTTCGCCAGTGAAGCCGGACCATGAGGACAAGGACGCAAACATGACCTGCCCGCAGTGTCACACCGAGAACAGAACTGGTCGAAAATTCTGTTCTGCCTGTGGGCAGGCGCTTCCGGTTTTGTGTCCCCAGTGTAGGTTTGAGAATGACGGGGGAGATCGTTTTTGCGGCGGGTGCGGTGCTTCGCTGGCGCATGAAGATCATCCCCAACGTACCATGTCTACCGCGCTACGGATGCAAGACGAGGCACCGCTATGCGGATACGTTGCGACAGAAAGGCTACCCGCCGTTGCAAATGCGGGTCGGTCTCAATACCGGCGAAGTGGTGCTGCGTTCGATTCGCAAGGATGACTTGCATGCGGATTATGTGCCGGTTGGGCATTCCACCAATCTCGCAGCCCGCATGGAACAGTTGGCCACTCCCGGCACGATCGTGGTCTCGGCGTACACCCACCGGCTAATCGATGGCTATTTCGCTTTCAAAGATCTCGGGTCTACGCAGATCAAAGGGGGGGCAGAATCGCTCAACATCTATGAGGTACTGGGGGCAGGTCCGTTGCGCACCCGCTTACAAGTCAGCGCGGCCCGGCGCGGACTAACGCGGTTCGTGGGACGCCAGAGTGAGATGGAGCAGCTCCAGCGCGCGCTAGAACAAGCGAGAGCTGGGCACGGGCAAATCGTGGGAACGATGGGCGAGCCAGGCTTGGGTAAGTCGAGGCTGTTCTATGAGTTCAAACTGCTCTCCCTCAGCGGCTGTCTGGTATTGGAGGCGTACTCCGTGTCACATGGTAAAGCGACGGCGTACTTGCCGGTCATCGAGCTGCTCAAGAGCTACTTTGACATTAAGAGCCTATCCGAATAACTCTCACCTCTGTTCTTTCGCGGTGTGTGCTAAATCCCCCGCTCAGCTCCGCCTTCGCCGCCCCCTTTGCCAAAGGGGGCTGACAGACGCGAAGGCGACTGGCGGGGGGATTTGTGTCTTCGGATATGCTTTCTTCAAAGCCATTGAGATTGCCCAAACGCAGCAAGCCAAATCGCTCGAACTGCGGGCGACGGTGAGTCTGGTCCGGCTGCGACAACAACAAGCGATGCAACATGAAACACGTACCACGGATCACCCATCAGGTGCCAAACTCGACGAGGCTCATCGTATGCTCTCCGAAGTCTACAACTGGTTCACCGAAGGGTTTGACACCAAAGATCTGCAAGAGGCGAAAGGGCTACTGGAGGAATTGAGTCATTGAGCGATTGTGTTATCGGTGGTTGGCGGATTACTCTCCCTTATAAGAAAAATCCGAACCATTTTTTCGTAATTTTCATGAAAATCCGAAATATAATTGCGACTTTTTGAACGATCGCTATGATTCTGTCCTATGCCGTATCAACGTATTCTCAACCTGGAAGCGCTTCTGGAGCATCGGTCGCTTTTTCTTTTTGGTCCACGCCAAACCGGGAAAACCACCTACCTACATGAGCGGTATCCGCGCGCTCGCTTTGTTGATCTGCTCGATGCACGGACGTTTCGTGAACTCAGCGCCCGCCCAGAGATTCTGCGCGAATCACTAACGCCAAGCGAGACGCTCGTTGTCATTGACGAGATTCAGAAACTCCCGGCGCTGCTTGATGAAGTGCACCTGCTGATCGAACGAGACAAATCCCTCCGTTTCATTCTGACCGGCAGCAGCGCTCGTAAACTGCGACAAAAGTCCACGAATTTGCTGGCTGGTCGTGCCCTGACCGTGCGCCTCCACCCGTTGGTGTCGCCAGAAGTGGAGTTTCGTGACCTGGAAAAACGCTTACAACTTGGGGGGCTGCCTTCGGTGCTGACCTCGGCTATTCCGCATGAGGATCTTGCCGCCTATGTCGGCACCTATCTCAGGGAAGAAATCCAAGCCGAAGGATTCACTCGTCAGATTGAGGCCTTCTCCCGCTTTCTGGAGGTCGCGGCGCTCTCCAACGGAGAACTGTTAAATTTCACCCAAATCGCCAGCGATGCCGCCGTACCAAGTCGCACGGTGCAAAACTACTATCGCATTCTTGAAGATACGCTCGTGGGCTATCAATTGTCTCCCTTTCGCAAGACCCCGACGCGTAAAGCCGTGGCCACCGCGAAGTTTTTCTTCTTTGACGTGGGGGTCGTGCACGCGCTGATGGGGCGTGAAGAGGTGCGCCCGCGCACCAGCGAGTATGGTCGAGCCCTCGAACATCTCATCTTCCTGGAACTGCGTGCGTATCTGGACTACACGCGTAACCGTGCAGCGCTGACCTTCTGGCGTACGCATAGCAAGCACGAAGTGGATTTTCTCGTGGGTGACACGGTCGCCATCGAAGTGAAAGCGAAAGAGCGCGTGGGAGAGCAAGACCTCCGTGGCGTACGCGCCTTGGCGCAAGAACTCTCCCTGACGCGGATGATCGTCGTCAGTAACGAGCACTGGCGCAGAACCACTGACGATCATATCGAGATTGTGCCAGTGGATGAGTTCCTGCATGATTTGTGGTCGGGGAATGTCTTGTAAGCAGCGCTGATCGTACGGAACCGTTGTGGCGCGGTGGAAGTGGAGATATGGGCTCTATGAGGATAGACTCCACTAGTTCACTGTTCATAGTGCAGACAGGGAAAAGTGCATCAGGGCGCAAGGATTGGGGAAACAATGACATTTGATGAAGTGTTAGCTCACGTGCTGGCGCTACTGCGGCAAGAAAAACGGGTCTCCTATCGCGGCCTCAAGCGGCGGTTTGCTCTGGATGATGAGTATCTGGAAGATCTCAAAGAAGAACTGCGCTTTGCTCACCCCGAGATTGCTGATGAGGACGGGCGTGGGCTGGTGTGGGTCGGCGAAGAACCAGGAGCCAGGAGCCAGCAGTCAGTAGTCAGTAGCTCCTCGATCCCTGAGACCCAACCGCCGGTTGCTTATACGCCTGTGCATCTGGCCGAGCGCATCCGTGCTGTGTCCGTAACGGATGGTGAGCGTAAAACCATCACTGCGGTGTTTGCCGACCTCAAAGGCTCGACGGCATTGATCGAAGGGCTCGATCCGGAAGAAGCACAGGCGATTATTGATCCTGCACTGCAACTGATGATGGATGCTGTGCATCAGTATGAGGGCTTTGTCGCGCAGGCCTTGGGCGATGGGATCTTTGCCTTGTTCGGGGCGCCGCTGGCGCATGAAGATCATCCCCAACGAGCGCTCTATGCCGCCTTGCGGATGCAAGACACGATGCGGCGGTATGCGGACACCTTACGGCAGCAAGGCTATCCGCCCCTGCTGATGCGAGTGGGACTAAACACGGGCGAAGTGGTGCTGCGTTCGATTCGCAAGGATGATTTGCACGCCGATTACGTACCGGTGGGGCATTCGACTAACCTTGCCGCACGGATGGAACAGTTGGCCACTCCGGGTTCCATTGTCGTGTCTGCCCATACCCACCGTCTGACCGACGGGTATTTCGCCTTTAAGGACTTAGGACCGACGCAGATCAAAGGGGTGGCGGACTCGCTCCATATCTACGAAGTGTTGGGCGTGGGACAGTTACGCACGCGCTTACAAGTGAGCGCCAGTCGCTATGGATTGACGCAGTTCGTTGGTCGCCAGAGTGAAATGGAACAGCTCAACAAAGCCTTAGAACAGGCCAAAGCTGGCCACGGACAAATCGTCGGCACGATGGGAGAGCCGGGGCTGGGGAAGTCGCGGTTGTTCTATGAGTTCAAGCTGCTCTCATTGGGAGGCTGCTTGGTGCTGGAAGCCTATTCGGTCTCCCACGGTAAAGCGACGGCGTACTTGCCGGTGATCGAACTACTCAAGAGCTATTTTCGCATTGAAGCCCAAGACGATGAACGCAAGCGCCGAGAAAAGGTGACGGGCAAAGTGCTGAATCTCGATCGCAGCCTGGAAGACACGTTACCGTATCTGTTCGCCCTTCTCGGCATTGAAGAGCAGCCCTCGCCGTTGGCGCAGATGGACCCGCAGATTCGCCGGCGACGGACATTTGAGGCGTTGAAGAAGCTCTTTCTGCGTGAGAGCTTGAATCAACCGCTGGTGTTGATCTTTGAGGACCTGCATTGGATTGACGGAGAGACCCAAGGCTTCTTGGACGTACTCGGCGAAAGTGTAGCATCGGCGAAAATTCTGCTGCTCACGAACTACCGTCCAGAGTATCGGCATGAATGGGGACAGAAGACGTACTATGCGCAGTTACGCCTGGCTCCCTTCGGACGTGCGGAAGCCGAAGAATTTCTTGACGTACTGCTTGGCGATCCCTTCTCACCCCAGCCCTCTCCTCAGAGAGGAGAGGGAGAAGCATCCTCTCTCCCCGTTGGGGAGAGAGCTAGAGTGAGGGGGATGGATAATAATCTCCATGCCCTCAAACAGCTCATCCTGGACAAAACCCAAGGCACGCCGTTTTTCATGGAAGAGATCGTGCAGGAGCTGCGCGAGCAAGGCGTGTTGGTGCGCGACGGTGTAGAGGCACGGCGCGCCGTGCCCCTACCACAAAACATTCATATTCCCACGACCGTGCAAGCTGTCCTCGCCGCCCGCATTGATCGCCTGGCGCCCGACGAGAAAACCCTTTTGCAACAACTCGCGGTCATTGGCCGGCAATTCCCACTGAGCCTGATCCGCCAAGTCATTCCCCAACCCGAAGCCGATCTCTACCGCCTGTTGGCCTCGCTGCAGCATAAGGAATTTCTCTACGAACAACCGGCATTCCCAGAAAGCGAGTATATTTTCAAGCATGGGTTGACGCAGGAGGTCGCCTACGGGACGGTGTTGCAGGAGCAACGCAAGCTGTTGCACGAACGAACAGGACAGGCTTTGGAAGCGCTTTACACTGCAACGCTGCCGGAGCACTACAGTGATCTGGCGTATCACTACAGTCGCAGTGGTAACACCGAGAAGGCCATCAAGTATCTGCAGCTGGCGGGGCAACAGGCGGCCCAACGCTCGGCCAATGCTGAAGCGACCACGCACCTGACCATGGCCCTGGAATTGCTCAGGCTCTTGTCGGACACCCCCGAGCGTACCCAGCAAGAGCTCACGCTGCAAGTCGCTCTGGGTGCGCCGCTGATGGCTATCAAAGGCTATGCCGCCCCAGAAGTAGAGCGTGCCTATACCCGCGCTCGATATCTCTGTCAGCAAATGGGAGACACTCCTCAGCTTTTTCCTGCCCTGTGGGGACTGTGGATGTTTTATTACGCACGAGCAGAGCCTCAGACCGCGCATGAGCTGGCAGAGCAGCTCCTCTCAGTGGCTCGGCGCGTACAAGACCGCACTCTCCTCTTGGAGGCATATTACACGCTGGGAGCAACTTTGTGGGCGCTAGGAGATTGGGGTCATGCCCGAGAACACCTGGAACAGAGCCTGGCGCTCTACAACCCCCAGCAGCATCATTCCCTCGCATTCATGTATGGGGAACAGGACCCCGGAGTCATTTGCCAGGCCGATCTAGCCTGTATTCTGTGGCTCCTTGGCTATCCAGACCAAGCTTTGCAGAAGAGCCACCGAGCGCTCACCCTGGCTCAGGAACTCTCTCACCCCTTTAGTCGGGCTTTTGCTCTATGCTTCGCAGGCATGCTTCATCAATACCGCCGGGAAGGACACGCAGCACAAGAGCGAGCAGAGGCAACCATTACCCTTGCGACCGAGCACGGGTTTCCAAATTTTCTGGCATTGGGAACGTTCTGGCGGGGCTGGGCGTTGGCCGAGCTGGGGCAGTTAGAGGAGGGAATTGTACAGATGCGCCAGGGGCTGGCCGCCTCTCGGGCCGTAGGGTTTGAGTTAGCATGGACGTGGTGTCTAGCCTTACTAGCCGAGACGTATGGAAAGATAGAACAGATAAACGATGGTCTGGCGACGGTAGGCGAGGCGCTAACTCTGGTGGAGAAGAATGATGAGCGCATGTACGAGGCTGAGCTGTATCGGATCAAGGGAGAACTCACTCTTCAGTCCAAGGCAAGTCTCGAACAAGTCTCGGACAGGCCCCAGGCAAGTCAAGACAAGTCTGACAATACCAGCCCCCAGCCCCTACCCCCCGGGACCCAAGCGGAGGCAGAAGCCGAAGCGTGTTTCCTCAAAGCAATAGAGGTGACGCAAAAACAACAAGCCAAGTCGCTGGAATTGCGCGCGGTGATGAGCTTGGTCCGGCTGCGACAACAACAAGCCACGCAGCATGAAGCACGGATCACGCACCACGAAACACGCACCAAACTCGACGAAGCTCACCGTATGCTATCCGCGGTCTACAACTGGTTTACAGAAGGGTTCGATACCAAGGATTTGCAAGAGGCGAAGGGGCTTCTGGAGGAATTGAGTCATTGAGTGATTGAGTCATTGACGATTGAAGAATTGAGAATTGTAGCAATGTTTTGATCAATGATCCGATGGCTCAATGAACAAATGATTCAATGGACAAATGCCTCAATTTGAAACGGTGGTAGTTACTCGGTCCTTTCCCACTCTTCCCGAGATACGCCTGCCTGCTTGAGGATTCGGGTCAAAAGGTCAACGCTGACATCTCCACGATGTGGGTTTGGGATGATCAAGCGCCGACTGCCGCGGAGGAGGAATTCATGACGTCCACCGGTGTAGGGACCGTGAAAACCGAGAGCCAATAGCTTCTTAATTAAATCGCTGCGAGAGACAGGAACAAGTTCCCCCATTATTCTTGGGCCACACGTTGAGGAACGGATAAGTGGACTGCTCCGAGGACAGGAAGTTCATACCCTTGGGCAACACTGAATAAGACCCAATCCTCCAGCGCGGCAGCTAAGTGGTCGCGACACTCTTCTAGCGTCTTTCCCGTTGCCCATACACCTTCGACTCCAGGAATTTCCCCGTAGAATGGGTCCGCGTCCTCAATCATTTCATAATGCGCCTGTTCCATGCCAGCGCGAAGGTATGCCACCAACACGTCGTCGCTCCTTTCTTTCGGTTCTCCCATGTGCCGATTGCCTGGCCCCTCCTAATTTTACCTTATCATTCGACCTTCTCTGTCTCAACGATTTTCCGGGGATTTCCTTCCTCTATCCCACCCCAGAGAGCTGTCGGTGGGTAAGCAAGGGCAACCCCCGGTACCGAGGGATCAGGGGAAATACTGTGCTCTAGGCATTGGCGTGCTTCTTCAGCTCAAGCCGAGCGATTTGGTTGCGATGCACCTCATCCGGCCCATCAGCAAAGCGTAAGGTCCGTGCCTGGGCGTATGCGCTGGCAAGACCAAAATCTTGGCTGACGCCCCCACCACCATGCACCTGCATCGCCCAATCAATCACTTGCAGGGCCATGTTGGGTGCTGCCACCTTAATCATGGCGATTTCTTTGCGTGCCGCTTTGTTGCCGACCGTATCCATCATATAGGCGGCATTCAACACCAAGAGCCGGGCCTGATCGATCAGGATACGCGACTCGGCGATGCGTTCTTGCGTAACGGTTTGGTCTGCGACCGCTTTGCCGAACGCGACACGAGACAACGCGCGTTTGCACATCTTTTCCAGCGCACGTTCAGCCTGGCCAATGAGGCGCATACAGTGATGGATACGGCCAGGACCGAGACGGCCCTGGGCGATCTCAAACCCCCGGCCTTCGCCCAGGATGATGTTGGAAGCCGGGACGCGTACGTCTTTGAACTCGACTTCCGCGTGTCCGTGCGGTGCGTCGTCATACCCAAAGACGGAAAGCATGCGCAAAATCTTAATGCCGGGGGTGTCGCGGGGAATAAGAATCTGTGACTGTTGTCGGTAGCGGTCAGGATTGTTCGGGTCGGTCTTTCCCATGAAGATGATGATCTTGCACCGGGGATCGCCCATACCAGAGGACCACCACTTGCGACCATTGATCACATAAAAATCGCCATCGCGGGTGATGCTCGACTCAATGTTGGTGGCGTCAGAGGAGGCGACCGCTGGCTCGGTCATAGCGAAGCAAGAACGGATTTTCCCTTCCAGGAGCGGCTCCAGCCACTGCTTCTTGTGTTCTTCGGTGCCGTACCGTTCCAATACTTCCATATTGCCGGTGTCGGGAGCGGAGCAGTTGAATACTTCCGGAGCCCAGTGGACCCGACCCATGATTTCACACAACGGCGCATATTCCAGGTTGGTCAGTCCTGCGCCACGACCACTTTCAGGGAGAAATAGGTTCCACAGTCCCGCGGCTTTGGCTTTTGCCTTCATCTCTTCCATGATCGGCGGGATTTGCCAGCGGTCGCCTTGCTGGTCGACCTGGTTATGATAGACATCTTCGTTCGGGTAGACGTGCTCATCCATAAACTGCTGCACGCGTTTCTGTAGATCTTTCACCTTTGGTGAGAAATCGAAATCCATTGACCAACTCCTTTGCTACGGGATTGCCGTTGGGCGTGGGTACATTAGGAAATCTTGCCCGGCAAGTCAAACAGCGGGGACAGGGGAAAGGAGAAAGGGAGAAACCGATAAAGGAGAAAGAAAAGAATAAGGGTAGAGACGAATCCTTGCCTTGTTTGCCCCTTATCCCTTATCCGTTTTCTCATGGTGGCATGACCGCTGCAGAAGTGGTAAGGAAACCTGCACTCCCACACCCGAAGGAGGTTACCATGGCGGGAAAGCATTTTGATGAATTAAACGTTGGCGATGTGTTTAAGCATCAACCTGGACGGACAGTGACAGAGACCGACAATCTTTTGTTTAGTACGTTGACGTTGAACATGCAACCTCTGCATCTTGATGCCGAATTCTCGAAAAATGCCGAGTTTGGGCAACGTCTCGTTAATAGTATCTTTACCCTCGGTCTCGCGGTTGGGGTGTCGGTTGCGGATACAACGCTCGGGACGACGGTCGGCAACCTTGGCTTCGAGAAGGTTGAGTTTCCCAAGCCGGTATTCATTGGTGACACGATCTACGCGGAGACCGAAGTCGTAGAAAAACGGGAATCGAAATCACGTCCGCAATGGGGCATTGTGGTTTTCGAGCATCGTGCGACCAACCAACGCGGTGAAGTGGTCATGAAATGCCGTCGCGCGGGGATGATGCGGAAGAAGGAGGGACAGTAAAGCGTAAAGAGTAAAACGTCAATAAAGACAAGAAAAACCGGGGACTGCAGATTTTTCCCTGTTACGTTTTACGTATTACGTTTTGTACTGAATTTGGAGGTTCTTATGTCCCGTCTACGTCGCGCGGTACACTTTGTTCCTGGCGCGAATGACAAGATGTTACAGAAAGCGCTGGCTTTGCCAGCCGATTCGCTGGTGCTTGACTTGGAAGACTCGGTTACCCCGGAGAATAAAGACTCAGCCCGCGCTGTGGTGACCAAATGGTTGAAGACTGTGGATTTTGGTCGCCAGGAGCGCATGATCCGCATGAATCCGCTTGACACGCCGTGGGGAGTGCGTGACCTGGAAGCGACAATGGAAGGGCGACCAGATTCCTATTTGGTGCCCAAAGTGCGAACTAAGGACGACCTGCTGAAAATTGACACTATTCTCAGTCGCCGTGAGCGTGAGCTTGGTTTTGCCCCAGGACTCGTTAAACTTGTGGTGTTAGCGACCGAAACCCCGCAAGGACTACTTAATATCCGTGATTTCGGAACCTGCCCGCGCGTTGACGCCCTGTCGTGGGGCGCGGAGGATCTGTCGGCGTCGATTGGGGCGCGCCGTAATCGCGACGAAAACGGGCAATTCCTGGAAGTCTTTCGTTATGCACGGATTATGACGCTGCTTGCCGCCACTGCGGCTGGGGTGCAACCACTTGATACGGTTTTTGTTGATATTCAGGATACAGAAGGACTCCGCCGTGATTGCCTCGAAGGGGCATGGATGGGATTCACGGGAAAAATCACTATTCACCCAACGCAGATTACAGTGGTGAATGAGGTATTCACGCCCTCAGCCGAAGAAATTGCCGAAAGTCAGGAATTGCTGGACGCATTCGCAGAAAATCAGAAAGCTGGGAAAATGGCATTCAGCTTTAAGGGGCAGATGGTAGACGTCCCGCACTTAACCCGAGCGCGGATTATTCTCGAACGGGCGCGGGCGGCGGGACTTGCAGCATAGGGAAAAGGCCAAATGGAGAAAAGGGGAAATGGGGGGCAAAGTAGGTGGTTCCGGTTTTGGAGAAGTTTCCTTCCGTTTCGCCGTTCTCCTGCGGTGCCTAGACCCCCCGTTCCGAAAGCTGAGAACGTTGAGGAGAAAATACGGATGATCGGTATCACTAGTTGTGGTTATCACGTTCCGTTGTACCGCCTTGAACGTGAAAAGATCGGTCAAGCCTGGGCCAAACGCTCGGGCAAAGGCGAGCGCGCAGCGATTTACTTTGATGAAGATGCATTGACGTTAGGATTTGAGGCAGCCCAGCGATGTCTTGAAGAGCGCGGAAAGCCCGGTCTAGGTGCCTTATATTTTGCCTCTACCTCCGCGCCGTTTTGGCAACGTTCGTCGGCGAGTTTTATGGCGGCTGCCTGTGATTTGCCGCCCGAGTGCGAAACTGCCGATTTCGGTGGCAGCATTCGTGCAGCCACGACCGCGCTGCGGGCGGCGATTGATGCGGTGAACAGCGGCCGTCTCTCTCGTGTTCTCGTTGCCTCTGGAGACGTTCGTGATGGGCAACCTGAGGAGAACGAAGAAGAATGGTTTGGGGACGCTGGGAGCGCGGTCATGGTCGGACGCGAGAACGTTATTGCCGAGATCCTCGGTGGCGACTCCCGCTCGGACGATTTCTTAGATGAATGGCGGCGAGACACGGATGGTTGTATTCAGACGCAGTCTTCGCGTTTTGCGACCGAGCGGGGGTATCAGGCGAACCTGGTAGCCGTCGGGCAAGCCCTCCTAAAAAAACACGGGGTACAAGCGCAAGACTGCGCCAAGATTATTCTCCCGTCTCCTGATGGTCGAGCGCATATGAATGTTGCGAAGAAGCTTGGCTTTCAGGAGGCACAAATCCAGAATGCACTGTTCCAAGAGGTCGGTGCCTGCGGGAGTGCTGCGCCGTTTCTGCTCTTAGCCGCGGCGTTAGAAACGGCGAAACCTGGAGATCGCTTACTCTTGTTGAGTTATGGAGATGGGGCTGACGGGTTTCTGCTCCGCGTCACTGAGGAAAGCTCCAAACGTTCGCGTGTCCAGTCGCTCTCCGACCACCTCAGTGAAAAGCGTCTCTACCCTTCTTATCAGATTTACAGGAAGATGCGATCGTATTTCGCCGAGAATGAAGAAGGTCCCGAACTTTCTAACGTATTTCTGGCGAAAGAAGAAAAACAAAACGTGAGATTGTACGGCAGTCAATGTCTGCGTTGCGGTACGCGGCAGTATCCGATCGCCCGGGTCTGTATTTCATGCCAGAATCATGACTCGCTGCAAGAGGTCCCGCTTGAGCGCAGTGGTCAAATTTTTACCTTCACGCGTGACCATTTATACGTTGCTCCAGATTCCCCGACCATCATGGGAGTTGTTGACGTAGAGCAGGGAGGGCGACTGTATTTGCAAATGACCGATGTCGACCCGGAGGAGGTCCACGTCGGAGACCCCGTGGTCCTGACGTTACGTCGCCGTAAAGAGGGATCGACGATGCATCACTATTATTGGAAGTGTCGACCCGCACGATAATGCGGGCTTGATCGCGTCTGGAGTGAGGGCGTATAAACGAGGAGCGAGACCACAAACAATATATAGGGAGACAGCTATGTCCCATTCAATTAGAGATCAAGTTGCGGTCATTGGTGTCGGCTGTATCAAATTTGGTGACAACTTCGACCAAGGGTATGAGGAGATGGCTGTCGAAGCCGCCTTTGCGGCGTTTAATGATGGCAAGATCTCGCCTGAAGAGATTGATGCGGCCTGGCTTGGGACCTATTCCCCGGCGCAGGGGCATGGCAAAGCTGCAGTCTCACTTGGTGATGCTCTGCGGCTGTATAACAAACCAATCTCGCGGGTGGAAAACTTCTGTGCGACGGGGACCGACGCTTTTCGTCATGCGGTTTTGGCCGTGGCTTCGGGGATGTACGATACCGCCTTAGTGCTCGGTGTCGAAAAATATAAAGACCGCCCAGGACGTGGACTCGCTCGCGAAGGCGTGCATCCATATCACAATGATGGGTCGACCGCACCAGGGTTGTTCGCGCTGGCAGCAACCCGTTACATGCACACGTTTGGGCTGACCAGGGAAACTCTGGCGCAGGTGTCGGTGAAGAACCATTACAATGGGTCTCTGAATCCGAAAGCTCATCTCCAGCGGAAAGTCACGCCCGAGGAAGTGCTTACCGCGCCTATTGTTGCTTATCCCTTTGGTTTGTATGACTGTTGCCCAACGACAGATGGGGCTGCGGCGGCGATCGTGTGCCGCGCTGATCTCGCTAAGAAGTATCGTGACGATTACATCTTGGTAAAGGGAGTCGGACTGTCAGTGACAAGTGGACGGCCGTTTATGGACCCGAACTTTGACTACTTAGGCTTTCGGGCGACACAAAATGCGGCAGCGCAAGCCTATGCCATGGCCGGGATCAAAGATCCACTGAAAGAAATTGATGTTGCCGAAGTGCACGATTGCTTTACGTGGACGGAGATCACCAACTATGAAGACCTCGGCTTTGCCAAGAAAGGGGAAGGAGCGAAGCTGATTGAGGAAGGCCGCACTGCGCTGACCGGAGATATTCCGGTGAACCCGAGTGGTGGTTTAAAATCCTTTGGTCACCCGATTGGTGCGAGCGGGGTGCGCATGGTCTACGAAATCGTTACCCAGCTGCGCGGACAGGGTGGACAACGACAGGTAAAAGATCCCAAGCTCGGGCTTGTACACAATGTCGGTGGTCCAGGGGCGGTGTCGTGTGTGGCGGTGCTTGGGCAACCCTAGTCCGAAGGGAAAAAGGCGACAAGGAAAACAGGGACAAAGAGAAATGGGGAAGGCGAGCTATACCCGCCGTTGCGACTGACTACAGGAGGAAAGGACAATGCAAGAATACCGCAATGATAAAATCACGGTGCGTTATGATGAGAAAATCTGCATTCATGCTGGGAAGTGTGTCCAGGGCTTGCCGCAGGTTTTCGATGTCAACAAGAATCCCTGGATCAATGTAGACGGAGCCACGGTTGAAGCGATCAGACAGACCATCAAAATGTGTCCGTCTGGTGCACTCACGCTTGAAGAGAAGCAGTGAGGCGAAAAGAATAACCGGGGAAATGGGGAAAGGGGAAAAACAACACTGCGAACGCTCTTTCCGTTTCGCCCTTTTGCCTTTGTCCTCAGTCTTGTTTCTGTTGGTTGGCTCCGTAATTCGAGACGGAAGGAATAAGAAATGATGCTCAAGGATAAAGTGGCGGTCGTCACCGGTGCTGGTGGTGGCATTGGTCGTGGAGTGGCTTTGTGTCTTGCGAAGGAAGGCGCGAAAGTCGTTGTGAATGACATCGGAGGAAGCTCGGCGGGTGAAGGGCACGACCAAACCCCGGCAGATAAAGTGGTCGCGGAGATTACGGTAGCAGGGGGCACGGCTGTGGCGAACTACGACTCGGTAGCGAGTCTTGCCGGTGGAGAGAAGATTGTTGGTACGGCCTTAGAGAAATTTGGCCGGATCGATATTGTCGTGAATAATGCCGGTATCCTGCGGGACCGTATGATCTTCAACATGTCTGAAGAAGACTGGGACGCAGTGATCGGGGTTCACCTCAAAGGGTCGTTTGCCTGTACCCGTGCGGCAGCCCCACATATGCGTCAACAGAAAAGCGGACGGATTATCAATATCACTTCGACGTCTGGGCTGATTGGTAATTATGGACAAGCAAACTATGCGGCGGCGAAGATGGGAATTGTCGGCCTAACCAAAGCCACGGCTCTTGATCTGGGGCGCTATGGTGCCACGGCCAATTGCATTGCGCCGTTCGCCTGGACGCGCATGATCGGTACGATCCCGACCGAAACCGAGGCGCAAAAACGCCGGGTCGAAAAGTTGAAAAAAATGGATCCGACGATGATTGCTCCATTGGTGGCATTTCTTGCCAGTGACGCTGCGCAGGAGGTCTCTGGTCAGATTTTTGGCGTCCGAGCGAAGGAAATCATCCTGTTTTCGCAACCGCGGCCGATTCGACAGGTGGCCGACATGGAAGGCTGGACGCCGGAAAAAGTGGCGGAAGTTATTCCGCAGGCGTTCAAAGGCTCGTTTTACAAACTTGATGTGACGACAGATGTGTTCCCGTACGATCCGATTGTGTAGGCGAAAGGCTTCAAGCTAGAGACTGTAGGGAAGGGAAGAGTCTGAAGCTTGGAACCGTTGTGAGCGAGAGATTATGAAAGACGCGAACACTGCTCCAGCAATTATCGACGAAATTTGTGAATACTCCCTCAACGTGGCGGCAGAGATCCCGTGGCTCAACGAGCCATTGACGCGTGGACGAGGACGGGCCTATCTGCTGCAACACATTCCGCGTAACCGTTTGTATAGTTCTGTGACGCGACCAGCGTGGATGAGTCGCTGCCCAGATCTGGCGGTCGTGCGAAAAACGATTGGTCAGATGCGCGAAGAACTGGTCTATGATGACAAGATTGCCCAACCGCACACATCGATCTTGTGGCAAATGGGGCGCAATGTTGGTCTGACCGATGAACAGATGAACACGGTCTCACCGGTGCCGCTGGTCGAAGTGGCGTTTAATGTGTGGGAAAACATTGCCCGCACTCGTCACTGGATCGCTGGCTGGTTAGCTACCTCAGTTGACGAGTTCATTATTTCGACGATGCCGAATCACAACTTTCAGGCGGAAGTCTGGAAACGCACCTTTGCGCTGAATGACGAACAGGTGTTCTTCTTTTCTTACCACACCAAGGCGGATGACGATCATGCGGGACGACGAGTGTGGGAACCGATTGCACGACACGTTCATGATATTGAAACCCGTCAGGATATTCTCGATGGAATGAAACTGGCGCTCACTGCGTTGAAGCTTTTCTACCAGGGGATTTGTGAACTCGGCGATCAAATGGAGAAAATGTAATACGTAAAGCGTAAGGCGTAAAACGTAATACGGAAAAGGAGACGAGGCTGGTGACTCGTCACGTTTTATTGATGCCTGGAGTCTGCCCATGTCTGTAAATCCAAATCTGAAGCGCCTTGTTGATCTCGCTGCCCCGTACTGGGCGGGAGAGGCGGAAGTTGTGTGGACCTACTTTCAGAGTCCGAAGCGGACGACCGAGACTGATTTACTCTGGCTACGGCGGCAATGTTTCAAGGAAATTTGGGGGTCTGGAGTAGGGGACAAGAAGAAAGGTCTTTTTCAGGGGCCGGTCGCCTATCTCGGTGACGTTTTTTCCAAGATTGATAAAGAAGTGGATCGTCGTGAAGTCCTGGATGTGATCGATGACCTGCGAACCGAGTTTTTCCACTATTGTTTGTTCGCGGACATCTATGACCTCCTCAGTGGTGAAAAGCTCAATCCTGAAAAACTCACCGGCTGGGAGTCGGATAATGAACTGGCCCGCATACGCTACGACTATCGTGAGAAACGCGGAAAGCTTGGATATTTTGCGGTGCGCTTCACGGAAGGTGGGTACTGCAGCATGTATAGTGCTGGTATGCGTTTAGCGGGGTCGGGCGAGGTCAACGATCGCATCGCGAATGCCTGTAAACATGTCTACGACGACGAAATCGGTCACATGCGCTCCGGTTTTACTGGGTTGGCAAAGCAGGAACTGACTCTATCTGAGTGGGACGAGATTGCTGCGATGACGAAAAAAATCCTCTTGCAACGCATTCATATGCGGAACGAGCAGTTCAGTTATCCGCTATCAGACGAGCGCATTCGTGCGATTGATGCTGGCGATATCACACCGCTGGAGTTTGATTATACGGGACTGGAGTAAGGGATGGATTGGGAAGAAGTGTGTACACATCCGAGCCTACAAGATCTGCCGTTTAAGATAGAAACAAACGAGCGCGGGGAAATCGTCATGGCTCCGACCAAGGTGTACCATGCTGCATACCAAGGAAAGATCAGTGTTCTCCTTGGTTCTCTACGGACGGATGGGAGCGTATTAACTGCATGTGAGATCCATACTGCCAGGGGCACAAAAGTCGCAGATGTCGCCTGGGCTTCAACCGAACGCTTCCAGCAGATTAAGGACGAAAGCGAGTGTTCGATTGCCCCTGAAGTCTGCGTTGAAATTCTCTCTGTCAGTAACACTGATGACGAAATGCAGGGAAAACGTCAGCTCTACGTTGATTCTGGTGCGCAAGAAGTCTGGACGTGTCGGGCGGATGGCGAGATTCATTTTTATACTGCTGCGGGGAGAATTGCCCAGTCAGTGCTCTTTCCGAAATTTCCGCAACGCGTCATCATTTGAGTTCAGTGCCGCTATTGGATCGTGTCGACAACTCACAAACGGCAGGTACCGATCACGATGTCATCAGGCTGCAGCATGTCGTGTGGACCTAACGTTTCCCCAAACACTTCCTGGGTCTCTCCAAAATACTCCTCTACCTCATCGAGAGAGATATCGAACCCCTGCCCGAAAGCGGCAGTCAGCCGCACGGCTTTCTCTCGGAAGATGCGTTCGTACCACTGCTGCCGATCGGAGATGAGTTGAATGACAAAAGGCATACCGAGGTGCGATGAGACTATTGTCTGACCCCGCGCGTGTTGTCTCCTCGGGGTTCTCCTGGGAGGGGGTGCCAGTTGAAGGCCGCGCTACGCCAGAGGTCCCGGTAGTCATAGTCCGTCTGCAAAACGAGATTGAGGCGATTATACGAGGAGAAATCACTCACCAAGTGTACCAGTTGAACGATGCCTTTATCGCTTAGCCCGACGGCCCGTAAACCCGCTACGTCCTCGTCTGTGACGGCCTTGGGGTCTCTGTTGGCCTGCAAGGCAAAGTCGAGAATTGTTTTTAGCCGCTTATCCGTTATCCCCTCGCTCCCCTGGGTGACCAGGTTGCGAACGTAACTTTCTTCCGTTTTCAGGCCGTAATTCAGGATGGTGCAAAATGCCGCAGTACAATAGGAGCAACCGTTGGCCTGGGACACAAGAATGCCGACGTGTTGAATCTCCGGGAGGGAAAGTTCGCCCATTTGCCACAGAATTTTTGTCGAGCCTAATTTGGCTTTCAAATACTCTGGGAAATGCATTTCGACATAAAAGTGATTCGGGACGGCTCCTTCCATTTCGGTGACCCAACTAAAGATTTCCTGGATGATCGGGTCGGTCACCGTCTCAGGTTTGTAGATTGCTACGCGTGCCATGTTGTCCTCTCTTTGTCAGGCTGGAAGACGTTGTCGCCTACCCGATGAACAATCTCCCAGGTGTTTGTGACCACGTGTGAACAGCAACTAATATGCACTGAGCCCGCCATCGACAGGAATAATGGCACCAGTCATAAAACTGGCTTCATCTGAGGCGAGATAGAGTGCCAGATAGACCACTTCCTGTGAGGTGCCGAAGCGTTTAATTAAGTGCATGTCGCCGATTTGTTTCCACACCGCTTCTTTATTTTCCATGTTCTCGATGTATTTGCGTGGCATGGGCGTATCAATGGCGCCAGGGCAGATAGCGTTGACACGGATGTTGTATGGGGCGAGGTCGACTGCCATACAGCGAGTGAGATTTACTAGTCCACCTTTGGCTGCGCCGTAGGCCGCCATTGCAGGATAGCCGAGGATCCCACCAGCGGACGAGATGTTGATGATCGATCCGCTTTGCTGTTTGATCATCTGTGGGACGACTGCTTTACTGACCAAGAAGGGGCCGGTGAGGTCGATCTTGAGAATCCGCTCCCACTCTTCTAGGGTTGTTTCTTGAAAGAGTTTGCCCAGAATGATCCCTGCGTTGTTATACAGGACATCTATGCGACCATAGGTGGCAAGGCATTTGTCCGCGAGGCTGTTCGCTTCAGCTTCGCGTGATACATCGACGTGATGAAACACTGCTTTGTGGCCGTGTGAAGCGAGTTGCGCCGCAACTCGTTCGCCCTCTGGCAAAATATCGCTGAGGAGAAGTTGCGCACCTTCTTTTGCAAAGAGATCGGCAGCGACTGCGCCCTGTCCGCGCGCTGCTCCGGTAATGATCACCACTTTTCCGTCGAGTCGACCCATTGCTCCCTCCTGAATAATAGCAAGCAACTTTATATCTCATAGCTGTTAGCAAGGACTGGCCGGCACCGGAAGCCCTGCCGCTGACAAACGAGGCTATGGGTAGAGTATGCGTTGCTCGCCGCGACAGACTAGAGGCAGACGGCGTGAGTGTTCGTCGCGACCCATGAATATTGTCAAGCCCGAAATCTCGATAAGCATGAGTGGTGGCGGAGGTGCTGTTGTTGACGGGCTCAGGGATGTATGGCATGGTTCCCCTCCATAAGTGACAGCCTGCGCCAGGATGAGGGTAAGGAGTGGGAGGGGAGTATCCCCTTTCTCCTTACGATGAACGTCTTTTTCTCCCGTTGCGCTGCTGATCAATGAGAGACATTCTCCGGTTTCAAGATTTGGTTATTTGTGTCTCTCGCCTTATAGTGAAACCGCCTCGACCACACACAGATCTTGATGCTGGATGTGGGCAGAGACCAAAGGTCCTATTAGGATGGAAGATTTGGGTCTTTACGGAAGACTGGCAACCTTCTATAGAGTCCCGGCCTCTCTCTAGAACGGTGACGTACAGTCGTTCAGGGGGAAGGAAATTCTTTCGAGCCTACGGATAGAGAATCGGGCGTCTGATAAAGGCAAACCTCTCGAAAGGGTGGGACGCAAAGCTACTGGCCTAAATCTTGATGCCAATCAAGATATGGTCGCAGAGTTACCAGGCGAACACGGGCTCCCCTTGGTGTCTGTGCTCGCTCAGCTAACAAGGGGGATTCATGATTCCGAGCCTCATACAACCTCGTCTTCTTACCTGCGTTGGTGTTTTCCTCGCGGTTTTTGGTGCCCCTCACTTGGTGTTTTCTTCTCCTTTGACGCTCTCATGGACGGACAATGCGAGCACCGAACTCGGCTTCAAAGTTGAACGGCGAACACATACTTCGGGGACCTATACTCAGATTGCGACTGTGAGTGCCAACAGCACGTCATACAGTGATTCGACCGCAACCCCAGGCGAAACCTACTGCTATCGTGTTCGGTCGTTTAACGAAAGTGGAGACTCGCCGTATTCGAACGAGGCGTGCGGCCAGGTTGCTCCAGTTATTCAGAAGGTGTCACTCTCGGTTTCTGTCGTTGGAGAAGGATCCGTACGCAGTAACCCAGTTGGCGTGAGCTGTACGCCAGCATGCACCCAGACTTATACGACTGGCACTATTGTCACACTTACCGCCATTGCCGATACGGGCTGGCGTTTTGCGGGGTGGAATGGGGGATGTACTGGACAATCGAAGGAGTGTCCGGTGACCATGACGCAGACCCAGAATGTCACTGCAAGTTTTAGTAAAATTGTCACGCAGCCCACCCTCTCGCAAACTGGGGTGTTCCGGCGTGGCGCCTGGTATCTGGATTCTGGTAATGGCCGCTGGGAGGGCTGTAGCGTCGATACCTGTTTCGCTTTTGGCTATCCCGACGATTACCCGGTCATAGGGGACTGGACAGGCGATGGACACAAAGATGTCGGGGTGTTCCGGCGTGGCGCCTGGTATCTGGATTCTGGTAATGGCCGCTGGGACGGGTGTGGGACTGATAGGTGTTATGGGTTTGGGGCTCCAGGTGATCAACCGGTTATGGGTGATTGGAACGGAAATGGGCGGGAGAAAATCGGTGTATTTCGCAATGGGACGTGGTATCTGGATACCGGCAATGGCCGCTGGGATGGCTGTGGCACCGATATTTGTATCTCCTCTTTTGGTTTGATAGGAGATCAGGCGATCGCGGGCGATTGGAACGGTGATGGGCGCACTGAGATCGGGGTGTACCGTCGGGGTGCATGGTATTTGGATACCGGAAACGGTCGCTGGGATGGGTGTGGAATAGATATTTGTTTGTCAGGATATGGATATGCGACCGATTTTGCCATCGTTGGCGATTGGAACGGCGACGGGCGCACCGAGATTGGGGTCTTCCGAAATGGGTCCTGGTACTTGGATACAGGGAATAAACGCTGGGACGGTTGCGGCGTTGACATATGTTGGTCGGGATTAGGCACCTCAGGTGACGTTCCGATATCTGGGATGCATTGAAGCAGGTGCCAATACTAATGGTCGCTAGGGTGGAAGACTGGGGACAAAAACCCGAAGGTAAAGACGTCCCAGGCAGAATGGGCAAGGATGTTTCCCCCTGTGGGTTGTGGTTTTATAAAGATCAATAACTGCTAGAAACTAACGGTATGGAGCGCTGACATGTGCGTGTCAGTGCTCTCCCCTTCGCAGGACGCGCAGGCTTGAGCACCGCGTGAAGTGTGGAGGAGATGCGTTCTATGGCGGCGTGCACCCTGATCGGTCGTGCCCGCGCTTTATTGAGCAGCGCCAACCCCGCGCTTGTCTTTCTCTCCCCTTGTGTGGGCGATGCTCTTATTGATGCGACGAAGGAACGGTGACGGGCCTTCGTCCCCAAAAGAGAGGCTTCACGCAAACGTATGCAGGAAACGTGGTCTTCATCTGTCAGGTTTCGAAAGAACAATTTGATGAGGAGAAAAGGAGGGAGACATGCAGTTGTCACTGAGGGCAGGGTATGACCAGAAAAAGAGGGGTACGGGATTGCTCACGAGGAAAGTGCTTGCCAGCTGTCCCTTCCTCTTGGTTGCGACAATCCTGGGAGGTCCACCGAACGTGCGAGCGTCCGTGGTCATCCCCCTGACGGAAGCCGCGCTTGCTCAGCAGGCCGATGCTATCATTGTTGGACACGTCTCTGCGCTCGAAAGTCGCACAGAACCCACTGGAGAGGCCATCTGTACATACATTTCCGTAACGGTCTTGGAAGTGTGGAAAGGGGAAATCGATCGGAGAACCTTCACGATCAAGCAATTAGGGGGACGGACAGAAGACGGGATCGTTCATATTGAGGGAGCCCCTGAATTCACTATTGGTGAGAACGTTCTTTTGTTTCTCACGAGAAACGCTGATGGAACAGCACGAGTGGCCCAGTTGTACCAGGGCAAATTCTCGCTCTTTCCCGATCAGGAAACTGGCAAACTCTATGCCTATAGAGATCCCCATCCGCCAGGAGTACAGGTGGTGCGCGACGAGCGGTCTCAAGAAGATGAGGTGACCTCGGGGCGCACGAACACAGAAGCGGATATCCTCGCTGCGCACGGCTTTTTTGAGGTAGCGCAATTGCGACACCAAGTTCAGCACTATACCGAAACCGGATCTCGTGCGCGAACCGTCCGAGGAGCGGTGCCGGTGTTGCGCTCAGCGGTGGCTGTCGCCGATCCTGTCTCTTCAGGGGGTGGAATTGGGGTACAGTTCAACTTTGCGACTAATCCCGGAGCGCGCTGGTTCGAGCCGGATAGCGGAATTCCCATTGTGATGCAGGTGAATTTGCAAGGCGCCCCCGCTGGAGCACTGACTGTGATTAGTCAGGCGTTGCAAGCGTGGAGCACTGTCGCGGGGTCAGGACTCTTCTTCCTGAACGGAGGAGCGACGTCGGCCTTTGGCTACCAACGGGACGGAGAGAATAGCATTTCGTTTAATGATCCGTTGCGGCAGATCGACCCTCCGGTTAACTGTGCCGGGGTACTCGCTGTAGGTGGATACTTCGCCAGTGGCGAAGTGCGGACGATTAATGGGATCACCTTCCAAAGAATTGTGGAAGGTGATGTCGTGTTGGCAGATGGATGGCAAGGCTGCAATGTCTTCGAGTCTCCCTCGAAACTTGCCGAGGTCCTGACGCATGAACTCGGCCATGTCGTTGGCCTAGGCCATTCTCCGAATCCGGATGCGACAATGTACGGGAGCGTTCACTTCGATGGGCGAGGAGCGCAGCTTCATGCGGATGATATCGCCGGCCTGACATTTCTGTACCCCGGCTCTTCGCCCTCCCAGCCAGCAAATCCGGCGTGTACGACGACGCTCTCTGTTCAGCAGCTTTCCTTTGGCGCGGCTCCGGCCTCGGGAACTATTGGGGTCACGGCTTCTGCGTCAACCTGTGGTTGGACTGCGGCCAGTAATGTGAACTGGATTACGATGACCTCTGCTGTGAATGCGGTTGGGAGTAGCTCTGTTACGTTTACGGTCTCGGCTAATCCAAAAAATGTTCCTCGGACGGGAGTGGTGACCGTTGCCGGGAAGACCGTTACGATCACGCAAGCCGCACGGGCGCGACGGAAGCCCCAGTCTCGGTTGTAATTGCCGTTGTCTGGGAAAACGGTAAGGAGCGGTTCTTTATCGCGAAAGTGGTTCGCGTGGAGACGCCTGGCTTAGCGGGGAAGTTAAGAGAAAGAGCACGTACCCATGCTGCCGCTCACTTTCGACCCAGCGTCCATGTGACTGGAGAATCTCCGCTAGATGGGCGACTCCAGAATCTGGGCAGGGGCCGACTACGACCGCATCGACACCGTTCTGTAGTGATTGGACCAGCGCGGCGTTAGCCGAAAGAGAAAATCGGCAGGTAGTGACCAAGGCTTGTGCGGCGGCTCGTCGTGTTCCCTCGTGTGGTCGCCCAAGCTTGGCAAAGTCTCGCATGGTTTGGAACGGGCGAGCTGATTCGATCGTGACATCGGGGGTCAAGAGCGGAAGTACGAAGATGATGCTCTCTGGTGCCAGGACCTTTCGGTCATGGACCCGATTGAGGATCGCAGCGGCAAAGGCATAGGCGGTGGGAGGAAAGCGATAGGCCGTTGGTTTCTTCCAGGACAGTCCAGCCAAAACTGACTGTTGATACGCCCACACGATCGATGCTGCGACTATGGTCGCTATCCCAAGTCGTCCCCAACGGTGAGTCGAGGAAGACAAAACCTGACGAAAGCACTCAACAAGAAGCCCTGCACACAGCGGCAAAGGAAACAGGTATACGAACCGCCAGTAGGCTCCGGGAGTTACCCAAGACAACAGAAAGACACCCGTCCAGGGGTTAAAATACAGAACGGCGAGATTCAAGGAAAGAACAATCAGCTGGCGGGCTGCATCTGGTGAGAGAGAAAACACGGGCAGGAGAAAGAGGAGAAGGGCGTTGCGAACCCACTCCCGTTCACTGTGAATAACCAGACCGACGTTGGCAGCCCAACTATTCGGCCAAGTGGAGTAGAGACCTGAAAGGTCGTAGTTTGGTAGAGCCCCGCTCGCCATAAAAGCTAAAAGAAGAGCGCTGTAGATTGAGGTTGCACTGAGTGCCACCGCTACCAGACCTTGCCGGGTAGAACAGCCCTGCAGCAGCGCCGCCAGGCTAACGGCTACCAAGAGCGCTGGGACAAGAAACAGCCCGGTGGCACTCAGCCCTTGTGCCGCAATGGTTGCGAGAAAGACCTGCATCCATCGCTGTCGGGTTGGCTTTTCCAGGTAGCGGAAAGCAAAAAGGAGGGTCAATGGCACACAGAGCGTCCACAGAATGACTTTCCCTTGCCACAGACGGACGAAGGTCATGTTCCCAAACGAACGGTGCTGATTGCCGTCACATAACAAGAAAAGAAAAGCTGCAGTTGTTGCGAGCAGCGCGGAAGACCGGCTCAGGCCTAGCCAACGGTACAGCAGAACCTGAGTGAGGACCCAAAGGACACTGCAGAGAAAGGGAACGAGATTGTGGATCGCATGAAGCGGATCGATGCCCAAGACGTAAGCGCTCAAGACGGTAATGGCTTCATAGGCGGGCAGACGACCAATGAAATCAAGGGGAGGGTGGGCGTTGGCATACAGGGGTTCGGTTGTCGGAAAGGGGCGCTCAAGGTGATGGAGTTGCAGCAAGTAGCGATGAAAAAGCTGGATATCATCGCCGTCTGGACGGGCCGTCAGTAACGTGAAGAGACCGATGATACTACCAAGGAGTATCGCGACCAGAGGAAAACAATAATCCGTACGCAGGGTCCGAGCCGCCGTGATCCAGTGAGAACAGGCGTGGGCCGAAAAGAGCACGAACACGAGCCCCCACGGTACTACCAAGAGATAGGCGGGCAAACGAAGCGCGAGGGCACAGTGATACGCAAGAGTTCCACTGGCAACGATTGTGAGGAAAAACTCAAGAAGCCGCAACAGGCTTCGTTCCGCCGGCTTATCCATCAGTGTGTTGCAGACAACGGAGAGGTACGCAGGCAGGTGGTGACTGTGTCGATTACCCGCGCGACCTCGCTATCCGTCATGCCTATCCAGAGGGGCAAGCGAATGACACATTCACTGATCTGTTCGGTGTGACTCAGAGTCCCGTGCGTTCGTCCATACCGTTGTCCCGCAGCAGAGAGGTGAAGCGGCACATAATGAAAAACCGCATTCACTCCTGCTGCATTTAACTGCTGCAGGAGTGCCGTTCGTTGGTGTGGACTTGGAAGCAATAGGTAGTACAGGTGGCCATTATGGTGACACTCAGGCAACACAATTGGTCGCCGCAATCGGCCTTCTCGTTCGAGATCGGCAAAGGCGGCATGGTATTGTTGCCAGATAGCGATACGTCGCTGGGTGAGGTCTTGCGCGCATTCTAACTGTGCCCATAAAAAGGCAGCAATGATTTCACTCGGCAAATAGGATGAGCCAATATCTACCCAGCTATACTTGTCAATTTCTCCACGAAAAAATTGTTTACGGTTGGTGCCCTTTTCACGAATAATTTCTGCGCGTTCCTGCCATTCTGGGTGATTAATCAGCAGCGCTCCCCCTTCACCAGAGATAATGTTTTTGGTTTCGTGAAAACTGAGCGCTGCACATGCTCCGAAGCTGCCCAAAGGTCGCCCCTTATATGATGAGAGGAGTCCCTGGGCTGCGTCTTCGATCACCAATAATCGGTAACGATCCGCCAGGGCGAGGAGAGTATCCATCTCACAACTGCCACCAGCATAGTGAACGACAACAACGGCACGTGTACGGGATGTAATAGCAGCTTCGATTTGCGTTTCGTCAATGCATAAGGTGTCAGGACGAATGTCAACAAAGACCGGCACTCCTCCACGCAACACAAAGGCGTTTGCTGTGGAGACGAACGTATACGATGGCATGATAATCTCATCTCCCGGCTGGATATGGGCCAGGATAGCGGCCATCTCTAACGCTGCTGTGCACGAGTGGGTCAAGAGCGCTTTGTCACAGCCGATATGAGCCTCTAACCAGCTATGACACCGGTGTGTAAAACGACCATCGCCTGAAAGATGATGGTTGCGAACCGCTTCCTCAATATAGGAGAACTCTGTTCCTACGGTATAGGGGCGATTGAAGGGGATAGCTGGAGGTAACGTTGGCGTCGAATGGATACGCTGCTGACAATGAGGACCGGTGCCGTCAGGTTCTGGCGTTGGTCTGTACGGTTTCACTATATACTCCATCAATGGCGGAGAACGCCGCCACTGTTTCTTTCACAGCTCGACTTCATCGCTGTTCTTGGCAAAGAGCATAGCGCCGTGCTTCGCCAAGTAGACTCCTTTGGACACGGTATCTTTCATGATCACCGCTCCCGCACCGATGACACACCGTTCCGCGACATGAACAGCGTTGTGAAGGGTCGCATTGACACCGATAAACGAATACGCCCCAACGGTACAGTGCCCGGAGACAACAACGTGTGAGCTAATGAAACAATGGTCCTCAATCGTTGCATCATGGCCGATGTGATTGCCGCTCCAGAGCGTTACGTTATGACCGATGCGGACAAATGGTTGGATGGTGTTGTCTTCCAGGATGAGGCAATTTTCTCCGACCGGATACTGGGTCAGCATGGTTGCTCGACTACTGATATAGCTAGGACAGTGATATCCCCGAGCCTTCGCTTCCGCATACTTGGCTGCACGGACCTTGTTTACCTGCTTGTAACTCAACGCAATGAAGAGGTGGTAGTGTGCAGGCGGATACTGGTCGGAGAGATCGGAAAAACGGACCACTGGCAGTCCAAGAAATTCGCTGGTCGTGCGGTATTCCTCATCGACACAGAACGCGACCACTTCATGGGGAGAGTCGTGGGTAAAGTAGAAATGTGCTAAGCGCGCGATATCACCGGCACCGAACACGACGAGCTTGGCCACGCTTTGCCTCCTTCCCGTCTGACGAGAATAGTGAATTCGTAGAGTCCATAATCATGCAACAACGCGACCCACCGAGAGTACCGCTGCTGACAGTGATCGAACCAAAACCGTGGATCAGCATAGTACAAATCTGGGCGTTGTCGCTCCGCATCGCTATATTGTGTAAGCACATTAAAGGCGAAGCCTAAGGAGCTGACACTTGCGAGCTGGTCGAGCATCGCGGCCATATACGTAATCCACTCGCCGTCAGGAGTAGAGAGTTTCACATTGAAGATACCGCTCGCCACACTGTAGTCGGCGACCGGCAATGCTGAGAACGTAGTGAAAAACTGGCATCGCGAGTCGTGTAGATACCGTTCTGTTGCGACCTGGATCATTGCGGTTGAGAGATCAACCCCGGCATACGAGAATCTGTAGTGACACGCCTGCAGGTAGTCGACGAGTGCGCCATAGCCGCAACCAATGTCGTTGATTGAGAAGGGGCGAGAGGTATCCAGACACAAGCGCAGCAATTGCTGAAACCGCATGGATTGTGATTCGGTCGAATTCCAGTCGACTCCACGCGCAGTTGCTCCATGCTCCTGGATCTTTGCCGTGTAATAGGCGGCTGTCTGTTGGAGAATCGTTTCCCAGGTGTTACTCACAAGTACCTTCTGCTGTCGGAGATTGCTGCGTTGAGACTAGGGGAAGTGTTGGAATATCTGAAGACCGACGTGGGTGAAACGATTTCATGTACAAGGGAGCATCTGGTCCGGTGTTGAGAAGGAGATCAAGAATACTCACGGCATGTTCAAATGGAGGAAAAAGTTGTGGATACTCCGGATAGCCGGAATACTCCATCCAGTGCACCGTAATCCCGGCGCGGAGAAACGCAGCTTCGTCTAGATAGACTTTTGCTGCAGGCCCGGACACATAGTGCTGCGCACCGGTTTGTTGACAGATGGCGATCAGCCGGTCGTTGCGCTCCGTTGGCAAGTTGTACTGTGATGACCATGACAGCGTGGTGGAAATCCCGAGAATTTGACAGATTGCTGAGAGGAACACGAAATTGATGTGACTCAGGGAATCTTCTGAGGTGCACGTGCCGTACAGGTCCGCGAGCCAATCCTTATACCTGGCAAAGTATGGAGCCCGAACGTAGAAGGTCTGAACCGACTGCCAGTGGCGCAGTGCCCAGTGGGCATCACTGATGCGAGTGTCGCAAATGCGTTGTGTGTACCCACCTTTGACCCGGACTGGAATGGTTAACCATAGACCTCCGTGCGGAGTCTTAATGCGATTCCGATTGCGCCAGTCTCGGCGTGTATACTGGACATCATCGAACAGGACAAACTCATCGACCGAATTAATCAAGTCGAAGTATCCTTTCCACGGAATGTAGTTCGACTGTACGATGGCAACACGCTTTCCCGACATGCTGTAGAGGATACTGGAAAGATCATTCGCTGCAAGAGCTACGAAGGGGGATGGGATGCTGAGGTGAGGACGGCAGGGGGTAATAGTTATCATGGGTCAACGCGATAGAGTGCATATCGTCCTTCGGTAAAGAGGAGGTGGAGGTGAGGTGATGAAGGAGGAGGAGGGGAAGCCACCCACAGAAGGAACAGTGGGCGGTCAGGAGAGACCTCGTGGCGTAAGAGTCCGAAAGTGTCGGGCTGCCACAAGGCGTAGAGTAATTCCTGGCGGCGAACCAGACGGGGGTCTGGCGGAATGCGTTGTAAGTAGATACGCAGTTGTTTGCGGTTGGCAAAAAGCTGAACTCCAGGAACCAGTACTGGCAGCACGCGATCGTCGATCCCAGTCAGCTCTCCTCCGGTTACGAGGACACTTCGGGGTGGTAGGTGTCCGTGGAGTCGCTGGACGGTTTTCGCGAAAGCGCTGTCGATGGGGTACGACGGGTACTCGGTCTGTACCATGCTCAATCGCACCTGTTGTAGGAATGGAGGAAGAAATTCGGAGCTAGCGAGAACTAACCCTGGAATACTCAGGCACAAGGCCGCCCTCGCTGTTAGGTTTCTTGATGCGAACGCCCGCAGGCAGCCAACCGCGGCGATCAGCGCGATGGCAAGGTCTCCATACAGTTGGAAGTTCCATTGTTCTTGAAAAGGACTGTGCAGCACAATAACGGCTCCGACCCCAGCGAGATAACAACCTGCCAACAGAACGGCGACTAGCATCTCGTCTGAGCGTTGGAACCAGAGTATGTACAGAAGTGCACCAGGGAGGAGAAATCCCAGGCGTCCGACGAGAGCGACTGCGATTGAACAAGCCGCAGCAATACGCTCGCTTCCCGTCATTGCATAGACGGTTTGGAAGAATGAACTTGGTGGCGAGAAAGGACCGGACACGAAGGCAGCCGTGGCATTGAAAGGCTGAATAGCGACGATGCCAGTCGCGTTTGTTGTGGTCCCCAGTCCATAGAAAAACC
Source organism: Binatia bacterium (assembly GCA_050187625.1). Lineage (GTDB taxonomy): Bacteria > Desulfobacterota > Binatia > Bin18 > Bin18 > JBFWXH01. The sequence continues at coordinate 54,731 of JBFWXH010000019.1, forward strand.
ACAAGCCGAACAATAAACTGAGCAGTCCGACAGTAAAGAGTGCGCTCATTCGTGGCAACAATGAGCGACGAGTAAGGGTGACATATCCGCCAAGGAGAAAGAGCCCAGCTAATATGATTGGCAATAGTTGAGCACGAATGCCAGAGGATGCAAAGAAAATACCTGCGATTAAGAGGAAGTGGTTGCTTTTGTGCTGTGGACGCGAAAGATACTCCATGGTTTCGTACCACACAACGACGAGGATTTCGAACGCGAGCAGAGTAGAGGGAAGCAACGCAAGAATGCTGGCGGTGGCATGGTGGAAAAGCTGCCAGCCAATGGGGGGATAGCCATAGGTGCTCAAGAGCTGTGTACAGGCGAAAACCCCTGCCAGCCAGAGACCGAACCGTACACGCGCAAAATGTACAACCAGTGCCAGTACCATCCAGAAATGGACAATCACGAACAAGCGCGAAGCAAGAAGGAGGATAGGAAGTCCGCTGACGGCATGTGTTGCCGCGAGATGGATATTGGGCAAATAGTGATAATAGAGCGGTACTCCTGTGAGAAACGGATCTTCCGGTGGCCAAAGCGTATGGAGGCTGTTCGCGAATGCTGCCACCCAGGTGAAATGTTGATCAACCGGAGGTTGGAAACTGTAGAGACCCACTGGGAAAATCAGACAGAGCGCGAACAAGCACAGACTACTAACGCCTCTTCCTCCAATATCTTTCAAAGGCGTCTCGTTGCTTGCCAAGAAGCGTTCACGGTAAACGCGCCATTTCCAACCCCAGAGGAAGAGAGCGGCCAGCGGATAGAAGGGAAAGAAATGGGTCAAGTCCGCACGCCACAGGATCAAGTAACTCCACATTTCGAGGAGCTGACCGACAACAAAACCGTGCAAAAGAACGGTCCAGCGTTGCTGTGGGGGAGGGACTGCCAGGATATAACAACTGACGCCTGGGAACAGGACATAGAGCAGGAGGTAGAGGAGGTACACCCCGGTGTCGCGGACCGGCACCCCAAAAAGGGCTGCCAGTACGCAGACACTGAGCACTGAGAGAATGCACCATACCAGCGTGATGGAATAGAAAGGCTGGTTTTTGCCAGTGGCTCGACGTGACATACTGCGTATCGGAAAAGACGACATTGATGACAGGCACGCGATTGCAGTCAAGGGTGTAAGCGTAGCAGATTTGCATGCCGTACAGGGATTCCCACGTCAATAGGATACTGAACTCTGCGGACTTTACAGACGAAAAATTGAAAGTTAGAACAAAACATCCTACACACGTTAGGTTCTGTCGGCAAAGTAGAGTATAAACGAGACGTTCTGAATAGCTCCTGTAAGGTGGTGAGCGACAGACTAAACAGAGCAAACTGTTCACGAGTATGAACGTGGAAGGGGGTTCTATGCGCCAAAGCCGATTCCGTTACGGAGTATTTCTCATCTGGGGGCTGTTCAGTATCGGACTTGTCAGTTGGGTTGGTTTACGGGTCGAGGCGCAGAATTTTGGCCCGCCTGATGCCGACATTTTTCAAAGCCTTGGGACCGACCCGAATGGCCCTGCCTTTAATTTTGGGTATGCGGGGGCAACGTTTGGTCGGAGTTCGGGGTTTTTCAACGTTCGTCCCGACGTGTTCGCGACCGGCGTGAATCCGGCGCTGTATTTTATGACGAAAAATGCTGTTCGTATGGTCATTTCTAAAGATGGGAATGTCGCTATTGGACCTGACCCAGATCAGCCCAATAACCCGCGGAAATCGATCTGTCCTTGTGAACGATTGGTGGTAAATGGGAATATCTCTGTCACAGGAAGTTTTATCTCGCGTGGCATGCGTATGATTGTTCCAGATTATGTTTTTGCGCCAGACTATCAATTGCCACCACTGACCCAAGTTGAAGAATATATCACGAAAGAGAAGCATCTCCCTGAGGTTCCGTCGGCACAAGAGATCGCTGAGCGAGGCGTGAATATGAGCGAACTGCAAATGCAGTTGTTAAAGAAAATCGAAGAGCTGACCCTCTATACGATCGCCCAGGAGAAGACGATCAACGAATTGCGGACCCGCTTGACGCAAGTCGAGGCGCAGCAAAAAGTGCTGACCGCACGCTAACGAGAAAGACGAGAAGACGCGAGCATGCTGCCTATGGGAGAGGCTGGCTCTGGAGCGGTGTTGATGAGCAGTACTGTGCGCCTGCGTACGCCAGCAGAGACAGTCAGGCAAGGAACGGAGCGGAGCCAGATCGAGATAGCGACTCCGCAGGAATGCAAGGTTTCTTCCGATAGTGAGTCTTCCCTAGAGATTGAGATTTCGGTTGTGAGCCCGGTCTACCAGGCCGAATCCTGTGTCGAGGAATTGTACCGGCGATTGACGGCAACGCTCACTCCCCTGACTGCCGCCTATGAGATTATTCTGGTTGAAGACTGTAGCCATGACCAGTCCTGGAGCAGGATTACTGCGATTGCCGCGCGGGATGCGAAAGTCCGTGGCCTGCAGCTGAGCCGCAATTTTGGTCAACAACTTGCCATTGCGGCAGGGTTAGCGGCGAGTCGCGGAAAAATTGTTGTGGTTATGGACTGTGACCTGCAAGACCCACCAGAAAAGATTCCTCAGCTGATTGAAGAAGCGCGGAGGGGCTTTGACATCGTCTATACACGCCGTCTCCAGCGGACGGCAACACCGTTCAAGCGCCTCACCTCACGCCTGTTTTTCTTCGTTATGAATACGATTTCTCCGTGGTTTGCTGATCCGGGGCAGGGAAGCTTTTCAGTGATTTCTCGCACCGTAGTCAATGAGTATCTCCGGGTGGTCGATGTCCATAGTCACTATCTTTCGATCTTGGGTTGGCTCGGCTTTCGCACGACACGTGTCGATGTTGAACAGGAGCCGCGCTTTGCTGGACAAAGTTCATATTCGTTAGGGAAGTTGATATCGCACGCGTTAAATGGCATTGCTTCCCAATCCACGCGGCTGCTCCACATTAGCACAGCGGTGGGGCTGTGCTTTGCGTTGGTTGCGTGTGTGCAGATTGTGTATCTTGTCTATCGCAAGCTGTTCCTGTCGATCGGTGTGGAAGGCTGGGCAAGTCTGATGGTAGTGCTCTGGTTTGTTGGCGGAACCATTCTTTTTTCTTTGGGAGTGATTGGGTTGTATTTAGGTCGGATGTTCGAGCACACGCGCCAACGTCCACTCTTCATTGTTCGCGAGCGTACCGACGGAGAGACATAGTCGATGACGTGGCAACGTCTGGGGAAGCTCTTTTGTCCCGACGGCCAGTTTTCCTGGATGCAGAGCCATGCCGCGAATCCGTACGCAGAACATCGGGACGGGGATTCCTACCGGGTATACTTCAGTTGCCGCGATGCTTGTAAGCGGTCCAGTATCGGCTTTGTCGATGTTGATCTGAATCGCGGCATCGTCCAGGGCATTTCGCCTGAGCCAGTATTAAGTCCCGGACTGCGGGGGATGTTCGACGATAGCGGAGTGTCACTCGGGTGTATCGTTACGGATGGCACGACCCGATATCTTTACTACGTTGGTTGGAACCTGGCGGTGACGGTACCGTGGCGCAACAGTATAGGCCTGGCCATAAGTCAGGAGGGCGGTTTGTTCGTCAAATACGCGCAAGTGCCGATTCTTGATCGGAATCCGCATGATCCTTATTCTTTATCGTATCCATGGGTAGTGAAAGAATCATCACGGTGGCGGATGTGGTACGGATCCCACCTCAGTTGGGGGCAGGGGGCGCGCGATGTGGAACATGTCATTAAGTATGCGGAATCCCTAGACGGTACTCATTGGCAACCAACCGGCGACATCTGTCTTCCGGTAGTCTCTGACTCTTCCTATGCCTATGCGCGACCCTGCGTGGTGCGGGAGAACGGGTTATACAAGATGTGGTTCTCGTACCGCGGCAAGCAGTATCGCATCGGCTATGCGGAGTCCGTCGATGGTATCCTCTGGCAGCGGAAGGACGACCCTACCGGACTCTCTCCCTCTGGGACAGGCTGGGATGCCGCCGCTGTTGCCTATGCGCATGTCTTTACCCATGCAGGACGGCGGTACGCAGTGTATTGTGGGAACGAGTACGGACGCAGTGGGTTTGGATTGGCCGTGGCTGATGCTGAAGAGGTCCAGGTGTTGTGATCTGTTTCTGTGATACCTTTTCCTCCCCCACTGCCTTTCCTGTTGGTTGCGCTCTCGAAAACGGAGCAGGTGGTTTGGCCTGCAGAGGAGCGCTATCTTCACTACCAGCGTTAATGGCTCGGGCGCTGCGCTAAAGCCGCTTCGAGGGCAGATACCCGTTTGCGGAGTTGGGTATTGTCCGCTGATAATTGCTCGTGCTGCGTAAGTAACTGAGTTAATTTGTCTTCCTGTTGGAGGGTGTACAACGTCAATTCTTCAATTTTCTTCAACAAGTCCATTTGCATGGCGCTCAGGTTGACTCCGTGTTCCTTGATTTTGTTTGCTGGCGGAATCTCCGGTAGGTGCTTTTCCCGTTCTATATAGGAGGCTAACTGTCTGAGAGGCATCAGCTTGTAGTCGGGTTCAAAGACATAATCTGGAACGTTGAGCGTTGTTCCGTCATCAATGAAACTGCCATTTTGTACACGGATATTGCCGTTGACATGTAACCGGTCGATAGGAATGGGGTTCGTCCCGGTGAGACCGATGCCGACATTGCCTAGTCTGTCGATAATCATGCGTTGGGCGTTGGCTGTCAGGAACCGGAGCGAGGGGTTCGGTGCAGCAGCAGACGCATCTGGACGTACATTAAAGAAGCCCGAGCTTCTGCCAAACGAGAAGCCAGAATAGCCAAAATTAAAGGCTGGACCATTAATCAAATCTGGCCCTAGACCATTAAAAATATCAGCGGTTGGCGAGCCATAAATATGTAGGTTTCCCTGTGGGTTTATGGTTCCCAACGGAACACCGATCCCCACGCGCCCAGTTGCGGCCACGGTGAGACTATCGGTTGGGGCTGCCGCTCGTACTTTAAAAGGAAACGTGCCTCGCGTCGCGTCTTGAAGGAAGAAGTTAACTTCGTTTCCCCCCATATCCCAGGCTTGTGCGGGATTTCCACCGGTAGCGGTTTGATCAAAACGCAACCCTGGCGTGTCCGAAAACTTAATTTTTAAGTCGAAGTCTGGAAAACTCTCGCCGTTTACACATTCCGTGCTGCCAACGCACAGGTCACCTTGAACAATCTGATCGTCGGGAACGATGACATCAGCCTGAAGTGGCGAGACGCGACTGAACCCTAGCACTATCAGCAGCCCTGTCAGAGAAAGACAATAACGGTGATGTGTTCTCAGCGACAACATAAATTCTCCTCCTTACTTCCTGTCTCCTTCTCTTCTTGTGCTTGCCGTGACAAGGAGTGGGTACGTTGAAATTGGCAGCAAGGTAGCAATGTCACATGGCGCTGTGAAGGGGCAAGGAGAAAATATGCGCAAAGGTCCTTCAGACTACTTGTTGTCGTCGGTTTGGTAGTGGTTCATAGTGTGGCCCTGTGTTTGTCCCGAAGGACTGGCCGTTGCTGAAATCGACCTGCACTTCATATTTTTCGAGGTGTAACCCTGGGGTCGCACGGAGAATCAGCTGTTTCTTAAGTTGCTGTTCTAACTTGTCGAGGCGCTCGCCTTCTTCCTCATAGATGAAAGCAATGACCTCGGGGTGGGCTTTGATGACAATCGAGCGTGCCGACTCCTGGAGAAACGCGTGTTTGCGGATCGTACGAAGGATCTCCGAGGCGACTGTCGGGACTGAACGAATCGCTCCTATCCCACTACAATAGGGGCACGGATCGCAGAGCTGGCGGTGTAAACTCTCGCGCGTTCGTTTGCGGGTCATCTGGACCAGCCCCAGCTCGCTGATCTTTCTCATGCTGCTGCGGGTCTTGTCTTTTTTCAGCGCCTCACGCAGCGCTTCGGTCACGCGGTTGCGGTTGGCCGCCCGTTCCATGTCGATAAAATCGATAATGATGAGGCCACCAATGTTGCGCAGGCGCAATTGCTCGACGACGACTTTGACCGCTTCGAGATTCGTTTGTAGCATGGTGTCTTCTTGGTCACGTTTGCCAACGAAGCGTCCCGTATTGACATCGATCGCCGTGAGTGCCTCCGTGTGATCGATAACAATATGGCCCCCTGATTTGAGATAGACCCGTCGATCCAGCGCCTTACTAATCTGCGGCTCGATGTTGTAGGCATCGAAGATCGGTTCCGGTTTATCGTATTGCTTGATCCGTGCAGCGGCGCGAGGTTGGAAGGTCGAGACAAATTCTTTAATGCGTTCGTAGTCTGCGGGGTTATCGACGATGACCTCCTGGACATCCGTGCTGAATAAATCACGGATGATACGCAAGCTGATGTCCATATCGTCATGGAGCAGAGTAGGGGCAGCCATGCTCTCATTTTTCTTGGTAATCCCACCCCAGAGTTTGACCAGAAATTTCATATCATCTTGAATTTCTTTTTTGGTCAAACCTTCACAGGCAGTGCGAACGATAAACCCTCCTGGGGGACGCAGTTCCTGGACAATGTCGCGTAAGCGCTTACGTTCTTTGGGGTCGGCAATGCGGCGCGATACCCCAATATGCTGCACCGTCGGCATGTAGACCAGGTGTCGTCCCGGTAGAGAAACATACGATGTCAGGCGCGGGCCTTTAGTCCCGATCGATTCTTTCGCGATCTGGACAATAATCTCCTGGTTTTTTTTGACGCGGTCTTCCAGCGGGATGTGCGGTCCCGAACGTTCCTGGCGTCCCCGACTGGTCCGTCGAGTCGGAGATTCGATCGGGGTCGGCGATGACTCACTCCCGCCGTCTTCTCCAGCAAGGGCTTCCTCTGCTACCTCTTCTCCGTCGTCTTCTTCAAACAATCCGGTTGGTAACGGGCCGCCAAACAGGTCGGAGGCATGGATGAACCCAGCTTTTTCCAAACCAATGTCAACAAATGCCGCTTGCATGCCGGGCAGCACACGGACAATTTTGCCTTTATAGATATTACCGGCAATATTCCGCTGCTCGGTGCGTTCGATGTGGATCTCTACGAGCGTGTCGTTTTCCAACAACGCTACTCGCACTTCTTGTGGTGTAGAATTAATAACGATTCGTTGGCGCACGGGACTCTAGTTCATGGACCGCTTACTGCGGCGACGCAGATGCTTCCTCACTCGCTGTTGTCAGTAAGAACTCGGGATGCCCAGCATCGGAGTGAAAAAAGGTCTGAATCTTGGTCAAGCGCAGGATCTTGCTTTCCTCATTCGTGAGGCCCAGTAAGCTTCCAACGAAGTCGTGAGGTTTAATGGTTCCCGCGCTAGTTTTTCTTATGATAAAACTGAGGCGCGAAGGTGCAGCAAGCGTTATTGCAGCGACAAAAAGTTTGGCATCCACGGTTTTCTCCCCTCCGCGCGTGTGTTTTTGGACGGGGAAGGCAGGAGCCGTGTGAAACCGGTGAATCTGTTCCTCGATCCACACGGCGGAACATCGCTCGGCCGGCAAGGTGTCCAGGAGTGCGTCGTAGCGATGCCCGCGAATACTGACATCTATACTTGGGGCAGACAAGGGAATTGCTTGTGCCCAACAGACGGTAAATCCACGTGGCAGTTCATTGCCCAGACGGCTACCGACAGTCGCTGCTGCAACTTCTTCGGTCAGTTCAATATCGACAAACTCTTCTTTACTTTCTATGCCCAACGGTAAGGCTGGGCCAAAACTCAATCGAGGTAAGGGGTGAAACCCTTGACTATACGCGACCGGCAACTGCGCACGACGAATTGCCCGGGTAAACAACGTTGCCGTTTCTTTCGCGCCAAGAAAACGCGCTTCATCCAGCCGACTGTACATCAGTCGCACCCGGGCGATTGCTGGTTTCGCTACGCCCTTACTCATCGCGATGGTATTGGGGTCACCCGCAAGCCACGACGTCGCGTTTCCGACAACGCGTGGCTGAGCAGTTGACTTTACGATTGGGCCTTTCGGCTCTCGAGACTTAAGGCTCGGTGTAGGGGCCCAGTTGGTACTGGAACCTGAGGCCTGGGACCTGAGATCTGGACCGCCTACGGCGCGTTGCCGATTCTTTGCTTGCCATTTTTCTTGTATGCCCTGCCACTGGCGTGTGCCCCACACCTCTTGCTCGGGGACGATGGTCTTGGCCCACGTATCTACCTGGAGACCACGATGGTCGGCCCCTTTGGCGCCATTGAGGTGATAGGTAACGTTACGGACGGTTTTGAAATCGCACGCGCCACAATACGAGCAGCGCTCAACACTACAATCTGGGGTGAGCGTGGCGGCAAAGGCCTTGGCCAGGTCGCGTTGCAACCATTTCTTGGTGACGCCGCTATCGAGATGGTCCCACGGTAACGTCTCATCGAGCAGACGCCGACGGAGGTAAAAGTCTGCATCGATGCCATGCGCGGCAAAGGCTTGCTGCCACAGATCTAAACGAAATTGGTCAGTCCAGCCATCAAACCGACACCCCAGGCGATACGCGGTCAGCAATGGAGCGCCCAGGCGGCGGTCACCACGGGCGAAGATCCCTTCCAGATATGATAATTGCGCCTCATGCCATTTGAACTGAATGCCATAACGGCGGAGCTCCCGGCGCAGGAGATTTTGTCGTGCTTCAGTCTCTTCCAGGCTGATTTGCGGCGCCCATTGGAATGGGGTGTGTGGTTTCGGGACAAACGTTGAGACACTGGCGGTAACCTGTCGTCGATGATTGCCCGCCGCCGAAACTTTGCGGCTCAGGTCGACAATCCCGAGAAGGTCCTCTTCGGTCTCGGTCGGGAGACCGAGCATGAAATACAGTTTGACGCTTTTCCATCCTAACCCGAACAACATGTGGGCCGCTTCGACGAGTTCTTCTTCTTTATACTCTTTCTGAATGACATCCCGCAGTCGTTGCGATCCGGCTTCTGGTGCAAGCGTAAAGCCCGTCTTCCGCACGCGGCGGATCTCTTCGAGAATATGCGGCGACAGCGCATCCACACGAGTCGAAGGCAACGATACCGAGACTTTGAGGCCCGCAAAACGATTCATCAGCTCGCGTAAGAGGGGATTTACACAACTGTAGTCGCCGGTACTGAGACTGAGGAGCGAGACTTCTTCATAACCGCTCTGCGAGACCAATTTTTCAATGTGCTGTTGAAGCGCCCTGGGATCACGCTCGCGTAGCGGACGATAGATATACCCGGCCTGGCAGAAGCGACACCCGCGCACACAGCCCCGCATGACCTCTGCGGCAATCCGGTCATGCACGATATTGACGTTCGGAACGACTTGATTGCGCAGAGGCGGAATAGAGTTGAGATCACGGACGACCCGTTTGTGGACCGCCGTATATTCTGGATCGAACGGGCGAATTTCTCGCAGGACCCCGTCCTCGGCATAATCTATGCCAAACAACGCCGGCACGTAAACTCCAGGAATATGGCTCAGCGCCTGTAATAAGGTCTGCCGGTCTTTTTTATCCCACGCCAGATAGACATCACAGATGTCGAAAATGGCTTCCTCTCCATCGCCCAGGACGAAGGCGTCAATAAAGTCCGCAATCGGTTCGGGATGAAACGCGCACGGTCCACCACCAATGATTAGAGGATGCCGTTCATCTCGTTCCCGGGCCAGGAGGGGGATACCTCCCAGGTCCAGCATCATTAAAATGTTCGTGTAGGTCAGTTCGTACTGAAGGCTGAAGCCAACGATATTGCACTCAGAGAGGGGCAGACAGCTATCAAGTGTCGCCAACGGCAACTGATGTTGACGGAGCTGCGTCTCCATATCGACCCATGGTGCGTACACCCGTTCAGCCTGGATGCCATCTCGACTGTTCAGTAAGTCGTAGAGAATCTGCAAACCAAGATGCGACTGCGCTATTTCATAGACTTCGGGAAAGGCAAGAACAAAACGCAGTTGCACCTGAGATGGATCCTTAAGAACGGTCCCTCGTTCGCCGCCGGTGTAGCGGGCAGGTTGAGAGACAAGAGGGAGAACGGTCGCATACGCCTGTCTGAGGCTAGGCACTATGAAAAATCCTTAACTAATAATCCTTACACGCGAATAACAGTAGGTGTGTTTTCCATCTATAAAGAAAGGCTTGGCAAAGCGCAAGCCGATGACTGACTATGGAGGGAAAAAATTGTTGATAGGACAAGAAGTTGCGAATGATTAAAGGCACGGAATGGTATATGGAGACAAAGGTTCCTTACCATTCAACGACCGGGATTGTTGGCCTTTTGCAGGTCGGTTTGTAGGGAACGTGCAGCGAAGACGTAATGAATCGCTGTCCACAGGTTGACGCCCGACAAACAAATAAGGGCGTAGCGGAGAGAGTCCGTCCCGTACGCTTCTTTCAAGAGGTCGCTGATAACCCCAACGGTCTGCGGTCCTAATCCGAGGCCGATAATGTTGACAATAAACAACAAAATTGCTGAAGCGACCGAACGCATGCGGACCGGGACTAACCCTTGGTTCAGGGCAAAACTCGGACCAAGATACACCCCGCCCATCAACGCAGGAATGATTCCATATAAGGTGGCGGTTCGGATGTCGGTGGCTAAGTACGCCGCGACAGTGAAGGGAAGGGCAATGACTATCGCGAGGGCGATAATCCATACGTTCCAGCGGACATCGCGTTTGCCAAGGTAGTCGGCTAGCTGACCGCCGGCGTAGGTACTAATCCCTCCTATGACGCCGAAGAGAAAGGCCAGCGCTGTGCCGATTTGTCCGCTTTGCAAGCCGTGCGAACGAACTAAAAATGCGGGGAGCCACAGTACGACGCCATAGCCAACAAACGAAGCCAGTGTAGCTCCAGCTGCAAGGTGGCGAAGCGAGGGAGTCGACGCCATATGACGAACTACAGCCTTCAAGCTTGGCGCCTCGTGTGGTGTGGATTGCAACCCTTCGGCGTAGCCGCGTGGTGGCTCGCGTAACGTGTAACGAACGACCACTGCGAGCAAGAGACCTGGAAGTCCGACGGTGTAAAAGGCCATGCGCCAGCCATACCATTGATTTACCCATCCACCGACAAGAAAGCCGGCCATGAGACCGAAGTTGATCCCGAGCGAAAAGGTACCCATAGCGCCAGCGCGTTCGCTGGGAGGATACATGTCCGAAATCATGGAATGAGACGGGGGATTGGAGCCCGCTTCGCCAACGCCAACACCGATACGAGCCAAAGCGAGTTGCCAGAAATTGGTCGCGAGCCCACATAACGCTGTCATGCCACTCCACAGCGCCAGGGCAAACGTGATGAGATTACGTCGGTTGCCACGGTCGGCCCACATTGCCATCGGAATACCCAGCGTCGCGTAGAAAATGGCAAAGGCCACGCCCGAGAGAAAACCGAGTTGGGTATCCGACAGTTGTAGTTCCTGTTTGATCGGTTCGAGCAGAATAGCCAGAATCTGACGATCAATGTGACTGGAAGTGAAGACGAGCACGAGGACCAGCATCGCATAGCGACGATACTGCGGGGTGATGACGGCTTCGGTTGCGGCTAGTGGGACAGTAGTCTCGCGCACGGAAAGACTCACGTGAGGTTCTCCTTAATCGATCTTCTGTCGGGGCCGAGCGAGCACGATCCTCGCGCGTCAGCTGCATGACCATTCTTCGGAAAAAGTTGGGGAACCCTAACACGCACCAGTAGACGAGACAATGGTGGAACACTGGTAACGCCAATATCTGGATATACCGCGGGCTGCTATCGGGCTATACGGCCAAATTGGCAGCGTTTGGACGAAAAGAAAGACTTGACAGAATGAGGGGAACAAGCGGATACTTCAGTAGTTTTTCGTAGGAAATGGGGAAGTTCAATATCGGGATATACTGCTTATACGGTGGCAGTAAACTCATTAGTTAGGCGGCATAGGGAGCTAACATCTTCATGTCCGCAAAGCATGTACTCACTGTATTCGCAGCAATAGGCTTCATCTTCTTTGCCGTACCTCTTGCAACGTACCTCCTTGTATTCCACGGGAGCGTTTCAACAGACGCTGCCCGCTGGGGTGCTTTTGGCGACTACGTCGGAGGCCTGTCGACTGCACTGCTCAGCTTTCTCTCATTGCTTGCTCTCCTCTATACGATTCACGTCCAAAGCATCGAGCTGCGAAAGGCGACAGAAGCGCAGATGTTTGCCGCCGAGCTGAACCGTCTCACGGTACTAAACCAGCTTCAGAGCTACTACCTTCAACGTATGCACCATCAGGGCGAGCTGGCTCGCACGTTGAAAGGAATGCAAGGTGAAACTATGGCGCAGCAACGCTATGGCGAGTTGGAGGAGAAACTACGCGAAATCTCACAAGAGATTGAAGCTTTTCACTCCAAGGCGCTAGCAAAGGGTGCCTGCTGTGTCGAAGCCTTGAACAAGAGTTAGGCTAGCACCTGAGAGACAAGACAATAGGAACTCTGGGAGGGTCGCAGAAAGGAAAAAGACAATGCCCCGCCGAAGAACCCAACAACGACAACCTCCACTACCCCCGAGCCCCACACCAGCAAGGAATGAGGGCACGGAGAGAAAGTCGAAGTGATAGGAACCAAGCGAGAGGTTATAGAGAAGACGCAAAGGTATAGAGTAGACACCGAAGTGAACGGGGAAAAAATAAAAAGTGACTAAAAGTGAGAGATCAATCACAGAGGAAGCCTTCGCCTAACCAACCGCGCCACCGCATCGCCGCCCGCTTGCGGTTCTGCTAAACGTGAAAGGACTCGTCTCGGGCGGCTCGCGGTGCGCTTGGGCGTTAGCCTTCCAGATGTTGATTCGAGAGTTCGCTAGCGGAGCTTGCGCCGAGGGAATCGGCCAATGCTGGAGGAGTGGGATAGAGAAATGCAAGAGCAGCAAGAGGACCGTCAGCGCTGGATCGAAGCCCGGACCGCCGTTGCGCAGGAGTTGCTTCGCGCGCATGCAATGAAGCCGACCCCATCCCTGTATCATCTTCGGAAGAGCATTCACGCAGATGATCGCTTATTCGAGGCTGTGGTGAACCACCTCATCGATACGGGGCGTCTTCCGCGCAACTTTCCTCGGAATATTAAGGAGGCAATCGCGGAACAAATTCGTGAACGGCTTCTGGCACACTTGGCGTCACACGGTGAATGCGCAACTGACGCGGATTCGCTTTGCGCCATCGTGGATATTGCCGATCCGCAATACGTAAGGAGCGTTATCGACTCACTGGTTAAGAGCAACTGCATCATTGCCACATCCGAGCGCATTTTCTTGTCCCCTGATGATACGTGCCTTACCGCAGTGCTCGAGGAGGTACCCACTCCACGGTTTTCAATGAGCGACATCGCGAGAACCAAAGCCGTCGTGCGCTACGCTAACCGCTCTGGTGTAGCTGCGGACCAGGCTGCCCAACTTGTCGCTCAGGTGCTCGAGCGACAGTCAAAAATCGTCAGCATCGCAGAAGGAGAGTATCGGAGCCGGAGCACAGTCGCGGCGGCGGTTCGGCGCATTCGCGCGATGTTTCAAGAATATAGGCTATATGACACCGACGAAATCGTGGCCACCGTTAAAATCGACGAACAGACGCTTCGGCATGTTTTGGCTGACCTCCAGAGGAACGGCAGCTTGCGCAAGAGTGGAGACACGGCATTCAAACCGACCAGGTTGCTTTCCAGCCGTGGGTGGCCTTGCTGCGAGTGCGGGACTCGCACGCGGAGTATCGAGGGTTTCCACGACAAGCCGCTATGCGCAGAATGCCGCTCGCAGTTCCCGCAGAAGTACGGCTGTATTACCAAAACGCGCGCCCTGCAGAAGTTTCGTTTGCGAGAGCACGAGTTGTACCGTTTACCATATATCGAGCGAGACAACCCTCACTACAAGAACGCTTCGCCGATGCACCTGTTCTTGCTCGGTCAGGTCCAGGATTTGGCGAAGTCGAAATGGGGTAGCGATGAGCCTTATCTCATCTCGCTGACAGAGGTCTCCTCGGATCAGTTTCGCTGGTTTGAAGAAGATCCCGAACGGTTGAAGCAACTCACCCCAGAGCAATTTGAACTGCTTCTGGCGAATCGGTTCGAAGCGATGGGACTGTGTGTGCAATTGATCGGTCGAACGAATACACCTGATGGCGGCATTGATCTGATCGCCTATCCAGATCCGCATTTAAATCAGCCTAAATATCTCCTGGCAGTGCAGGCGGAACATCATCGAACTGAGCGCAAGACCGGTGCGCCCAAGGTACAAAAGTTTGTCGGTGCAATATCAGCAGTGCCACACTTTCGCCTCGGATTTGTCGTGACGAATACGGCTTTTACGTGGACGGCGGATCAATATGCAAGAAATCAGAGCCATTTTCTTCGACTTCGCTCTCTGGAAGACCTCCTCCGCTGGTTTCGCGATGACTTCAACAATGAAGCTGAATGGCGGGAGATTCCCGACTTCGTCGAGTTCGGTGGATTCTGCGTTCCGATCCTCAAACCCAAGCTACCGACGTTGCTTGTCTGATGGAACGGAGATGTCCACTGGTGACATTGCGCTCCCAAGGAACCCAATGCATCAGAGAACCAACGGCTGAAGTTGACCGGGGCCGCTCTCCTAGTTTTTCGAACTCCCACGTCCTTACGGGCGTCCCCCGCAACTTAGCCGTACCGTTTATCAATCTTGATACTCTTCAAATGTTTATGACCGGATTCGCAAAAGGTAACAAACTCGCTACACTGGCCGTGTGGAATTTGAGTGGGACCCGAAAAAGGAAGCAAAAAATATCCGCAGGCACAAAGTCACGTTCAGCGAAGCCGCGACGGTCTTTGGTGATACACTCAGCACCACCGTGCCCGATCCTGACCACTCGGAGGACGAAGATCGTTACATCATCATTGGCCTGTCGCAACGCGCCCGTCTCTTGATGGTGTCTCATACCGAGCGAGGCGAGCGGATTCGCATCATCAGTGCCCGGCCACTAACCCCCGCGGAACGAGAAGCCTATGAAGAAGAAACCAACCGATGAAATGCATGATGAGTTACGTCCTGAATACGACCTACGCCAACTGCTTAAGGGAGGGGTGCGAGGTAAATATGCCGCGCGCTATCAGGCAGGAACCAATTTAGTGCTGCTCGCCCCCGATGTGGCAAAGGCATTTGCGCACGATGCCGAAGCGATCAATGATGCTTTGCGGTTAGTCATTCAACTGAGCAAGCTGCCTGTGAGCAAGAAGCGCCGCCTGGCAAAAGCCTGAGCTGAGCATAGGAGAGTTTTATGGCTTTGCCAGCATAGGGGCGGGCTAACTTTACGCGCCACCGCATCGCGGCCGCGGTGGAATTCTGCTCAATTTGAAGAGGTGCGTTCTGGCCGCTCGCGGTGCGCTGTGGCGTTACAAATAGAATCTTTGTGCCTTCACTAGGGTGAATTCTATGAACCCTCGAGAGCAAGCTCTTACCGATGACTTCAAGGATAATATCGCGTACGAACGGCTTGTACTGACTACCCTGATCGAAGTAGAGACTGCGTATCATGGCCAGCGAGGAGCGATCATCGACCTCCGTTCTTTCCCTCGAAAAATCACGCTGATTGGTGGCGCTTCGGTGCGTGACCAAGTCATAAAGGAAGTAGTGCCGCGATTGCGTCCTCTTATCTTCGTAGCTGCCTACAAAATTTTGGATTTATTTGTCGAATTTGTACTCAAGCTAAAGGGCCAGACTCCACCTCAAGAGGGATGGTCCTTTGAGAAAAAGAAAAACCTTCTTGCAAACCGCTCCTATCAACTTCCGTCCATTCTCAGCCCTACAGATGAGATCTGGGACCGAATGGTAGCTTTGTACACGAACCTCTCAGAGGCTCGCCATTGTGTTGTGCATAGACGATCAAATCAGAATTCGGACGGCACCTTATTTATACAGGACCGTTCTGGAAACGCCTTACTTCCTTTAACTGCCCAGGAGCAAGAGAAATTCGCTGAGGCAACATACGTTCTCTCTGAATCGGTTACCCGTCAGGAGATTTCCAACCGCCAAAGGAACGCGATCCTAAATGCGCTTGATTACCTGGATGCCCATCACAGATACCCCAAGACTGGCATGACCGTCCCTGGAGAGATTCCTCAAATAATAGCCAACCTTACTCCCCTCAGTGCAGGTCGATGGCAGCTTGATATCGAATCAATCCGCAATTACCTTGCGGAAACTCAACCTTGGGCGAAGATAGCAGATATTGCTCTGCACCGCCCCGGGGAGCCGGTCGCCGCTTTCTCTACTCGGTTAGAAGATTGGAACACGGACATGTTGGAATTTTCGGAGGGAATACTACCTCATGGAGTGCGTACACCTTAAAAACGGGCTAACCACGCGCTCCACCGCATCGCCGCCCAATGCCATTAAGTTAAGCCGGGATGTCATTGCGAGCGTAGCGAAGCAATCCTTGTTTTCTGCAGAGATTGCTTCGTCACTGGCGTTCCTCGCAATGACAGACGTTCACTAACTTAATGCCATTACATCGCCGCCCGCTTGCGGTTTGGAATGAATCTGAAAGGCCTCGGTTGGGCGGCTCGCGGTGACCGGGGTCGTTAGCCAGCGGTGAGACCCTATCTTCCACAAGTGCTCCACTGTTTGCTGGGTTATCTCGATAGAGGAGGTAGAGCGCATGTCCGACTACGAAATCTTTGAGCTAGATGTAGTGAGTTTTCAATCCGGACTCACGCTACGTCAAGCTCAGCTTGCCTACAAGACCTACGGGCAGCTCAACGTCGCGCGTGACAACGTGATCGTGATGTCCACGTTCTATGGTGCGCACCACACCGAAAATGAGGCGCTGATGGCCGTTTGGCCTACTCTCGACCCCAAGAAGTATTTCATCATCGTGCCCAATATGTTCGGGAATGGGCTCTCCTCCTCGCCGAGCAATACCCTTCCCCCGTTTGACCGCCCTCTCTTTCCCAACATCACGCTGTATGACAATGTCGTGTCAGCACCGTCTCGTGACTGAGTCGGGTTCTCGATGGGAGCACGGCAAGCGTTTTAGTGGGCAGCCTTATACCCTGACATGGTCCAGGCCATCGCCCCGATCTGCGGCTCGGCGCGCACTTCACCCCACAACTCTCTTTTCCTCGAAGGCGTCAAAGCGGCACTGGTGACCGATGCCGCATTTGCCGAAGGCTGGTATCAAACCCCACCGGTCAAGGGACTACGAGCTTTTAGTCGGGTGTACATGGGGTGGGCCTTCTCGCAAGATTTCTTTCGCAAACAAGAGTATCGCAAGATGGGCCTTGCCTCACTGGAAGATAGCGTACGGTTTCTGGAGGGTTACTTCCGGCGGCGAGATGCCAACGATCTGCTGGCGATGCTATGGACGTGGCAGCACGCTGACATCAGTGCGAACGACATTTACAAAGGAGACTTCGCGGCGGCCCTGAGAGCGATCAAGGCGCGGGCGATCGTGATGCCAGGTGAGACGGATCTCTATTTTCGGGTGCGGGACAGCGAGTTAGAAGTTGAACATATGGCTAATGCGGAGCTACAGCCCATTCCCTCGATATGGGGGCATGTAGCAGGCTTAGGGATCAATCCACCGGATAATGAGTTCATCGATGCGGCATTGCAGGAGCTACTGGCGAAGTGAGTGTGACCTTGTCAGAAGGAGACAACGAATCAGTGCAACAAACCTAAGCGCTGGCTAACCAAACCTCTGCACCGTATCGCGGCCCGCGTGCGGATTGGGATGAACGTGAAAAGTCTCGTCCGGGCGGCGGGTGAGCGATAGCGTGAGGCGGTGTTATCTGTCTTCGATTTGGGTTAGGATTCTCGTTAAAAAAAGGAGTAACGAGATGACGACATCCACACAACACCTCAGCGAGCTGCCGCTCCTCCCTGGCCGTCTCGGCGATCCCAACAGGGTTTTGAAGACTGATCCACGCACCGATCCTCGGTTGGTCGCCGCCTGCGCCCCTTTTGCCCTAGACGTTGCCCCTCCACCCGTACCGGTAACTGCGGACTCGCCGTTGCAAGACAAGCTTGCCTACAGTGCGGCTAACGAGGCTGGCATGGAAGCCGTGTTTACTACCCTGTTCGCTGACCTTCCACCGATTCCGAGTGTGGAGCGACGAACCGAGGTTATCAAGGGCGTGGATGGGAACGATATCAATCTGTATATCCATACGCCTCAGCACATGTCTGGCCCGCTGCCCTGCGTGTATCATATGCACGGAGGCGGCATGGTCGTGCTTACGGCCTCTGGCCCTACCTATGTACGCTGGCGTGACGAGCTAGCGGCCCGCGGCGTGATCGCGGTGGGTGTGGAATTCCGTAACGGCGCGGGTAAGCTCGGCAACCATCCCTTTCCGGCCGGTCTCAACGACTGCATGAGTGGGCTGCAATGGACGTTTGACCACAAGGCGACCTTGGGGATCTCGAAGATTGTCGTGTCGGGTGAGTCTGGCGGCGGCAATCTTTCTCTTGCCGTATGTTTAAGGGCCAAGAGGGACGGCTGCCTTGGGCAGATCAATGGTGTCTACGCTTTGTGTCCGTACATTTATGGCGCCTGGGCGCAGCCGAGCAAGGAGCTTCCTTCCCTGTACGAAAATAACGACTACTTGATCAACTGCCGTCAGATGGAGGTGCTGGCGAGCGTCTATGACCCCGAACGTAAAAACGCCACCAATCCGCTGTGTTGGCCATACTGGGCCACACACGAGGACTTGCAAGGGCTGCCTCCGCATGTCATCTCGGTTAACGAGTTAGACCCCCTACGGGACGAGGGGCTGAAATATTATCAGAAGCTCTTGGCGGCTGGCGTGCGTGTCTACAGCCGGACCGTCAACGGCACCTGCCACGCTGCCGACGTCCTTTTCCGCAAGGCGATCCCGGACGTGTACGCGGCCACTCTCCGCGATATTAAAGGATTCGCTGACTCGCTGTAGTGCGGCAGGTAGCGTTGGCTAGGCATGATAGCGGTGGTGTCGCAATCCTTGATGACTGGTCGAGGTAACGAAACCTGGAAGAGGCTGGGAGCCTTTTGTTCCTATCCCACAAGACGTTTGAGGGCCTCACCCTTCGCACGGAAGAGGTTCTCGAAAGCCTCGAACCCTTGAGCCACGGGCGTCGCCAGTCAGCAGCGCGCAGCTCACTATTGTCGGGACACGCTATGCTGTGCCCCGACAATAGTGTCGTGTCAGGCTTGGACGATCGCTCCGATAGAGAGCAACCGCTGAATTCGTTCTGTCCCGTATCCTGCGATCTCCTGTAACACTTCTGTCGTATGCTGTCCGAGTAACGGCGCCACTCGTTGCAGCACCGCTGGCGTACGCGAGAACTTCGGCAAGATGCCGGTCTGTCGCACTTCGCCCCATTGCGGATGTGTGTGTGTGGCAATGAGATCATTAGCTGCGACATGCTCATCAGTGAATAAGGGCGGGAGCGGTAAGATCGGAGCAGCGGGAATCCCCGCCTGGTCGAGCCGTGAGAGCCATTCTTCCGTGGTCTTTTGCGCGAAGATATCCATTAATGCTTGACTCAGTGGACTCTCAGTTGCCTGTTGCTGAGCATCTGCGAAGGTGGAGCGACGGAGGGCCTCAGGAAGCGGCAACATCTCTCCTAGTGTTTGCCACTGTCGTGGTTCCCGAACGGTGAGGAACAGGGAATTGTTCGCCGTTGGATAGATACGATACAGTGCACTCGTTCCCCACAAGTCTGGTCCACCATCCTCCAAGTCTGGGCGACCATTATAGAAAATGAAACTGCCGGATTGCACCGCCATTGAGGCGTTGAGCAGGGCGGTTTCGACCTGCTGCCCCTTGCCGGTGCGTTGCCGAGCGTACAGTGCTGCCGTCACACCATAGGCGGTCAACAGTGCGGCGGCGTAATCACAGACGCCGCACGTGAGATAAAATGGCGGATGGCCGTGCCCACCTTGTGCCTGCATTAAGCCCGAACGGGATTGCAACAACGGATCGAAGCCTGGCTGATCGTGATCTGGCCCGCTAGAGCCGAATGCGGTGACCGTTGCGTAAACCAAGCGCGGATTCAGGTGCGATAGTGTGTGATAGTCAATACCGTAACGTTTGGTGGCGCCGGGCCGCAAGTTTTCGACGACGACATCCGCTTTGCGTACGAGATCATAGACGACCTCTCTTCCTTCGCGGCTTTTCAGATTGACCGAGAGTCCGCGTTTCCCTTGATTCCAGCCCAGAAAACCAAAGCCAAACGAACGAAATGCGTCACCCTGCGGAGTTTCTACTTTGATGACGTTGGCACCAAGCTGGGCCAGCATCATCGGGCCGAGCGTCCCGGCAATATAACTGGCGAAGTCGAGGACGAGCACTCCACTGAGGGGAGCTTGGGGGGCAGAGTTTGAGGGCGGGCGACTGACTACTCTTTGGTCTCCATTCTGCATTTTTAATTCTACATTCTTAATTTGTTCCGTGTCTTGTCCCAACAATGGCGCTGGCCCGGTAATCGCGCCTGGCGTGTCGGACAAGCGTACCGGGATTCCCATCTGGACAGTTTTCCCCAATTGAGGATCGCTGAGTTCCACGCGCATGCCATTGTGTATGGTTTGGCGCCAGTCCATGAATTCTTGACGACCGGTGACCGGGGCGCACGGTACATCATTCTCGCGCAAGATGCAGAGCCATTCTTCGCGCGGTTTGGTCGCGATAATTGCGGCGATATTCTCGGCCAATTCGTCACGGTCTTGCGGGGCAATGCCCCATGGGGCTCTTTCGTACCGAGGATCAGCCACCCACTCCGGCTGCTCCAGAGCGAGGCAGAACTTGTTGAAGAAGGTTGGGTTGCCACAGGCAACAAACAACCAGTCATCCGACGCTTTGAATAAACGATAACAGGGAATCGGTCCCAGCGGATTCATGCGGCCACTGAAGAGCCGCAACATCTCAGGATGGAAAAGGATCGTCCCGGTTTGCATGGCAAAAGCTCCGGCGAGCCACGAAACCTCGATTTTCTGTCCTCGGCCACTCTGGGTGCGCTCGAATAATGCAGCGGTAACAGAACTACACGCGACAAAGGCGGCTCCGTAACTAGCAATAGGAATGACAAGATAGATTCCGCCATCACGATGCGACCACTGGCTGCCGAGTAACCCGCTGACCGCAGCCACCAGGTTGTCGTCGGGATAGCGTTGAGCATGGGGACCGTTGCTACCAAAGGCAGGAAGGTGGCAGTACACCAACCGAGGATTGTCATGGGCAAGAGTATCATAGTCTACACCGAAGGCGGCTTCCTCACCTGGTTGGATATCAACCAACACGACATCTGCCGCGGCTGTGAGCTGTCGAACGAACGCCTTGCCTTCAGCGGTTGTGGTATCCGCAATGACACTCTTTTTACTACGATTCCACACAGAGAAGCCTGGGTTCCCTCTCGCGCGATCCCCTGTCGGTGGTTCGACTTTGATGACCTTTGCGCCCTGTTCAGCGAGCAGCATGCCAGTGTATGGTCCGGCAATGTTCTGTGTGAGATCGATCACTTGGATACCCTCTAATGCACTTGCCATTATGTCCTCCTTGGCGGATGCATAACTGCTGACTCCGTGGTATGGAAAAGGCACTATGCTGTCTCCATTAGAAAAACTCAACCAGGCGTTACGAGAGAATCGTCCGCAAGATTTTATGACTGCGCGACACGGTGAACTTGGTATGCAACCGCTACAATTCGGCCCCGGTACCTCGTTATGGGAATGGGACGCGACCCGCGATCTTGTTCTCAATGCCTTCGGCTACGTTGCCGGAGGGTTCTTGGCCGTGTTTGCCGACGAGCTGTTGGGGAGTGCAATTGGGTCGGTACTGGAACCGGGGGAGTTTGCCACAACGGCGGAAATGAAAGTCAGCTTCTTGAAGCCAGTGCCAAAAGGGCTCGTTCGCGGGGAAGGGAAAGTGTTGCGTAAGGGAAAAAGTGTTGCCTTCGTCGAAGCGATTATGAAGAACGCGAAAGACGAGCCTGTTGCAACAGTCAGCAGTACCTGGACCATCGTGGTCGCGAAAAACTGAAACACCACAAAAAGGAGGGCAAACAATGGGACTCGTCGAGCGTTTTGGTGCGTACGCAGCGGCTTTTGAAGAAGCCTATGCCAGTGACGATTGGACGAAGCTAGAGCCATTTTTTACGGAAGATGCGGTGTATGATTTTATTGCCGCTGCTCCTTTTGGGGGTACGTATGCAGGACGTATTGCGGTTTTTGCACAGTTTAAGAATTCAGTGAACGGATTCGATCGCCGTTTTGACTCGCGTAAGGTTGATATTCTTGAGGGACCGGTCGAGAAAGATGGCGCGGTGTGGTTGCGCTGGCGTGCGACGTATACGCTTGCTGGGGCACCAGACTGCCGTATGGAAGGCGAAGAACGCGCGGTGTTTGTGAGCGATCGTATCCAGCTTCTCGAGGACCGAGTGTCCGACGCAGAAGCGCAAAGCGTTGCCACGTACTTTGCGCAACACGGCGCGAAACTGAAGCCTGTACGCGGATAAGCGAGGACAGAAGCCGGAGACGGGTGGTGACCGTCTCCAGAGAGAGCCTACAGTCTCTCATCAACAGCAAGATCACGACGTGCGGTCGAGATACTCACGGTAAAACCTGCTACCAAGTCCAGTAGCACCATGAGTGAGAGGATTAAATATACGGAGGTCCCAGCTGGCGGGACAATCAAGAATTCTACAACGCATATAATCAACAGCAGAGTTGACAGAATGTGGTCGAGGACCGCCGCCGTTGAGGTGCGGGTTGCCTTATAAATCTCAATGTAGAGAAAAATGACTCCTAGGAGAATAAGCAAGTCTCCAAGCATCAACGTGAATTGTCCTCCTGACAGGAGGCGTGTGGAAACGACCGCATTTCCTAATGCGGCTTCGCCCCACACGAGCGTAATAATATTGTAGACCACGATCAAATAGGCCAATAGCGGCACTTTCCTGAACACGTCTCCTCCTCAGCCTTGCTTGTAGTTAATCAGCGAATCGAGGCATAACTTTGGTGGCGAAGAGTTCCAGTGACTGGACAATTTGCTCACGTGGGCTGATACCTTGGGGGATGAGGAGAAAGCATTCTTTGATCGGAATCGCTTTGGAGGCCTCTTCAATACGACGGGAAAGAGCATCTGGGTCACCCACTAACCACTCTGGATGTCCCTGGCCAAACGGGACGAACCATTCGTCCCACATCCATTTCATATCCGCATTCCATTCATGCGCTTGCGCCGTTGTCGGGGCGCAGACTAGCGAACCTCCCCATGCCGCTTCATCCCCAGGTTCAATGTTGTGGCCATGCTTGAGCGCTTCCTCATGATAGGCGCTCCATAAGCGTTGACAGAATTGCAAGTCCGAGGCCAGTACAATCGGTTTGCCGCCATATTGGGCCCAGAACAGTGCCGTGCGCAAACTGTGGGTGAACCCACCATACAGGGGGGGATGAGGGGTTTGATAGGGTTTGGGGGCGATACCAACTTCACGGATCCGCATGTCCGTATCGACGCCGGTACCGTAGCGCGTGTACACTGGTTGTTTATGTGGGTTGACCAAGTCTGCAGGAGGGATCGTCCAATATTTGCCCTGGTAACTGAAGGTGTCTTTTTTCCAGGCAGTCAGGACAATATCGACGAACTCTTTGAAATACTCTCGGTTAATCTCATCCTCCTCGCTGTTGCGATTCCAATCCCCTACGGCAACCAGATCAGGGCGAATGCGAAAATTCTGGACCCAGCGTGCTTGATATCCCCGAACCAAGCCAACCCCAAGGCGACCTTTGAGCATGTGGTCGAGGGTAGAAATATATTCCGCAGTGCGGATCGGGTTGTGGGTTGGCGCGACCCAACCGACCGTGTTTACACGCAGTCTCTTGCTGTGTTGGCCAATCCACATGGCAAGAAGGCCTGGTTCGTTGCTCGCCTCAAATCCTTCGATTTGCAGATGATGCTCGGGGTGCCCGAAGCCAGCGTAGCCAGCATCGTCGGCCAGGCGAACGAATTCCGCGACTTCGTCTAACATCCGTTGATATAATTCTGGTCGCTTTCCTGCCATGCCTGCTGCCAGTTCATGACGACGACCGAGCGTGGCGTAAATGAATATGTGAAACTTCATGCTTATTTTCCTTTCAGAATCATGCCTAGGGTGTAAGAAATAAGGATATACGAAAATTGCCGGCGACGGTCAAAGGAGGCCGCCTTTCTGCTCAGGAGCCTGGCGCAAGGGATTTGCGGTGAGGGCGGGGGATGCGCTACACTCTGGTTGGCACACGGAAAAACAGCAGTGGAGAGAAGTGGGGACCGCTTCACCTCTCGGCAAATTCGGGCGCAAAAGGTGTGGAGAACATGGCAAGCGAACAAAAGGAAGTGCTTACAGTGAGGCGCGTTGAAAGTCAGACGGCAACGCAGGCGCACGACGGTGATTGCAGACCATCAGCAACAACAGTAACTCGGCGCTCTTTTCTCACGCGTGTCGGTGGTGCGACGATCGCCCTGTTGTCGACGGAAGCCCTGGGACTCCCTGGCGGCAGCTATGAAATGGCTGAGGCGCACGCTGAGAGTATAGGCCCGGACAAACCGAAGAAACGACGCCGTCGTGCTTTTGAGGTGCGCCGGGATGCGGCCAAATTTCAGCGAGACCTCCCCTTACCGGATCACCAAACTAACGGTGATAAAGAATTCTTTGTCAACAAGATTGGGAGTTATTCGAAAGCGTTACCGCATAATAGCTTGGGCGAAGTCGATCTTGCTGCCTATACTGCGTTACTTGCAGCGTTGTCGTCCGGAGACCCCAACGCGTTTGAGGCTATTCCATTGGGGGGAAGTGTCAAACTTGCCAATCCGCAGGCAGCCTATGCTTTTGTTTTAGAAGGTCCGGATGGGCATCACTTGGGAACGATTCCACCGCCGGCGTTTAGTAGCGCTGAGGAAGCTAGCGAGATGGCTGAGTTATACTGGCGCGCGCTCACGCGGGATGTGCCGTTCGTCAACTATAGCACTGACCCGTTGACTCAGGCGGCAGCGGTCGATTTATCGCAGTTCTCGGTTTTTCGTGGACCCAAAAGTGTTGATGTGGTGACTCCTGACACGCTGTTCCGTGGGAATACCCCTGGAGATCTTATTGGCCCGTATATTTCGCAGTTTTTGTGGAAAGATATTCCCTATGGCGCGCAGACGATTGTGCAGCGGTATCGAGTGCCAGTAAAAGAGAATGACTTCATGACCAGCTACGCGGATTGGCTGAATATTCAGAGAGGTGTGGCACCGACAGCTGCTATTACTTTCGACTCGACCACCCGTTACATTGGTAATGGGAGAGATCTCGGCGAATATCTCCATCGAGATTACTCGTATCAGGCGTTTCTGAATGCCGCGCTCATTCTCCTGAGTTTGGGCGCTCCGGCGTTAGATGATGCCAATCCGTACAAAACGTCGGCCAAACAAGGTGGGTTCACGACCTTTGGTGGTCCTTCGATTCTTGATCTTGTGGCACGGGTTGCCCTCTGTGCTCTTAATGCGGCATGGTGTCAGAAGTGGCTGGTGCATCGGCGGCTCCGACCAGAGGCGTTCGGAGGACGCATCCACAACCACAAGATTGGTGCTGTCAGCTATCCCATTTCTCCTGAAATTTTGCATTCCCCGGTCTTGACGGCAGTGTTCAACAAATATGGTACCTATCTCTTGCCGCAAGCATATCCAGAAGGCTGCCCTACACATCCCTCGTACCCAGGTGGCCACGCTACTATTGCGGGCGCTTGTGTCACCGTATTGAAAGCCTTCTTTAAGGAGTCGTTTGTGATTCCTAATCCTGTCGTCGCCAATACCGATGGCACAGCACTTGATCCCTATGTTGGTCCCCCGCTCACCGTGGGGGGAGAATTGAATAAGCTCGCAGCGAATATTGGCTTCGGGCGAGATACCGCCGGCTTACACTGGCGCTCGGATGAGACCGAAGGTCTTAAGCTTGGGGAAGCGGTGGCGATTGGAGTCATGACTGATCTGCAAGAGACCTATAACGAGAATTTCGCCGGCTTTTCTCTCACCAAGTTTGACGGGACGACGACCGTGGTGTGATATCGCGCTTAATCGAGACTGGCACTTCCCCTCTATTCTGTCCCCAACCCACTGCGAACTAGGCAGGACTGAAGCAGGAACGCCTCTTCAGCTACTAGACGGCTCGTGACGGCGTAGGCTGATATCCTTAGAGCAGAGCCTACCCTTTACGAGACCGATTTCTAGGTGCTGGAAATAGCATCACAACAACACCAATAGATGATCAGGCCGACGAGTACTATCTCCTCTCTGCTCTTTAGTGACAATGACTTTGCCTTGGAATGGTGCGAACAGCAGCTATTGACACAAAAGATGGCCGTGCATTGTCCTGCGGAAACGGTACCGTTGTCTGAACACCCCATATGTCGAGGGCTGACGACCCAGCAACTGTCTCGCCTCCAGAAGCATTTGTGTCGCGTAACATTTGAGGCTGGCGAGGTTGTTCTGCGTCGTGGCGATCAACCGAACAATATGTACTTTCTTGTGCAGGGAGAGGCCAGCGCAATTGTGCCGTTACCGACCGGGAAACTGAAACGTCTTTCCGCTTTGTCGGCAGGGACGCTCTTCGGCGAACTGGCGTTTATTGACCAAATGCCTCGTTCTGCCGATGTGCGGGCAGATACCGATATTGAGTGTTACGCCTTATCCCGTGAGGATTTTGATTGTTTGAGCCAGTCAGACCCTGCCTTGCGAGCCGCACTGCTCGAAAATCTCGTCCGCCACATTGCTCAAATGTTACGAAGAATAACTGAGGAAGTTGGCGCTTTGGCACAGTAGGAACCCTGGTTAGTTGGAAACGGTGGCAGGAATATACAGTCAATGCTGCGACCGCTGGGGGTGACGGCTCCCGATGAAAATCCCTCATTGCGCTCTGCTCGTGTTTCGTCTAACCCTGTCTAGCGGACAACCTGTGGTAGTAAACTTTAGTCTGGGCGTGCGAATTCATACCTGCCATAAGTGAACCTGACTGTCTGAACGCCTCTGCTGCGGTGGCTGAGCCACGGGCAGCAGAACGGTTGTCTTAGGTCGTTACAAAGAAAGGAGTAGCTGGTGCCGAGGAAAATCCTCTTTCTGCTCTTCCCATTGATCGCTGTTACTGTCAGTGAAGTTTCGTTTCCATTACACTGTTGGGCGCAAACGCGGGAGCAGGCAGTAGCGACTGTAGTCTCGGTGCAAGGAGCCGTGGAGGCCCAGCGGAAAGGCGCGACGCAATGGCACCCGGTGCAGCTTAATGAGCGTTACGCTGCCGGTGATACCATTCGGGTGCTGGAGAGAAGCCGGGCCGACATTGCGATGCTTGACCAGTCGGTGCTGCGTTTGAATGAGAACACCACGATTACTCTTCAAGCAATCAAGGAAGAACAGACTGGAGTCCTCAACCTGCTGAAAGGAGCAGCCCATTTTTTCAGTCGCGGACCTCGTAGCCTCGAAGTGGCGACGCCGTTTGCTACGGCGGGAGTCCGAGGGACAGAGTTTTTCATCGACGTCGAAAACAACCAGATGTTAGTGTCGGTGTTTGAAGGGACCGTGGTTGCAGAGAATCAGGGTGGCAGCCTGACATTGACCGGAGGACAGTCTGCCGTTGCCGAGACCGGTAAAGCTCCTGCCCTCCGTGTGATTGCGCGCCCCCGTGATGCCGTGCAGTGGGCCTTACACTATCCGCCAGTTCTTTATCTTCGTCCCGACGAGCTTCCCCCCGGGCCAGACTGGCAAGCGGTGCGACAATCCCTAGAGTTTTATCAGAAAGGAGATATCCAGCGGGCGTTCCAGAGTATTGCCGCGGTTCCGAGAACCCTTAGTGATCCACGGTTATTTACCTATCGCGCATCGCTTTTACTTGCGGTAGGTCGGGTTGATGAGGCAGCAGCCGATATCCACCAAGCTCTCCGTCTTCATCCACAGGAGAGCAATGCGCTTGCTCTCCAAACGATTATCGCTCTCGTGCAGAACGAAAGTGGGCAGGCGCTGACTACAGCCCAACAAGCGGTTGCCGTGGCTCCTCACGCTGCCACCCCGTTGCTCGCGTTATCCTATGCGCAACAGGCGAAGTTTGACCTGGAAGGGGCACGAACAAGCTTAGAAAAAGCGGTCGCCCTTGAACCACGCAATGCGTTAGCGTGGGCCCGATTGGCGGAACTCCACTCATCATTCGGACATCTGCAGAAAGCCCTCAGTGCAGCCCAGGAGGCAGTGACGCTAGAGCCAAATCTCTCCCGGACACAAACGATTTTGGGATTCGTGTATTTGATGCAGGTGGCTACGACCCAGGCGAAGGAAGCCTTTGCAAAGGCGATCGTGCTCGATCAGGCCGACCCTCTCCCGCGGCTTGGTTTGGGACTGGCGAAGATTCGCGAGGGAGCCCTGTATGAAGGAAGTCGGGAGGTCGAAATTGCTGCTAGTCTAGACCCGAATGATTCTTTGATCCGTAGTTACTTAGGCAAAGCCTATTTTGAAGAAAAACGCACCGACTTAGACAAGCGCGAGTATGCCACTGCCCAAGAACTCGATCCACAAGATCCCACCCCCTTCTTCTATGGGGCTATCCAGAAACAGACGACGAACCGACCTGTCGAAGCTTTGCACGACCTGCAAAAAGCTATAGCACTGAATGATAATCGAGCAGTCTACCGCTCTCGGCTGTTACTTGATGCCGACCTGGCAGCACGGAGCGCAAGCCTTGCGCGCGTGTACACAGATCTTGGCTTTCAAGAACTTGCTTTGGTGGAAGGCTGGAAGTCGGTTAACACCGATCCTAGTAATTTTTCCGCTCACCGGTTCCTGGCCGACTCGTATTCTGTTCTACCGCGTCACGAAATTGCTCGGGTGAGCGAACTCCTACAGTCTCAATTATTGCAGCCTCTCAACATGACACCAATTCAGCCCCAACTGGCCGAGAGCAACTTGTTTTTGCTCAGTGCAGCTGGTCCAGGTGCGCTCTCTTTTAATGAGTTCAATCCTCTTTTCAATCGCAACGGTATCACTGCGCAGGCGGGGAGTGTGCTGGGGGAACAGGAGACGTACGCTGGAGAAGGGGTCATTTCGGGCATTTACCAAAATGCCGCGTTTAGTGTGGGCGGACTGCACTTTACGACCGCTGGGTGGCGAAAAAACGCTGACCAAAAGGATGATATTGCTAATGCCTTTGGACAAATAGAACTGACGCCACACACAAGCATTCAGGGGGAATATCGCTACAGAAACACCGAAAGAGGGGACCTCCGGCAGTTTTTTTTCCCCAATGATTTTTTCCCTAACCAGAGAACCAGTGAAGAACGGCATGTCTACCGTCTTGGTGGACGCCATAGTTTTTCTCCAGCCTCTATCCTCCTCGCGTCGTTTATTTACCAGGATGTGGATTCTGACGTGGAAGATCCACAGGTGGTTGGAGTGCCCGGGTTGAGTTCCTTCCTGTCTCAAAGACCAGAAGACGCTTTTGCCGGTGAACTCCAGCACCTGTTTCGGTCTCAACCCCTGAACCTGATCAGCGGGGTAGGTCACTTCGACATTAGTGGAAGAATTGATTTTACTGGACGGACCGGTCTCCCTCCTCCTTTTGATGGTTTTACCTCGCGGACGAGCACGGATCTGAGGCATACGAATGTGTACGCGTATTCGTACCTCAATCTTTTGAAAACGGTGACGTTTATGCTCGGTGCCAGTGGGGATTTCACGGATGGTGAGAGTCCGGATGTAAAAGGCATTAATCAATTCAATCCGAAGTTTGGGGTTACGTGGGAACCGATTCGTGGCACGATACTCCGCGCCGCCGCCTTTCGGGTTTTGAAGAGAACCCTGATTACAAACCAGACCCTGGAACCTACGCAGGTCGCCGGTTTTAACCAATTCTTTGATGACTTCAACGGCACCAGATCTTGGCGTTATGGGGGAGCGATTGACCAGACCTTCTCGCTCAATCTTTTTGGTGGTGTAGAACTCTCGAGACGAGACCTTGATGTGCCTGCCATAGACCAATCTGGAAAATCGATACGCGTGGATTGGGAGGAAAATCTCCTACGAACGTATCTGTTCTGGACGCCTCACCCCTGGTTCGCCTTGCGTTTGGAACACCAATATGAGCGAATTCGGCGAGCCGCGTTGTTGACGAACGGAGCCAGAGAAATGGATACGCATCGAGTACCGCTGGGATTGAGTTTTTTTCACCCCTGTGGGCTGAGTGCTGCCCTGACAGCAACATATTACAATCAGGATGGGGTATTCGAAAGAATTGCCGGAGGGTTTCCATCTGGTAGCGATAACTTCTGGACTGTCGATGCGGGAATTAATTATCGTCTGCCAAAACGCTACGGTTTTGTTTCTATAGGAGCAACGAATCTTTTCGACCAACGGTTCAGGTATTATGAGCTGGATTTTAATAACCCGCATCTACGGCCTGATCGTATGTTCTTTGCGAGGGTGACCTTGGCATTGTCATAAAGAGTCGCTATGGACCCGTCGTGAAAAGACGAGGGGCAATGAGTGGGAAAGAAATAGGAGGAACATCGGAGAGCACGAGAAACACTAGCTTACGGAACGAAGAATGCAAACTGCTACAACAGTGCAGATATCATCTACTACCTATAACAACCAGTGAACCAGGAGGAAGCGATGTTGAAGCGAATCTTCATCGGTCTGTTCGGAATAAGTTTCACCATTTTATTAGCAACTGCGGCTAATGCCAGAGTGTGTCTCTTTTATCAAGGAGGAACCTGCCTGTTCTGGTCGGGCAGTGTCGAATGTGATCTCAATGCCAACGGTGTCGGGAACGTTAAAAAAGATCCAAAATCGCTCGCGTGCAACGTTGTTGCGCAGGGGACTGGACTTTTACTCTGTGGGAATCCGGGATCGAAAGCGAAAGCCGCACCTGGAATACAAGTCGTCACTGTACCGCAGAATTTTGGTGCTTCCACAGGTATTACCAGTGTCGATAAGAATGGAGTAGCTACCGCGACGGTTGTTACCTCGGCGAATTTGCCTGGTTTGGATGAATTCTGCCCGAATACGAACTGGGTTGCGCTTGACTATGTTCCTTGTGCGGCATCTATTGAAGCGGAACTCACTGACGATATTGGCACAATTTCCTCGGCGACCTTCAGTTGCACCCTACCAAGCTGCGAAACTTTAGGCTATGACGCCGCGACACAAAAATTTGAACGTCGCCAATATGAGTGCACCCGACAGTAGCGAGAAATTCTCTATAATGTTGACAGAGAGAAGTGTAGGGTGGATCGCCTTCCACCCTACCACATTTCATCGTGCGTGACCGAACTGCTGTTGACCCGCTTACGAGACCCCGCACTACGGTTAGGGTGCTGATTGGCTAGCTGTTGGGAGCCTGTGCGGATGAGAGTTTCACTCAAGTCTTGGTTCTCTATCAATCCTGTTTCTCTAACTCTCGTTACCATTCTTGCTGTTGTCTTCTTGTTCTTCTCCCGCATTCCTATCCTCGACGTTATCGAACTCAAAACCTACGATCTCCGTTTTCTCTGGCGAGGGCAGCTGCAACCCTCGCCAGCAATAGTCCTGGCGTTAATCGACGAGAAAAGCCTGGATACTGAAGGGCGCTGGCCCTGGCCGCGCTCCAAGCTGGCGACGTTGGTCGATATTCTTTCGCGGGACGGGGCCAAGGTCATTGGATTTGACATTGGCTTCCCAGAGCCAGATGAGAATTCCCAATTGGGCTTGTTGCAGCAACTGCGGCGAGAAGTTGAGAGCCTGGCCATCGAAAACCCGCAACTGACCGATTTCATCGACGAACGTACGCGCGTTGCGGATAATGACCGTACCTTTGCCAACGCGATAAAAAACGCGTCCGCTACCGTGGTGCTTGGCTATTTCTTTTACGAAAGCGAAGCAGACCTCGGGTATCAGGTTGATCAGCATGAAATCGATCAGCGGCTCAAGCGCATTAGCTCGTCCAAATACCCCTTGGTG
Source organism: Binatia bacterium (assembly GCA_050187625.1). GTDB lineage: Bacteria > Desulfobacterota > Binatia > Bin18 > Bin18 > JBFWXH01. The sequence continues at coordinate 86,604 of JBFWXH010000019.1, forward strand.
ACGTATAAGGCGCAAGGAATGGAGGTGGTGTCCTCTGCCGTCAGAGCCTACGTGCCGGAAAGCAACCTTACCATGTTGGCCGAGGCCGCTGCGTCGTCAGGGCACATGAGTGTGAGGCCGGATCAGGATGGAGTTGTGCGTTGGATGCCACTCATGATTCTTGGCGGCGAGGATCTCTTTCCTCCGCTCTCGCTGTTATGTGCCTGGCATTATCTCGACAAACCGCAACTGACAGTCAAGATTGGTACCTACGGGGCAGAGGGGGTAGAGATGGGAGACCGCTTCATTCCAACCGATGAAACTGGTCGGCTGTTGATTAACTACCTCGGCCCAGCAAAAACCTTCCCGCATGTGTCCATCAGTGATATCCTCGGTGGACGGATTGCGAAGGGAACGTTTGCCGACAAGATTGTCTTGGTCGGCTCGACGGCGATGGGAGCCCATGATCTCCGAAACACGCCGTTCAGTGCGTTGAATCCTCTGTTTTCCGGTGTAGAGATACATGCCACGGTCGTCGATAATATCCTGACTCAACGGTTCCTCGTCAACCCTTCGTGGTCAACGGCCTACGATCTGGTAGCGATTGTATTACTCGGAGGACTCATTGCCCTGGCTCTGCCGCGGATCGGTGCTTTCAAAGGCCTGCTCTTGGCGGCAATCCTCTTTACCTTGCACATCCTTGTCGCTCGCAGGTTATTCGAGGGCGCCGGGATCTGGCTCAACATCGTCTACCCTTTGCTCGCACTCTCGGCCAATTATGTGGTGCTTTCCGTGTATGGCTATGTTTCTCAGGAGCGAGAACGCCGAAGGATTAAAGAGACATTCTCGCATTACGTGGCTCCTGTAGTCATTGAAGAAATGCTCAAAGAGCCGACGCGCTTGAAACTGGGCGGCGAGGAAAAATTTCTTACGGTCATGTTTAGTGACCTGCAAGGATTTACCTCTGTTTCGGAACAATATGCGCCACGCGAAATGGTCGAGATTCTTAGCGAATATTATACGAGAATGACTGAACGCGTTTTCTTGTATCAGGGAACCCTGGTGGAGTACGTTGGGGATGAGTTGATGGCGCTCTTCGGCGCGCCTATTGAGCAACCTGACCATGCGGAGCGGGCGTGTGCGGCTGCCTTGGCCATGCGAGAACAGCGGAACATGTTGAACATGGAGGCGTTGCAGCGCGGGCGTCTCCCGTTAATTGCTCGTACGGGGATTAACTCTGGACTGATGTTGGTCGGGAATCTTGGGTCCCAGTATCGCTTCAACTATGGTGTTATCGGAGACCAGGTGAATTTGGCCTCTCGGTTAGAAGGACTCAATAAGACCTATGGCACGCACCTGCTTATTAGTGAACAGACCGCACAGTTAGTTGAGCAGACGTTTTTGTTGCGCGAGGTTGATCTGGTACGTGTTGTCGGGCGGGCACAGGCCGTGCGTATCTACGAACTATTAGCCGCCCGTAATACTTCGCTTGCGCGTGCACATGAAGAGGCGCTGAGTGCCTATGCTGCGGGGCTCGAGGCGTATCGTCAGCGTTACTGGGACGAAGCTCGTAAGTTGTTTGCTGCCGCTCTTGCTGTGTGGAAAGAGGACGGACCTGCCCGGGTGATGTTAGCTCGTTGCCAAAACTATCAAAGAACGCCTCCGTCAGAAGAGTGGGGTGGGGTATTTGAGGCTCTCCAGAAATAGGCATCTGTAAGCATTCTTGACTCGTGCGACTGTCTTTCCTAATCTTGCCTGCAATAAGAAGGAGGACAGGCGTATGCGTAAACTCTTCGATTATCTGCCGTGACCGTTCGCCATGAGAACGAGGATCGTTCTCAAAGAGAAAAATCTGCCGTTTGATCGCATTCTGATGGACCTTCCCCACCAGGAACAGAAACAGCCCTGGTATTTGGCGCTGAACCCGTACGGTAAGGTGCCCGTTCTCGTAGAAGACGGGGCCTGGGTCTACGAGTCGGCCCTGTGTAATGAGTACCTTGAAGACAAATATCCTGAGGTCGCGTTAGCACCATCTGACGCAGGAGAGAAAGCACAGATGCGTCTCTGGGTCGAGTGGTGTAACAGCCAGTTTGTTGCTGCGATCATTGGTCTCCTGTATGAGAACCGGAAACCTGCGGCGGAACGCAGTCAAGAAAAGATCGATCGTAATAAAGCGCGACTGCAAGAGGAATTGCTGCCACGCCTGGAAGCGCAGCTGCAGAGCCGCGATTTTCTTCTGAGAAATTACGGTATGGCGGATATCGCCTTCACGCCGTTTTTAGCTCTGGCGGAGCGTGTGGGGGTTGATTTCAGTAAATTCCCCAAAGTTGCGCAGTGGGCCAAACGGTTGAAAGAGCGCGAAAGTTATGAAGAAGTGAAGATCGGTTTGACGGCATAAGCCGAGGGCGAAGAGTCTGATAGGTGACAGAGGGGCGAGTTTCTACTCGCCCTTTTTGTTTTTGTCAGGGGATGGAACCTTTCTCTGTGTGACAGAGTTTGGAAGAGGAAATAGGGTGTTTTGCAAGGGAAGGAGGAAACCGATGAAGCGACGCGTGCTCCAGCCACTAACGCTTGCTACCTTTCTGTGGATTGCCGTGATTCCCAGCGGTTTTGCGTTAGGGCCAGTCGATGGACATGACTTGGTGGCTACCGATCTCGAACGGGTGCAAATTGGGACAGTGGCTCCAGACTTTACGTTGGAAGATGAAAAAGGCGCACCAGTGCAGCTGTCCTCTTTTCGCGGACAGAAGAATGTTGTCTTGGTTTTTTATCGTGGTCACTGGTGACCCTACTGCGTGAAACAGCTCGTGGAGCTGAAATCATTATTGGCAGAACAACAACGGAATACGACACAGATCCTCGCCGTGAGCATCGATAACCGTGAAAAATCTCAACGCCTGATGACGACGCTGGCCGAGAAAGGAGACGGAAAGGTTGAGTTTCCTCTTTTGGAAGATCAAGACCACAAAGTCATTGACCGCTACGGATTGCTGAACCCGAAAGGGAAAGGCTGGCCACACCCGGCGACGTATGTCATTGACAAAGAGGGCATCGTGCGATGGAAATTCGTTGAAGTTGATTACAAGGTGCGCCCGACCAATGACGCGATCATTGCGGAACTGACGCAACTCCCTAACCAAATGGATGTGGAGGCCCGGGAAAAAAGATGAAGGGAAGGACTCTCGTTTTTGGCATATGTAGCTTACTGGTAGGGGTTCCTTCCCTGCTGTGGGCGCAGCCTGCTCAAGTGTATGTGGACTCTGCTGTTCGAGCTATGGGTGGGAGTGAGGCCCTGTTAGCGCTCAATAGTCAACGGATTGTCAGTCATGGAGAGAGTTTTGAGCCCGAACAAACCGTGCGACCTGACCTGGAAGAGCCGCGCAAGGTCTCGGCGTTTACCTGTACCCTGTTGCGCGACCTCAATACAGGAAACGTACGCTATGAGTGGCAACGTGACACTGGCTATCCTTTTGCGCTCACATGGCGCTACACGGAAATCCTCAATGGCGATAAAGGGGTGATTCTCGGCGCTGATGGGGGACGCAGCCCGACAAAACGTGCAGCCTCAGCCGCACGCCTCGCCGCACGACGCAAAGAACTCAGCCGTGCGCCAGTCTCAGTGTTTGTTCATGCCCTTAGTCGTTCCAGTTCATTCTTACGCCTTGCTGACCAACTGATTCGTGGTCGCCTCCATTATATTGTTTCGTACACTGATCGTGGGCAGCAGGTGTTACTGGCCATCGATGCCGATACGCGTCTGCTCACGAAAGTAACATTTTTAGAAGACGATCCGATCTACGGCGATACGCAAAATGAATTGTTCTTTAGTGACTGGCGCAAAGTAGGCGCCATGATGTTTCCCTTCTCCTTACTATATCGGGTGAACGGACACACGGTGGCGACTGAGACTATCGACTCCATTGAAAACGATGTGGATATTAAGCCTACGGATTTTGCCATACCGGAAGCGTTCGACGAGGTTGACCCTAATGACGGTAGTTGGGCTGAGTTCCGCTCCCAGTGGCTCTTGCGGCGGATTGCTCTGACCTCTCCATTGGATGATTTACAAACGCAGGTGCAAATGACTGAAATTAAGCCGGGAGTATTCCACGTTACCGGCGGGACGCATCACAGTATGGTGATTGAGATGAAAGATCGTCTTGTTGTTGTCGAAGCGCCGTTGTACGAACAACGTTCGCGTGCAGTTCTGGCCGCGTTAGAAAAGAAATTCCCCGGCAAACCTGTACGGACGGTCGTGAGTACGCATTTTCATAATGACCATTCAGGCGGTCTCAGAACCTACGTTGCCAATGACGTGACCGTGATCGCGGGAAAAGCGAACGAGACGTTTCTGCAGGAGATGTTGCAAGCTCCGCATACGTACTTTCCTGACGCTCTCCAGCAGAGTAAAAAGCCCGCCGCCATTGAGACAGTCGACACAGAAAAGAAGGTGGTGACCGATGGTGAGCGAACCGTAGAAATCCATGCCGTTCCCAATGCCCACGCAGAGGGAATGGTCATTGTCTATTTACCGCGTGAAAAGCTGATGTTTGTGTCAGACTTGTTCTCTCCGGGAGCCCCACGTCAACCTCCTGGCTTACCGAAAGAGTTACTGGCGGCTGTCGAAGCGGCTGGGTTACAGGTCGATCTCATTGTTGGCGGGCATGGTAACAAAGTTGGGACGCTAGCGGAGTTACGCCAGGCGGCGCAATGAGAAGGAGAGGGAAAACGTAAAACGTAATGCGTAAAGCAACTCACCTCCCCGTCCTTATTTACGTTTTACGCTTTCAGGTATCCCATGCCCAATGATCTGTTCTGGATGGCGGCAGCTCTTAACGAAGCTACACAGGCCGAAGCTGAAGGCGAAGTCCCGGTGGGAGCCGTCGTTGTCTACGACGAAGCAATTATAGGCCGCGGTCATAATCGTCCAGTCCAATTATCCGATACGACCGCACATGCCGAGATTCTGGCGCTGCGCGAAGCGTCTCTCCACCTCCAGAACTACCGTCTACCGGAGACCACGCTCTACGTGACAGTTGAGCCCTGTCTCATGTGCATGGGCGCACTTCTTCATGCTCGGGTACAACGTCTGGTGTTTGGCTGTTATGACGCAAAATCTGGAGCCGCAGGTTCACTTTATAACGTGGCGAGCGACGAGCGGCTCAACCATCAGATTCTCGTCACGGCGGGCATCAGGGGAGAAGAAGCGCGCGCGCTCTTGCAAGATTTTTTTCGTCGTCGTCGCAAGGCGCAGTTGCGCGTCGAGGATTGAGTCTGTTCTTTTCCCATTTGTTCCTAGTAGGAATGTTCCTCGCAACGTTCCTATTCTGCCTCTTGTTTCTCGACCCCCTGGACGAGCAGTATCCGATCTGACGGAGAATATTGCGCAAGAATGGTTAATCGCTCGGCTGGACTCGACTCGGCGATTGTCTTGCTTATTTCTGGCGAGGTGTGAACGAGAAAATTCGGGGAATAGGGCTTGACCGCCGCTAAGATGCTCTCCGGTGTGAGCAGCGGACCGGCCATAATTTTCATATCCGTGACCAGAAAGGTGTAGCGTTTCTCATCCCCTGGGAGTTTGAACGTAATAACCGGCTTCACGTTGTTCGGTTCAATAGTTGGATTAAGATACCCAATAAATTTGATCAACGGTTTCATCATTGGTCCCAAGCGGGGGAGCGGGTATTGACCCTGGCCGTGAGCGGGGGCGGATTGTATGCAGCATATGAAGGCGACAGCGAGTACACGGATAGTCACAGGACCAACAGAGTTCAGCATCGTTCGCTCCTCTTTTAGGGGAAAGAGCCCTGAATTGTCGTGATCCTAGGAGCTTTGCTGACAGGAGACAATCCGGGCTTTCGTCAGAAGGAGAAATCGCTTATAGTGCAGAAAATACGGAGAGGTGGCAGAGCTCGGTTGATTGCGCACGACTCGAAATCGTGTATGCCGCAAGGCATCGGGGGTTCAAATCCCCCCCTCTCCGTTGCCACGCGACTGAGGATCGTAGGGAACTTTGTGATAGGTGCACAGGTTAACTGAAGAATCGACCATTGCATCCTTACAAACGAGAGGCCCACACACCGTATGGATATCGGACTTGGAATTGCTGTCCTTGCAGGTTTTTTGTCGTTTGTCTCTCCGTGTGTTCTCCCTATTGTCCCGGGCTATCTGACGTTCATTACGGGAATGAGTTTCGATGAACTTACGGGACATGCGCACCGTTCGCGGCTTGTGACCAACGCCATCGTGAAGAGTTTACCTTTTGTCTTAGGGTTCTCGTTGGTCTTTATCGCGCTTGGGGCATCTGCCTCCGTTGTTGGAGGTCTTTTACGAGAAAACCTCGGACTGATGAAGAAAGTGGCGGGAATAGGAATTATTATTCTCGGTTTTCACCTCGCGGGACTGTTGCCGATTCCTGCCCTGCTACGGGAAAAACGATTATCTGGTGAGCCGACAACTCCTGGCTTAGGGCGTGCCTTTGTGGCTGGTGTCTTTTTTGCCTTTGGCTGGACTCCCTGTGTGGGGCCGATTTTGGCGGGCATTCTCGCCTTAGCGGCGACAGCCGAGACTTTAAGTCGTGGAGTTCTGTTGTTGGCAGCATACTCACTGGGTTTAGGCATTCCTTTTATTCTCTCGGCTGCGTTCCTGAATGGCTTTTTGTCGTTCTTTAAGGGAATGAAGGGTTATTTGCGACAGCTTGAAGTTGCCAGTGGTGCGCTTCTTGTTCTTGTGGGTGGGATGATCTTTACCGACAACATGGGCTGGCTGGCCGGAAAATTCACGTTTCTCAATGCTGAAGAATTGCTGTCGTTGGAGAATAAGCCGTCTGCTGTTGAACCTCGGGAGGCAGTCGCCGCAGAGCCACCGAAAAGCATCTACGGACCGTATGACTTTTCTTTAACCTCAATCGACGGTCAACCGGTGAAGTTGGCTGACTATCAGGGAAAAGTGGTGCTCGTCAATTTTTGGGCGACTTGGTGTGGTCCTTGTGTTGTTGAGACCCCATCGTTAGTGCGCATGTACCACAAGTATCGCGAGCGTGGTTTTGCCGTGATTGGGGTGGCGATGCAAAGCGAAGAAGACAAGGTCAAGAGTTTTGTTGACAAGTACCGGGTGCCGTATGCAATTGCCCACGATGTCGACAGTGAGGTGGGGTTACGCTATCAGGTCTTTGCGCTTCCGAGTAGTTTTCTGTTTTCCCCGGACGGGAAAGTCAAAAAGGCGTTTATGGGCTTTGTCGAGGAAGAGACCTTGGAACATGAACTACAAGGGCTTTTGAAAGCTCCAGAGCCGACTCCCGCCACTCTACAACATGAAGGGGTTTCCTATCAGGAAGGGCAGTAGTGGTGAGAACCACTAACTCAGAAACAGATACCTCACGCTAGGAGACAGAGGGGCACGTAATGCCGTGCCCCTCTGCTTTTCTGGGGGAAGAAATGACTCACGACGCAGATCTCAACACGAATGACATAGTGAAGTCTGGGGAAGACGCAAGTGCGCAGGTAACGGGCGGATTCCGTCACGCAGTCGCTACGACCACGAGCGGGAGTTTTGCCGTGCAATTGCAAGCGGGTGAACTGCAGTGGGCTTTGGACGAACCGGTGAGCATGGGTGGAAATGGCGCGGCTCCCGACCCGGTGACCGCTTTTCTGGGTGCACTATGTGGTTGTTTATTGATCTCATTGCAAATTACTGCTCGCGCCCGCCAGGTGCCGATTGTCGGCGCGACGATGTCAGCGCGTGCCAATGAAAAGGGTTTCGTGAAAACCCTTGCGGTTGACCTGACGGTGTATAGTGACGCGCCGGAAGAGAAGCTCCGCACTGTCGTCGAACGAGCCGAGAAGGGGTGCTACATCAAAGGATTGTTAAAAGAAAGTATCGAATATCGCCTCGACTTGACGATCCAACCAGCGGGAGATTGGCAGGCGTAGCCTACTCTATCCGCACCTGAGGATGAGGGGAAAAGGCGAAATGGGTAAATGGGAAAATGGAGAAAAGGAAAAAGTCTTCACAATGCGAAGTCTCTCCTTTTCGCCGTTTCCCCTTTTTACCATTGCCCCTTCTAATCTCGTAGTATGTGCCGTACCCGCCAGCAACCTTATCTCATATCCTTCGGTACTTCCGGTAAGTCCCGCATTGCCGCTTGGATAGCTGCTTGCGGGTAATCGTACCGCTCAAGCTTGCCGCTGAAATACGCATCATACGAGGTCATGTCGAAATGGCCGTGGCCACTGAGATTAAACACAATGACCTGCGCTTCACCAGTTGCTTTGCACTGGCGCGCTTCGTTGATCGCCGCACGGATTGCATGACATGACTCAGGAGCCGGGATAATTCCTTCGGTGCGTGCGAATATGGCGCCGCCCTCGAACGTATCGAGTTGATCAAGCGCGATGGCCTCAATATGGCCAGCATCGACCAAGGCGCTGACCTGTGGCGCCATGCCATGATAGCGCAAGCCACCGGCGTGAATACGGGATGGCACAAAGGTATGGCCGAGTGTGTACATCTTCACGATCGGTGCGAGTCCAACCGAATCTCCGTAATCATAGGTAAACGCTCCACGCGTCAGCGTCGGACAGGCGGCCGGTTCAACCGCGACAATCCGGGTCTTCTGCCCATTGCGGAGATTTTCACGAATAAAAGGAAAGGCGATACCGGCAAAGTTTGACCCGCCACCGGCACAGCCAATAACAACATCTGGATACTCGCCCGCCATTTCCATTTGCAGTAACGTTTCCTCGCCAATGATCGTTTGATGTAACAGCACGTGTGGCAAGACCGAGCCAAGACCGTATTTCTTCGTGCCACCAGACGTGGCCGCCGCTTCGATGCCTTCGGACACGGCGATGCCTAAAGCCCCAGGATGATTCGGGTCTTGCGCCAGCAGTTCCCGGCCGCAGGCTGTGCGGTCTGACGGGCTGGCGAACACCTGCGCTCCGTAGGTTTCCATCAAGTGGCGACGATACGGTTTCTGTTGATACGAGACCCGTACCATGTAGACTTCAAGGGCAAGACCGAAGAAGTTGCAGGCCATTGCCAAGGCGGAACCCCATTGGCCAGCGCCAGTCTCGGTGGTCAGCGCGGTTATGCCTTCCTCTTTCGCGTAGAAAGCTTGGGCGACGGCAGTGTTCGGTTTGTGTGAGCCGACCGGGCTCACTCCTTCGTACTTGTAGTAGATATGAGCGGGGGTATCGAGCAGTTTTTCTAATCGGCGCGCGCGGAAGAGAGGAGAAGGACGCCAGAGTTTGTAGATCTCACGGACAGGTTCAGGAATCTCGATATACCGCTCCATGCTGACATCCTGCTGGAGCAGATGTACCAGTGAGATTACGCTCAGGAACTCTGGAGTGACGGGTTCCTTAGTCTGCGGATTGAGGACTGGAGCCATCGGGATCGGCATGTCCGCGTTGATGTTGTACCAGAATTTGGGTATCCGGCTTTCTTCCAAGAGGAATTTGGTCGTACTCATGGAGATCATCCTTCTCGCTTACGAATCATCACTGGCGGTTGGTGAAACTGTTTACCAACTGACTCCTGCTGACATTGCCACTAAAGACCTAGTCATGCAATCGAGTGCGGCCGGGTAGAGGTGCGGTAATTGCTCTTTTTTACACGGGCAGCAATGCCCGCGCTACACAACTGCGCCGGATCAATCCGGCTTCTAGAGCCCCGTTTATGGGGCGTGGGTACGTAGCCCGGCGACTTCATCGCCGGGCGCAGTAGCGTTTGGCAAAATCACCATTCCTTTCCGTGGACAGTATAATATGCATCCGGACTTGTTCGCTTGCTTGCCCTGTTCTGTCCGGACGCATATAACCCAAGAAATATCTGTACAGGAGGACTACTATGCTTGTTATTGCTGGGACGATTCCAATCAAAGCTGAGCATCGTGAAGAAGCTAGAAAACTCGCTAGCCATCTCGAAGTAGAAACACGCAAAGAGCCGGGCTGTTTGATGTATACGTTTTACGCAGACCGAGACGATCCCAATACGTTTTTCATTTTTGAGGAGTGGGAGTCCGAAGATGCGTTAGCCAAGCACTTTCAGACCGAGCATATGAAGCAGTTCGTGCAAAAAGCGCCACAGTTGTTGGCTGGACAGGTAAAGGCGAAGAAGTATGTTGTCTCCTCGGCTGCGCCGTTGTCGGTTTAATGAGTTTTGATGAACAAGTTCGATAATACTTAGTGCTGTCACGTATGGTTCCCTCTCCCGCCGGGAGAGGGACAGGGTGAGGGGATCGACAGTATAATTGCCGATTTTGGACGTCAAATTGCATAAGAGAAGCGTATGCGTATTGACTCCCCCGTTAACGAGCCTGCTCCTATCGTGCTTCATTTTGGCCCGTGGCTACGACAGATGGATAACCACGAATTTTTTATCTTCTGTCAGCGTAACTGTGACTGGCGGATTGAACGGAGCAGTGAGGGGGACTTAATCGTCCAACCGCCGACTGGGGGAACGACTGGGCGAGTGAACTTTAACCTGACTGGACTCTTTGGCGCTTGGGTCAGAAGTGATGGAACAGGGGTAGGCTTTGACTCTTCTACCGGGTTTATTCTTCCCAATGGTGCAGAACGTTCGCCCGATCTTGCCTGGGTGCGTTGTTCGCGGTGGGAGCCTTTGACGGAAGGGGCACGTACTGAATTTCCTCCTTCGTGTCCAGATTTCGTGGTTGAGATTCGCTCCTCTTCCGACCGGCTTGCGACATTGCAGGGGAAGATGCGCGAGTATATCGCCAACGGTGCGCAACTTGGCTGGCTGCTCGATCCGTTAGAGAAGAGGGTCTATGTGTATGGACCAAACGTGCCGATGGAGGTTCTCGATCAGCCAGAGGAGTTGAGTGGAGAACCGGTTTTGCCTGGATTTGTGTAACCGCACAGAGGGGGTGCAAGAGGTTGTGGCGGCTGCGGATTAGTGATAGGCAGCGAGCCCAGCATGGCAAACATTTCGCTACCACTGGGCATGAGTGAGGAAGACTGGAACGCCACACCGATT
>JBFWXH010000020.1:0-95817 GCA_050187625.1 Binatia bacterium
CACTGAATCTGATCTCCATCCTTTAACGGTAGCAAACTCTCTCCTCTCCCTCCTCTACCAGCCTTCGGCTGGCGGCTTTCACCCCCGGGCTCACGCCCGGCGTCCTCAGCCGATTTTCTGATAGACGTGGTGAGCGAAGGTGCGCTTCAACTCCCGCTGCTTGCGTGAACGCGACGGTAATGGTTGACTTCAGCCCGGTCCCTACCCCTTCAGCGACAAAAAGCCCGCACGCAGAATCGCTACTTTAACAGCTGTCGAGGCGGTTACCTTGAACCGCGCATCTTGGGTCGGTATACAAAGCAACGGTTTGCGAGACATCGCATCGAACGAGAGGTGACATGGAAGATTCCCAAGCAATTCGCACGCAGATCCGCTACGAAACCGACCGCAAAGGTCCACCGGAAGGCTTCCCGCGATTCCCCGACCTCCCGGGCAAACGGTACACCGATCCGCGGTTTTATGAGCTGGAAAAGCAGCAACTCTGGCGCAAATCGTGGTTGTTTGCCGGGCATATGGATGAGATTCCCGAGCCCGGGTGTTTTAAGCTGTGGCAAACAGCCGGACAACCGGTTGTCATTCTCCATACACGGACGGGCGAGGTCCGTGCGTATTACAATACCTGCCGCCACCGCGGTGCTCCTCTCGTTCGCGAGGCCACGGGGAAAGCCACCCGCTTGACGTGTGGCTTTCACGGCTGGACCTACAATCATAACGGGGAACTGATGAGTCTGCGCGATAAGCGCGATTTTGTCGCTCTCGATGTGTCTTGTCGCTCCCTGTATCCCATACGTCTCGAACGCCTTGGGAAGTTTCTGTTTGCGAACTTTGATCCAGACGCCCGTCCTCTGACCCAAGAGTTTGCGCCGCTGCTTCCGCAGTGGGAGCAGTTTCAGTTCACCCGCTTACGGTTTGTCCACAAAGATTCCTTTACCTTGAACTGCAACTGGAAGATCGCTATGGAAGCCAACATGGAGGTCTATCATGTTCGGTCGATTCATCCGCAGACGGTTTCGCCGCTGTTGGATCATCGCGGCAACGTGAATACGCTCTATCCGGGTGGCCATGGGCGGATGATCGCGCCCCTCAAAATGCAGAACCATACGGAGACTGCCAACATCGTCGATGATCGGCCCGACATTGAAACCGTGAGTGAGATCCCCCGGACCTGTATTGTGTCTTTTAATCTCGTGCCCAATCTGGTCTCGCCCATGAACGAAAAGGGGCTGCCGATTTTTGCCTTCTGGCCTACCAGCATCAACACCACAACGCTGGAGCTATGGTGGTTTGGGAAGGATTGGGGAGATGCTCCCAAACCGCGCAGCTGGGAGACGTATATCGACTATTTCAATCGGATCGTTGCTGAAGATACGCAGTTTTGTAACGGCATTCAGAAGGGAGTCGCGTCTTACGCGTTTGGTGGGATCCCGCTGAACTACCAAGAAGCCCGTCTGTATCACTGGCATCAATCGGTCGATGAGATTATTGGGATCGAGCATATTCCCTCCGAACTCCGCGTCGCTCCCGTCATTGAGCCACGCTGGATTTCTCCTCCATCAGTGCAGATGTCCCCAACAAACTGCGGATGAGTCTCGATCAGCCGGGCAAAATGAGATTGTTCTTCACTCGTCAACGTCGTCGGAAATTGGGCATGACTACGACGCCAGCGCGCGAGCCATTGTTGCCCTAAGAGACGTGGTGAGTGTGGATGTTTCCCAACTGCAGCCGCTTGCGTGAACGCAACAGTAGTAGTTGACTTCGGCCCAGTCCCTACCCCTTCGGCGACAAAAAAGCCTGCAGTCAACAACGCCGCTCTTACAGCAGTCGAGGCTGAGTAGGTGTACAGCTCGGTTGATTTGGCCGCGCAATGTTGAAATATGCGGGCAAAGATCTCGGCGGTCCACAGTGCCGAGTCGGTCTTGAAGGAAAACGGATCATAGAAAATCAGATCTGGAACGGACACAACGGCGAGACACTCACGGAAATCCCCCTTTCGTAGATCCCACTGCAAAAGGCCAGATGAGTGCTCCCATTTACCGTCGCGAAGAAGCCTGGCAGGAGCGGCGTGTCGCAGATGCGGAAAGTCGCCGGGATGCTTTGCCGCCAGGGTGAGCGGATCAAGATCACATTCAAAACTCACAAGATGTAGCCGACGTAGGGCATCCTCACCGTTCGCTGCATAGCTCTTTTCAAAACACTGAAGAGTCGCCATGGCATTGAAGGCGGCGCCGAGTCCGACATCCCAGATCACCAGTGCGTCTGGTGATGCTTGTGGCTTTCCCAATCGAGCTGTAAGACCTGACTGCTCAATGTAGAGTCTCTGGGCTTCTTCACTAGGAGCATTCACCGAGTGCATCACTTCTCCCGAACTCAGTTGGCGAATGCTGCAAAAACCTCGCGCCGAGCGGTGCACCTCGTAATCGCCCAAACGAGGAGATTGGATAGGCTTCGCTTTTTTGGGTGGACGGCTGGGGTTCGCTTCATCGCTGCGCGTCAATTCGCGGTGTTTCTGCTCATAGTACGCACAGAAGTCATCGCGCAAAATACTCTCGCGCATCTCCTGCATTAAGCGATGGTAGAAAGTCAGATTATGTACCCCCAAAAGATGCCATCCTAAGAACTCCTCCGCTTTGATGAGATGGTGAAGATAAGCGCGTGAGTAGTGCTGGCAGGTATCACACAGACACTGCGCATCCAGGGGCTGTTCGTTCAATTTATACACCGCCCGGCGCAACTGGAGTTTCCCATGCGACGTGAACGCAACTCCGCGCTGCGCTAGTTGCGAGGGAATAATGCAGTCGAACATATCGACCCCCCGGTGGACACTCTCAAGCAGGTCTATCGGTGTGCCCACACCCATGAGATAACGCGGGAGCAGGACAGGGAGATGTTCGGTCACGAATGCCGTCATGTCGTAACGCTCTGGCTGCGTCTCGCCTACGGCCAGACCACCAATAGCAAAACCATCAAACGGAAGCATTCGCAAAAACGCGGCACTCCTCTTTCTGAGCTCGGGAAAGCAGGCCCCTTGCACGATGCCAAACAGCGCTTGCGGAGAATCCCCTCTGGCCAGCAAAGAACGTTCGGCCCAGCGATGAGTGAGTTCCATGGCCGCCTCGGCTTGCGCATAGGAGGCGGTGGAGGGAATGCACTGGTCAAGCACCATCATGATATCGCTACCGATCGCTTGCTGCATGGCGATGCTGGACTCTGGCGAGAGGAGATACGACTTCCCATCTACATAACTCTGGAACCATGCCCCCTCTTCTTGCATAGCTCTGGCGTGCGGCAACGAAAAGATCTGAAAACCGCCAGAGTCAGTCAGCACCGGTCCATCCCAGTGCATAAAACGATGGATCCCGCCGAAGTGTTGAAAAACCTGGGGGCCGGGACGCAGCAACAGGTGGTAGGTATTGGCCAACAGGACGTGGGTTCCCGTGGCTTTGAGACTCTCTACCGTCTGCGCTTTGACTGTGGCTTGGGTGCCGACCGGCATAAAGACTGGCGTCAGCACTTCCCCATGCAACGTTTGCATCGTTGCGGCTCGCGCTTGTGAGCCACTGGCCTCTCTTTGTACGGTGAAAGGGAGGCGAGTATGCAAGGGGCACCCGTCTTTGCTTACAGGAGATATCTGAGGCGCGGCAGAGCATTTGTCCATCGGGCTTCCTTTACGTGATAACGGATAAGGCTTCTAGGACTGACGCCTCGTACAATCGTGTGTGAAAGCCCTCCTGCCCACCCTTGTATCGTCACTCTTTCCGTATTGTTGAATGAAGCGGGACATGCTAAGGCAGGGCAAACTCATGACTGCTGACGAACCCAGAGGTGTGCTTACATAAATACGCTCACTGGGTTTCATCATCTCTGAATCGTAAGGAGATTTGCCACCATGGATACTGCGGAACTCGAAAAGCAATTCACTATTCTTCACGATATTGAAGCGATCAAAAAACTCAAAGCCGAATACTGTGATATCTGCGATGATGATCACAACCAAGACCGGATTGTGTCGATTTTTACCGAGGATGGCATCTGGGAAGGAAAAGGTGTAGGGCACGCGCAAGGTCACGCGGAAATTCGCAAGCTGTTCAAGAACTTCCAGGAACGGATCAGCTTCTCTCAGCATAATGTCTTCAATCCGCGTATCGAGGTGAACGGCACCGAAGCACACGGGAGCTGGTATTTTCTCGGGCCCTTCACCTTCCGTAAAGGCAATCGCCAGTTGTGGCTCGCGGCTCGCTACGAAGACGACTATGTCAAAATCAACGGCCAATGGAAATTCAAACACCTCCGCGCGTTTGGCCGCATGGCTGCACCATACGAAGAGGGCTGGGCTTCAGCTACCAAAGCGGATGTATTCTCAAATTGACGTTGAAGCGGAAAGACCAGAAGAGCCAAGTCTATGAGCACACCAGCAACCGGCGGAGGGACAGGGCGATGCTTATGTGGAGCGGTGCGATATCGCTATGAGGGCGAACCGACCACTATCGGGCTCTGTCAATGTAACCGTTGTCAGCGTCAGTCGGGTTCGGCTTTTCTCATTGGTGTGATTTTTCCCACGGACGCCGCCATAATTGAGGGACCGCTCGCTACCTATGAAGCCAGTATAGATGGCGAGCAGCGGCTGCAGCGCCATTTTTGTCCGACGTGCGGCTCGGCGATATCGATCACGCTTGACCGTTATCCCGAGATCCGCTCGATGATGAGCGGGACGCTAGACGACACAAGAGCATACTCACGCCGCGCTTCAGCGTCTGGTGCTCGGACGGCCAACCGTGGCTGACCCTACCCGCGGGCATCGCTTGCTATGCGGACTACCCAGATGGCACGTTTGGCACCTAGAGAAGGACCTCTCTGGTTTGTCACTCACCGCTATGTCGGCCGGTGGGCGTTTTAGTATCTCTTAGTGAGGGTAGTCCCTTCAGCAAGATCCATCGCGAGATCTTTTCCGCCCATCTTTCGCTTTCCGCATCGCAGGTTTATTTTTTGTTGGCGCTTCTCGTTCAATAGCATCAATGGCTTTCCGCATGAGGCGCACCATCTCCTGAACTTCCTCTTGGGGCATGTTATCTAACAACTTCTGAGTAAATGTCCGTCCCTCAACAGTCATGCCGGACAAGAACTGTTCGCCCTTAGGAGTGAGGATGACTCGTTTTTCACGACCCGAAGCGGGATCTTCACGCACCCGCACGAGCTTCAGCGGCGGACGTGCCAGCGCTGCCAGAGACCGGGTGATGGTCGAACTGCTCGTTTCAAACCACGAGGCAAGAAGACGTTCAATATCTTTCCGTCGCATACTGCCTTCCGGCCCCCCTTCAGCTCGCATAAGCCAAAGAATAGCAACTTGTTTACGCGATAGTTGGCCGCAGCGGAGCGTCTCCTCAAAACCGACGCCGATATGATAGTGCACTGGCAAAAACAGACTCATCAGTGCAGCGGCGAGATCTTCCTGCGCGGGCTGTCTCATTTCTCCCATACCGTTCAGTCGTCTCCTTGCTCCCAACGAATTTTGTCGTAATGAAGGATGCCCGCTTCTCTAGTAACGGGAATGCGCCTTGTTCGCAACGTGAGTGGCAAGAAACTTTCAAAAGCTTGCACACCGCAACTTTTTTGTTATACAACAGTTTCCATCACTCGCAGAAGGAGGGCCCTGCATATGGGAGCAAAGAAAACCGCGCAAGGAATTGAAGTGCGGAAAATGCCGTTCGAGTTTCCGTCAGACTTTCAGCCACATTGGCATCCCGACGACCCGGCCCTGAGTCAACTCATCAATGGCACCTCGCTCCTCCTCCCGTATATGGAACCCTTCATCATCGATGCGATCCGAGAAGCGAGCAAACACATCACCGACCCGGCTCTCCAGCAAGAAGCCAAAGCCTGGATTGGTCAGGAGTCGCAACACTTTATGCAGCACCGTCGGTTCAACGAGGTGCTTGTCGCGAAAGGTTACCCCCAACTGCGCGAACGCGAGAAAGAGATCGAGCACGAGTACGACGAACTGCGGAAACGTTCGCTCAAATATCAAATCGCGTATACTGCCGGGTTCGAGACGCTGGCGCTGGCTACCGCCCATGCCATGATCGCGGACCGTGCACGCCTTCTTCGTGGAGCCGATCCGGCTGTCGCCTCATTGTGGCTGTGGCACTTGGTCGAAGAAATCGAACATAAAAATCTGGCGTTTGATGTATACCAACATCTCTATGGTGATTACTGGTACCGGGTCTATGGCATGTTCGCTGCGCTGAGACATCTCTTCCAGATGGTCCGCGGATCGTACATGGTGCTCCTCAAAGCCGACGGCTTGTGGGGCAAGTGGAAGACGCACTGGGCGATCAAGAAGTTTACCTTTCGTTTTTTTACCTCTGCGATGCCAGGAATCTTGCGACATGCACTGCCGTGGCATCATCCTTCGCATGTTGCCAACCCGGCGTGGATGCGAGAGTGGGTCATATTATACGACCGAGGCGAGAAGGGGCTTGCCAAGCTCGATACGAGTAAACTGCAACAGTCTCCGGCAGACATGTTGCCGGCATGAGTAACTCGGATGCCTCGTACACTACGGTCTTGATTGCGGAGCTACATACTTCTCCTCCTCTCCCTTGAGGGGCTATGGAATGAAGTGAGTGGGGAAATGTCATGGCGAGGAGCATAAGCGATGAAGCAATCTCACAAACGACAAGAATTGCGTCGCTCGCAATGACTGTGGGCGCAACTTAACAGCTTCGCTCACGAGGGGAGAGAGAACCCGACAGTGAACACCGCGCTTGGTGAGACAACACTACAGACCAACTAACGCAGGAGAACCCATGACAACCCGCGAGATAACGTATGCGGTCCTTGCTGCCCTCGGGGTCATCATCCCCATGTACTACAACATCCAATACATGGGTACGGGAGGAAACCTGCTGGTCGATTTCTTCACCCTTCCCCTGGAAAACGCAGCCACCGCGTCTGGTCTTTTCGACCTTGTGATTGCGTTTGCCGCTTTCAACGTTCTGCTGTTTAGCGAAGGCCGAATGCTAGGCACGCGTAACTTCTGGATCTGTGTCGCAGTCTCATGGTTAATCGCGTTTGCCGCGGGCTTACCGCTGTTCCTGCTCCTCCGCGAACGGCAGAAACGGCTTGGACAATAAGGAAAAATAAAGGAGGATCGTTGCAATGGACTATAATCCCCTCTCACCTGAAGTGATGGAAAACCCGTATCCGTATTACGCCTACTTGCATGAACATGCTCCGGTTTACTGGATCGAACCTTTGCAGGCGTGGGCACTCAGTCGTTATGCTGATGTTGACTTCGCCCTCCGCAATCCACAGCTCTTCTCGTCTTCTGAGTTTACCGCCCAAACGCTGGGAGATCTCAACCCGACTCCTGAAATACCGTGGATACTGGATATCAACCCCCCGGATCATACGCGGCTGCGGAAATTGGCCAACAAAGGATTTCTCCCCCGCTTGATCCGGGCCCTTGAACCACGAGTGCACGAGATTACGCGACAGTTGATTGCTTCCCTGAAAAGCCGGGCTGAAGGTGATTTGGTCTCGGCCCTGTCAGGCCCTCTGCCGACGACGGTAATTGCGGAAATGCTGGGCGTCGATGACGACCGGCTCGATGACTTTAAGCGTTGGTCAGATGATTTGGTCCTCGGGACCAGCCGTCCGACCGATGAGGCCGTGCGAGCGCGCGTGCGCCAAAGTGGTGCGGCCTTGCGCAACTATTTTGAGCGGCTGATTGAGCGACGTCGCACCAACCCTGGAGAGGATGTGCTTACTGTCCTGGTTCGCGCCGAAGAAGAACACGATATGCTCTCCTCTGCCGAGATTCTTGGGCTCGCGGTCCTCTTGTTGTTAGCGGGCAATGAAACCACAACGAATTTGATTGGGAATGGTGTACGCAATCTCTTGGGCCACCCTGCGGAACTCGCCAGGGTCCGCGCCGATCGCACCCTTGTCCCGTCATTGGTTGAAGAAGTATTGCGGTATGATTCTCCCGTACAACTCCTTCCCCGCGTGACCACGCGCGAGGTCGAATTGGACGGTGGGAAGATCCCTGCTGGCGCGACGGTCTTTCTTCTCCTGGCAGCTGCCAATCGTGATGAACGAAAATTTCCGGAGCCAGATCGCTTTGATGTGACGCGCAATCCGCAAGACCACCTGGCGTTTGGCTATGGCATCCACTACTGTTTAGGGGCCCCGCTCGCCCGGTTAGAAGGCCGGATTGCGTTCGAGTCGCTCCTGTTCGATTGCCCGCCGTTTACCTGTACCCTGGACCCTCTCCCGCAGATCGCGTCGGTCATCGTTCGTGGGGTGCAAACCCTGCCGCTGCGTTTCGCCGCCTAAGTGTGAACGTCAGATGGCGACCCGGAGGTCGCGAGGTATAACTGTGGTATCTCTCCGGGCGGTACCAGGTCTCGTGGCCAATGAAGACACGTTCATAGATTGTTGATAAATCGAAGGGTAAGATGACGGACGAGGAAAAGGGAACCTGAGGAACCCGCTCAAAAGTGAAAGAAGGAGGACCTGATGCCGCGCATCATCGAAGAGCAGATCGACAAACTCAAATTCACAGGAGCAGTAGACGCTGACGGACACATCCTGGAAGCCACCGACCTGTGGGAACAGTATTGCGACCCCAAATACCGCTCAACCGCAGTCCGTTTGAAAGTCGACGACGCCGGATATGACTACATCGAAATCTGCGGCAAGCCCTCACGTGTCAGTCGTGGCGGCACCTTCGCCGGTCTTGGTTCGATGGGACAGGTCACCCGTGAGAAAGGCGAGTTCAACCCGAAGCTGCATTATGGCGATGAGTACTTGCTTGGTGCCATGGATGCGAAAGAGCGACTGCGACGCCTGGACCAGGAAGGACTCGACGCTGCAATTATTTATCCGAGCCTAGGGCTCGTGTGGGAAACTGAATGTGAAGATATCGACTACGCCCAGGCCATGTGTCGAGCCTACAACCGCTGGATCGTCGACTGGTGCTCAGACAGTGGTGGTCGCTTAATCCCCGTTGCCCATCTTTCCCTTGGCGATCCCAAAGCGGCAGCTGAGGAGTTGGAACGCGCCGTTAAAGCCGGCTGCAAAGGAGGCTGGGTTGTCCAATTTGTCATGACCCGCAAACCTCACGCCCATTCCGATCATGACATCCTGTTTGCCAAAGCCCAGGAACTCGATGTTCCGCTAGGGATTCATCCGTCACTCGAACCACAATGGGCGTTGCCAGGACGCTACGATCTCCAATACGTGCGCAAGCATAATTTTTTCCTCAACCTGACGGCCTCTGATGCTGCGCGTCACGCGCTCGCGAGTTTTATGCAATATGGCACGTTCGAGAAATTTCCGAAACTCAAACTCGTCATTCTAGAAGTCGGGGCAGGGTGGGCAAGTTACTGGCTCGATAGAATGGACGCACTATACGACAGCATCATTGGACGTTCGTTGCCGCTCAAACGGCGCCCCAGTGAATACTTCAAACGCAATGTGTGGATTTCTGCTGATCCGGACGAGAAATCGTTGCCAGCGATGGTCGACCTGCTGGGCGCGGATCGTTTCTTCTGGGCGTCCGACTTTCCCCATCCCGACCATACCGGAGACTACATTAAGGAACTGGAGCATCTAACGGAAAAGATGCCCGAAAAGGCGCGACTGCAAGTGCTGGGTGAGAACGTCCGGCGCGTGTACAACTGCCCGGCTGGGTATTAGCGAGTGCAACGAAAAGAGGAGCGAATGGCTCGGCGGTTCGCTTGGGCCATCGCCGAACCGGGCAAAAACCGTCGCCAGGACGTGAACCTGCGATATCAACAATAAGGAGGGCCCTATGGAATTTGGCATGCTGTATGAGATGGAAACTCCACGACCGTGGACGAAGATGAGTGAATTCAACATCTACCACGAGGCGTTGGCACAGATTGAGTTGGCCGACCAGCTCGGCTTTGATTATGTCTGGGAAGTGGAGCACCACTTCCTCGAAGAATACTCGCATAGTTCAGCTCCGGAAGTATTCTATGGCGCGGTGTCTCAACGGACCAAGAACATTCGTATTGCGCACGGCGTACGGCTCCTCCCGCACCGCTTTAATCATCCGATCAAAGTGGCCGAACAAGCCGCGGTTTTGGATATTTTGAGCAACGGCCGCATGGAACTCGGCACTGGTCGCTCGACCACTGCTCAAGAACTCGACGGGTTTTGTGTGGACTATGACCGTACCCGGCTGGAAGTCCGCGAAGCACTCGACGTGATTGTCAAAGCCTGGACTGAAGAGATCTTAGAGTATAATGGCAAAACCATTCAGGTCCCACCGCGGATGGTTTTACCGAAGCCGATTCAAGAACCGCATCCACCGATGTGGATGGCCTGTGTGGCACCCGACAGTTACGAGATGGCAGCCGACCGTGGCCTCGGCGTGCTGAGTTTTAGTTTCAACTTTGAAGGAATCCAAAAAGCCTTGGAGACGTACCAAGCGGCCTGTAAGAAGCGTTCTGATCAGGTGGTGAAAGTTGTCAACGAACGCTTCGGGAACTTCGTGATTTGCCATGTGGCGGAGACCAAAGAAGAAGAGACCATTGGCCTCGAAGGGGCCCGCTGGTTCTTGCACAACGTCGCGAAACTGTTTGAACCACTGATGGTCAAGAACCAGTTGTACTCCTACGAATATCTGCGCAACTTGTTTGGTCTTGAGGCCGATGCCAACGATCTCACCGACGCGCAACTCAAGGAGCACCCTCTGGTTGTGGTGGGAAACCCCGAGGAGGTAATCCGCAAACTGGAGACCTTCGAGAAAGCTGGATTCCATCAGGCCATTCTCTTCAAGCAGTCTGGCAGAATTCCGCATCAGAATATCATGCGCTCGATTCAACGTATCGGGAAATACGTGATTCCCTACTTCAACCCACACAAACGGACTGCGGCTGAAGACATCCGTGCGGCAGCACTGTAGGTCAGCATCGAGGAGGCAGGAGTCTAACGAAAGTGATCCGTCCCTTTTCCTCCTGCCTTCTGTCTTCTGTACTCCTGGATTCCTTGGAGAGGTTTTTCACACAACGGTGAAGCTCTACGGGATTGCGTGAAGACCGTGAAGCAAAACTTTGGCGAACACAGGAATAGAGGAGACTGTCATTGCGAGGAGCCGTAGACGACGAAGCCATCTTCACCCGAAAATGAGATCGCTTCGTGGAGTTTATCCTGAGCTTGTCGGGTGATCCTCGTGATCGCCCCTACCTGGGACGCAGACATCTGCAAACCGCTACAAGTCTGTTTTAGCAGAACCCTCATTACCGCCTCTTGCCAGTACGCCCCGCACTCTGGGCGAGGGCATGTTCCAGTGCCGCCATGGCCCGCTGGAGAAAATGTATGCCGTTCCTCACTTCTTCCGGGGTGAGTTGGTCCACGATCTGCTGCTCAAACTTGAGACCTTCCGCGACCATGGTGCTGAGGAAACGTTCCCCCTTCGGGGTCAACAGCACTTGCTTTTCGCGGGCCGAGCGTGGGTCTTCGATGAGTTGCACGAGACTCAACGGTGGACGGGCCATGCTGCGCAAGGCTTTGGTGATCGCGGAACTGCTGACCTCAAACCACGTCTGAATCGATCGTTCAATATCTTTGCGGCGCATACGCTTGCCCTGCTCGCCTTCCGAGCGAATAAGCCACAGAATCGCCACCTGCTTGCGCGAGAGTTGTCCGCAACGCAAGGCATCTTCGAGCGCCATTCCGCCTTTGTAATGCATTGGGTAGAAAAACTCTAATAACGCGGCGGCGGGATTGTCCTCTGCACTGAGTGTATACGCGACAGCTGTCATAGTTCTCCTCGATCTCTTCCAGAAGTAGCTTTTTATGCACTACCAGAAAGGTTTCTAACGGAAAAGGTTTCTCTTGACAAGGAATGAAGGGGTCGGCTATAGGCTTTCCGTGGGGAAATTTTGTCTCGGTCATAATCATAGCGCTATAAGGAGGGATTTATGGCGGAGTTCGATACCATCATTAAAGGCGGGACGGTTGTCGACGGCACGCGGGTGCCACGGTACAGGGCCGATATCGGCATCAAGAATGGCAAGATCGCCAAGATCGGCCGCTTAAACAGCAGTGACGCGACCACAGTGCTTGACGCGACGGGACTCATCGTCGCGCCTGGGTTCATTGACTTGCATACCCATTACGATGCCCAGTTACATTGGGACCCATACTGCTCGATCGGCGGCTGGCATGGCGTGACTTCGGTAACGATTGGGAATTGTGGGTTTGGCTTCGCCCCGGTGCATGCCAAAGACTTCGACCGCGCCCTGCTCTCGCTTTCGCGCAACGAGGCGATTCCCTTGGAGCCAATGAAAGTCTCGATGGCGCCGGAGTGGGAAACCTTCGCACAATGGATGGCCCATCTTGATCGTTTGCCGTTGGGTATTAACCTCTCACAGCTTGTCCCAGTGACTCCGCTCGTGGCTTATGCAATGGGCGGATTTACCGAAGCCAAGAAGCGGCTACCCAATGAAAAAGAAGTACAAACGACGATTCAGCTGTTCCACGAAGCGATGCAGGCTGGGGCGATTGGCTGGGGGGCACAACGCTTGTTCCCAGAGAGCACCGCTTCGGTACAACGCGACTATGATGGTTCCCCGATGATCTCAGACGTATTGCCGGATGACTTTTATCTGGCGATGGCACGGGCGCTGCGGGACTATGAGGCGGGCTTCATTCAGATCACCCAGTCCAGCGCAACGTCGAACGACCAAGGTGTTGGCATGCACCGTGATATGGATTTTAGCACGCAATTGGCCGAACAGAGCGGCCATTCCGTTATCTACAACGCCTTGGTGGCACACGAAAAGATCGTCGAACCGATGCGGCTGCAGCTCAAGTGGTTGAACGAGATGGTGGCCAAGGGGATTCCGGTTTACGGGCAGGCTGCCTCGGTGCGGGCGCCGTTTACCATTAACTTCAAAGACTGGAATCTTTTTGACGAAAGCGCTGCCTGGCGCGAAGCGACACTCGGCACGGTCGAGGAGAAGCGCGCGAAGCTCGCCAATGCGGAATTTCGTAAAGTGGCACGAGCCGAATATGACGCCGGCACGCCGACCCGCGATTTCGTCTTCGGCGAGTTACACAAATATGTCGCGATTAAGATTGAGCGCGCCGACCTGCGTGAGAAGTATCTTGGCCTATCGGTAGAAGAAATCGCCAAACGCGAGAACAAACACGTCATTGACGCGATTCTCGACATTTCCGTGGCGGACAATTTGGAAACCGAGTGGCTGGGACCAGTGGTCAACAGCGACCCGCGTGTCCACGGCGAAATGCTCAGTTCACCAGCTTCGATCCCCGGCGTGTCTGACGGTGGCGCACATATTAAGTTCCTCACCCTTGGTGTGTATCCCACGGATATGCTGAGCTGGTTGGTACGCGACACTGGTACGCTCACCCTCGAAGAGGCGCACTTCCGTCTCAGCACGCTGCCGGCACATGCCGCGCAGTTCAAAGATCGTGGCACCCTGCGTGAGGGGCTGGCGGCAGACCTCGTGGTCTATGATCTCGATAACCTAAAAGCGTTGCCGATCGAAATTGCCTACGACTTGCCTGCGGGTGAATGGCGGCGGGTACAAAAGGCACAAGGGTATCGCTGGATCATGGTCAATGGCGGGGTAACATTTGCAGATGGCAAGTGCACCGGTGCGACACCTGGCAAGCTGTTGCGCTCTGGGCGGTCAGCGTAGAAAAAAGAGGACAAAGAAAAAGGGAAAGAGGAGAAACGGAGGGTGAGCAAAGCCTCCTCTTTTTCTCCTTTCCCCTTTTTGTCGTTGATTGTGGAGATGGTTTGAATTGATACCGAGCGGCAGGTGCTTCAGACGCTGGTCACATGAACAACGAAAGGAAACATGACAATGCATGACCTCATCATTACAGGCGGAACCGTCGTCGATGGCACTGGACAGCCAGCCTTCACTGGCGATGTCGCAATCACGAAGGGCCGCATTACCGGCGTCGGCAAAGACCTGGGAGTAGCACGGCGCACCCTCAAGGCTGACGGACTGCTCGTGACACCGGGCTGGGTCGATGTACATACGCACTATGACGGTCAAGCTGTCTGGGACCCGATGCTGGCACCGTCGCTGTGGCACGGCGTGACCACAGTGGTGATGGGGAACTGTGGAGTCGGCTTTGCCCCTGTGCGCCCGAACCGGCGCGAGTATCTCATCACCATGATGGAAAGTGTCGAAGACATTCCGCGTCAATCCTTGTCTGCTGGGATCAACTGGCAGTGGGAAACCTTCCCAGAATATCTGGATGCTCTTGCGACGATCCCCCGGACCCTTGATGTGGGCACGCAAGTGCCGCACGCGCCGTTACGCCTGTATGTCATGGGCGAACGGGGCGCGAGCAACGAGCCGGCAACTGCAGAAGACATCGAACGGATGGCCGCGCTCACGCGGGCTGCCATCGAAGCCGGAGCGTTAGGCTTCTCAACCTCTCGCACGATGGTGCATGCCACTCCAGAGGGGGTGCCGATTCCTGGGACTTTTGCCGGCGAAGAGGAATTATTGGGAATCGCTCGTGGGATTACTCAAGCTGGACGCGGACTTATGGAAGTTGTCACCGATGCCGTGCTCGGACAAAACGTGGACAGAGAACTCGGTTGGATGCAAAGAGCGGCTGCCGCCGGCTGCCCAATTACTTTCTTACTTGCCCAGGCGAACCCGCTTCCTCAGGTGTGGCGCGACCTGCTGCAGCGTTGTGACGTCTCTACCCGCGCGGGGGCACGCATCATTCCCCAGGTGTTTGCCCGGCCAGTAACTATTCTTTTTAGTTTCCAGGGTGAACATCCGTTCCAATACATGCCCAGCTACGCGCCGCTCAAAGATCTTCCCCACGCCGAGAAAATGCAAGCACTGCGCAATCCTGACGTGCGCCGACGACTCCTGCAAGAGGAAGATCCGACCACTGCCGGCATCTCAGTTCTCTACAAACAAGCGTCGACGTGGCAAATGACCTTTCCGATGGGCCAACCGCTCAACTATTTTCCAGATCCGCAGAACAACGTAGCGGCGATCGCCGCACGGCGCGGTTGTGATCCGCGTGAAGTCGTCTATGACTTGTTGTTAGAGAATGATGGCCGGTCCTTTTTGATGTACACCATTGCTGGGTACGCCGAAGGGAGTCGCGATCCGCTATATGAAATGCTCACCCACCCGCTGACCGTGATGGGAGGGAGCGATTCCGGGGCTCATATGCGCTTTATCTGCGACGGGAGTGCACAGACGTTCATGCTCACGAACTGGGTACGCGACTGTAGCGCAGACGATCGCTATCATCTGCCGGTTGAGTTTGTCGTCAAAAAACAGAGTCATGATACCGCACGGCTGTTCGGGATGTCTGACCGCGGCACCCTGGGGCCGGGCATGAAAGCCGATCTCAATCTGATTGACCTAAACGCGCTCCGCATTGAGACTCCGACCATGATTCATGACTTACCCGCCGGCATGCCACGACTCATGCAGACAGCCCACGGCTACGTGGCCACGATCGTGAGCGGCGAAGTGATACAAGAAAACGGCACAGCGACAGGAGCGCGGCCAGGCAAGGTAGTACGTGGGAATGAGAGACCATTGCGTTAGCTATTGCGTGGGCATGAGCGAGTTATCCATTCGGTCATTCCCGTGCGGGCGGGAATCTAGCGGCACCAATGGGGTATTGTGTATCCGAGGAGCGAGGCGAGAGTTCCCTCAGGAAAAGAGCTTTTTTCGAGATAGAGGAGTTTGACTATGGAGTCACATCACAAAACGACCCCAGCTACGATCCATGCGCGCCTGACGCATCCGGTAATTGACGCCGATGGTCATTGGATTGAGTTTGAGCCGACGTTGCTCGATTACCTCAAGCAAGTGGGCGGCCCTAGCATGGTCGATCGTTATCGCCGCAACGAGTATTCGGCTGGTTTGCGTCATTGGGCACGGATGACACAGGAGGAACGGCGCGCGCGTCGTTCCATGCAACCGTCTTGGTGGGCTTTTCCCACAAAGAACTCGCTCGACCGTGCGACCGCAATGCTCCCACGGCTTCTCTACGAACGGATGGCGGACATCGGGCTCGATTTTGCTGTCGTTTATCCGACGCTCGCGCTGCTCTTTCCAGCCATGAAAGACCCAGAGGTGCGAAGCGCTGCCTATCGAGCCTACAATTTGATGGCTGCGGACATGTTTCGTGGCCTTAACGATCGCCTGACCCCAGCCGCCTGCATTCCGATGGGTGCACCGGCGGAAGCGCTGGCGGAGCTTGACGTCGTCGTCAACCAGCTCGGTTTGAAAGCCTTGATGTTTTCGAGCCTGCTGCGTCGACCCATTGAAGCGCTACAAAAAGATGGCGCTCCCAATCGCCATGCGACCTGGCTCGACACTCTTGGACTCGACAGTCAGTACGACTACGATCCGGTTTGGGCAAAGTGTGTCGAACTGAAAGTGACGCCAACCTTCCATACGGCTTCTCAGGGGGTCGGCGCCCGCTTGTCTATTTCCAATTTCGTCTACAACCATATCGGACACTTCGCCGCCGCAGGTGAGGCAGTCTGCAAATCGTTGTTCTTGAGTGGCGTCACTCGTCGTTTCCCCACGCTCAAGTTCGCGTTCCTTGAAGGAGGCGTTGGCTGGGCGTGTTCGCTGTACAGCGATCTCATTGGCCACTGGAAGAAGCGTAACGTACAGGCCCTTGCACAGACAAACCCGGCTAACCTCAATCTGAACGCGATAGCTGACTATGTCCAGCGCTATGGCACAGAGGCGCTCACCTCGCACCTTGATCAGCTTGACTCGATTGGCGATATATTGGCCGGGGTCGAGGCGGTGGATGATTTCGCAGCATGCCACATCACGGACCCTGCGGACATCCGCGATTTGTTCGTGCCGAATTTTTACTTCGGCTGTGAGCCCGACGATCCGGTCAACGCATGGGCCTTCCACGCCAAAGCAAATCCCTTCAACGCCAAGCTGCACGCCATCATGGGCTCAGATATTGGTCATTTTGATTGTATCGACATGGCGGATGTCTTGGTCGAGGCCCATGAACTTGTCGACGAGGGATTAATGGCTGAGGAGGATTTCCGCGACTTCGTTTTCGGCAACCCCGTACGTTTATGGGGTGAAACGGATCCGAATTTCTTTAGAGGGACAGTCATTGAAAAAGAGGCTGCAGATTACCTTGCGCAGGAGAACACGTCGCAACAAGCTGTGGCTGCAGAAGCATAGAGTTCTAGCGGAAATCATTCCAACAACGGAGACAACATCTATGACGAGTGAACAGCTCAAGAAAGTGCTCGACATCGTGAAATCGCCACAAGCAAGCGACGTGCACTGCGAGCCCATTATGGCCGGGGGGGAGTTCTTATGAGTATCCGCACGGGCGCAGAGTATCGAGAGCAGCTCCGAGACGGACGTACCGTCTATGTGAATGGTGAACGGGTCAAAGATGTCACGACCTACCCGCCGTTTCAGCGTACCGTTAACACTATTGCTGCGTTGTACGACCTCCAACATGACCCAGCTCACCAGTCGTTCTTGACGTTTCCTTCTCCGCAAACCGGTAATTTGGTCAGTCTTTCATTTCTCATCACCGAGACGGCGGAAGACGTCGCCCGGCGCGTGCGCGCCGAAGAGTTCCGCGCCGAAGCCACCTTCGGCCTGATGGGGCGATTACCGGACTTCATGAACGCACTGCTGACCGACGCCGCGATCGCGGCTCCATTCATCGGACAACGAGAGCCCCGCTTCAACGAAAATGTCGTCCGGTACTATGAGACCTGCCGAGAGAATGATCTCTGTCTTACCCATACCCTCGTCGACCC
This sequence comes from Binatia bacterium, assembly GCA_050187625.1. GTDB lineage: Bacteria > Desulfobacterota > Binatia > Bin18 > Bin18 > JBFWXH01. The sequence goes on from JBFWXH010000020.1 coordinate 17,816, forward strand.
CCAAATCGACCGCTCCAAAGGTCCAGCCCAGCAATCCGATCCTGAAGCCGCCTTGCACTTGGTGCGCGAGACAGATCGGGGCATTATTGTCCGTGGCGCACGGATGCTCTCCACGTTAGCTCCGTTCTCGGACGAGATCTGGGTCGGACCATTTTATCCCCGTAAACCCGGCGAAGAAGCATACACGCTCTGCTTTGCCATCCCCATGAGCACGACGGGCTTAAAATTTCTCTGCCGAGAACCGTATGACGCTGGGCGCAGCACGTTTGACCGCCCCGTGTCCTCCCGCTTTGACGAAGAAGATGCGCTGGCGATTTTTGAGGACGTGCTGGTGCCCTGGGAGCGCGTGTTCATCAACGGTAACCTCGAGGCGTCGAACTCTCTTCTCGCCCACGCACCGGGCTACGCCTTACTGCAGGCCACAATTCGTGGGGTAGTGAAACTTCGCTTCCTGGCCGGCCTCGCCTGCCACGTGGCCGAGGCGATCGGTCGAACTGCCGCGCCGCATGTACAGGCACAGGTAGGGGAGTTAATTGCGAAAGTCGAATTAGCGAACGGACTGTTGCGAGCGTCAGCGCAGGATGTTGTGGCCCATCGCCGCGAAGGCCTGTCGCTCCGCGCTCTCGCCTCTACGTTATGGGTTTTCATTCCCGAGACGCAGATGCGGGCCGCAGAGATCATCCGACAGTTGAGTGGCAGCGGCTTGATCCTCACGCCAACAGAGCAGGATTTTCACAATCCCGAGATTGCACCTTATTTAGAGAAATATCTCCAGGGGAAAAACCTCGGCGCACGAGAGCGGGTACAGCTCTTTAAGCTCGCGTGGGATGTGTTGGGCGAACAGTTCGGCAGCCGGCAGTTACAGTACGAATGGTTTTATGCAGGAGATCCAATTTTTACTCGTTCCCGGTTCTACCGTTCCCCAGCAGCCAACACCTATAAAGCAATGGTTGAGCAGTTACTTGCGAAGCAGCCATAGGAAGAGCGGAAAAAAAGCCTATGTCGAGCCGTGCCAGTCAACCACTTCATAAGAGGTTCTTTTCGTGCTTGTCATCTAGTAAAAATTGTATCGATGTAGCAAATTTGACTTTTTAAGTTTTAAGGAGGACCAACGGAATGAGTCAAACAGTATCCCAGTCCCAACCAAACCGCATCCCAACGGCCGAAGAACTCGGCTTTGACCCCGGTGCCCTGCGTGAGAAGTACGCTGCCGAGCGCGCGAAGCGTCTGCGCGCCGACGCAAACAGCCAATATCAGGAAATCACTGGCCAGTTCGCGCACTATAACGAGGATCCGTATGTCGAGCCGGGCTTCACCCGCCCTGCCCTGCTAGAAGAAGTCGATGTCTTGATCGTCGGCGGAGGCTTTGGGGGCATGTTAGCGGCAGTGCGCTTGCAAGAGGTCGGAATTACGAACTTTCGGATCGTCGAGAAAGCCGGGGATTTTGGTGGGACCTGGTACTGGAACCGCTATCCCGGCGCGCAGTGTGATATCGAAGGGTATCTCTACCTACCCCTGCTCGAAGAGACCGGGTACATTCCGAAGGAACGATATTCCTTCGCCCCCGAGATCTTTGCCCATGCGCAACGGATCGGCAAGCACTACAATTTGTACGAACGGGCATGCTTCCAGACGAAAATCAACGAGGCCCGTTGGGATGAGGAAGCAGGACGCTGGACAGTCACCACCGATCGCGGTGATGAGTTCAAGGCGCGCTTTGTAATTATGTCGAGCGGGCCACTGAACAAGCCCAAGTTACCGGGGATTCCAGGGATCGAGAAGTTCAAAGGACACACGTTCCACACGAGTCGCTGGGACTACGACTACACTGGTGGTGATACCACCGGGGGATTACATAAACTCCACGACAAACGCGTTGGCATTATTGGCACCGGAGCCACAGCGATCCAGTGCATCCCACATCTCGGTGAGCATGCAAAGCAGCTCTATGTCTTTCAACGCACGCCATCTTCGGTAGACGAGCGTAACAACACGCCCACCAACCCGGAATGGGCGAAGACGCTCAAGCCTGGATGGCAGTACTATCGTAACCGCAACTTCACCGCCCTCTTGGACGGGGTGCAGCTTGAAGGAGATGAAGTTCGTGACAAGTGGACCAGCCCGCTCAAGAAGCTCAGCGATTTGCTCAACAGTAAGAGCGGAGATATCTCCGCCACAGAAAAGGCAGCCTTGGCAGAAATCGCCGATTTTCAGAAGATGAACGAGATTCGCACGCGCGTGTCCTCGACGGTGAAGGACCCAGGGACAGCGGAAGCGCTCAAGCCCTGGTTCGGGCAATGGTGCAAGCGCCCAACCTTCAACGACGAGTATCTCCCCACCTTCAACCGGCCTAACGTGAAGTTAGTGGACACGGAGGGGAAAGGGGTTAATCGGATAACCGAGCACGGCGTCGTGGTAAATGGGGTTGAGTACGAAGTGGACTGCCTGATCTTCGCGACGGGGTTCGAGGTAGGAACAGCGTACACGCGGCGAGCCGAGTTCGCGATGTACGGTCGTAACGGTGAGTCACTCGCCGACGCCTGGGCAAACGGGATGCGTACGTTCCACGGTTTTCTGAGTTGTGGGTTTCCCAACTGTTTCCACATGGGACTCACACAGACGGGGCTCACAGCGAACTTCACTTACATGCTCGACAATCAAGCCAAGCACGTGTCGCAGCTCATCACTCTGGTTAATAAGCGCAACGCGAAATCAATCGAGCCGACTCCTGAAGCTGAGGCTGAGTGGGTAAAGATCGTCAACGGACCGAACATGATGACGAAGTACCAAAATGCCTGTACGCCGGGGTACTACAACGGTGAGGGAACGAACGAGGGGCAGGGATTCCTCCAAGCCGTGTATCCTCAAGGCGCGCTGGCTTTTTACGACATGCTCGCGGAATGGCGCAAGCAGGGAGATTTTTCTGGACTTATTGTGAAGTAGGCCGAGGATCAACTGCTGAAATCATGGCAGAATACTCGCACCGCGAAAGATACTCCTGGCGGATTCAAGCTCTCTCACTCCCCGCCCGGAGCTACAGCTCCGGGCTTAGCGGACAAAGGTGAAACAACCACAGAGGAGGAACAAGATGGCAAATGCGCAACCAACGACACTCGCAACTAGGACAGAGCCGATCGAACAGTTTGACGCGATTGTGATCGGCGCTGGCGTGTCTGGCTTGTATCAACTGTACCGGCTACGGGAGCTGGGGCTCGCGGTGCGGTGCTTTGAAGATGGCAGTGAGGTGGGTGGCACCTGGTATTGGAACCGTTATCCAGGCTGCCGCTTCGATTCCGAGAGCGAAACCTATGGCTATTCGTGGTCGAAGGAACTGTTGCAGGAATGGGACTGGAAGGAACATTATTCCGGCCAGCCCGAGAACGAAAAATATCTCAATTATGTCGCGGATAAATTCGACTTGCGCAAAGACATCCAATTCAACTCGCACGTGACCTCAATCATCTACGACGAGCAGGCCAATCGCTGGGACATCCAATTGGAAAGCGGTCAGCGTGCCCGGGCACAGTTTCTCATCGCGGCAGTCGGCCTCTTGTCTGCTCGCTACACCCCGCCCTTTGAGGGAGTCGACAGCTTTCAGGGGGAGTCGTTTCATACTTCCCGATGGCCGAAGGAAAAGGTGGACTTCACCGGCAAGCGTGTCGCGGTTATCGGCACTGGCGCCACCGCAGTGCAGCTCATTCCGGAAATCGCCCCAGAAGTTGGGCATCTGACCGTCTTTCAACGTACCCCCAACTACTGCGCACCGTGCCGGAACTCTCTGGTAACCGAGGAGGAACAGCGCCAGTGGAAGGCTACCTACGACCAAATTCACCAACGGATTCGCCAGACGACCGTCGGTCTTCCGCACGAGTTTGACCGGCGCAAGACGTTCGACGTTCCGCAGGAGGAGCGACATAAGTTCTATGAGGAGTTGTGGGCGAAGCCCGGCTTCGCGAAATGGTTGTCCAATTTTCACGATATTATGATCGACCCGGAGGCTAATGAGGACTTCGCCGAGTTCGTGCGCAACAAGATCCGCCAGCGCGTCAAAGATCCCGTGGTGGCGGAAAAGCTCGTGCCTAAGGACCACCCCTTCGGCTCAAAACGTATCCCCTTGGAGACCAACTATTACGAGGCGTACAACCGGAACAATGTCTCGTTGGTGGACGTGCGTGAGGCTCCGATCGAGCGTATCACGCCCAGAGGTATCAAGACCACGGAGAAAGAGTACGAGTTTGACGTGATTATCTACGCCACGGGGTTCGATGCCGTGACTGGTGCGTTGACACGCATCGACATTCGCGGCGAGGGAGGACAAACGCTCAAGGACAAGTGGGCCAATGGACCACGTAACTACCTGGGGTTGCAAAGTGCAGGTTTCCCCAATTTGTTCATTGCCATCAACGCCGCGTTCTGTAACTACACGGTCTGCGCTGAGTCGATCGTCGAATGGATTACCGATGCCATCCGCCATATGCGCGAGAAGGGCTTAAAAAGTATGGCCCCTAAGCAGCAGGCGGAAGACGCGTGGATCGAATACATCAATAAGATTGCTGAAGGCTCGATTTTTACGAAAGCCAAGTCGGCGTGGTTTATGGGCACAAATATCCCAGGAAAACCCCGTGCCGTTCTCCTCAATCCTCTCCCTGCCCCAGCTTATCGGTCCAAGTGTACCGAGGCTGCCGCTAAGGGCTATGCAGACTTTGTGCTACAGTAAAGAAACCGTGAGGGTGAGTGACCTCGCTAGTGGCAGTGTCAACCAGCGACAAGGGAACGACAAAGACACAAATAAGAAACAGTCACAAGACAAGAAAAAATCCGCGAAGGAGGAACGTCATGGCAAATGTTCAACAGTCCTCGACGGCCACCGCTCAGGGGCCGATCAGGCAATATGATGCAGTCATCATCGGGGCAGGCGTCGGTGGTCTCTACGCTTTGCACCATCTACGCAAAATGGGATTCTCGGTACGGGTCTACGAAGGTGCTGCTGGCGTGGGCGGCACGTGGTGGTGGAATCGCTACCCCGGCGCGCGGGTCGATGGTCCGGGGAGCCCTTTTTATTGTTACACGTTCTCCGAAGAGCTTGTGAAGGAATGGGACTGGACTGATACTCAGCCCGACCAGCCCTCGGTGCTGGCCTATCTCGAATATTTCACCGACCGGTTCGACCTGCGCCGCGACATCCAGCTCGAAACTTGGATACGCGATGCGCGCTACGACGAAGAGAAACAACGCTGGTTGGTAGAAACCAGCGCTAGCGAGCGTGTGAGCTGCCAGTTTCTGATCTGCGCCGTCGGTACCCTCTCGGCGGCGTACAAGCCCAACATTCCTGGAATCGACGACTTTGCCGGCGAGTGCTACCATACTGGCCGCTGGCCGCATGAACCTGTCTCATTTGTCGGCAAACGCGTTGGCGTGATCGGCACCGGCTCCTCGGGCGTGCAAGCGATTCCCGAAATCGCTCGCGAGGCGGCACACCTAACGGTGTTCCAGCGTACGCCGCAGTACACCATCCCGGCCCGCAATCGTCCCCTTGATCCTGAGTTGGTACGGCAGGTCCGTGAAAACTGGCCCGCTATGCGCGCGAAGCTGAATGCAAACCCTGTGGGCATGCAGTTCGAGATGAGCAAGCGCTTGGCCTCTGAGGATACAGCCGAGCAGCGCCAGGCGCTCTACGAAGAGCTGTGGCAAAAGGGTGGGTTCCACCTCCTCTTTGGCAGCTATGCCGACATCATGACTGATAAAGAGGCCAACCGCACGATAGCCGACTTCGTGCGTGGCAAAATCCGCGAGATCGTGCGTGATCCCAAAACCGCCGCGAAGCTGATGCCCGACTACTACCTGGGCACCAAGCGACAGCTCCTCGATAACGGCTACTACGAAACCTACAACCGTGACAATGTCACCCTTGTCGACCTGCGCGAAGATCCAATTCAAAAGATCACGCCTACGGGCATACGAACGGCAACGGGCGACCATCCGCTAGACATACTTGTACTGGCGACAGGCTTTGACGCCATGACCGGCGCACTGCTGCGCCTCAACCCGAAAGGGCGGGGCGGTGTCAGCCTGGCAGAGAAGTGGCGTGCGCATTTTAATACCTACCTCGGCATAACGATCGCCGACTTTCCCAACCTCTTTATGATCCATGGCCCGGGGTCACCGTCGGTGCTGTACAACATGCCCCTTGGCGCTGAGCACGAATCAACATGGATTGGTGACTGCGTGCGCTATCTGCGAGAACGCGGCCTGGGCGCGATCGAGCCGACTCCCGATGCGGAGAAAATCTGGGACCAAGAGGTCGCAGATCTCGCCAATGCGACGCTCTACCCGCTTACCGATTCCTGGTACATGGGGGCGAATATCCCAGGCAAGCCGCGCCAGTTCTGCGCGCATCTCGGAGGCCCCGCCTACTTCCAACGCATTGCTGACGTCGCCGCCAAGGGGTACGAGGGCTTTGTGTGCGAGAAGAAGCACCAAGAGGAGGCCATCGCCGCGCTCTGAGCACAATGCGCAGGAATTACGTGGCGAGTTCTGTCGCAGGAGCTGACCCACGACGTCATGCCCGCGCAGGCGGGCATCCAGATGTGTATGGCACGGGACGTGCGTGAAGCTTCCTGGATTCCGGGTCTCGCGGTGCTCGCCCGGAATGACGATTATGCCAACTCGCTACGTATTTCGTGAGTTGGGTACTTAGGAATTTTAGCTCGTCGATTTTCGAGGTGCTCGACGACAAGGTGCGCGCGGAGTGACGCTGACGGCTTGTGCCTCTCACCACGTTCAGAGTTGGTGGCTTTGGAGTGGGCGAGCCTTGCCTTGCGACTGATATGACAGGATGATATCAGGCTGACGGTTAGCGGTAACGTGCACATGAGGCCGTGGAAGAGTATGCCCGCTCCTCTTACGGCCAACGACTCAAACCGGGCAATGAAGAGGGGTAGCAATGGCAGCAGTTAGCAAACTCCCTGTGAATCCAGTATCCGGCGTTCCTCCCGAAAGTATCACGTGGGTCCATCTCGAAGGGAGCCCGAGATTTGACTATCCGATCGATTACTGGATCGCTATTCTGGGAGCACAACCAGAGAAGGGCAAGATTGACTTTCTCTCCAAGTGGGCGCCGAATTCGTACTGCCACTTTCATCGACATCTCGGTGAGACCACCACGCTCGTGCTCGAAGGCGAACAGCACATCGTCGAAACCACACCCACGCAAACGATCCATAAAGTCCGCAGACCTGGATTCTATGCCCGCACTCCTGGTGGCGACGTACACATGGAGTACGGAGGGCCAGAAGGGACAGTGGTTTTCTTCAGTTGTCAGGCAGACAACGGCCGTCTCTTCGAGGTTCTCGATAAAGACGAGAACGTTCTCGCTGTCGCGACTATCGAGAGTTTTCTCTCCGGAAAACTCGGCTAAGGCGAGCGATTCAGGCCACGATGAAAGCACCTCGTGTCCGTCGGGTCGGACACACATACTCCCCGTTAGCTCTGGCGCCAATAATGTTCGGTACAAATTTTGCCGTTGGGTACGAACTTTCCCTTCTCCCGCCGGGAGAAGGGACCCACCGCAAAAGATTCGTACGCATCGACACAGTGAGTTTCGTGCGCTACACGGCGATTCATCGCCGTGTAGATGGATTGACCCGCTGCCGATTGCTACGATTGCTCCGCACCAGAGGCAGAAGAGACTTTCTGAAGCGGCTGAATGACGCATTTTCGTGCTGATTTACCGGACCCGCAAGTGGTTATTTTTATTAGGGTTCGGTTTTGTCCAGTTAATTAGGACTTTCCGGACAACAATGCATTCTTCTTGTCTCTATTTTGGGAGGGACTTCCAAAATAGTTCCTGTTAAGTGCTTATTTCTACTAAATTTTTATTATGATTGAAGAATTTATTGCCGACCCGATCTCGTACATGAGAAGACGGGAACGTGAATATAGCGAGCGCCGCTATCTGAGGAACGCTCATAAAAAAGCTCTGGCTACTCGGCGTATAGATATCTATGCAAATATGTGGACAACCGACATTAATGGGAGCGTCCGGCGCATTTCGGATCCGGCTCGGCGTGCATTTTTTCTGACCAAATTGATTGAACTAGAGGTTGAAAATGATATCAGGCATCGGTCAAGGGGTAGAATTGTTGACGAAAAACAAATTCGCATTATCGCTTCTCGTAAATACAAGAGAGTTCGCCTTAAAACTGTCCCAACGATTCCTAAAGGGAATTTTTTAGTTCGCTACAGCAAGAAGGAATATATTGAGAAAGCATTTGTTGAGGGGAGTATACGAATTGCACCGGCCGCATCTTATGCTGACAGTTCACTAAATGCCGCGCAATTTGACGAAGAATTACGCCATTTCTCAGTAACTCCTGATAAACAACTTTTGTTCAAGGTCTACGGCTCGGACACTCCCGGCGGACCAGAAAGAGAACTTCCGGTCACTCCGTTGGAGTTTTTTCAATATATGGAAGTGCAAAACTTCTATGTTCTTTGCTGTGCGGCTAGCTTTGACTGTCGCATGTTCCACGATTTTGAAGCTGATGCCGCCATCATTATTTTCGATCCCGACACATTTATTACGCGGATCAATAGTGCTGTCTTGAATCACGTTCAATCACAATTGAAGCACGGGAAAATTAACTATTATGATCCCTATTTAGTCGAAAGGTCACAGCTAGTACCTGGCTTCTTCAAGCACTTTCGATATGCCTATCAAGATGAATATCGTCTGATCTGGGAGGTGTCGCCACAAATCCTACTTCAACCATTTTTCGTCAACATTGGATCGATGTATGACGTAGCGGACTTCGTTGAACTGAGATAAGCGGGGCGAGACCGCCACGTCCGGAAAGGTAAGATTTTCCGGACAGAGACAATATACTCCTATTCTATGTCATAGTCTGTAACGGCAGACGACAGCAGAAAATTGCTCTCTGTCCTGGGGTGCCAGTGAAGCACTGATGGTTTTCAGCACCCGACAAACCGCGCCGGGCGGTGCTCGGCGACGGCGCGTAACCCCTCTTTGTGATCAGCCGTCTGCCGTAGCCAGTGTTGTTCGCGATACTCGCGTGCCGTGGCTGCCTTGATCTCGGGCACGAGTCCTTCACGCATGGTCGCCCGCACCGATTGGACAGCGAGTGGCGCATTCGCAGCGATCTCCCGAGCCAGCTCTACGGCGGCGGTTCGCACGTTGGACTGGTCAGTAATCATGTCTCCCAAACCCCATGCCAAGGCTTCTTCGCCGCCAATCGAGCAGGCGGTAGAGCACAGCAGTGTTGCGCGTTGCCAACCAATCAGTCGCGGCAGAAGGTAGGTTATCCCAGAGCCTGGATGAAAACCCAACTTGACAAAATTGGCCGCGAAACGCGTCTCCGGGCAGAGAACACGGAAGTCCGGAATAAGCGCCAAGCCCAAGCCTCCACCGATGGCGGCACCTTGAATTGCACCAACGACCGGTTTGCGGCAGGCGTGCATCCGCGCCATTTCGGCGTACAACGGATTGCCCGCCTCTGCAGCCCACGTCTGCTGTTCAGCCTCGCCTTGCAGATAGTGAAAATGCGCACCTGCGCAGAAATGTTTACCGACTGAGGCGAGCACGATGGTGCGGCACTCCACCGTGTTATCAAGTGTCTCGAACGCAGTGACCAGGGCTTGAAGAAGATTAAGGTCAAGGACATTGTTAGGGGGCCGTTGGATTTCTACGGTTGCCACACAATTCTCAAGGGTGACCGCAACATCTCCATACTGGGTTTGCATCATGCGCTCCTCCCGGAGGAAAGTTCTCGTGCCATGGCGAACGCTCGGACCAAAACCGCCGCGTCCGCTCTCCATGCGAGGTCTGTGTGTGGAAACCTAAACCAGCAGGCAGGATTCCGCTACCGGTCGCCCGACTTTTTACGACCAGGGTGAGGTCAGTTGCGCTCTGTCGTGCTTTGTACCAGTCACAATTTAAGCCCTTAGTCACGTCAAATCCCCTCTCACTCAGGGAGAAAGACCCCATACTCGCCGTGGCGTGACTGAAGACACAAGGGTATTTCCTTACGTTGAGATCAGCGCGCGCGTTGCGATGCAGCGTAGGTAAAAGCTTGCGTCCGGCAACCTTTCTGCTATACCACTGACTTCCTTGATCGTGGTACAAACGAAATGTTGATACGCGCCAAGAACACCCTACAAGAGGATTTCTTGGAACAGTTTGACACCACCAGCAAAGGAAGAACAGCCCCAAAGAAAAGGAGAACAAACCATGAGTGAATCTCTCACCCCCGCCACCCCGCCCGGCATTCCGTCTATCGAAGAGTTAGGCTTTGACCCTGACGCCCTACGTGAGAAGTATGCCGCCGAACGAACCAAGCGTCTGCGAGCAGACGGGAATGAGCAGTATCAGGAAATTACTGGTCAGTTCGCACCGTATAATGTGGACCCCTATGTGGAACCGGGATTCACACGTCCGGCCCTGCAAGAAGAACTCGATGTCGTGATTATCGGTGGCGGTTTTGGTGGTCTGCTCGCAGCGGTGCGATTACAGGAGGTCGGCGTCACCAACATTCGCATCATTGAGAAAGCCGGAGATTTTGGCGGCACCTGGTACTGGAATCGCTATCCCGGCGCGCAGTGTGACGTAGAGTCCTATGTCTATCTGCCGCTGTTAGAAGAGACCGGCTATATGCCTAAGGAGAAGTATTCGTTTGCGCCGGAGATCCTTGAACATGCGCGGCGGATTGGACGCCACTTCAAGCTATATGAGCGCACCTGCTTTCAGACGCAGATCAAAGAGGCACGCTGGGATGAGGGCGCGAAACGGTGGACGATCACGACGGATCGTGATGATGTCTTCCACACGCGGTTTCTGATCATGTGCAGCGGGCCACTGAACCGACCCAAGTTGCCAGGCATCCCCGGCATCGAGAAATTCAAAGGCCATACCTTCCATACTAGTCGATGGGATTATCATTACACCGGGGGAGATAGCACTGGAAACTTACATAAACTCCACGACAAACGGGTCGGCATTATTGGCACCGGAGCTACCGCCATCCAGTGTGTGCCCCACCTTGGCCAACATGCCAAGCAACTATATGTTTTCCAGCGTACGCCCTCCTCGGTGGATAAGCGCGGCAACATGCCGACTGATCCTGAATGGGTACAGACCCTCACGCCCGGTTGGCAAGCCTATCGCAATAATAACTTCTGTACCCTCATGGCGGGGCGACCCGTGGACGAAGATCTCGTCAACGATGGCTGGACGAGTCTCTTCAAGAAACTGACCCGGCTGTTTTCGCGCCGCAATAACGCCGATCTCACCGAAGAAGAGCGGGCACAGCTCGCAGAGATCGCCGATTTCCAGCAGATGAACGAGATTCGCGAGCGCATCTCCTCGATCGTCACCGACCCGCAAACCGCAGAGGCGCTCAAGCCGTGGTATGGGCAATGGTGCAAACGGCCTACTTTCAATGATGAGTATCTGCCGACTTTCAACCGACCCAATGTCAAACTGGTCGACACCAAAGGCAAAGGCGTTGACCGGGTGACTGAGCATGGTGTTGTTGTCGATGGAGTGGAGTACGAAGTTGATTGCTTGATCTTCGCCACTGGGTTTGAGGTTGGCACGGCCTACACCCGGCGAGCAGAGTTTGAGTTGTATGGGCGTGATGGAGTGCGACTCACCGAAGCCTGGGCCAACGGGATGCGGACTTACCACGGGTTCCTGAGTTGTGGATTTCCGAACTGCTTTCACATGGGATTGACGCAAACGGGATTAGCACCGAACTTTACCTATCTGCTCGAAGGGCAATCACAACACATCGCGCAGCTCATTTCTGAGGTCAATGCTCACAAGGCGATGACCGTCGAACCGACGCCGGAGGCTGTGGCTGACTGGGTCGAGTTGATGACGAAACCGAATGCCTTGACCGAGTACCAAAATGCCTGCACGCCAGGGTACTACAACGGCGAGGGGCAAAACACAGGGGTCGGATTTGTGGGAACACAGTATCCTCAGGGCGCGCCGTCGTTTTTCAAGATGCTTGCCCGCTGGCGCGAGCAAGGGGATCTGTCCGGGCTCGTCGTGAAGTAGGACGAGGAGTCAATCCAGAAGGCATTGATCGATGGTCTGGGAGAAATGGAGGGGCGACGCAGGCGTCGCCCCTCCAGACTCAGGATGGATGGAGTCGAAGGACAGGCATGACGTCAGAAAAGGAGAGAAGCAGTGAACTTCATGGAGCAATTAGACCCTGAGCTGCGAGCCGTGCTGGAGAAGTTCCCGACTGAAGGGGCGGTAGATCTGAATAACATCCCGGCAGCTCGGGCCAAAATGAAAAAGCTGTTCACGTCTATGGCGGCCAAAGTGCTTCCGATCGAGGGCGTGACCAGCCAGGATCAATCCGTGCCGGGCCGACAGGGCGACCCAGCGGTGCGGGTCCGGATATATCAACCGCAGGAGCGACCGAGCATCTTGCCCGCGCTCTTATGGATTCATGGTGGCGGATATGTTATGGGCGACATCGAGCAAGACGACCGACTCATGCAGCAAATGGTCAAGAGAATCGGCTGCGTGGCGGTGTCGGTCGATTACCGCTTGCCGCCTGAGCATCCGTTTCCCGCGCCGGTCGAAGATTGCTATGCCGCGTTACAGTGGTTGCTTACCCATGCCGGCGACCTCGGTGTTGATTTCTCGCGTATTGCTATTGGTGGCGCTAGCGCTGGGGGTGGGCTGGCGGCAGGCTTGGCGCTACTGACCCGCGACCGGGGAGAAGTGCCAGTGGCTTTTCAACTCCTCATCTACCCTATGATTGATGACCGCAACGTCACCCCTGCGAGCTTTGCGATTACTGACCCGCGCGTGTGGCATCGCGAGAGTAACCGCTTAGGGTGGAAAGCCTATCTGGGTCGAGATGGTGGTGGGGATAACGTGTCGTCCTACGCTGCAGCTTCCCGAGCGACGGACCTGAAGAACTTGCCGCCAGCCTACATTCCAGTCGGCGCACTCGATCTGTTTATCGACGAGAATATTGAATATGCGCAGCGGCTCATTCAGGCGGGCGTCCCGACCGAGCTGCACGTGTATCCGGGAGCATTTCATGGGTTTGATGTGTTCGCCCCGTCTGCGGCAGTCTCGAAACAGTTCAAAGCCGAGCGCGACAACGCCCTCAAACGTGCGCTGTATTCCTAATCGACGCCCCGCAGTTTAGTTCCTCGGTGAGAGATTATGGATCGTGTGGCGACCGTTACGTTTCGGCACGATCCAGGTAGACCCGCAAGACTTGTCCTTTCTCCTGCGATTGTTATTCCAAGATGGAATGCCCGAATTGCGCAATGACCCGCGTTTTGCACGCTTATGCGCACGGCTGGGACTTGTGGAGTTCTGGATGGCGACAGACAAATGGCCTGACTGCGTCGATGAAGTTTCTTACGATTTCAAGGCCGAGGGTGCGAAGGTGCAAGACCTCCCAAAAGAAGATTTCTGGTTTTCAGCACTGTGACTTGGGAACACTGATCACTGTGTCTTTATAGCCTGGGCTATACTTAACGACTAAACGATGATGAACGAGCCGATACATGTACCCTGGCATTCCCCGCCGACGCCGGCGCCCCGAAGTTCCAGCCAGTCCTCAATGCGTTGGCTGGTGACAGACGCATCCCCCGTTGACGCTTGACCTCATCCCTCTTACATCCAGGCAGGGACGTGACCCACGCAGCTTGTTGGTTCGACGACCCTCGAAACTCCATGCCCGAGAAAGGGTATCAAAATGATTACAACCCGGTGTTTTCCGATTCGTAACTCCGTAAGCACGGTCTTGCTCGTGCTGATAACTGCGTCATGTCCAAGTCTACTCTTCGCCCAAGATCTCTCCGGCACCCTGCGGCTGACCATTAGCGACACCAGTACTGGACAGCCTGTTCCCGCCCGCGTCGAAATTCAAGGCGCGGACGGAGCTTACCATGTGGCAGAGGATGCGCTCCCGGCAAGCGGCGATTGTGGAATGGGCGATCCTGGTTCAGGTCCAGTTGACCAGGCCGCGTCGCTGGAGAAATTCTTTGACCGGGTTCGGGTCAGTAACCCCTATACGGGGACTACTCAGTTTTACAGCACAGGAAAGTCATCCATTCGGCTGCCGGCCGGCGCTGCAACTATCAAGGTTTTCAAAGGCCCTGAATACAAGGTGAGCGTGGAGAAGGTCCAGATCCAGGGGGATGGCACCGTCGAGCACCACATCGCCTTAAAGCGCTGGACCAACATGCCGCAACAAGGCTGGTACAGCGCTGATGATCACTTGCATATTCCGCGACCGTCACCCGAGTCGAATACTGCCCTGTCCAAGATGCTGCAGGCAGAAGACATCAATGTCGGCAATCTCCTACAGATGGGCAAAGTCACGAATTTCGACATCGCCAAGCAGTATGCGCACGGCCCTGGCGGCCTCTATCAAGAAGGCAATTACATCCTTGCTGCGGGCCAGGAGAATCCGCGTACTCACTTCCTGGGACATACGATTACGCTTGGCGCCGCAACTGCGCATTTCGACGACAAGAAATACCTGATTTATCGGTTGCTGTGGGAGCAAACGGCCAAGGAAGGAGCCATCAATGGCTACGCCCACCTGGTTGCACCCGATGGTTTCCTGCTTGCGCCACAGGACGGGATGGCCGTGGTTTTGCCACACAATTTGATGCATTTCGTAGAGGTCCTGCAATTCAATCGAACCGGCTATGAAACCTGGTATGATCTGCTCGCACTGGGATTTCGCATGACCGCGACCGCGGGCAGTGACTATCCTTGTGGAGGACAATCCCTGCCCGGGCATGAGCGCTTCTATACGAAAGTCGCAGGACCCCTGACCTACGCGAAGTGGATCGAGAGCGTGCGCAAAGGCCGCACTTTTGTAACGTCCGGTCCCCTCGTCGAGTTTCGCGTTAATGGCCAGGATATCGGCAGTGAAATCACGCTGGACAACCCATCCACTGTAGAACTCACTGGAAGTGTCATCTTTGACCCCGAGCGGGACGATCTGGTCGCTGTGGAACTGCTGCAAAACGGCAACATCGTGAACCGATTCTCCCGCGTCAAAGGCGAATCGAAGATCGAATTCAAGGTTACACGTCGTGTCGATGAATCGTCCTGGTTCGCCGTCCGTGGTTTCGGGGCGCGCTTCGACGAGAACACCTTCGTGACCCCAATAATCTTCAGCTCCATCGAGCCGACGAGCAACGTGCATACGTCTCCGATCTATGTCTCGCTCAAGAACCGGCCAGGAATTGAGAAAGCCGCCCACTCCAAGGCGGTCGCACAAAGCTTCCTGGCGCGATTGACCGACATGGAAAGGCTGCTCGCGGAGGATAACATCGAGGTGTTAGCCGCCAAATTGGCAGACCCGACCATGGATGCCGTCCCGAAAGAAGTTTTCCTCAACAACAGGCAAGACCTGCTCAAAGAGATTCAGGAGGCCAAGGACTTTTTCAAAGCAAGAGCGCCGTGAAGCCGTCTGGCGCTTTTGGCGAGTATCGATCGAGGCGATCTCTGTAAGACTCGCGTTGACGCCCACGACCCGCTCTTCTATACGGGTATACGCGCGCTCGCAGCAAGGAGGACACGTATGATCACAGCTATGCCACGCATCGCCATTGCCATCCATGACTTCCCGAAGTGCCTGGCTACTTTCAGAGACGTGCTGGGGATGCCGGTCGTCGACGTATCGGAGAGCAGTGTCGCAAGTCTAGGAGCGAAAGTGGCCATGTGTGTTCCCGAGGGTGGGAGTAATATCGAGATCATGTCACCCGCTGACCTCAACGCTCCGCTCAGCCTCAGTCTCCGGAAATTTCTTACGCGGCGCGGGGAAGGGTTGTTCGCACTTATGCTTGAGGCCCCAGACCCGGATACCGAAGCCGACGCCCTTGCGAGTCGCGGACTCAACGTCCTCCCGCTGATGGCCGGTGCAGGAGGGCGCGACGTGCATCCGAACTCTACCCACGGTGTCCTGATCCGGGTCTATCCGATGAATTCTTTTCGGGGACGCGCCACCGCTCATGAGCAGGATACGGATTCTCCTGGCCTTTCGGGGATCGCGCGGGTGATCGTTGCGGTTCACGATCTCAATCACGCCGTGGCTGTGTATGGCAAAAAATTCGCCCTGGACATCGCTGAGCCAACCGTCGATGCTAAGTGGGGGGTACGTTCAGCGGTTTGCACCCCACCGTCCGGCGGCGTGATCGAATTAGTTGCAGTAGATGACCGCAATCAGCCGTTTGCCGAATCCATCGCGACATTCTTGGACAGCGGTCGAGAGGGCATGTACGCCCTGGTTCTGCAGTCGCGCGACCTGCAGAGATCGGCAAGAACCCTAGCTGCGCGAGGAGTCGAGGTTCACACTGTCGCCGACTCACCTGACATCCTGGAGATCGAACGGACGTCGACTTTCGGCGCCCGTATTTGGATTGAGTCCGCTTGAGACCGGTGTTTACGCAGACGGTGCGACCATGGTCGCATACCCTTCAATGAAGGGGGATAAACTCTCCTTATCGACCTCAACGTTGATAATCGACGGTTTCCCGTTGGCGGCCGCGCGTCTGATGGCTGGGAGGATTTCCTCTGGATCGGTGACCCTTTCTCCATACCCATCCCACATGGAGACCATTTTCTCGTAGGCACGCATGTGGTGCAGTTCGGTGTTGCATTGCCCCCTCGTAGCAATCTCATCTGGCCGAATGTATTGCTCTACCAAGCTGATCATTCCCCACCCTGAGTCATTGGAGATGACACACACCACAGGGATGCCCAGCCGCGCCATGGTATCCATCTCCATAGCATAGAACCCGAAGCTTCCGTCACCCGTATACCATAGCACTGGCTTCCGGTTCGCGACCCAGGCTCCAACCACCTGGCCAGGTCCTGTCCCGATAGTCCCATTCGGCCCAGTCGCATGGATCTGCCCTGGACGTGTTGCGATCGCCGCACCTGTCATCCATACGCTGGCTTCACCACCGTCGATGATGAGGTTCCAGTCCCGCGCATCTTCCTCTAGGAATTTCGCCGCCTCGCATGCACAGCGGGCCGGATGGATAGGACTCTTGCCGACATGATACGCCTCGGGGAGGGTAGCCGCTCCACTACGCCGGACTGCCCCAGTCCACGGGTCGCCCGTCTTTGGAGAACATTTGGTCTGGATCGATTCGAGGAGTTGACGCGTTACGGGTCCCGCTCCACCAACGATTCCGAGGTCGGCACGGAGGTTGAAACCAATCTGGCTTCTGTCAGTATGCACCTGAATGACCGTGGCATCCTTGGGAATTGCACGGCCCAATCGCAGTCGGTAATCAAACCGACAGCCCAGAGCCAACACCACATCAGCCTTCGAGAAGGCGCGAGTTTTCAACAACGGATTGTCTGATTCGTCGCCAAACAATCCACGGCACGCGCTTCCGGCGATACCCACCGGCATCTTCAAATAATCCGACAATGCAGCAATCGCCCCGGCATGCTTCCCCATGGACCATCGGGCTCCCTCATCGACGATCATTGCCGGACGTTGCGCATGTGCGAGGATCTCGGCCGCCTCCTCGATTAGTTCCGCTTCTCCACTGGGCACCGCTTGGCTCAGGGAGTGAGCCGGAAAACGGACGCGCTCCTCCTCTACCTTCGCAAACAGCAGATCCGTTGGTACCTCCAGGTAGACCGGCCCCGGGCTCGCCCCCATAGCCTGGCGAAAGGCCATGGATACATACTCCGGAATACGGACGGTGCTGGTAATTTTTCTGGCCCACTTACAGCACGACTCCATCAGGGTCAGGGTCGACATGTCCTGCAGATCACCCGCGTCGCGTTTACTCATCGCCACTGCACCGCCGATCTGCAGGAGTGGAATATTCATTGAGTCCGCTTCCATCATTCCCGCTGGCGTATTCCCGACCCCTGGCCCTGCGGTCGTCACCACAACGGCCATCTTTCCCGAGGCCCGCGTATAGGCAATCGCAGCATACACGGCCGAGCACTCATGACGCATATCGATAATCTCAATCCCCGCATCTCGCATCCCGTAAAAGACCGGCATGATATGCCCGCCAGATAAGACGAATGCTTTTTCCACACCTTCATTCACCAAGGCTTTCGCGACTAGTGCTCCTCCGTCGATTGCACCCATTTTTGCATCCCTCCCAGTTGATTATTTTCTTTGAACGAGAAAAACACAAGAGTATTCGACGATGCCATTCCCCCGGGCTTTGCTGTCGCTCAACGTCGTGTCGTCAGCACCACCCCGCTAATCACTAGGCTCGTTCCAATCAAATGGACTGTTGTGATCCGTTCCCCGAGAAAGAGGGCGGAAAACACCAGCACAATAATCGGAATAAGATTCATAAACACAGCCGCCCGATGCGGACTGATACGTGTCAAAGCTTGATAGTACAACAAATTTGTCAACGGTGAGAGCACACACAGATAGCAGATGGCCACAACGATAGTCGGACTGAATGTAAACTCCTGAGTAAACGGTTCTTCGAGAAAAAAGACCGGCAACAAGGCCACCGCTCCAACCAGATACGCACTGCTCGTCGCTGCCGTTGGTGAACGGTGGGCCAAAGCCACCCGACTATAGACCGTATACACTGCCCAATTAAGCTGTCCGATCAGGAGAATCACATCACCCCAGTTGAACGAACGCTGCAGCAAGTTCGCCAACGAGCCCTGACAAATAATGGCCACCAGTCCGACAAAGGACAGCACAATCCCCGTGACATTGACCAACTTGAGCTTCTCACCCAAAAACATCCACGACAGCAACGTCACCCAGATGGGCGTCGCCGCCGCCAGGATACCTGCGTTTGATGACGAGGTCAGCTTGAGTCCAACGTAGAACAAGCCGCCAGAGGCCAAGACCCCGGTAAAGGCCATGATGAAGCTGCTCTTGGGATCTTTACGAATTTCCTTCCACCACTGTGGGTTTGATTTGCGACCTAACAGATTCAGGACCAGCGCTCCAAAGATTGTCCGAATCGCCATAAGAGTGAATGCCCCAATAAATGTCAGGGCAAATTTGCCAGCTGGAAAATTGCCAGCCCAGAGTGTGATGACGCCAAGCAACTGGAAGTAAGCCAACGGAAAACAGTCTCCTTTCTCCCCACACCTCGACACCAGACGCAGAGATAAAGCTCGCGCAATCATCTCCGCTGAGCTGGCGCAGCGACAGTCACCTCTCTATCTGCAGCTGTGCACAGTTCCGCGAACAACCCTGACTCCAGACCGGTGTTCAGAATGAATACTTCGATCTGAGAATATGCTGAGCAAGCCGACGAGGCCGATCAGCGTGAGGGCAAGCCATGAAGCACAATAGCTGCCCGAAACGTCAGTTAATAGCCCAAAGAGCAGCGGGCCTAATAGCATGAGGGGAACAGATAAAACTTGGACAACCGAAATCGCAAAGCCCGCTGACCCTGGTGTGGCAATTTCCGTCACCAGGGTGTGAAACAATACCGCCCAACTCTCCGACATCGACGTGGTGTCATGTAAGACACAGCAGCTTGACATCTGCCGCCGGTGCCCAGTAAACAACCTGAGCCTCTATGTGCTCACGCAAAATCAGCACAAGGCTAAGGAGGGATCACGTATGGCGAAGAAAACGTGGATCGAAGTTGCGCTCAATGGCGCCTGGACGCGACGGTTGCAACCAAACATTCCGGTAACGGCTCAGGAGATCATCAACGAGGGCGTGGCCTGCGTCAGAGCCGGAGCCGCGGTGATCCATGCCCATACTCTGGACCCAGACACCGGTAAACAGAACAATAGCCTGGAGAATTGTATTGCTTTTATCGGCGGCATTCGCTCCCAGGTGGATGCCATCGTCTATCCCACTGCCGCGCCTATTCCTTTGCCAGATGATTGGTACGCCCGTTATGCGACGACAATAGAACTGGTAAAACGGGGGTTGTGTGAATGGGGGTTCCTGGATCCGGGCTCATGTAATTTTTATCTCTCCGATACCAGTGGGCCATCGCTGTTTGGCGATAGCGGAGTGTACAGCAATCCCAACGGTGCGCTAGAGTTGGGCATTGAGCTGGCAGCCACGCATAAGTATCACCCGGCTTATGCATGTTACGAGCCGGGGTTCGTGCGTCAAGGAGCAACGTTACATCGCAAACAACCGGCGGCACCCGTGCCGGTGTATCGCTTTATGTTCTCATCGGCCTTCACCTTTAGTTTTCCTCCGGAGCCCTGGGCGCTGGAGGCCTATGTGAAATTGGTAGATACCGTGGCCCCAGGGTCGCCATGGATGGCGGCAGGCTTGGCGGTGGATGTGCTCCCCCTAATCCCGACGATTGTTTCGTTAGGTGGACATGTGCGGGTTGGGCTTGAAGACGCCCCGTTCCAATCCTCGCGCAAGAATATCGAACTGGTAGATGCGGCCGTCAATGCGATTCAGAAGGCTGGAAGTGAACCGGCAACCGCCGCAGAGATCAGAGCGTCGTTGGCTGCCTACGAAATGCCGACGGCAAGTACAGCATAAAACACCCGAATGAATAGCAAGAAGGCGACAAGCTATGCCAATATCGGTCACGGTCGCTCAGGACTCTGCTGAGTCTAAATCAAAACACAAAAGATTCGTACACTCCGTCACCTGCGGTGTCCTCCTTCCGCCCGACGATGAATCATCGGGCTCAGGCCCCAAAGCCTGGTAAACCAGGCTGGCAGGGGACTTCAGTCCCCTTTGGTCTGTGAGCCCGGTGCTTGAGCACCGGGCGGCGACTGTGCCAATGTTGTGTGTTGCGATGTAGATCGGAGAACCACCGGCTAGAATCCCACGGGTTTGGCTCATCGCCCTCAGGATGTTTCAGCACGGCGAAGGGCAAGGAGAGTATGATGCGATTGAATTTCTCACTGGCGATAAGGTAGTAGTAGTTCACTAAAGGAGGGAAATCATGAGTGGCTACACGATTATAGACGTCGATACCCATGTTACGGAGACACCGGACGTGTGGACCAGTCGCGTCCCTGCGCGGATGCGTGACGCGGTACCGCACGTTGAGACTGACGCGCAAGGGCGACAATGGTGGGTTTTGGGGAATAATCGCCTTGCCAGTCCAGGGCTCAGCGCAACGGCCGGTGTCGGCGATATGAAGAACTGGCCAAAAACCTATGACGACATGCACCCTGGCGCCTATGACGCCAAGGCGCGGCTCAAGTACATGGATGAGATGGGCATTTGGGCGATGGTCATGTATCCCAACGTCGGCGGATTTGGCGCCCAGCAGTTTCTCAAATTGGGGGATCCTGAGCTGATGCTCGCGTGCGTGCAGGCGTACAATGACTGGCAAACGGAATGGGCCTCCGCCGACTCCCGCCGACTGCTACCGACCACCTCGCTTCCATTCTGGGATGTCAACGCTGCGGTGCAGGAAGTGCGGCGCTGCGCCGCAATGGGGCATAAGAATATGCTGTTCACGGGCGAACCCCAATCTTTTGGGCAGCCTTTGCTGGGCGATCGCTCCTGGGACCCGCTCTGGGAAACAGCGGTAGAACTGGATCTGCCCATCAGTTTTCACGTCGGCTCCGGAAGCATGGACTTGGGGTTGCGGAAGGACAAAGTGGCAACCTATGGTCGTATGGCGACCTTTACTGACCTCTCGATCGAGATTCTCCTACGTAACGGCATCCAGGTGAGCGACCTCATCATGTCTGGAGTGTTGGCCCGCTATCCCAAGATCAAATTCGTGTCGGTTGAGAGCGGTGTCGGATGGATTCCGTTTGCCCTCGAAGCGCTCGATTATCAGTTCGTGGGCAACCGCGTACGAGAAGACCGACCAGACCTCGATCTGATGCCATCTGAGTATTTTGCACGCAATATCTATGCGTGTTACTGGTTCGAGCAAACTGCGCCGCGTCGGCTGCTCGACAAAGTCGGAGTGGATAATATTATGTTTGAGACGGACTTCCCGCACCCGACCTCGTTGTACGGCGATGAGGTGCATGAACGGATCAGCAGTGGTCTGTCTGACTGTGAGGAATCGGTGCGACGCAAAATTCTCTGGGATAATGCGCAGCAGCTGTATAAGGTCGAAGGGCCAACCGCGAAGGATGAGGCGCAGCGGGCAGCGGCGGTCAGTGCGTGACGTCCAATGGTGGAAAAACAACTGATGATCAACCGGCTATCTCCCAAGCCGCTAAAAATGTGGCTGCCAAATGCCAACAGTCCATCATTGCGAGTTCTTCATAGCGCAGGAACTACGTGTCGAGGCAGAAACGAAGAGGAGGCCCCGATCCGTCATTCCCGCACAGGCGGGAATCCAGTGTTTTCCTCCTGGATTCCGGGTCGCGGCCTGCGGCCGTGCCCGGAATGGTCATGCATCTGCGCTGCACCCTTGACTATGAAAAGTCTGTAGGGGCGAGTAGCCGTTCGCCTCTACTTTCGGGGGGAATGACAGGATGCTACGAGCAACCGATGCGAGTTGAGGGTTTCGTTTCTGCAATGCGATTGCTTCGTCGCTCCTTGCTCCTCGCAATGACAGTAATCGAAGGAGAATACGTCTATGCCTTTTAGTGAAATTCATCACGTCGCGATCGCGGTCAGTGATATGGAGCGGTCGATAGCCTTCTACCGCGATATTCTTGGCTTTCGCAAAACCCTGGATATGCCACTTGACAGCCCCAGTCTGGACCGACTGCTCCGCATGCACCCTGGGACAACCGGGCGCTCGGTTATTCTTCAGCAGGGGATGAGCACGGTCGGGGAAGTAGAACTTGTACAATTTTCTCCTGCCCCTACCACACCAACACCGGCAAAAGGCGCAGGTGGCCTCGGTGCGTTCTTATTGTCGTTTGCGGTCAAGGATGAAGAGTTAGATGATGTCTACCAACGACTACTGAAAAAAGGCATCGCCTGCTACTCGGAGCCACAAGTCCTTGAGCTGCCAGGGTATGGGGCGACACGAGCGGTAATACTTGAGGACCCCGACGGTCAAATGATCGAACTGATTCAATTACCGTCGGCAGAAGAAATTCAGCGGGCACGGGATGCACAGCACGCCAATACATGAAAGCATCCGGGCTTAACAAATACTGCGGATAGGCAATAGGAGCGTCCGCGAACAGACAGCATGAGCAGCGAAAAACCACCCACAGACAGAAAGGGTAGAGAACATTATGGCGCAGTCTTTCCAATCCACGTCGGCAGCTAGTGCCAAGCCGATCGAACAGTTTGACGCAATTATTATCGGCGCCGGAATTTCCGGACTCTATCAGCTCTACCGTTTGCGCGAGCTGGGACTCTCGGTGCGGGTCTATGAGGCTGGCAGCGGTGTAGGTGGTACGTGGTATTGGAACCGTTATCCAGGCGCGCGCTTCGATTCCGAAAGCTATTCCTATGGCTATTCGTTCTCGGAGGAACTGCTACAGGAGTGGGATTGGAAGGAGCATTTCTCCGGCCAGCCGGAGAATGAACGCTATCTCAATTATGTGGCGGACAAGTTCGACTTGCGCCGCGATATGCAATTCAATGCTCGGGTCAAATCAGCGAGCTACGACGAGCGCGAAAATCGCTGGCAGATCCAGACTGAAGATGGCCACCGCGCGCAGGCGCAATTCCTCATCACGGCAATCGGAGTCTTGTCGGCCCCGCAAATGCCCCAAATTGAAGGGCTTGAGAGCTACACAGGAGAGTGGTGTCACACTGGCTTGTGGCCAAAGAACCCGATCAACTTCGCCGGCAAACGCGTAGGAGTCATCGGTACCGGTGCGACGGCCGTTCAACTGATCACGGAAATCGCCAAAGAAGTCGGTCATCTCACCGTCTTTCAGCGCACCGCGAATTATTGCGCACCCTTACATAATCGGCCGATTGATCCCGAGACCCAGAAAGCAATCAAAGCCAGCTATCCGGACATCTTCAAAAAATGCCGCGAAACGTTTGCCAGCTCGCTCCATCAATTCGATCCGCGCTCGGCTCTAGAAGTCTCGCCGGAAGAACGGCACGCCTTCTACGAGCAAATCTGGGCGGAACCCGGGTTCAGGAAATGGTTGGGTAATTTCCAGGACATCATGACGAACAAAGAAGCCAACGAAACCTTCGCTGAGTTCGTGCGCAACAAAATTCGCGAGCGGGTTAAAAATCCAGTCGTCGCAGAAAAACTGGTTCCTAAGGATCACCCGTTCGGCTCCAAACGTGTCCCATTGGAGAGCGGCTATTACGAGGTCTACAACCAGGACAACGTCGAATTGGTTGACCTGCGCGAGACTCCGATAGAACGCATTACGCCCACAGGCATCAAGACCAGCGATAAAGAGTACGAGTTTGATATCATCATCTTTGCCACCGGGTTTGACGCGGTGACTGGAGCTTTCAACCGGATTGATATCCGTGGTGTGGGCGGACAAGCGCTGAAGGACAAGTGGGCGGAGGGACCACGTACCTACCTCGGTATCCAGACCGTAGGGTTCCCCAATCTGTTCACGCTCGTCGGTCCTCATAATGGTGCTACGTTCTGCAACATTCCGCGCTGTAGCGAGCAGAATGTCGAATGGGTCACCAAATGTATCCGTTATATGCGGGAGCATAACCGTAAACGCATTGAAGCGACTCCCGACGCAGAGGCGGTATGGACCGCACACGTCGGCGACACGATTGCCAACTCGCTCTTGCTAGAGGCCAACTCCTGGTTCATGGGAGCGAATACTCCTGGGAAAAAACGCGCCTTTCTCATGTACGCGGGAGGTTCCCCCGCCTATCGGCAAAAGTGTGAGGAAGTAGCAGCCAAGGGATATGAGGGGTTCGTGCTGCAATAAGCGCGTTCCTTGAAAAGAGAAAAGAAACTCTCACCAAAAAGATCGAGGAGAACACCTATGGCAACCGCCACCGCTGCTGAGACCACATCTTACGTCTTCGATGATCGCAATATCCGCTGGTATACCCTGGGGGATTTCAAGCACTTCGTCTTTGCTATGCTCGACGTCGATGTGCCAGGAAAGATTGTCGACTTCGTGCTCAAATTCCCCGCCAATGAGAAAATCTTTCTGCACCGCCACCTGGCGTTGACGAATACCTTGGTTGTCCAAGGGGAGCATCGTCTCTACGAACCGAATGGGAAACTCAAGGAGGTGCGTCCTGTTGGCAGCTACACCTCAAGTCCTCCAGGTGACCCGCATCAAGAGGGCGCAGGCGCTGGAGGTGGAGTAGTTTTCTACAGTGTACGAGGCAAGGACGGTGTCTTATTCGAAGTGCTTGATGACGATTTCAAGGTCATCGGGACGCTGACTCTAGAGGACTTCGCCAACGCCTACAAAGAACAGAAGGGCGCCTGAAGAAAAACCGGAATAAACATGAGCAGTCGCCTCAATAAGCAAGTAGGCGGACGTTTCATCAGCAAGGAACAACGAACATGGACGGACTCGAAGGAGTGAAAGTTCTCGAATTAGGGAACATGGTATCGGCTGCGCACGCAACGAAATTGCTGGCCGATCTCGGCGCGGATGTGGTGAAAGTCGAAGAGCCCACAGGTGATACTGCACGAGCACGCGGTCCGTTTCCTGGTGGCGTGATCGATCCAGAAAAGAGCGGCCTTTTTCTCTACCTGAATACCAACAAACGTAGCGTGGCACTGGACCTGAACCGCCAACGGGATGAACTCCGTCATCTCGTGTCGTGGGCTGACATTCTGATCCACAACTACTCTCCTCGAGACATGGCTGCACGCAGCCTTGCCTACGAAACGTTTTCTCACATCAATCCTCGGCTGGTGATGTGTTCGATCACGCCCTTTGGCCTGACAGGACCACACAAAAACTATCATGCCTATGATCTCACCCTTGCGCATGCCGGGGGCTGGGCGTGGTTGAGCCCCGGCGCGTTAGAACATCCCGAGCTGCCGCCGCTCAAAGCCTTTGGCCAACAGTGTGGCTTTCAGGGTGGGCTCGCAGCCGCGACAGCGTCTCTCGGCGCTTATTATCGTGCGTTGTCGACTGGAACCGGTGAGCACATCGACCTTTCTGTCCAAGCCTTCATTGCCTCGTTCCTGGAGCAGGCAATTGTTTATTACAGCTACTTGGGGCGAGTCGCCTCGCGTTTGGGGCAGCGCTATATGTATCCGTGGGGCATGTATGAATGCCGAGATGGTCTTATTTTCATCGTGGTGCCAGAAGAAGACCAGTGGGAGCGTCTCGTAGAACTCATGGGTAAACCGGAATGGACGAGCTGGGACATTTTTTCTGGCCGTACCAATCGTATCAAGAATCAGGATGCGCTCAAAGTCTACGTGGAAGAATGGACACGGCAATGGACTGTCGAGGATCTCTTCCATGCTTCCCAGGCTCGGCGATTGTGCGTGGCTCCAGTGTTGACGATGGCAGGCTTGGCTCGCCAGGAGCAGCTCCGCGTACGCCACTTCTTTGTCGAAGTCGACCATCCTCAGGCTGGCACTCTGACCCACATGGGGCCGCCGTACCAACTACAAGACCCATGGTGGCAGATCCGGCGACCAGCACCACTGCTCGGTCAACACAACGCTGAAATCAAGAATGAGACTAGAGGCTGGAAACTAGAGACGAGTTCCTCCACCCCTCAAGCCTCAAACCTCAAGCCTCAAGCCTCTCCAACCCAGCTTCCTCTGTACGGCATTCGTATCGCCGATTTTTCCTGGGTGTGGGCGGGCCCGTATTGTACGATGCATCTCGCGTACCTCGGTGCCGAGGTCATCAAGATTGAATCCCAGGCCCATCTCGATTTGATGCGACGGTTGCCGATTGCCCCGCGCGGAGTCACGCCTGGATTCGATAGTTCTGGTCCATTCAACCAATGGAACCAGAGCAAGAAGAGCATCCAGGTGAATCTCAGCAAAGCTGAAGGAATCGCGCTGGCCAAAGAACTGATTCAACAGTGTGACGTGGTGGTTGAGAACTTTGCCACCGGCGTGATGGATGCCTTTGGCTTGGGTTATGAAGAGCTAAAGAAACTGAAACCTGACCTCATTATGGTGTCAATCTCTGGCTATGGTCACACCGGTCCGCTCAAAGATTACATGGGATATGGACCAGCGATACCACCTCTGACCGGATTGTCGGCGTTAACTGGCTATGCCGATGGTCCGCCACGAGAACTCGGTGTATCCATTGGCGATCCCAATGCCGGGATAACAGCGGCGGTGGCCATCTGTGCTGCGCTTGCGGCCCGCAAACGCACAGGACAGGGCCAATATATCGATGTCGCACTCTGGAGCGCTGCTGCGGTGTTAGCGGCGGAGGGGTGGATGGAATACACCATGAACGGCACCGAACCGGCACGCCAAGGCAACCGCGACGTCTGGATGGCGCCACATAACTGCTTTCGTTGTCTCGGCGAGGATACATGGGTCACGATTGCCTGTGGCACGGAAGCAGAATGGCAGGCGCTGTGCCGCATAATGGAACACCCACAGTTGATTGATGACCCGCGTTTCCGCACCGCCCGTGACCGCAAAGCACACGAAGACGAACTCGAACAACTGATCACGACATGGACCTCTCAACGTGATCGCTGGGCAATCACCCACAGCTTGCAAGCGGTTGGGGTCGCGGCATTTCCCTCGATGAGTAGCAAAGACCTGGTAGAAGATACACAGCTGAACGAGCGCGGCTTTTTTGCGCGCCTTGCACATCCGGGAGTGGGGACGCAGACCCACACGGGGATCCCATGGACCCTGACCCATGCTCCAAATGGGGTCCAGTCCCCTGCGCCGTTGCTTGGTCAGCATACAGACGAAGTGCTGCGCCGCGTACTGGGCTATGAGGAGGAAAAGATCGCTCGGTTAAAAGAGCAGCAAGTGTTGTACTAAGGGGGCAGGCGAGTCTCAGGGTATAAGGTTCGCTCAGCACTATGAAGAAACCCTGTTGCTCTTGCCTAGTTGTGCCTTTTTCTTGTAGGAAATCTACTCTCGCGTAGCGCGGACGCTACAGAAACAAAGCCTTGGACTGGGGTACTGCCGTCAACTCGGAACAAGGCAGGCTGGACAAAATTTCATGGAGAGAGACAAAAGGAGGATTGACATGGCGAATGCTGAACAGAATACACCGACTGCCACGAATGGAGCTGGAACAGTCGAACAGTTTGACGCGATCGTGATTGGCGCTGGTGTGTCTGGCTTGTATCAACTGTACCGGCTGCGGGAGCTGGGGCTCAAGGTACGCTGCTTTGAGGATGGCAGCGGCGTGGGCGGGACCTGGTATTGGAACCGCTACCCAGGCTGTCGTTTTGATTCCGAGAGCGAAACCTACGGCTATTCGTGGTCGAAGGAACTGTTGCAGGAATGGAACTGGAAAGAACATTTCTCCGGCCAGCCGGAGAACGAACAATACCTGAATTATGTGGCGGACAAGTTCAATTTGCGTCCCAACATCCAATTCAATTCTCGGGTCGCCTCGGCGGTCTACGACGAGCAGGCGAACCTTTGGGACGTCCAGTTAGAGAATGGTCAGCGCGCCCGGGCGCAATTCGTCGTCTCGGCGGCCGGCATCTTGTCCGCCCGGTACACACCACCATTTCCGGGGATCGATAGCTTCAAAGGCCAGTCGTTCCACACCTCGCGCTGGCCGAAGGAAAAAGTGGACTTCTCCGGCAAACGCGTGGCGTGTATCGGCACTGGCGCTACTGCTGTCCAACTCATTCCCATCGTCGCCAAAGAAGCTGGCCATCTGACCGTTTTCCAACGGACCCCCAATTACTGCGCCCCATTGCGTAATGGGCTGGTTTCCGAGGAGACCCAAAAGCAGTGGAAAGCCAACTACGACGAAATTCACAAACGTATTCGCGAAACGCCATTCGGCTTTATGCATAACTTCGACCCGCGCAATACTTTCGACGTCCCCAAGGAAGAACGGCTCGCGTTGTACGAAAAGTTGTGGGCACAGCCTGGGTTCACCAAATGGCTGAGCAATTTCCACGATATTATGACCAACCGTGAGGCCAACGAGGACTTCGCTGAATTCGTGCGCAACAAGATCCGCGCCCGCGTCAAGGATCCCGTGGTGGCGGAAAAGCTCTGCCCTAAGGACCATCCGTTCGGCTCCAAACGTATTCCCCTGGAGACTGAGTATTACGAGACGTATAACCGGGATAACGTCTTGCTGGTGGACGTGCGTGAGACCCCGATCGAGGCCATCACTCCGAAAGGCGTCAAGACGAGTGACAAAGAGTACGAATTTGACGTCATCATCTACGCTACGGGGTTTGACGCTATCACCGGGGCATTGACCTCGATGGATATTCGCGGCGAAGGCGGGCAGACGCTTAAGGAAAAGTGGGACACGAATGGACTCAGCACGTACCTGGGCCTCCAGACTGCTGGGTTCCCGAATTTCTTCATCGCCACGAATGCCGCGTTCTGTAACTACACGGTCTGCGCAGAGACCATTGTGGAATGGATTACTGATTGCATCCGTTACATTCGCGAGAAGGGCTTAAAACGCATTGCCCCTACCCTGGAAGCAGAGGAGGCCTGGGTGGAGCACGCGAACGAGTTGGCCTCGCACACGCTCTTGAGTGATGCGAAATCCTGGTTCATGGGGGCGAACATTCCCGGGAAGAAACGCAGCCTCCTCCTTTATGCCAATACTGCCACAGCCTATCGCGATAAGTGTTTGGAGGTCGCCGCCAACGGCTACGAGGGATTTGTGTTGCAGTAATACTGGCCTGTACGGCTGCCCTGCGTGCCCAGCGAACAGCGGGAGACCGGGAATATCGATCCCAACTTCAGGCGTTTACTGAGTAAGAATTCCCTCTCCCGCCGGGAGAGGGCGAGGGTGAGGGGATCTCACAAAGAATACTCTTTTTTCCCCTCATCCTGACCCCCTTCGACAAAACTCAGGATAGGCTTCTCCCGGACGGGAGAAGGAACCGAAAACCGCCAGCGGGTAATCTGCCATCGACTGGGTCCTTCTTAGGGATTTCTTTCTTGTGTTTTCGGCGCAGACAGGTGCGGCAGCCTTGTCAACTTGTCCATGAGCATGGATAAAGGAGAAGCTACAGTTAAGACTCGCGGTTCTCCAAATATAGGAAAGAACCAGCGCGAGCATTGTAGAAAGGAAAGTAAAGGAGGAATTCGTTATGCCCGGACTCGAAGGGGTACACGTTCTTGAACTTGGCCATATGGTTTCTGCCGCCTACGCCGCCAAGCTTATGGCTGACCTTGGCGCGGACGTCATCAAAATTGAAGAGCCCCACGGAGATCAAGCGCGTCAGCGCGGCCCGTTTCCCGGCGGAACACCGCACGCCGAGAAAAGCGGCCTCTTCCTCGCCCTGAACACGAACAAGCGCAGCGTGGCTCTGGATCTGCAACAATCCCAAGGGCAAACGCAGCTCCATGATCTGGTGGCAAAAGCAGATATTCTCATCCATAATTACCCCCCAGCCGAAATGGCCGCACTGGGAATCAATTACGAGACGTTTCGTCAACTCAATCCCCGTTTAGTCATGTGCTCGATCACGCCCTTCGGGTTGACCGGCCCACATCGACAGTACCGTGCCTACGAAATCACTATGGCTCACGGCGGTGGGTGGGCCTGGCTGAGTCCTGGTGCCTCAGACCGTCCAGATTTGCCACCGCTGAAAGCCTTTGGCCATCAAGCTGACTTTCAAGGTGCTCTGGCAGCGTCAGTTGTCACCTTGGGAGCATACTATCGGTCGCTGAATACGGGCTTAGGCGAACATATTGACCTGTCGGTACAGGCGTTCGTCGCTTCGTTTCTGGAGCAAAATTTCGTCTATTACAGCTATATGGGCAAAGTCGCCTCGCGCCTGGGGCAACGCCTGATCTATCCGTGGGGTATGTACCAGT
The DNA here is from genome assembly GCA_050187625.1 of Binatia bacterium. Classification (GTDB taxonomy): domain Bacteria; phylum Desulfobacterota; class Binatia; order Bin18; family Bin18; genus JBFWXH01. Next base: position 48,596 of record JBFWXH010000020.1, read on the forward strand.
GTCAGGATGGCCTGATTTTTCTGGTCAACGTTGAACAGGACCAATGGTTACGTCTGGTCGACTTGATGGGTGACCCGGAGTGGGCCAGTTGGGAAATTTTTAAAGACCAGTTCGCACGCGCAGAAAACTGGGATGTCATTAAGCCATACCTGGATGAATGGATGCAGCAGTGGAAGGTCGAGGACTTGTGGCGAGCCGGGCAAGAACGCCGCATCTGTTTTTCCCCAGTGTTCACCCTGCCGCAACTGGCCACACAGGAGCAACTGCGCACACGCGACTTCTTTATCGAGGTGACTCATCCACAAGCCGGCAAACTCACGCATCTCGGCGCTCCGTACCGCCTGGGCAAATCGTGGCTAAAAATTCGCCGCCCCGCGCCCTTGCTTGGCGAATATAACGAAGGAATTACGACCGAGACGAAGGGGTGGAGACAAGAGACTGGTTCCTCCACCCCTCACCCCTCAAGCCTCAAGCCTCAAGCCTCTCCGTCCCATCTTCCCCTCGACGGCATTCGCGTCATCGACTTTAGCTGGGCCTGGGCCGGGCCGTTCTGCGCCCTCCACCTTGCCCATCTTGGCGCTGAAGTTATCAGAGTCGAGTCGCAGGTCCGTCCTGATCTCGGCCGCCGCGTCCCCATCTATCCTACCGGTATGCAACCAGGCTTGAACCGCTCTGGCTATTTCAATCAATGGCATCAGGGCAAGAAGAGTATCCTACTCAACTTGAGCAAACGCGAGGCCATTGACATTGTCAGGAAGCTGATTGCCCAGAGCGATGTGGTCGTCGAAAACTTTGCGACGGGAGTGATGGAACATCTCGGGTTAGGATACGAGGAGTTAAAGAAGCTCAAACCAGATATCATCATGGCCTCGATCTCCGGCTACGGTCATACCGGACCGCAACAAAAATATATGGGTTATGGGCCGGCCATCGCGCCGATGACCGGGTTGTCTTCCCTCACTGGCTATATTGGCGGTTCTCCGCAGGAGGTAGGGATTTCCTATGGTGATCCCAATGGTGGCATCGACGCTGCGTCCGCGATCTGTGCGGCGTTGGTGGCGCGCAAACGGACAGGACAAGGGCAGTACATCGATGTGTCATTGTGGGAGGGTGTGGCAGCGCTGATGCATGAAGGATGGATGGAGTACGCCATGAACGGCACCCAACCAGAGCGCATGGGCAATCGCGATCCTCTCATGTCGCCACACAACTGTTTCCGCTGTGCAGGCGACGATGAATGGGTCACCATCGCCTGTGGCACGGACGAAGAGTGGCAGGCACTGTGCCAGGCCATTGGCCAACCGCAGCTTGCTGCTGATGCCCGCTTCCGTACCGCGCCAGACCGCAAAGCCCACGAAGACGAATTAGAAGCGATCATCAGCGCGTGGACGTTGCCGCACGGAAAATGGGAGGTGACACGGACGTTACAAGCGGCGGGCGTTGCCGCGTTTCCGTCGATGAACAGCAAAGATCTCGCAGACGATCCGCATCTCAATGAACGGGGTTTCTTCGCTCGGCTCCACCATGCCGAGGTGGGCGAGCAAACCCATACTGGCATTCCGTGGCGCTTGACCAATGCTCCGAACGGCGTTCGTGCGCCTGCGCCTCTGCTCGGGGCGGATACTGACACGGTCATGCACGAACTGTTGGGCTACTCTAGTGAGACCATCGCCAAATTGAAGGAAGAGCAGATATTGTATTAAAGTGCTGCCCGATTAGCGGTTACTACCATGTCAGGTTGAGCGTAGCGAAACATCTCTCTTCAGCGTCCCAGGTGAGATTCGTTGCTTCGCTCAGAATGACAGTATCGTGAGATCAGGCAATTGGGATAGGCTCTAAAAGGGAAGGATGGCACATGGATATTACGAGCATCTACCATATCAACATTAACTGCACCAACTTCGAGCGCTCGCTCGCCTTCTACAAAATGTTAGGGTTCAAAGAGGTGGTCGATTTTGGTGAGGGCACAGGACCACAAATGGCGGGGCTGAAACTGCCTGGTGCGCGCGGAAGGGGGAAACTCCTGCAACTCGGCGACGATCCTCGTTCGTGTCATATTGACTTGATCGAGTGGCTCGATCCCAAAACCGAGGGGCGGCCATACGAACGCCTGACCAACGCAGGGATCGCGCGGGTCTGTCTGTATTCCAAGAACATCTGGAAAGATTACGAAGAACTCAAGAGTAAAGGAGTGGAGTTTTATACTGAGCCGATAACGATTAAATATCGCGGCGGACAGTCACTCATCGTCTGTTTCGAAGACCCAGACGGGACGGTGGTAGAGTTGACGCAGTTTCAGAAACAGTAGATGCATCACGCGACGACGCAAAAGGAGGAACGCTCATGATCATTGGCTATTTCACCGAACGGCCGTACCGCTGGGTGCCAGAGGACGAGGTCCTCAGGAATGAGGCATTCTTTGCGGTGTCGAACAAATACTTTGACCGCGAGAAGGCAGCAGACGACTATAACTACTTCCTGGATGAGTACTGCTATGCCGAAGAGCTAGGTTTTGACGCCCTCATGCTCAACGAGCACCATGGCAATCCTTTCTGCATGGGCAGTGTGATGAACGTCGAGGCCTCGATCCTTGCGCGCATCACCAAGCGCGCGAAGATTGTGTTGATTGGCAACCCCCTGCCGGTCATCAAGCATCCCCTGCGTATGGCAGAAGAGCTAGCTGAGATCGATCTGATTTCCCGTGGACGCCTGGTGACAGGCTGGGTCCGTGGCGCTGGCAGCGAACAGTTCTTCAATAATGCCAACCCTGCCTACAACCGGGAGTATTTCAACGAAGCGCACGATTTTATCATTCAGGCGTGGACGCGGCCCGGTCCGTGGCGCTACGAAGGCAAGCATTTCCACTATCGTCATGTGAACCCCTGGGCACTGCCTTATCAGAAACCACACCCGCAGATGTGGATTCCTGGGGTACTGAGTCCAGAGACCGCCCAGTGGTGCGCGGAGCGCGGCTACCCGTACATGGGATTGGTCACTGCCCTGGGACCCACCTGCGATATGTGGGACTTCTACGCTGATACTGCCGCCAAGAATGGCTATCAGGCTGGACCAGAGAACTTCGGTTATCTGATGAGTGTGTTCGTAGCCGACACCGATGAGAAAGCCCAAGAACTCGGCAAAGGCTTTATGTTTGGGGGAGGGCCAGGGGCTTTCTCACGACCAGAGCACACCGTACCGCCAGGATATAATTCGAAGGATGCGATTCGCCGTCTCGCCCGGATGCCGAGTGGTGGCTGGGTAGGTGTCAACGCCGAAAGGTTCAAAGCAGCGCAGGAAGGCAAGAGCGCCTACGACGGCAAGGATCTCAATGAGGTTCGTCGCAAGCTGATGGCAGCCTATGACAAAGCGCAGAAAGACCATCTCATGATTGTCGGGTCGCCCAAGACAGTCATTGAGAAAGTTAAGACTATCATGCAGCTGCTCCGTGTCAGCATCCTCACCGTCTTCCAGGTGCAAGGCACGGTCAGTAATGAGGATCGGAAAACCAGCATGCGCTTGTTCGCGCAGGAGGTCGCCCCGGCGATAAGAGAGTACGCCAAAGAGCTTGACCTGCCAGATCCGTTTCAACGCTTCCCCGGGTCGGTCAAGTTACAACCTGGCACGACGCGACTCCCGGTAGTAGATCGTGCACCACTTGCAACCATGAAGTTCGGCGCGTAAACGGCACTGTCATTGCGAGCGCAGCGAAGCAATCTCATTTTCATACAGAGATTGCTTCGTCGCCTGTGGCTCCTCGCAATGACGCCCTTGGCCTGTGGTGCCTTTTTCGGAGGAGACCAATGAGCACCGCTGACAACAAAAAACTCATTCAGGACGTCTTTGCGGCCTGGGCCAACGGCGACGGCATGGCCTTCTTTAACTTGTTAGCCGACACCGCTTCGTGGACGGTGATGGGAAATTGTCCAATTTCCGGAACCTATGTGGGCCGACAACGGTTAATCGAAGAGGCGCTCAAACCCCAACGTGAGAAGCTGGCCGGTCCACCAACACCAACAGTGATCAATCTGATTGCCGAAGGAGACACCGTCGTCATTCAGTGGGTCGGTAAAGGAACCACCAAAACCGGCCAACCGTATAACAATAGCTACTGTTATGTCGTGCAGATCGAAGCCGGACGCATTGTCCGTGGAACCGCCTATCTTGATACCGAATTGGTGCGATCGATTTGGTAATCCGTAAAGACCTGGAGATTCTTCAAACTAATATGGGGTGACATTCCTAGACGATGGGACTATAGGAGGGTATTATTAATAGTTTGAACCACTCACCAGAAAGGAAGCAACATGAAAATAGGTATCCAAAACGTTTTCCCCGCTCACAAGGATTACAGCGATCGCGACATGTACAAGCATGAGACGCGCTTGCTGATCGAAGCCGAAGGCATGGGGTTCGACATCATCTGGCCCGTCGAGCATCACTTCTTCGATTACTCGATGTGTCCTGACAACATGCAGTATCTCAGCTATATCGCCGCCCGCACCGAGAAAATGGAACTTGGCACCGGGGCTATCATCCTGCCTTGGAACAATCCGATGCGAGTAGTCGAAAAGATGGTGCTGCTCGATCACCTGTCTGACGGACGCGCAGTGCTCGGCCTTGGACGCGGGTTGTCACGGCGGGAATACGCCGGGTTCGGTGTCGATATGACCGAAGCCCGCGAGCGCTTCAACGAAGCTGCCGCCATTGTCGTGCAAGGGTTAGAGAGCGGTATCGTCGAAGCCAATACCAAGTATTATCAACAATCGCGTATCGAAGTGCGTCCGCGCCCGTTCAAGAGCTTCAAGGGCCGTCGCTACATGGTGTGTATGTCGCCGGAGTCCTTCTCAGTCGCCGCGTCGCTGGGGCTTGGGGCAATGATGTTCTCACAGACCGCGTGGGAGAAAATGGCTCCGCAGCTGGAAGCGTATCGTGCAGAGTACCGCCAGCAGAACAATGGCGAGGAAGCACCACCGATCAGCATTGTGGATTTTATCTCGTGCTTTCCCACGCGCAAGAAAGCCGAAGAGGTCGCGCTACGCGGGATCACCGGCTATTACTGGAGTTTAATGGAGCATTACCGTATGGATGATGCGGCCAACTTCGCCACTACGGGTTCTTCATATCAGCACTACGCCAAAGCCGCCGAGCAGATCACCGCGGCTGGGCACGATGCGGTCATCGAAGAATTCATCGCCTCGAATCTCTGGGGCACGCCCGATATGATCCTCGCGACGCTACGTCATCGCCGTGAGGTGATTGGCGATTTCGAGGTCAACGGCGCGTTCAGCTATGACAGCACTCCGTACACCGATGTCGAGGAGAACATGCGCCTCTTCGCTAAGGAGATCGGACCAGAGGTCAAGAGCTGGCAACCGAAGGCTCCACGTCAGCCGGTTGATGTGCGCCCTGCTGCTGCATCCGCGACAGCGAAATAGTCAGGCTCTCCTGTCCAAGCCGGTCGTCCGAATTGCCTTGTGCATTCTCCGGGCGACCGCACGATAACCCGATTTACATACCGTAATGGAGGATCATGGATCTCAAACTTGCAGGCAAGTCTGTGCTCGTCACTGGCGCGAGCAAAGGCATAGGCCAAGCCATCGCCGAAGCATTCGCGGCTGAAGGCGCTAGGGTGGCGCTGGCGGCCCGCTCGGCGCAAGATCTCGAGCGTTTGGCTGCCGCAATTAACAAGACCGGTGGCGAAGCCATTGCATGCCCGACCGATCTGACGAAACCAGCGGAAGTCCAAGCCCTCGTTGACTCTGTCATCTCCCGCTTTGGCTCCATTCACGTGCTGGTGAATAATGCCGGTGGAGTGGTTGACGGGTTTCCCAAGTTCGAGGAACTCTCCGACGAGGAATGGTTCACCACCTTTGACGTGAACCTCTTTTCGACTGTTCGCCTGACGCGCGCCGTGCTCCCGCACATGCGGCAGCAACAATGGGGCCGCATTATCAACGTGTCCAGTGAGTTGGCGTTGCAGCCGGATGGCGACATGCCACATTATACTGCCGCCAAAGCCGCTATTCTTAATCTGACAAAGAATTTGTCAAAGGCGTATGCGCTCGATGGGATTTTGATTAACACGGTATCGCCAGGCATGATTGCCACTCCCGCAGTGGAGGAGATGGCCATAGAAACAGGCAAGCGCATGGGGATTTCCTCGACAGAAGTGCTGGCACGCTTTATTGCCAAACGCCGTCCCTCTCTTGCTCTTCGTCGCCCCGGCCAGTCAGAAGAAATTGCTGCGGTCGTCCTTTTCCTGGCCTCTGCAGCTGCGTCGTATATGACCGGCACAAATATCCGCGTTGATGGTGGGTCGGTGGCAGGGATATGAGTTCTGTGTGTGATGGTGAAATCGGCATGTAGCTCGGGCGGCATGTTCGTACAGTTAGGAAAGTTCATTGCCGAACATCGCAAGGAACTACAAGTAGCCCCTTTCTGGAGCTTGTTTCTTTTTTCATATTTTATACAGACTACACCACTAATGAAAAACAGAATCTATGTACACTACACTCTCCACGCAAGACACGAGAACTTTTCCTGCTAGCTCACTAACCTGATTGTTGAGGGACTCATCTTTAAATGATGAGCAAAATAATTTCGTGCAGTAACAAAGCGTAGAACCGTCTTGAAAATATCATGCATGAACGAACTCCATCCGCAGCTCCGTGATAGGAGATCAATACGACCGAAAATGTCAGGGGGCTTCTTGCTCAACTTGGTCAGGTCCCAGTTCTGTTTATCTGTGACCCTTCCTAAGATACTCCTGTCCTTGGATTTTTTTGGACACTGATTCTCAAAACCCTTGAATATATTAATAAGGTCGTCTGGGGCATTGGGGTCTACTATCTTTTCAAAGATTGAACGGATTAAGATTTCTGTCCGAATAGATATCACAAGGAGAGAATCCAACGAAGAATTCAAGATTGCGTGCGCAGTCCTATAGAATGACACCCGAGCAAAAATCTCCTTGTAACTGTCCTCCCATCGTTTACTCACCTTAGCGAATCTCGCCATCATGATTGAACGGCCCTTTCGAGGAGGAAGGAAGTTCTCAATATTTTCGTATCCATTGAGAGCTTCCACAAAAGTATACGCTCGCCAGTAGTTCAGGTACGCCTCATATGGAGCAAACTTGTGCCCATTCGGATGCGCCTTGTATCTCAGAGTATCTGGTACTCTACTCAGAAATTTTTCGACAAAGTCGGTTTTCCATTTCTCCTGATCATACGGATGAAGGAGATCTTTGAGTGAAGAGGTTTCTCCCGGTACAAGCACGATATTAACCGAGTGATAGCTGGCGATTTCCACCGCTTTGTTAAGGCCTGGAACAAACTTTGCCTGACGTTGTGGGAAATTCTCATAGTTTAGGAAATATTTACGAGGGAGAAGGACGAAAAGGTCCAGCTCAACAACCTTTTCCCTAATGAGATCTACCAACGATATGCGATAAGGCAATTTCGTAATATCGAGTATGCTCTTGAGATAGTGACCCAACCTACCATCGGCAACATGTCCTGTGATGGGTGGTAGGAAGAGCTGCGCGTCCAAATAGCGGCAGTCCATATCTATATTGTTGATACGCATTTTCCTGAGCATCATTTTTACCTTGAGCGCTCATTATCCTTGAGCCCCCCGATTACAATTCTGAGCCTTGGCCTCCATAGCCTTTTTCGGTGGCAGTGGAAAGCCTAATTCCAAGACTCAAAACCTCTTACACACACAAAACGGAGATAGTGAACGCAATCGAAACTTTTTTTTCCTCGCCTCATCTCCGGTAAACTTTCGGTCGAAAACCTCGACATTCAGTTCCCGCCCAGCATGGCCGAGGAAGCGGAGGCCAGGGCGTGAATCGCCCTCTAAAAATCCCACCGGGATTTCGTTCTCTAGCCCAGGGTTGGCACAACCCTGGGGAATCAAATCGCGATGAATTCCCAACCCCACAGGGGTTGCGTCAACATTGAACCGCCTCACGGCCACAACCCCGTTGGGGTTGATGACTACGATCTTACGGCCCCAGGGTAGCTCGTCCCTCGCAACCCTGGGCTTTGCACCATAATCCCTTCGGGATTGCGCAAATGAAGATCAAAGATCAGCTTTGTGTTACAATCCCTTCGAGATTGGACAAATGAAAACCCTGACGTTATTTAGCAATCCCATGGGGATTGAATGCACAAAAATCCCAACGGGATTCCATCCTCCAGCCCCAGGTTGCCACAACGCGGCAACCTGGGGAGAACGAGCCAATATCCCTATACCAGCAACCCCAAGGGGGTTGCACCAACCCACCTGACGCCATGCCCCAATCCCTCTCCGCTATTTATATTCACCTGACCTTTTCAACAAAAGAGCGAAGGCCGTTGCTCCGCGATAAACCCCTCCGTGACAAACTCCATGCGCAACTGGGCTGCATTAGCAAAACTCTTGGCTGTCCGCCGCTGATCGTGGGCGGCGTGGAAGACCATGTACATCTCCTGTGTCGCTTCGGTCGTACGATTACGCAGGCGGAATGGGTGAAGGAGTTGAAGCGCGTGTCTAACGGCTGGCTTAAAGAGCAAGGAAGTGGCTACGCCGATTTCGCCTGGCAGGGCGGCTACGCCGATTTCTCCGTTAGTCAGTCTAATCTTGCACGGGTGAAGCAATACATCGCGAGCCAGGAGGAACATCATCACAAACTGACGTTTCAGGACGAATTGCGCACGTTGTTGCAGAGACATGGAATCGAATTTGACGAACGCTATGTTTGGGATTGAGGCGCAACCCCATTGGGGTTGTATTCCCCCTCACCAATTACCCAGGGTTGCTCTTGCAACCCTGGGCTGCATTTCGCAATCCCTTTGGGATTGCTGCCCAACCCAACAATAGAGGGCACAACCCAGTCTTCTCTTGTGCGTAACGCGCTTCTGTGCCACCATCGTCAATCGCATTGACTATAGAGAACAGGCGACACCATGACAGCTTTCGCCATTCGCACCGATCAGAAAGAGACAGGCAAACGTCAGTTCCGCGCAATCGCTGGAGACCGCCAAAGTCTCGGAAGAACTATGGGGGAAGCGCTCGATGCATTAACGGTGGAATGGGGAGACGATGTTCAGGAAACGGTGGTGTTGATTCAACGGTTTCAGCCGGATCAATACTTTACTCAGGCGCTGTATGATCGGATGCAGGCGTTGCTCGCCCGTCGTTCCACTTTGACGCCGAAAGAGCGCACAGAACTCGAAGCTCTCATTGATGCTGAAGTAGACGCAATTGTCGCGCGCACGGAAACGCGCGTGCGTCCACAGCAGCCGTGAATGCGCGATATCCTGCGATTGCTGAACGTGCAACCTATAGGTGCGAGTATTGTCTCCACCTGAAAGTGTTTTCAATTTTCCTTTCAGGTGGAGACAACTCGGAGTATTCCCTTAACGCCTCTGTTGACGAAAGAACTGAAAACCGGGACACGTCATGCCTAACTTCATCTCCGAGGACCAGATTGAGCGGGCGCTGGTGCAAAAGCTGCAACAGCTGCATAGTTTCGACACGCTCGACTGCTATACAGAAGACCCGGAGGATTTACACGATGGCTCGGGCCGCACCAACAAACGCGACGTTATCCTCGTGGATCGGGTCAAGGAAGCCGCTATCCGCCTGAACCCGACCATTCCGCCAAAAATCATTGATGACGCGATGGAAAAGCTGCTCGACCGGCGTCAGGCCATGTCGCTCGTCGCCGCCAATCATGAGATGTACAACTTGCTGCGCGACGGTATTCCGATAGAGTTCGACAACGCGCAAGGCCAGAAGCAGCAAGACCGAGTGAGACTGATTTACTTCAACGAACCGAAAGAGAACCGGTATTTGGCCGTTACGCAACTGTGGATCAAAGGCGAACGCGGCTTCCGCCGTCCCGACGTGTTGCTGTATGTCAACGGCATTCCCCTGGTCTTCATCGAACTGAAAAACTCGAACGTCAAGCTCAAGACCGCGTTTACTACAAAGACACTCAGAAAATCATCGCTCAGAACCATCAGTTCATCGGCGTGAATCACGCCTACGAGACGTTCCTCAAACGCGAGGAGTTGCAAGGTAAGCTCGGCGTGTTCTGGCACACACAGGGTTCGGGCAAGAGTTTTTCGATGATTTTCTACGTGCGCAAGATTTTCCGTAAACAGGTGGGAAACTTTACCTTCGTCGTGGTCACCGACCGTGACGATTTAGACGGGCAGATTTATCGCAACTTCCTCCATACCGGCACGGTCACCAAAGCTGAAGCCGCCCAGCCGAAAAATAGCGAGGAGATGCGCAAGTTCCTCGGGCAAAACAAACGGCTGGTTTTTACCTTGATTCACAAATTTCGCTGGCCCAAAGGCAAGACCTATCCTGTGCTCTCGCCTCGCAACGATATCATCGTGATTGTGGACGAGGCCCACCGCACGCAATACAAGATCTCGCGGAGAACATGCGGGCTGGACTGAAGAACGCCCAGTATCTCGCTTTTACCGGTACGCCGTTGCGGGCGAGACCGCAAGACGAACCAGTGGTTCGGCGATTACGTTTCTGAGTACAACTTCCAGCAATCCATGGACGACGGCGCCACCGTGCTGCTGTTCTACAAGAAACGTGTCCCACAAGTGCTAATTCAGAACGAAAATCTCAGCGAAGAGTTCTATGAGATTCTGGAGGACGAGAACCTTGATGACGCCCAGCAAGCAAAGCTGGAGAACCGCTTCGCGGCGGAAGTGGAAGTGGTCAAACGTGATGACCGCCTGGAACGGATCGCTCGAGACATCGTCTATCACTTTCCCCGGCGCGGCTACCTCGGCAAAGGCATGGTCGTCTCGCTCGACAAATTCACTGCTGTGAAGATGTATGACAAAGTCCAGCGCCTATGGAAGGAGGAGATTAAAAACCTGCGTGGACGGATCGCTCGCTCCGTGGATGACCTAGAAAAAAGACGCTTGCAAAAGCGTCTGGACTACATGCGGTCGGTGGAGATGGCGGTCATCGTAAGCGAGGATGCTGACGAGGAAAAAAAGTTCACCAAACAGCAGCTGACTATCAAACCACACCGCGAACGGATGAACACCGTGGACGAGCATGGGCACGATGTAGAATACAACTTCAAAGACCCTGCACATCCGCTGCAACTAGTTTTTGTCTGCGCGATGTGGTTGACGGGTTTCGACGCACCCACTGTATCAACTTTGTATCTCGACAAGCCGATGAAGGATCACACGTTGATGCAGACTATTGCCCGCGCCAACCGTGTCACCTCCTGGAAGATCAACGGCGTCGAGAAGAAGAACGGTGAGATCGTCGATTACTACAACGTGTTCCGCAGTATGCGGAAGGCGCTACGGGATTATGCGCAGGGCCAGGAAGGACAGGAGCAGCCGCCAGTGCAAGAGAAGAAAGTGCTGTTCACGCTGCTTGACGACGCCAACCAGGGATTGAAATGGGCGGCGTGAGTGAAGAAGCAAAAAAGAGAAAACAAACTCTCAGTCACGATCATTGCTTCCATACGCAGCCTCTACTCAGCTTCTGCTCTAATTCTTGACTGCACAAGGTGCCTGCGATAGCGTGTCCTTAATTTCATGTCAGCAGTATTTGCGACATAGGGAGGTAGATTATGCATGAACAACACAACGCGAATGGCCAAGGGGAAGCACAACGCTTCGCCGAAGCTGTCGCGATTGCCAACATTCCAACACTCCTGATGGTGTTGGTGCAGTTGACCGGCGATCTTCGCTGGCTAGAGGAGCCCTATCGACCTCACCGCGCCCGCGGGATGAATGATAACGATACCGGCGGACTGCCAGAGCCAATTCAGGCCGAGATCCGCAAAGCGGCACTGGAGGCTATCTTGGCCTGGCGGGCGGGCCATCCAGTAGCTATTCCCGAACCATCTCCCGAATTGCGCTGTCAAATGTTGGCCTGTGCCGTAGCCGAAAAGGTGCCCCTCGAATACGATCCGCTCATTGCTGCAGATCTTCCTTTGGCACAGCACGACATTGTCGAGAAATTGCCGGTCCCAGAGGGATTCAAAGCACTGATCATTGGCGCTGGCGTCTCGGGCTTATGCGCGGCAATCAAGTTCCAGCAAGCGGGTATCCCTTTTACTATCCTGGAAAAAAGCACCCAGTTAGGAGGTATCTGGCGCGATAACCGCTATCCTGGCGCTGGGGTCGACACTCCGAACCATCTCTACTCATACACGTTCGCTCCGTACGACTGGTCGATGTATTTCGCGCTCCGCGACGAACTGCATGCCTATCTGGAGCACGTTGCCGATACGTTCAACCTGCGCCCGCACATCCGCTTCGAGACCGAGGTGAAGTCGGCTGACTATGACGAAAAGACGCAGCAGTGGAAGGTAACGGTTCGGCAGGCCAACGGTTCACAAGAGACACTCACCAGCAACGTCCTCATCAGCGCAGTCGGGATCTTTAATCCCATCAAGATGCCGGACATCAAAGGGCTGGAGAGCTTTGCCGGTCCGTGTTTTCACACGGCAGAGTGGCCCGATGATGTTGATCTTACGGGGAAGCGGGTGGCCATGATCGGCAATGGTGCCAGCGCCATGCAGACGGGGCCGGCGATTCAACACAAGGTGAAATCACTCACGATCTTCCAGAAGTCGCCGCATTGGGTAGCGCCCAATGAACAGTTTGGCAAGCCGATCCCTGATGCTCTGCGTTTCCTACTGCGCGAAGTGCCGCTCTATCGCGCGTGGTATCGCATACGCCTGGGCTGGACGTTTGGCGACCGTATTCACTCCACTCTACAGAAGGACCCCACCTGGGAATACGCCGATCGCTCGCTCAACAAAATGAACGACTCGCATCGGGCCTACTTCACGCAGTATATCGTTTCTGAGATTGGCGACAGAACCGACCTGCTGGAGAAAGTCGTGCCGACTTACCCACCCTTCGGCAAGCGCATGTTGATGGATAACGGCTGGTACCGCATGTTGCGTAACGAGAAGGTGCAACTTGTTTCTGATCCCATCGTCGAGATTAAGCCAGATCGCGTCGTTACCAAAGATGGTTCGGAATATGAAGCCGACGTGTTGGTGGTAGCCACCGGGTTTGACGTGTTGCGCTTTCTCACCTCCTTTGAGGCACGGGGCCGCTCGGGACGCAGTTTGCGCGAGGTGTGGGAGGATGACAATGCCAAGGCGTACATCGGGACGGTTATCCCCGACTTTCCCAACTTCTTCTGCTTGTACGGGCCAAACTTACAGCCAGGCCACGGCGGCAGTCTGATTTTCGTCGTCGAAATGCAGATGCGCTATATCATGGACGTGTTGAAGAAGATGTTGACACAAAACCTTGGTGCGGTTGAATGTCGTCAGGACGTGCACGACGCGTACAACGAAGGCGTGGATCAAGCACATGCCAACATGGTCTGGACCCACCCTGGGATGGAAACCTACTATCGCAATGACCGCGGGCGAATTGTCGTGAATTCTCCGTATCGCAACACCACCTTCTACAATATGACGCGTGAAGCCAAGCTCACTGACTTTACTGTCGAGCCTCGCCACTCGTCGTCTTGAAGATTTGCAGGGGAGGTCGCTGAGAATTCCTCGGAGCGACCTCTATGCATCTAATCCCTCACGCAGCGGCGTATAGGGAACGCGCTCTGTCCAGGGTTTGTAGGTATGCGCATTCTCCGGAGTAATGAGCCGCCCCAGGCCGGCGATGGTCGACTCCCCTCGGAGATCTTCACCATGCACCAGCGTGCGCACCACCAAATCACCAATGGCCGCTCCGATATTGGTAATCTCAATGTCCCATGTGCCATGCGACCGCCCAGCCAGGATCGCATCCACCGCTTTTGGACTGCCGTTGCGCGACACCATTTTCATCTCCCCAGCGCGACCGGCTTCCTCAATCGCGGCAAGGGTTCCCAACATGGTTTCGTCGTTAAACGGAATGAGACCGGCCAGGCTGGAGAAATCAGCCAAGAGCCGCCGCGCCGCTTCACGGCCGCCTTCAGCAACGTCTTCCAGGTTACGATAGCGTGACTCAAACGGATCATTCACTAACGTAAGGCCACTGTATTTGACCCCATGAACAATACCCATCACAAGCTCGATATCGTCAATAACTTCGGGACCACCGATGACCGCAACCCGTGCTGCAGCAGGCAAGAGCGACGCCAAATACTCGGCCATATACACGCCATGATTAAAGTTTGGGTAAACCAGTGACGCGGTGACTGGATAACGTGGTCGCTCGAAAGTAAAAATTGGAATCCCACGCTGGCGAGCTGCTGCGACTGCCTGGGCGGGCTGTCCGGGGTCGAGAACATAGAGAACGATACCCTCCACCCCCGCCTGAATTCCCTGCTGAATCGCTTGCTGTTGTCCTTCGCTCCAATCGGGTCGCCGCACGTCGACGGTGAGCGTTCGGAGTTCGATCCCCGATTGTTGCAGACGGTGGGCAAGCCCATGGGCCAAGGCATCGAGACCAGGATGCGCTCCATATTCCATCACGTTCACGTAGAGTATACGCATATGTTCCTCGGTCCTGTTTCAGAGCCCGACCGATAGCGGCGTCCACTCGACCCGCTCCGACCACGGCCGCCAGCTGGCAATATTCTCTTGCGTAATCATCCGGCCAACCGGACTCATCGTCATATAATCTTCGAGTTCTTCACCACCCGCCAGATGGCGGACAACGAGGGCGCCAAGCGTCGTTCCAATCCCTGACGCATCCAGGTCCCACGTCCCCACGGTTTTCCCGGCCCGAACTGCGTCAACGGCTCGCGGTGAACCATTGCGAGAGACGATCTTGATGTTGCCCAATTGTCCAGCCTCTTCGAGGACCTGCACACAGCCGAGCATGGTCTCGTCATTATAGGGAATGAGACCGTGGAGGTGCGATTGCGGAACATGTTGAAGCAAACATGCCATTGGGGCACGTGCCCCTTCCGCTACATCTTGGACATTACAGAACTGCCGATCTTCGGGATCATTCAGCAACCGACAGTGGCTTCGTTTGAGGGCGTAGACCAAGCCAGCCACTTCCTCGGCGTCATCTACTGTATCCGGCCCGCCGATCACACCAACACCACTATCCGCGGGCAACATTGACGCTAAGTATTCAGCCATGAACACCCCTTGGTTAAAGTTAGGATAGACGACAGAAGCATTGACCGGATAGCGCGGTCTGACAAACGAAAAAACTGGGATGCCCGCCGAACGCGCCTTGGCCACGATGTCGCCAAACATCGTCGGATCGAGGGCATAGATGACAATGCCATCGACCCGTGCGTCTATCCCGGCCTCAATCGCCGCCGCGTAGCGTTTCCGATAGCCAGGTTCACGAAAATCAGCGAACAAGACCGACAGCTGCATGCCAGCAGCGTGTAAGGCGTGCTGCAGACCATAGGCTAACGCATCAATAGCTGGGTTAGCGTCTAAGTGGATCGGATTCACATACAGGACTTGTTTCCCCATTGACGACCTCGTATGCTCTTTTTCCGCCACGTAGCACGCGGGGCGTGCGGGTGCAAGCATAATGCCCCATAGACGTTCTTCTTGTGAGGACGGAGGAGCAAAACATGAGCGACAGACGAGATGTGTTTATCCCAGCCTCGCACGGCGCGGCCTGTGTCGTCCGACGTGGGGAAACGATTCGCGTGGTGGACGTCGAAGGCCACCAAATCGGTGATTTCGTGTGTTTCAATCTCCATCATCGAGCCGAAAAGCTCTCTACTGGTGAGACGGTGAATTTCAATACGCTGGCTGGAAGCGGGTCGCTGCATTTCACGGTCGGCAGCAAATTCTACTCGAATCTCCAGAACCCAATGTTTGAGATTGTTGAAGACCTGGCCAAGGGCGTCCACGATGCCCTGTTTGCACCGTGCAGCAGCGCACTGTACGCCGCGTGTGCAGGAGACCCCAGCCATCGTAACTGTCGAGACAATTTGGTGGAGGTGCTCGAGCCGTATGGCGTAGGGTATCTGGACGTACCGGACCCGATTAATCTCTTTCAACACACACGCATTCGACCCGACGGAACAATCGACTGCCAGCCAGCGGCAACCCAAGCTGGGGAATATATCGCTCTTACAGCTCGGATGGATTGCCTGGTTGCGGTCTCGGCTTGCCCATATGACCTGGCCATTGAAGGACAAATGCCAAACGGGGCGGCGTGCACCCCGTTGCGGATCGAGTTTGTCAGGTAGTGAATCCGGACAGAAACAAGGACTGCCCGTGTCGTCCTCAACTTTCGCTTTGGACCGACCTGGACATTTCCTTGACGAGGCATCTTCGCATGCCGTGATGCCCTTGTGGATAAAATGGCGACGAGCACGACTACGGACGAGCCAGAAACACTTGATGATACGGATTCTTGATGGGCAGCTTCTCGAACGTCGAGAACCCGGCCTCGGTGGCCAGGCTCCGCGCCAGGCTCTCACTAATAGCGGAGCCCAAGCCCTCACCGTTCTGCGCCAACGACACCGTGAGACAGTGCATCGTACTGGCGCCATACAGCGTGCGCCCAAACGTGTTGAAATTGTCTTCGAGCTGATCGGACACCTCAGCTTCTGACCACAGCAAGGCACCGTCGGGTTTTAACACCCGACGCAGCCCAGCCAGGGCCGCCCGGGGCTGGGCCATGTCATGAATACAGTTGAAAGCCATGACCAAGTCAAACCGCTCCTTAAAGGGTAGGCTTTCCGCCGCAAGCCGCTCAAAGGAGAGACGCTCGCCGATCCCCGCTTCCTGCGCCTTTGCTCGGGCACGCTCGAGCGAGCCTGCGTCGACGTCATAGCCACAGAAACGAGAAGCGGGGAATGCTTGGGCAACTGGAATGAGACATTGCCCAGCCCCGCAGCCGACCTCAGCCGCTTCACCTCCGTGCTCAAGTTTATGCTGAATATGCGGCACGGCTGGAATCCACTGGTCGGCCACCCACGTCTCATAGCCGACGTGGAACAAACGCTCGATGGCCTCGACAATCTCTGGGCCGAAATCGGTAAAGGGGACTCCGCCGCCGTGTTGAAAGGCGTCCATCAATTTCCCTATCTGCCGATAGCAGGTAACGGCATATTGAAACGCGCCCGCCGTAAAGAAAGTGGTGTCCTCGTTGGCCAGGACCATGGCCTGCTCAGGGTTCATACGGAACCTGGCTTCTCCTGGGTCGTAGTCAACATAGCCGGCCGCTGCCATGGTGGCCGCCCACTCGCGCACGTAGCGCTCGGTCAGCCTGGTCTGCGCCGCAAGTTCCGCGGTCGTGAAGGCCGCGCCCGTAGAGAGAGCTTTAAAGAGACCCAAACGATCTCCTATATATGCTAGGGCAACCGTCATCGCTGCACCAAAGTCAGTGCCGACTTGGCGGGCCAGCCCTGCCGCCTTTTGCCGATCGTAGATATTTGTAGCCATACCGCCGACTGTTAGCACAGGACCACGGCTGATACAACGCGAAAACCGGTAGCCATTCCCCGGTGAAGAGGCCTCGTAGGGGGTGCGCGCGCACCACAGAATCAATCCATGGACGCGGAGCGCAAGCACACCCTAAAAAATGACCATCAAAGGCTCCGGGCATCAGCCACTTTCCGTAGCCGCAATATATGCCATCTTCGCGGAATAGGTAGCGAAGGGAGTCCGTATTGGACTCCCTTCATGTTCAGCCACCACGAATGAAGAGAACGCGAGTCGCGCTTCAGACGCGCTCGATGATCGTGCCGGTTCCGAGACCCCCACCGCAGCACATAGTGATCAACCCATAGCGGCCCTGCGAACGCTGCAGCTCGTGGGCGGCTTTGGTGACGAGAAAACAGCCGGTCGCGCCAAGCGGATGCCCCAGCGCGATCGCACCGCCATTGGGATTGACACGCGCCATGTCAGGCTTGATCTCTTTGGCCCAGGCCAACACCACTGAGGCAAAGGCCTCGTTAATTTCCACAACGTCAATGTCGTTGATCGACAACCCGGCGTGCTTGAGCATCTTACGGGTGGCAGGAATCGGCCCTTCAAGCATCAGCACCGGGTCACAACCGACGAGTGCCGTCTCGACAATCCGCGCCAGCGGTTTGAGCCCGAACTCACGAGCTTTCTCAGCGCTCATCAGCAACACTGCGGCAGCGCCATCGGCGATCTGAGACGAGGACCCCGCGGTGTGGACACCATTTTCGCGAGCGACGGGCTTAAGGTTAGCCAGGGCTTCAAGACTTGTTTTGCGTGGGATCTCATCGGTAGTGACGGTCTTCACCTTGTCGGTACGATTCCCGTCGTCGTCGAGAACCGGAGCCTCGACAGGAATCATCTGCGCAGTGAAACGGCCCTCAGCGATTGCCCGCGCCGCGCGGATCTGCGATTCGAGCCCGAGGGCGTCGGTATCCGCCCTCGTTATCCCGTACTTTTCGGCAATACGCTCGGCGCCCTCAAACTGGCTGGTGAATTCATAATGCTCGTAGTAGCTCCGCGCAATAGGTTTGCCGTATCCAGCTTTCGCACCAGCGATAGAGTCAGAACCGATCGGCAACCGGCTCATATTCTCGACTCCGCAGGCGAGTACGACGTCTTCCACCCCAGAGGCGATCAGGCTATACGCCAGATTGGTAGCTTCCTGTGAAGACCCGCATTGGGAATCGACCGTGATGCAGGGGACCTCCTGGGCGCCGCCGTGAGCGAGCCAGGCGGTGCGGGTCACGTTCATCGCCTGGGCGCCGACTTTGTTGATGCAACCGCCGACGACCTGTCCCACGTCGGCAGATTTAATCCCTGCGCGCCCGAGTACGCCGTTCAGGACTTGTCCTAAAACATCGGTCGGATGAGCCCCGGCCAGAGATCCATTACGCCGACCCACCGGCGAACGGCCAGCCTCAACGATGACGACTTCTTTCATATATTCCCTCCTAAGGGCGTCGCAGATCCGCCCCATTGAATGTCCTGTGTGATCCGTGCTGAATGGGCCTTTGTTCTAATATACGAAACCTGATTGCGCAAGGCAGAGCTTTGTCCAGGGAATCAGGCCAACTCTACAGGACACTTCACAACAGCCCTTGCCAGCAGGCGCCGAATGGGGAAAGAAGGGTATCTACACGCCATTTCGCATAAGGAGGAAGTTATGAATACAGCCAATGAACAAGTCGTGGTTGAGTTTTTTAAAGCCTTCGATCGCCTGGATCTGGAAGGAGCGTTGAGCTGCCTTACCGAGGATTGTGTCCATGATGACAAGCCAGTCGGGATTCACAAAGGAAAAGAAGAGATCCGTCAGTTTTTTGTTCCCCAGATGAAGGAGATGAAAAGTTTCCGGGCCGAGCTAAAAGAGACCTTGTCCGTCGGCGATCTGGTCATGAACGAACGGGTGGACTGGGTAGAGTTGCAGGGCGGAAAGAAGGCAGCAATCCCGGTCATGGCGGCGTTCGAGATCAGGAACGGGAAGATCGCCGTGTGGCGAGATTACTATGACATGAATACGTTTTTCAAACAGATCAAGGAGAGCAAGTAAATACAATCCTGACCTATGATTTATACTACGTGCGGGCATAATTGCGCTTTTTGCTCTGCACTCATCGAGAGTGTCATTCTGAACGGAGCATTGCGGAGTGAAGAATCTCTCAGCAGGCGCAGAGGAGAGATGCTTCGCTCTGCTCAGCATGACAAAACCGCATTTTCTACCCGCGCAAAGTATAGTTGGGAGGGCCATATGTCTGTACCGCTATTCTTCTCCGCGTTCGTCATGAACACGGCGTCCCATATCCTGCACGGCGTATGGCGCCAACCCGATGCCCGTCAGATTGAATTTAACTCGCTGGATTTTTGGGTCGATGTGGCGAAAGAACTAGAGGCGGGACTTTTCGACGTCATCTTTTTTGCAGATGTCATTGGACTGTATAACGACTTCAAGGGCTCGTATCGAAAACACGTCGAAGCCGGCTTGCAAATTCCCAGCAACGACCCTTCGGTTATCTTGTCAGCGCTGGCGTACAACACCGAGCACCTCGGACTGGCCTTCACCAGCAACATTCTGCAGGAACATCCGTTCAATTTTGCACGCAAGATTTCGACCCTTGACCACGCGTCGAAGGGGCGCATTGCGTGGAATATTGTCACGAATCCATTGGCCAACGCCGCGCACAACTTTGGCCAGGAACTCACACCGCATGATGAACGGTACGAGTGGGCCAGCGAATATGTTGCTGTCGTTTACAAGCTCTGGGAGGGCTCATGGGACGAAGGTGCACTGGTACAGGATCGCGAGGCGGGGATTTATGGGAACTTCGACAAGATCCACCGCATCCATCACGTCGGGAAACGTTACTCAGTCGAAGGGCCTCACCTTGTTGCGCCCTCGCCTCAGCGGACACCTCTTTTATTCCAGGCTGGGTCGTCTGCAGCCGGGATGAACTTCGCGGCGGCCAACGCCGAGGCGCAGTTTCTGATTACGCCACGCCCCGAGGTCGCTGCCTCGGTCATCAAGACGATGCGCAGCCTGCTCCCAAAGTACGGGCGACGCAGCGAGGATATCAAATTCTTCCAGGGCCTGTCGTTCGTGGTCGGCAGCACTGAGGAAGAAGCGACACGCAAAGGCCAAGCACTTGATGAAGCGATCGACGCTGAGACGATGATTACCCATCTGGGCGGAGCCATGGACATTGATCTGGGCGTGTATCCCCTGGACCACCCGCTCGCTGACATTCAGACGGAGGGCGTCCGCAGCATACTCGAATGGGTACAGGCATCGGTCGTAGGACGCACGGCGACGGTGCGTGATCTTGCCATTCTGAACAGCAAGGCAAGCCGCGTCACAGGAACCCCGGAACAAATCGCACAACAACTCGCGACGTGGCAGGAAGCTGGTATCGACGGTATCAACGTCATCAACGCCACGATCCCCGGGAGCTACACGGAGTTCATCGAGCATGTGATGCCCGAACTTCGCAAACGGGGCCTCGCTAAACAGGCGTACACATCCGGCACCCTGCGCCGGAAATTGTTCGGTCGCGATACGGTGCCAACGACCCATCCCGCGGCGGCATACCGCAACGCCTTTCGGTAAAAGGACGGCGAGGCAGGTTTGCCGAGTCCAGCTCGCTGTCCTTGACAGATCAACAGCAAAACAACACAAATGGCCGCAAGGAACCACCACGCTTTGCCGTGGCCGTAGCGACTGCGAACATCCCAACATTGTTTATCTGGACCTGCAACGGAGAGCTGCCAATAGTGTCATGGAAGGAATGAATCAATGAACAATATCAAATTCAGTCTCTTTTTACCCACAGGAGATTTTGCCAAAGCCCGAGCGGCGGCGGAATGGGCCGATACACACGGGTTCTATTCTGTCTCTATCAACGATCATTTTTTCTCGCCTCTCGGCGCGCCGCAAACACCACAGCTCGAGTGTTACGCGACGTTAAGCGCGATTGCAGCCATCACCAAGAACGTCCGCCTCGCACCAGCAGTGACAGCGATGTCGTTTCGTTCGCCAGCCATGCTGGCCAAAATGACGGCGACACTTGATCACATCAGCAACGGGCGATTCATCTTCGGTGTCGGCTCCGGCTGGCAACGCTCCGAATATGACGCGCATGGCTATCCCTATCCCTCGAATGTGGAGCGTCTCGATCAACTGCAGGACGCACTCAGGTTGATCAAAGCGATGTGGACCCAGGAGGAGCCCACGTATCACGGACGTTACTTCTCGGTCGACAAGGCCTACAATTACCCCCGTCCGGTACAAAAACCCCATCCGCCAATTATGGTCGGCGGTGCAGGAAAGAAGCTCTTACAGATTGTTGCAGCGGAAGCACAGATCGCGAATCTCATCCCACCGATTGTCAACGGCAAAGACTTTGTCCAAGACCCGCAGGCGGCAGTGCGTTTCGATAAAGCTGAACTCAAGCGGCGGATCAACATGCTGCACGATTTTGTGGCCAAGGCTGGCCGCGCTCCAGGGTCGGTGGAAGCGAGTGGCATTGCGATGGTCAATATCCTGCGCAGCAAGAGCGAAGCAGATGCTGCGGTAAAAGCGACGGCGGCGGCGATGGGTTTTCCCAGTGAGGAAGCGATGCGCAATGCGCCAGTAGCGCTGATTGGGACGCCAGAGGAAGTGCGACGAGAACTGCGGTCACGGATCGAAGAATTCGGCATGACCTATTTTGTAGTGTTTCCGCGGTCGGATGAGGCACGCGATCTGCTCGCAAAAGAAATTATGCCGGAATTTACCACCTAAAATGGCGGGGATGGATATTGTAGGGTATTGGAGCTGAGAAGAAACGACCCGGGGTTCCTTCTCCCTGAGGGAGAAGGACAGGATGAGGGGAAAAGAGAGACATGGAGATCCTTATTTGATTCCCTCACCCTGGCCCTCTCCCGGCGGGAGAGGGAATTTCTGCCAGGTAACTGGCTCGGGAAACCACAGATGATGACCACCTAAGGAGGGCACTACTATGAGTCGTTTATTCGGCGAGATGCGGCAGATTGCCTTTGTCGTCCGTGACCTTGACCAGGCACTTCGTTACTGGACTGAAACGCTTGGGGTTGGTCCATTCTTTCTGTTTCGCAAGTTCATTCCGGACAATTATCGCTATCGGGGGGAGCCCGCACCAGCTCCCCATCTCACGCTGGCGCTCGGCTTTTCCGGTGGGGTTCAGGTCGAATTGATCCAACAACACGATGATCATCCCAGCGCCTACCGCGATTTCCTGCTGTCTGGTCGCGAAGGCTGTCAGCATGTCTCGTCGTGGGTGACACCGACAGAATATGATCAGACTATGGCCGCCGCGCGCGCACGGGGCGTAACCGTCGCACACGAGGGAGTGGTTCCTGGCAGCAGTATTCGTTTTGTGTACTTTGCCACGGACACCAGCCCCGGAGGACTCCTATATGAGATGGCCGATCTCAAAGAGTCACCGCTTTACGACGTCATGATGCGTATTCAGGAAACGGCTCGCACCTGGGATGGTACCGACCCGGTTCGAGAGCTTTCCTTCTAAGAAACCGCGGCTCCAAAAAAACGATGCCGGCCGGTCGGCTATCTTCCTGGAGGTGTCTCGGGGGTGGGTTGTGGCTGTTGTCCATACTTGCGATTCCTAGAGTCTGGGCACAGACGTTACCGCCCCCCGCTATCCATCGCTTACCAGAGATGACGATCACCGCGACCCGCGAGGAGCGTTCCTTATCAGAGGTGTCACAAGCTGTATCAACGGTGGAAGCGGAAGAGATTGCCCGGCAAACTCCTGGCGTCCTCCCAGATCTTCTTCGTGGTGCGACTGGCGTTTTCGTCCAGCAAACAACGCCAGGGCAGGCCGCGCCGATTATTCGCGGGCTCATCGGCAGCTCGGTGTTGATGTTAGTAGACGGGATGCGGCTCAATTCTGCCTTCTTTCGCCCTGCGCCAAATCAATACTTTGCGTTAGTTGACCCTTATGCCGTTGAACGCATTGAAGTGGTGCGTGGCCCAGGGTCAACGTTATACGGCAGCGACGCGATGGGCGGCGTAGTTCAGGTCTTCACTCCTGTTCCCCGCTTCACGACGACCCAGTGGCAATGGCAGGGTCGCTGGCTTGGGCAGTTTGGCAGTGCTGACGTTTCACAAGTCTCACGTTTCTCACTTCGTGGTGGCAAAAAAGGTGTCGCGCTCAGCAGCGGATTTACCTATCAAAATCATGATGACGTGCGCGATGGCGGTCGCCTGGGAAAACAACACCCGTCAGCCTTCGCTGTGTATGCTGCCGATGGCAAGGTGTTCCTGGAAGATGACTGTCAGGACCTTTTGCTCAATCTGCAATACGTCCGGCAACCGAAGACTCCCCGATTCGATGAACTGACACCGGGGTTTGGCCAGTCCCAGCCGTCATCGGTGGTGTTCTACTTCGAGCCCAATGATCGGCTCTTTGTGCATGGGCGGTATCGTTGGCGGAGGCCCGTCTTTTTTCTCGACACCGTGCAACTCAATGTCGCTTTTCAAGAGATCAAGGATGACCGCCGGTCCCGCGATTTTGCCAGCGTCCAAGAGGACCGCGAACGCAATCGCAGTCGCTGGATCGGAGCGACGTTTCAACTGTCCTCCCATTGGCGTGACTGGATGCTGTTCACCTACGGGGGCGAGATCTACCTCGATGACGTCGCGAGTTGGCGACGCCGCCGTGACGTAGTGACCGGGCAAATCTCGCGTCCGGTCAGCCGCTTTGCTGATGGCGCAACGATGGACAGCTTTGCGGTGTACGCGCAAGACGAGATCTTCTTTCACCCACGCTTCACGACGATTCTCGGCGGGCGGGTAAGCTACTTCGATATCGCCATTCCGAAGGCTGGCCGTACCGTTGGTACGAGCTTACACGTCAGCGATATCACGGGAAGTGTTGGCCTTGTGTACCGTGTAACGCCAGAACTCTCGCTGGTCGCCAATGGTGGGCGCGGATTTCGCGCGCCGAACATCTTTGATCTCTCGACGTTGGGGCCACGCCCAGGAAACCGCTTCCAAACCCCCAACACACAGTTACGCCCAGAAGAGATTCTCTCGTTTGATGTTGGCGTGAAAATGGCTTTTGCCAGGTTTACCGGCGAGGTCTTCGGATTTTACTCTTCGTATGATGACAAGATTGAAGCTGCGCCGACCGGAGCCTTAACAGACGCAGGACGTACGATTGTTCAGAGTGCGAATCTGAATAGCGTTACCCTGGTTGGGGCCGAGGCAGGCGGACGATGGAGAGTGAGAAAGGGAGTAGAAGTGTTTAGCAGTTTTACCTTTACGTGGGGGGAAGAGAAATTTCGCGATGGGCAGAAAACCCCGGCGGATCGTATTCCACCAGCGAATGGTCGGCTCGGGGCGCTTGCGCAGCTTACTCCCCGTTTGTGGCTCGAGCCGTTTCTCGAATACGCCTTTTCTCAGCAGCGTCTAAGCGCACGTGACCGCACTGATCCCCGGATTAATCCACACGGAACCCCAGGATGGATGGCCGTTGCGTTTCGCATGGGATGGGAAGTGCAGAAAGATATTGTGGCGCGTCTGAGTATCGAGAATCTCTTCGACAAGGCATATCGTCAGCACGGCTCAGGTATTAACGCGCCTGGGGTCAACGCCATCGTGACGCTTGAGGCGCAGTTCTGACCTCTCTCTTGCCCTGTTGTCGCCATCGCCAGACAAGACTCAAGAATGGCGATGGCGCTCTGTCTTTCGTGCCTTACGCGGCGATATATTGACGGGCGTCAAACTCTGCCGGGTCCTTCAGCGGCTCGGTTTGCCACTTCTTCACCTCGGGCAGCACTTTCTTGGCGAACAGGTTGAGATTACGCTCGGCTTCGTCGTACGGCATACCAGCATAGCTGAAGTTCAGCATGAAGCCATTGGCGTCGATCATGTCACGGATCGTCGCCAACTTTTCGAGCACCTGATCTGGGGTTCCCCAAGGCATGAGTTTCGCGAAATCCATGGCTGCCGTGTCGACCCCATGTTTACCGATATACTTGGTAATCATTCGGTACGACTCATAGCTCTTATGGGTGCCGAAGTGTTCCGCCGTCATCTCATAGTGCTTGACGACCGTGCGGTACTGGGCCGCTAACCATTTCATCGCCATCTCTTCCGCGCGATCTTTATTCTCGTCGACGAACACGAATCCACCACTCAGTGGTTTCGGGGCTGGGGTGTTGCCATGATATTGCTTCCAGGCCTCGTGATACACTTCGAAATCTTTTTTCACCGCATCCCACGGCTTCTGCGGAATGACTAAAAGGCCAACGCCGAGCTTCGCCATGATCGGGGAGGAATCTGGAGAAACCGCGGCTGCATACGAGCGTCCCCGGAAGGACTTGAACGGAAACGGACGAATTTCGCGCCGCGGCTGTTTGGTATGGAGACCACCTTCCATGTACCCTTTCTCTAAGGCTTCGAGGATTAACTCCGCGTACTCAACAAAGTGATTGCGACCTTCGTTCTGATCGAGGCGAAATCCTTCATACTCGATCCGCGCAAGTCCACGACCAATACCCAAAATAAAACGACCATTTGACACATGGTCGAGCATCGATACTTGCTCGGCTACGCGAATCGGATCATGCCACGGCAACACAATCACCATGGAGCCGAGCTTGGCCTGTTTGGTGCGTCCCGCCATATAGGTCAGAAACTGTACTGGATCGGGGCACATCGTGTAGTCGTCAAAGTGATGTTCAATGGCCCATACGGAATCGAACCCGAGTGGTTCAGCCATCTCCGCGAGGCGAATCTCGTTGCGCCACACTTCACGGTCGGTCAACTGGTTATTAGGATTTTGAAAAACTGATCCATACCCTACGTGCATAGCATCCTCCTTGTTTGCTGTCGGCGGTCACGCGCCGTTGTTCATTGGTGTTTAGTCTGGACTATCGCGAAAACGATCATATAGCAAGGGAAAGCCGAGGATGTTGCAGATCGTCGTATCTTCACGGATAACGAATGACATTTGCGCACGCGCTGCCGACAGTCATAGATAAGGAGACCACAGATGCCAATGAAGCTCACCGAGCGTCAACAACGTTTCATTGCCATGGCCGCCACCCATGCTGATGATTTCAAAACCCGCGTGACCCAGCACGATCAAGAGAGCAGTTTCCCACATGAGAATGTTGATGCCATGAAAGCATCCGGCTATACCGCGCTTATTGTTCCAGAAGAACTGGGGGGCGGCGGTGCGACCCCCTTAGATATTGCCCTCGCGCAGGAACGCTTAGCCTATGGGGATCTGCCCATGGCCATTGCTGTCAATATGCACCATATAGCGGTGTCGATTGTTGCTGATCTCTGGCGGCTCAATCAGAAAGGCAAAGGCCAGAAGCTGGACGCTCTTGAATCTTTGCTTACGGCAGTGGTCAAGGACAAGATTATCTTTGGCGGGCCGGTCAGTGATCCCAAGATGAATAGTTCGCTCGGTTTTGCCGGAGTGAATGATACAACCCGACAGGCCAAGAAAGTCGATGGCGGGTATATCATTACTGGTCGCAGCGGGTTTGGTACCATGTCGGCCTGTGCGGATTATTTGTTGACGACCGCTCGCTATGACGACCCGGAAAAGGGTCCACAGTGCCTGCTGTGTTTCCTCCCCTCCAACACGAAGGGGGTCGAGATTCAAAACAACTGGGATACCATGAGCATCCGTTCCTCGTGCAGTAACGATGTCGTGTGGGACAATGTGTTTGTCTCCGAAGATGCCGCTGTCCCGCGACCTGTCCAAACCTGGGATGCTCTAGCCGATATCACCTCGTCATGGTGGGTCGCCTCAGGACCGGCGTGTTACATTGGTCTCGCGCAGGCTGCTCGGGACTATGCAGTGAACTGGGTCTCCGAGCGTACCCAAGAGCCCTTTGCTCAACCGATGACGTACTACCCAGGTAACCAACTGCTGCTCGCAGACATGGAAATCGGTATACGCTCCGCGCGGGCGATGCTTCATCAAACCATTGCCGCGCATACTGACATCGTCATACGCAGTCGGGACGATCTCGTGAACTTGATCTCCTGTTTCCAATTTGTCATGGAGAGCTGTGTACAGGTAGTTGATAAAGCCATGCGTATGGTCGGCGGGGCAGCGTTATTCAAAAAGAATCCTTTAGAGCAGATGTACCGTGATGTGCGTGCGGCCATTATTCATCAACCCTTTGCCGGTCTTGAAGGCAAAGCGCTCCTTGGTCGCCGGGCATTCGGTTTACCAGTGTATGGGATGCCACGCTTCGTATAAAAGTTGCTCACAACCAAGGATGAGTGTTTTGCAAAGGAGGGAGAACATGAGAACGTTTCTGCAATATATGGGATGTCTGATTACTGCGCTGGCCGGGGTGAGTTTGCTGAACACGCCAGCGCTTGCTGAGGAGGAAGTCAAAGGATTACTGGATCGTTTAATGGCTGCCCCTACCGTCAAAGCCGAGGAAGGTTTTCGTGCCGAGATGCTGATTCCTCCTGGTGAGTTCTATGACCCCCTCTGGCTCCACGCACAAGGCGATGCGGTCTGGCTCAACGATGATGGTGGCGAGGAAGGCGAAAAAGGCAGCCGTCTCGTTTCGATTAGCAAAGCAGGGAAAATCTCGGAGCTAGTAGGCCTTGGACGCCTGCTGCCGGTCACAGGCTATGGGGTGGCACCAGAGAGTTTCGGTGAATTTGCCGGTCATATTTATTCTATTGCCCAGGCGAAAGTGGCAGCCCCAGGAGCAACCGCAAATCATGTAATTCAGCGGGTTGACCCTCAATCCAAGGATGTGGCGACGGTGGTCTGCACCCTCACGGAAGCGGGAAACATCAATAAGGGCGTGAGTGGGTTTGGGGTTGATGCCCGGTTCGGCCCGGCTGGCAGTCCGTTTGCCGATCGCTTTTTTGCGGCCACGGCGTTTAATAACACCATCTATCAGGTGAAAGCGGACAACACCTGCTCGCCATTTGTGACCTTTGATGGCGCAGTGACTGGCGCACCCATGGGCATTGCCTTCTCCCCGGATGGCAAATCCATGCTGGTCACGCTCAAAAAAGGTGGCATCCTCGAACCCCCAACCCCCGGCAGTGGTATGGTCGTGCGGGTCTCGCCAGACGGCAAGGTTGATGAGAAACCGGTCGTGCAGGGGCTTTCTCAGCCTATGGGAATTATGGTGGCGCCGGCGAATTTTGGCGCTTATGGCGGACAAATCTTTGTGGCAGATGGTCAAGATATCCAAGCGCCCGTACCAATGACTCAAGCACTGAATGCCGATGGCAAAGTCTATCGTGTGGGCGACGACGGCAAACCCCAGTTAGTGGCCAGCGGCTTCTTCAATCCGGTTGGTATGTTGGTTGTTAATGGAGCACTGTGGGTAACCGACATCAACGGAGATTTCATTGCCGGGAAGCGTGAGTTACCGGATGGTTTTATTGTCAAGCTGACTCCCACCACCACCAGTAAATAGAGTAGTCGCCACGAGGCGTGGGTGATCCCAGTGATTACACCCGCGCCGACGCTTGATGAATTTTGTACTCGCCGCGCTGACCAATCACGATGCGCACCGGCATACCGATCTTAACCGCAGACACGTCAATATCGATCACATTAGTAGTGATCTCCGGACCTTCTTCTAAAGTCACGACGGCGACGACGTAAGGAGTTCGCTCCTTGAAATAGGGGTGATACGGTTTGTCAAAAACCACAAAGGCACGAACCGTTCCTCGGCCCGAAGCAGGTACCCATGTCAGTGCCTGCACATCAGCACCGCAGCGCAAGCACGCCTGTGAGCGCGAGTAGTAGGCACCACACGAACAGCGCGCCAGCACAAAGTTGCCCGCATCAATAGCTTCCCAGAATGGTTGGTCTTCGACCGCAGCCACACGACTCGGGGGCGCAGGCGAGACCTGAGTTTCTGTACCGCTCATTTTTTATTCCTCGTACGATTTACTCGACGCCAAGGATTACCGCTGACTGCGCTAATCCTGCCCCAGTGATACCGACATTCGTGACAAGAGCTGTGCGAGCACCGGGCACTTGCGTTGGCCCTCCCTCACCTCGGAGTTGCCGAATACCTTCGGCCAGATGCGTGAACCCTTGCACATAGGCCCAGGAATGAAGTGTCCCGGAGGTATTACAGGGACGTTTGGAGTGCCAGCGCAGGTTCCCCGCACGCACCCAATCCCCAGCCTCTCCGCGTCCGCATAGTCCGTACGCTTCGAGCTGGAGCGCAATCATAATGGTGAACGCATCGTAGAACTGAAACACGTTGATGTCTTCGATCCCCAGGCCTGCCGTCCCAAAGGCACGGCTCCGTGCCGGTTCAACCTCAAGTTCCGCTGGTCCCAGGATTGTATTCGAGCCTCGGGTGTAGCCTTGGCCGACCTCATGACAGGTCCCCAAGCCCAGCAGATTCACCGGTGTGGTTTTCAGGTCACGCGCCCGCTCTGCGGTCGTCACAATAAACGCGATCGCCCCATCGGTCACCAGACAGTAGTCGAGCAGATGTAAAGGCCTGACGATAAAGGATGAATTCTGATGATCGTCCACTGTGATCGGCCGGTTGTACATGTAGGCATCGCTACGTGGGACCGCGTTGGAGCGCAGGGCAACTGCAATCTCAGCCAGATCAGCAGAAGAGGTGTTGTACTTGTGCATGTAGCCGCGAGCCATCAACGCGGCTTGCGCACCCGGAGAGAACAGGCCATAGATCGCGTACTGGTTCTTCTCACCAGCCCCAACCGTGACCGTTTGCGAGCGGGCATTGGTGGCATGCACGCACACGACGTAGTCTGCTGTCCCGGCGGCGAGCATACCGATCGCGGTAATCAGGGTAAAAATCCCGGTTGCCCCGCTGGAATCGACTTGCAAGGTTGATTGCGCACCAAGTGCCGCGCGACTCGCCGCCATTCCGGAGGTACGTTCACCGAACCCCGGCTGGTAGATGTACCCGTCCACTTGGTTACGTTTCAGCCCAGCATCGCGCAAGGCCAGTTCAACCGCGTCCCAGGCGAGCTTTTCTGCGCTGGTTCCGGGAATGATGCCCTGCAGCGTAACGCCTAACCCAGCGATGGCATATTTTTGCATGGTATGGCTTTATCCTTGCCTTTGGGCGTTAAGAATCGCTTTGAAATCTCCGGTGCGTAACGTTCCCACCACATTGAGGTCCTTGTCTAGCATGTCGAACAGCGTGTCCGTCTCTCCACGCACGCTGTAGTACAAAACGCATCCATTGGGACCACCTCCTTCATCATGGGCGTCCCTCCCCGTTCCAAAGGTATACCGACCGACTGGGCGCACCTCTCTGACCTGGCCATCGGGTTCATAAATCACGTGATCTCCCTCAACGACAAAGGTATTGGTGTCGGCAAGATGTCGATGCAATAACACTTTTTCCTTTGGATCAAATTTGATGAGCAAATCAACACGATTCCGTGCTTCATCGACAAAGAAGATCGAAACCATCATATGTTTGAAGCCCGGAAGCTCTTGCCACTGAATGTTGTGGTCGTCGAAGTGGTGGAGGATCATCTGGGACTGGACCGCAGTTGCCATAGTAAATCTCCTTACTGAACGAAGTCCTATCGAGTATTTTGGCGAGTATAGCGACCGGACAACCGTCTCTGCAACGGCTGACGGCCAACACGGCAAATGGAATTCCAAAGAGAAAAGAGAGCAGCATGACAATAAACTTTCTGCTATGGTGGGCTTCTTGTACATGTACGTACAATTTTTTCATCTGGAGGCGTCTATGTCGGTAGCACTCCCGTCCTCGGAAACGGGACCGATTCAGTTGCAGCTACGACCAGTCGTGAATATGAGTCACGACGAGTTCTTTGAATTCTGCCAGATCAATCGGAAGTTACGTATCGAACGAACAGCGGAAGGAAATCTTGTTATCATGCCGCCAGCTGGAGGAGAAACCGGTCATCAAAACATTCTTATTGCGACGTTTCTCACAAACTGGGCATTACAAGACGACACTGGCGTCTCCTTTGATTCCTCTACTGGTTTTACCCTTCCCAATGGAGCCACTCGTTCTCCAGACGCGGCGTGGGTCAGACGTACACGGCTTGCGTCACTGACGCCTGCGGAGAAGAAGACGTTTCTTCCTCTGTGTCCCGACTTCGTCATCGAACTGCGCTCGCCTTCGGACAATCTCCAGGCAGTTCAGGAAAAAATGCAGGAATACATCGAGAACGGAGCACAGCTAGGCTTTTTGCTTGATCCACTGGAACGACGTGTCTACCTCTATCGTCCAGGCGCTCCGGTTGTCTGCTTAGAGAATCCGACTACCATTTCAGGTGATCCGGAACTGCCTGGGTTCACGCTCGACTTGACCCGTATCTGGGAAGGAGATTTCTAAATCGGAAACGAGAGAAAAGATCTGCTGGGCAAGCCAGCACCACATATTCTTAGGGAGCCTGTTGCTCACACCAGTACATTGCTTCGTTGCGCTCGCCATGACTGAAGCGCGAGCGCGACGATTGAGCCAACTTAAGGCGGCGTCCAAATCACAAATTGCCTGGTACTCGCGAGCCTCTTCACTCGATAACTGCCCAGCCTTTTGTTTCTGCAACAACACTTCGAACCGCTCCTGTAGCACCTGGCTGGCTTTGAGTACCAGGGTCGAATCTTCCACTGTGACCGACACCGCTCCATCGGGAACATGTTGCACCCAGACGTACGAGTTTTTCGTAGTGGGCAGATCGGTTGGCATGGGAGTTTGAGACATAACCTCCTCATGAAAATGCGAATCGAACAACTATCAACACTTTGTGTCTGCCAGACATTTCAACCGACCAGGACTTGGGCAAACTCCTCGAAATTGTACGTCTCCGCCTTATGAAGTACCAGCCAGAGACGCTTGCTCTTTTCACGCTCTGGCTGGTTTCGTGTTTCCAGAAAGGACTAGCCCAAGTCCGGGAAGTCTGACACTATTACAGGTTACAATGGTCGACAAAACACCAAAAGGAGGAAGCCATATGAATGGCTACAGCATTATTGATGTCGATACCCACGTGACGGAAAGTCCAGACTTGTGGACCAGCCGGGCGCCGGCCAAGCTGAAAGATCGAGTGCCGCGCATCGAAACCGACAAAGATGGACGCCTGTCGTGGGTGGTAGGGGGCACCCCACTATTGGCCAGCCCTGGACTGACCGCTACCGCCGGGGTGGGGAATTTCAAGAATCCGCCCAAAAACTACGAGGAAATGCACCCGGGGGCTTACGATGCCAAGGCGCGGCTAAAGTACATGGACCAAATGGGCATCTGGGCGATGATTATGTATCCCAACGTCGGCGGGTTCGGCGCTCAGGAGTTCTTGAAGCTCAATGACCCCGAACTGATGCTGACCTGTGTGCAAATCTACAACGATTGGCAAACCGAGTGGGCATCGGCTGATTCGCGTCGCTTGCTGCCGATCACCTCGATTCCGTTCTGGGATGTCAACGCAGCAGTCAAAGAGGTGCGGCGCTGTGCCGCTAAGGGGCACAAAGGCATCTTGTTCACTGGAGAGCCGCAATACTGGGATCAGCCGTTACTGGGCGATCCTCATTGGAACCCATTGTGGGAGGTAGCAGTGGAATTAGACTTGCCCATTAGTTTCCACATCGGGTCGGGCAACATGGAGATGGGCTTATTACCGAAGAAGATCGAGGCCTATGGCAAGATGGCGGCCTTTACTGAACTGTCAGTCGATATCTTTCTGCGCAACGGCATCCAGTTAAATGACTTGATCATGTCGGGAGTGCTGGCCCGCTATCCGAAAATTAAATTCGTCTCGGTGGAAAGCGGTATTGGCTGGATTCCGTTCGCACTCGAAGCCCTTGATTACCAATTCCGTGGCAACGATGTGGCAGAAGAACACCCGGAATTCGACCTGCTACCATCGGAGTACTTTGCTCGCAATGTGTATGCCTGCTACTGGTTCGAGCAGACCGCGCCGCGGCGACTGATCGATAAAGTCGGCGTGGATAACATTCTCTTTGAGACGGACTTTCCCCATCCGACCTCGCTATATGGGGAGGAAGTGCACGCACGGATCAAAGGTGGACTCTCAGATTGTGAAGAGTCGGTGCGCCGTAAGATCTTGTGGGAGAACGGCGAGAAGCTCTACAAAGTCACGGCTCCCACCGCCGCGGACGAAGAGAAACGTGCAGCAGCAGCCAGGGCGTAACGCGTGATTGTTCTGTAGACCTGCGCACGGCGATCGCCTTGCCGTGCGCGAACATTCATACTGTGTCCAACTGAAGAAGGAACCATGATGGCAAAACAACCGCAGGGACACGTCCTCATTACCGGCGCAGTTGGTGGCTTAGGCACTGCCATGACCCACCGGCTATTGAGCGAAGGGTATACGATCATCGCCTGTGACCGTGAGGCGAAACATGTTGACGAATGGCTCGCACGACTGCCGGCTGATCAGCAAAGCCGCGTTACTTTCTATCCGCTGGATGTCACCAAAGAAGACCAGGTAGATACCTTGGTGAAGGAGTTGCAAGCTAAAAACATCCATATCGCCTACCTCGTCAACAACGCTGGTATTCATGGGGCGGGACATGAGTCTCGAGTGTGGGAGCGAACGTTGCGGGTCAATTTGTACGGGACCTTTTACTTCACGCGGTCGCTCAGTCCGGCAATGAAAGAAAAGGGCTTTGGCCGTATTGTCAATCTTGCCTCGCAGTCGGCTTATCTGGCCCTGGACGACCAAGGTCCGTATGCAGCAGCAAAAGCCGGTATTACTGGCTATACGCGCGCGCTCGCACTGGATCTGGCTCCGCACGGGGTAACGGTCAATGCGATTGCCCCAGGCTTGATTCTACACGATGGGTTGAAAGTCGTCTTTTCTGATCAGCAACTCGCCGCGATGACACGCCCGATCCCAGTTGGGCGTGCGGGTAAACCAGAGGAGATTGCCGCGACGGTCGCATTCTTGTTATCTGAAGAGGCAGCATTCATCACCGGGCAGACCATTCATGTGAATGGTGGCACCTATCTGCCAGGATAGAAACTGCCGAATGAAGAGCAAACAAGAAAAGATTCCCGCTTCAACCGCAAAGGAGCCAGTATGAAGAGCATGTATTTCTTTTTGCCCACCTTGCCAGCAACGATGGAAGAGCGAAAGCGGCTACGGCCAATCGCCAACGATCCCGAACGCTGGCAGCGCATGATCCAAGAAGTTGTCGAAGTCAGCCAACTGGCCGAAGAGGTTGGCTTCGATGCCGTCTGTTTTCCCGAACATCACCTCCACAGCGAAGGCATTGAAATCGGCAGCTTGCCAGTGCTCACTCAGCACGTCATTCACAATACAAAACGGATCAAGGTTGGACCGATTGGGTATGTCCTCCCAGGATGGAACCCGTTACGGTTGGCCTTGGAAATCGCCTGGCTCGATCAACTGACGAAGGGGCGCACGTTTGTTGGGTTTGCCCGTGGCTATCAGACTCGCTGGCTCAACCAGATGGCGCAGAAGATCCACGTCGGTGCGACAGCGAGCGATAAGAGTGAAGGTGACCGTATCAATCGCGAGGCTTTTGAAGAGGTCTTTCGCTTTCTCAAGCTGGCCTGGGGAGACGAGCCCTTTCGCTTCAAAGGCAAGCACTACGAATATCCTTATCCACAAGAGGGAACACCGTGGGCGGCACATGAGTGGACCCGAGAGTTTGGTTTTCCTGGCGAGGTGGACGAACAGGGACGCATTCAGAAGATCAACGTGGTTCCCAAACCGTACCAACGCCCCCATCCTCCCTTGTTCCAAGCTTTTTCCGTGAGTGAGGAAACGGTCCGCTGGTGTGCGCGAGAAGGCATCACCCCCACGATTCTGATCTCACAACCGCCACAAGTACGTAAACTCGTCGAAGCGTACCTAGAAGAAGCGCAGAAGGCCGGACGGAATCTGAAGCTTGGTGAGAACGTTGGGGTACTCCGGGCACTGTATTTCGCCGAGAATAAAGAGAAAGCGCGCCAGTTGGCAGAACAGGGAATTTGCGGTGTCGCATTCCGCAAGTTCTTCTACCATTTTGGTTTCTTCGAAGCGTGGCGAGAGTCAGAGGACGAGGCCAAGTATCCGAGTGGGAAAAAGATGTTGCCGCCCGAAGAATGCAATATTCCCCGTATGGAACGGGCGGACTTTACCTATCTCGGCAGTGTCGACGATGTCCGACGCAGCATGGATGCGATGGTAGAAAACGTCAATCCTGAATGGCTCGTCTGGCAAGGGGACCAAGGGTTCCTGCCGGTCGATGAGGTCAAGCGACAGGTTGAAACCTACGGCACCAAAATCTTGCCACGGTACAAATAGTCCAGGTGGAGGCTGGCCGTGATCCAGCCTCTCGGCTCTTAATAATACCCAAACGCCGTCCAGCCACCATCGATCACCAATACTTCACCGGTCATGAACCCGGCATCATCGCTGGCAACGTAACGCACCGCTTTGGCAATGTCCGCTCCTGAGCCTAACCGTCGCTGTGGGGTGCGTTTCTCCAAATCGCGTAAGGTGAGTTTTCCTTCGGCAGCAAGACGATCGATAAGATCTGTCCGCACATACCCCGCCGCAATACAATTGACGCGAATGCCGATCCTGGCCCATTCAATCGCCATGACTCGCGTCATGTGATCGACGGCTGCTTTCGAGGCGCAATAGCCCAACGTCGCGGGGAACGCATTGCGCCCCAAGATCGAGCCAATGTTCACGATGCATCCGCCACCGTGGGCTTTCATTTGCCGCGCCGCCGCCTGCGAACACAAGAAGATTGACTTGGCGTTGACGTTCATGTGTAGATCCCAGTTCTCTTCAGTCATGTCGAGAGTCGGTTCCGGATAGGTCACACCAGCGTTGTTGACCAGAATGGCGACCGGACCGAATTCTTCTGCCAGTTGCGTAAACAGTCGTGTGACTTCCGCAGCAACTTCGACGCGACAACCAAGTGCAATGGCGTCACCCCCCTTCTGTTGGATCTCAGCGACAATCTCCGCTGCATTCTCGGCCCGCGTAGCTACACAGGCTATCCGCGCACCGGCGTCAGCGAGTTCGAGCGCAATGGACTTGCCAATGCCACGACTGGCACCGGTCACCACCGCTACTTTCTTTGCGAATGTTGTCATGGGGTATTTCCTCTCTTCCAGACCGCCTTGATCAGTCGTCCGTAGAGTGGCAAGGATCATGGCAAGACGTCAAGCAGGGAATGAACATACGAATCGGAGAAAAGGAGGGCACATCATGCAGGACGAAGAAAGACTCAGGTATCTGCGTATTGCGTTGTATGTCGTGGGGACGATTTTCATCGTCGGAATCTATCCAATGATGATGTGGATCTGGCCTTCCGGCTGGGGTTGGACACCGCGACAGCCTGAATATGAACAGATGATTATTGGGGTCTACGCGACGTTAGGCGTATTTCTCCTCCGGGCGGCGAAAGATCCCTTAGCCAATGCCAGCCTGATCTGGTTTACGGTCTGGTCAAGTATTGTCCATGCCGGGATCATGCTTGTGCAGGCCCTCGTCGATGACACTGAACGAGCGAATCTGCTCGGTGATGTACCAGCCCTGTTCCTCGTGGCGTTCGTTCTCTGGTATCTGATGCCGAAAGGGACCGCGGTACAAAGTCATGCCTAGTGATTGAATCGATCCAAAAGAATTAGTCAAGGAGAACCTTCGATGTCGATGACCGAACATACAACCAAGACGAACAGGCATACCACCTTCTACCTCGCCGCCGGACCAGAAGACGGGCCGTTGATCATCTTTGTGCATGGCTGGCCAGAGCTGTCGATTAGCTGGCGACATCAGCTCCCTACATTTGCTGCGCTGGGATTTCGTGCGCTGGCCCCGGATATGCGTGGCTATGGACGGTCCTCAGTATACAGCACTCATGGTGATTATGCGCAAGAGCACATCGTACAGGATATGCTAGAACTCGTCGCCTCCTTGGGCAGAGACAAAGCCGTGTGGGTGGGACATGACTGGGGCAGCCCGGTGGTATGGAATATCGCGAGCCATCATCCTGAGCGCTGTCATGCTGTCGCCAATCTTTGTGTGCCCTACTATACTATCGAACGTGGTCTTGATCACACACTGACCCTGGTGGATCGAAAGCTCTATCCCGTCGATGAGTATCCTGCCGGTCAGTGGGATTACATGCGGTACTACGAGGAGAGTTTTACCGAGGCCATCGCCCCGATGGACGCCAATGTGTACAAATTTATGAAACTGCTATTTCGCAAAGGGAACCCCAAGGACGAAGGACAACGAGCCATGACCGCGACCGCACGTCGCAGTCACGGTATGCTGGGCGGCAGCGAGGTTCCCGACCTTCCACGAGATAATGACGTAGTCACAGAGGAAGATCTCAGCATCTATGTCGCTGCGCTGCAGCGTAACGGTTTTTACGGCCCCTCTTCCTGGTACATGAATCATCTTGCTAATGCTGAGTATGCCAAGAGCGCTCAGAACGATGGCTACCTCGACATGCCCGTCTTATTTCTCAACGCCCGGTATGACTACGTGTGCGAATGCACGCACTCCCGCCTGGCCGAACCCATGCGCACCTATTGCCGTAAGCTGACTGAACTGACGATCCGCTCAGGACACTGGATGGCCCAGGAGAAGCCGACCGAAGTCAACGCCGCGTTAGCACAGTGGCTGGCAACCTCGGTGTCGAGCGTGTGGCCGCAGCCGCAGTGAGGAAGAAGGCTTTCAGGTGCAGTCCGTTTACGTCTTATGATGAGATTGCTTCGTTGCCGGGCTCCACGCAATATATATGCTCTAGGTCTACATATCCCAGGCTGAACAAATAAACGAATTCTCAACAGGAGGCACATATGTTTAAGATCGGCAAATTGTTTCACCTCACCCACGTGGTTGATGATCTTCCTGCGGTCGACAAGTGGTACGATGACGTGTTTTCGGTCAACCGTTTTTACAATGGGTATGAGAAACTGGCTGGGCGCGAGGCTTCCCTGATCGCCATCGGGGAGGTCGTTATGGAACCGATGATGCCGGCCCGCAGAGAGAACCTGCGGAATCTGTCGGTGAAAAAATTCCACGATCGCTTCGGCCAACATTTCCACTCCATCGCCTGGTATGTCGATGATGTTGAAGCAATCTCTGCCCGGCTCGACCAAGCGGGACTGCGCCTTTTCAACATCGTCGGGACACAGGTCAAACCACCGCATAAGATGGACGCGGTCTGGACGCATCCAAGAGAAACCCCTGGCCAACTGGAGTTCGCTTTGCACGGAGACTTTGCCAAAGACCCGCGGTTTGAACCGAACTGGTCGGATACTCCCTGGCGCGAGCACCCGCTGGGGATCGAGCGCGCCTCACATATCGGCGTGGTGGTCAGAGACCTGTCAGCCGCCAAGCGGTTGTATTGCGACGTGCTGAACGGGACGCTGCTCCACGAGGAGGAGCTTCAGGGTCGGAAGACGAGTGCCTTTGTCGCTGTCGGCGAAGACACGGTCATTGAACTGATCCAACCGCACGCTTCGACCAGCCCGGAAGGGCGCGACCTGGAAAAAAATGGCGAAGGGATCTACTCTCTGGTCTTCAAGACCGCAAACTTAAGTCGAGCACAGGAATTCTTGCGTTCCAAGCAGATGCGACCCGAGCCGGAGGGCGCGGATTCGATTATCCTTGGCCCCGACCAGGCGTTCGGCATGGTGGTTGGTTTTACGCAGCGTACCCTGCCGAACGATCCGCGCTAACGCGGGATGGACGGATAAACACAATCGGACATGCGAGTGATCCGCCTAAAGTAAGGTGTGGGTATGCACCAGGGTCAGGGTGAGGGAGTGGAAGATAAGGATTTTTTGCTTGCTGTTTCCCTCATCCTGACCTTCTCCCGCAGGGAGAAGGAACCCATACCCGCACCTCAGTTACTCAACTGCTGGTATTTGCCCTTACGTTGTGACTGGTGATATGCAACAAGCGCACCCTACTCTCAGGTCCACCCTAATCTTCTAAGTCGAGAAGGAGAGGCCACAATGTCAATCGAGTTTGGGATTTTTGATCACATCGAGCGGATTCCAGGGGTATCATTGCAGCAGCTCTACCGCGATCGTTTAGAGTTCATCCAGCTCGCCGAGCAGGGCGGCTTTACTGGCTATCATCTCGCCGAACACCATGGATCGCATCTCTGTATGGCCCCGCAGCAAGCGGTGTTTCTTGCCGCAGTTGCGCAGGCGACCAAGCGGCTCCGCTTCGGACCGTTGGTTTTTTGTTTGCCATTACACCACCCCTTACGGCTCATCGAAGATATCTGCATGTTGGATAACCTGAGCGGGGGACGGCTCGACATCGGGATCGGCAGGGGCGTCGGATTCGCTGAGCACTTTTTCTTTGGCCATGCCCATACCGAGGCGGTGGAACGCTTTGACGAGGTCCTGGACATTGTCATCCAAGGGTTGACCACGGGAAAGATCGACGGTCGCAATCGCAAGTTTCACGACTTCCCCGAGATCAACCTCTATATGGAGCCGGTCCAGGAGCCCTATCCGCCGTTATGGTATCCGGGCAACCTGGAGTCCGCCGCGCGTCGGGGACTGAACTTTTTGTTTCCCTTCGCGCGGATCACAAAGCAGATCAACGAACTCTACCGGCAGGTGTGGGCCGAGCACCGTCAGGACCCAGGTCGACTCAACCCTCACATGACCACACCGAAGATCGCCAGTACTCACATGCTCTGCGTGGCCGAGACCGACGACGAGGCACGTCGTATTGGGCACCGGGCCTGGGAAACACTCAAGCGTAACATCTGGTCCGTACATTGGTACGAGCCGAATGTGCTCCCCGAGTTGCCCACTGCTCACTACGAGTTTTTACACAAAGCCTTTGGGTCTGGCGCTCAAGCCGAGAAGACCGGCAGCCTGGTGGTCGGCTCACCAGACACGGTGCGGGAGTATTTTACCCAGTACGCGAGTGAGGGGAATGTTGACTACGTGGTGACCGCCTTCCCCTTCGGTGACATGACCCACGAAGAAGCCATGCGTTCATTACGCTTGTTCATCGATGAGGTCATACCAGCGGTACGGAGCATAAACGCCTAAATTATTATCTACCCTTACACTGTTCCCCCCCTAAAAAAATTGCTCATCCCCCTAGACAATTATATCCTAGGAATATATATCCTGGGACTACAAGAGCTGAGACGACATAATTGGATTGAAGACTCTGTGGCAAACAAGAAAAAGGTCTATGAGGCAAATTTCTCTCTGCGCGATAAAGCAGCCGTGTTGGTAGGATGTACGGCCCAGGAGATCGCGAATTTCGTCGAACGTGCACTGAAGGAATTCGATATCAGTCGCGAACAACTGAGTGTCATCCATTATCTCGATACGGCGGGAGTGGACAAGATGACGGTGAATGAGCTGCGGGAGACGCTGATTGACGACAGTCCCAATGTTTCGCGCATCCTCAACAAGATGGTGGAAAAAGGCTTGGTCCGCAAGGAGCGACAGGCAGACGATCAACGCGTCGTCCATATTTCGCTGACCGAAAAAGGGAGGAAGCTCCACAGCCTCGCCGATCAGAAAATTACCGGGCACAACGTCAAACTTTCGCCGAAGGAATGTCAAACGTTGATCGAATTACTGATGAAGATGTGAGGGGGAGGTGTCTGCGATAAAGACATCCTAGGAAAACATTTCCTGGGAAAAGAAAAGGAGGTGTCGCGCGAGAAGACAGACCCAAACGGCAATCGGACGAAGAGCAGGGACAACACGCAGGAAACCTTAACGAACAGTCTCACGAAAGGAGACGCGACCATGGCAACCGCAACACAAGATTTCGAGACCAAACAGTTACTCAAGGCTTACCGCAAAGGGCTCATCTCTGACGAGCTATTCGAGGCCCAGATGCGTGAGATACGCAACGGCAGTAGTGGTGCAGGTCAGTATGTGTTCAATGGAAAGTCGCATGCGACTGAACGCGAGATGATCATGCACTTCTTAGATGAGTATCGCTGCGCGGAGAACTTCGCTTCCGAGTATCTGAACTGTTGGAACGAAGTCACTGACCAAGACTGCGTGAAAGGCGGGTTACGCGTCATTCAGCAACGGGAAGCCTATCATGCCAAACTCCTGGAAGATCGACTGCGCGAGCTAGGCGGTGTCCCACAATGCACGGTATCCACTGAGCAACGCGCGAAAGAGATGGGAGTCTACGCTGCCAAGGACAAGAGCGACGCCGAGAAGCTACAGTACGTGGCCAATCAGATCACGGACTTACCCAAAGCGCTGACGTTCATCACCGACGTGATTGATCAGATTCAAGAGGACCAGCAGACCAAAGAACTGCTGCGCTCGTTGGTGCAGGATGAAATGTCTAGCGGGCAGTGGCTCATGGAAGCAAATCAGCTCTTGAATGGGGCAAAGGCTTCTGCCTAATGAGGTTTGCCAAACAAGTTCGGGAATAGTCAGCCCTGAGACTTAGGTTCCCTCTCCCGGCGGGAGAGGGACAGGGGAGGGGATAAACAGCACGATTACCGAGGCAATAAACCGCTGATCTTCTAGGATGGCTTCGGTGAAGTCTGGATTGCGCACTTCTAGCCGCCCGATTTCAGACAAATATTGGATCTCCAGCAGGGACACTGGAGAGACACCCCAGGGCTGATACCGATCGAGCCAGGGAAACTCCGACAACCGAGATGCCCCAAGTGTTAGCCAAATGAGAAAATGGGTGTCGAGAAGAGAGGTCATTTCGTTTCAGAGACCGCTAGTATCAGGTCTTCCTCTGGTCCTTCCCATACCCAACCCCACTGATCCGCCTGATCAGCATCTGGCACCCGAAGTAACTTCTTGTAGTTAGGAAGGTTCCGTTCCGGCTTGGTTGACTTCCCCTCTTCGCGGCGCAAGACGAGTCGTCGGCCTTTACGTTCTAAGACAATCACTTCTCCTGCTGCAGCTTCGTCCAGCAAACGAAACCATTGTTTCCGCGCTTCTGACGCCGTCACTCTTTTCATGTGTACGTTGTACATATGATTAGACCGAAAGACAAAAGCAGCGAGAGGGACTGTCCCTCGCTCCATTTCACTCCCCTGAGGAAGATACTCTTTCTATGGCGGAATGACTTTGTAACTCAATCCCCCAATGGTTCCATCTCTCAATGCCCCAATTCTTCGAGCAACGCTTTTGCCTCTTGCAAATCCTTGGTGTCAAAGCCTTCGGTGAACCAGTGATAGATTGCTGACAACCTCTGGTGAGCTTCTGTCTGCTTGCCTTGTTGGTGCCACAGCCGCGCGAGACTGGTCGTCGCCCGCAGCTCCAGCGACTTGGCTTGTTGTTTTTGCGCAATGCGGAGTCTGATAAAGCCTCATGCCCTGTCCGGTTCTCCTGCTAAAGCAAGTGCTCGCGCATATGTCGCAGGGTGCAAGAAAAATCCACTGCTTCGGGCAGCGTCCAGGTAGGGCTTCACGGCAGCAAACATACCCGCAGTCTTGGCTTGGAGAAGAATTCCCACCAATCCAACAACAGGAAGGCCGAGTCTTCCAGCAAATAAGCGAGCTTGGCGATCGTCAAGGGCAACTGTAGCATCAGGGATGTGAACGGCGTAGGCAATCGCGGCCCGTTCACCGGGTCCAAGAGTGTTGAACGGAAGAGCTTCCACTAGGACAGCCGACACCGGGACAATGTCTATCCAAGGAAGCTGGCGGGGGTCCACAGTGTCTCGGTGGAGCAACCGCCCTGCATCAAGCTCCTTTATCACCGGCTCTGGCACATGTACCCGAGAAAAGAGTTTGGGCAATACACCCACTTGGCCGATGCTTCCCAAGTAGAGCAACGGCGAAGTATCGCTCACGAGGGGAGCGGCTGGCATCAAGAAAGTTCCCGTTCGAGTTCTTCGGGGGTAATTTGACTCACGGGAATTTCATGTTCTGCACACAAATCGAAGAAGAGTACACGTGGCACTCCCGCTAGTTCAGCCGCAGCGCCAGACGATAATTTGCCTGCACGAAATAACATCAGCGCCGTATAGAGACGCATGTCGCGCGCCATCTCGTCGGGTGTGCGCTGCAACGCCTGCCGAATAGCCTCCGGGATTTCCACTGTGAGGGTTTCCATCGCAAGACTCCTTTATCAACCGGCATTGGTGAACAAGGGGGCATGATTTCTGAAGTTTACGAAGAGCTTTTCTGCATTTGAACACAAATTCAAGAGGGCAAGTGGTTCGCTTCGCTGTATTTATGAGCCGTGTAATTCCTCCAGCAGCGCCTTGGCCTCTTGCAAGTCTTTTGTGTCAAACCCTTCGGTGAACCAGAGATAGACATCTGCTAACCTCTGGTGAGCTTCTTTCTGCTTGCCTTGTTGTTGCCATAAGCGGGCAAGGCTTGTCGTTGCCCGCAGTTCCCATGACTTTGTCTGCTGTTTTTGGGCAACTTCAATAGCTTTGAGGAAACAGGCTTCGGCTTCACCGTCTGGGTCAGGAACCAGGGCTTGGGGACGGGAGACTTTTGACTTTCTACTTTTTTTGACCCTAGACCCTAAACCCTGGACGCGAGACTGAAGCGTAAGTTCTCCCTTAAGTCGATACAGCTCGGCTTCATACCACCGCTCGCCAAGGGTATCCACCGCGGTGAGCGCCTCGTCCAGTGCTCGAAGGCCTTCCTCGACTTGTTCCGTTCTTTGATATCCTTCCGTTAACATCGCCAGCCACGCGGACCGTGATAGTTCTGCCTTGGTCGCTTGATGGGCCACCAGCCCCTGACGCATCAAGGCAACTCCTGTTTCTTCCTGTCCCCGTTCAGTTAATGCGCGCCCCTGAAAGATCGTGCCCAACGCCGCGTAGAACGCAAACCCCTGCTCGTTGGAGCATGAGACCATCGCCTCTGCCAGTTTCCAGGCTCTC
This sequence comes from Binatia bacterium, assembly GCA_050187625.1. Taxonomy (GTDB): domain Bacteria; phylum Desulfobacterota; class Binatia; order Bin18; family Bin18; genus JBFWXH01. Next base: position 92,824 of record JBFWXH010000020.1, read on the forward strand.
TGCCCCTCTCTGCGTAACAGGCAGACAACGCACGCAAAAAGGAGAACAAAGGCCAAGCTTTGGGGATGCGATGAATTCTGAGCTCGGGCGAGTGCTTCATGGCTCCTTCGTAACGCTTGCGTTGGATACCCGAGTAACCACAACGCACAAGCAGCACGGGAGAGGCAGCCTATGCCAGGATCATACCCATAGAGGAAGGCGAGAGCGCTATGCTGCTGAGGGTCATAGAGAGTAATGCCTTGCTCCAAATACTCACGAGCCGGGGCACACTCTCCTTGGAAGTACAAGGTCGTCCCCCAGGCATGGTAGGCCTCCAGGAGGAAGGTTGGATCATTGATACGCTGGGCCAAGCGGACAAGTTGCTCTCCGAGCTCGTCCGCCGTTTGTAATTCCGCTCGGACCAAATAGCACTGCCAGAGTCCCCGCAACACGGGGAAAAGCTGTGAAGTTTCTCCGACCTGATAGCAGAGCTGGCGTGCTCGATCATAGGTTTGTTCTACTTCCGGCGCGGCATAGCCCTTCGTGAGCATTAGTGGCGCACCGAGAGCAATCTGCAACCGCAGCTCTTGATCGGTACGCCCAGATGTATTCGGTACATGTTTGAGTAATGCTAGTCCTTTGGTGAAGAGGGCAATTGCTTCTCGGTGGGCACTCTTACGACTCGCGTTCTCACCCGCCTGCTGCAAATAGCGGATAGCCTTGTGATAATCCCGGCCCTCCTCGAAGTGCACCGCCAGCTCTGCCGCAATCTCTCTGGCCTGCGCCCCATAACTGCGCTCTTTGCGCTCCCCAATCAGCTGATGGTACCGTCGCCACCGTCCCGCCGTCACCCGCTCTTGCCATAACGTCTGATACACCGCGTGGGAAAAGCTGTACCGTCCTGTGACCGTCCCATCCGGCCACTCACTCACCCCTGCCCGCCGCAGAAACTGCTGCTGCCGCACTAAGTGGTCACAGTACTCTTCGATCTCGACGTCTTCCTCAATGAGCGCCGCCGCCACCTCTGCCGCCGCAAACTGCTCCCCCGTCACACTGGCCGCTTCCAACACCCGCTGCTCCGGTCTTGCCAACCGGGTCATTTGCACACTCACCAACTGCCGCAACCGCTCGGGCACGCTGCCCGGCAAGGGAACAAAAGCAAGACCGTCGTAGTCGGTTCCGTTCTGGACATCTCCCGTGCCCTGCGCCAGCATCTCGTCGACCACCGCGACCATGAACAGGGGATTCCCCTCGGTGCGTTGATAGACCGCCTGGGCACGGAGATCCATCTCCACTTCTTGTGATATACGCTGCGCCACGTAGGCAGTAACGGCTGTGGCAGTCAGTAACGGCAAGGGCAGTGCACGACTCAGCCCTTGCCCCTGCAGTTCCGCCTGCACCGTGGCCAACGGATGGTCCTGCCCGAGCACTTCGCTAGGCCGATAGGTCCCGATCAGCAAGAGACGTAACGGCTCAGCCCAGCGGGCCAGATAGGCCAATAGCGCAACGGTGGAGGGATCACTCCAGTGCAGATCTTCCAAGACCAGCACCAGCGGTCTCGTGGTAGTGAGAGCACCCAGGAAGTTAGCCATCTCGCGCAGCATCCGCTGGGGAGTGGCTCCCACTACATATCGCTGTACTTCCGGGTGCTCTGCTGGAGTGAGCAGTGAGGGTAGGTGTCCCAGCCACAGGGGCGCATGCTGCTGCAGGAGTGTCACTACCTCCTCTCGGGCCGGTGTTCGGCATAAGGCGTCCAGTGCGGTGAGTACGGGCAGATAGGCTTCGCCCGCCCCGTAGGTATCCACACAATGCCCTTGGGTTAGCCATACGTCTTCCGTCGCGACGTGTGCAAGAAACGCATTCACGAGGGCAGTCTTGCCAATCCCTGGCTCCCCGGTCACAAAGACCAGCTGCCGTTCACCGTTTAGTGCTGTGGCGAGCCACTCGTGAAGTTGCGCGAGTTCTGTCTCGCGGCCCACCAACGTAGGGGCTAGATGTTGGCTGTTAAGGGTCGAGGAGTCGGAGCTACCGGCTACTGATTGCTGACGACTGACAACTTTACCGATGAAGCGGTAGCCGCGCCGATGCACGGTCGCGATATACTGCGGCTGGTTGACCGTATCGCCCAGCGCTTTGCGCAGCTCGCTCAGACACATCGTCAGCGCCGCATCCGTGACGGCGATGCCTTCCCACACCTCTCGCCACAGCTCTTCTTTCGTCACTAACTGCCCAGCATGATCAAGCAGATAGTGCAGCACAGCAAACGCTTTCGGTGTTAACTTGATCGCGTGCTCGCCGTGCCAGAGACACTTGTTCCGCGCATCCAGCCGAAAGCCGCCAAAGTGAAAGTCCTTCCTTGCCCGCATAGACTCTCTCCTTTGTCTCTTGGAGAAATCTTGGAAAAATCTTGGATTTCTCTTGTGACTTCTCCTGCTCTGTCCGCTAGTTTCTTTGCACAGGAAGGGACACCAAGGCAAGAGGTCAATGTTCGTTTCTGGACCCCCGGGGAGAAATCGAAGAGAAAGGAGGTGCAAATCTTATGCAGAGGGCTCGTCCCAGTATTCATCTCTCACCTGGACCAAGAGACGAACTGAACCAAATTCAAACTAGAAAAATAAGGAGGCTATTATGCGAAGAACACTATATTGGCTCAGCAGTTTGGGATTTGCGCTGGTACTAGTCTGTCCAGTAGTCTTGGATGTAAGTGCTTTTGCTTAAGAGTGCAGAGTAAAATCTTTCAGTGCCCTACCACACTCTTTTACTGGTGTAAGTAGATGTGAGGATCAGGACGCAAATGAAAATGAGGCTCAACTGGCTTGCAAACGCAAGATCGGCGAACTCTACCCTGCGACCAGTTATATAGTTAGACAATTTTTTTCACCGCGATGGTGTCCCTCCGGCAGCCATGCTTGACGGCTGTCGTAAAAAGCCCAAGGAACCGTGATCCTGAGGGAACCCTGTGAGTGCGGTCAAGTCGAAAGATTCCTCTTTGTTCCTCGTTTCCCCTCGCGTGCA
>JBFWXH010000021.1:0-93183 GCA_050187625.1 Binatia bacterium
GTCGTCTCGTGTTGATCGAGTATCGGGGCGAAGACCCCAGTGTTCCGATCAAACCTGAGCACAAGATGACGCTTCAACAAATTCGCGGTGAAATCGAACCGCAGGGCTTCACCTTACAGCAAACTTTTGATTTTCTTCCCCAGCAACATTTGGTTGTGTTTCTTCTCGAAATACTCCCTGCGGAATAACCTTCGATAACAGCAACCGGAACCTCGCAGCACTCCCCCTGTAGCTATCAACTGCATCATTACGGTCCTTGCGAGAACTCATTGAAAAGCGTAGGCAAAGCGAAGTTTGTGAGCACGGCAGCTTTAAGCGCACAGGCCCTAGGCCAAACCTCGTAGGGAAAAGAGGCCCTCATGAAGGTGTCGGGACCAACAATACGCACGACAGATATCTTTCCTCAGACTTCGAACTCGGAACCGTCTTGCGCGGTGATTGTCGCATCGTTTCGGCCAGGTCGGCTTATCGATCAGTGCGTCCGGTCTCTGCTTGGGCAGCAATCTGCGCCAACCTACCAGATTATCGTTGTCGATAGTTCAACTGATGGCACTGCGGAACGTCTACAACGAGCGTTTCCCACAATCGAAGTTGTCACTCTTGATCACCAAACACACCAAGCAACGGCACGGAACATCGGGATCGCACAAACCAGGGCCCCGTTTGTGGCGATTACGGATCAAGATTGCATTGTCCCGCCAGACTGGCTCGCCCATCTTCTTGCTCGACACCAGGAAGGACGTTACGCCATCGTTGGGGGCGCGATTGGCAACGGCACCCCGCAAAGCCGAGTCGGTACTGCAAGTTACCTCATTGAATTCAACGAGTTCATGCCGGTTGGCACGACACGACTGGTCCGGATGGTTCCACACTGCAATATCTGTATTCGCCGGGAGATCTTTACCTCTGTCGGACCGTTTGTGGCTGTCCCGCCCGGAGCTGAAGATCAGGTGTTCAACTTCCTCCTCTGCCGAGAGGGCCAACAAATTCTGTTCGATCCGAGTATTGTTGTCACGCATATCAATCGTAGTGAGTTTCGTGGCTTCCTGCGCCACCAGCAGTTGCTGGGCATCGGCTCTGCGGTAGCGCGTCGAATAGTACCGATCCCTGGACAGCTCTTTGTTCGACATCCCACACTAGCGTCCCTGCTTCCATTCGTTCGGCTGTTCCGCACGACCGGACGGTTATTGCGATATAACCGCCCTGCGCTCTTGCGCTACCTCCAACTCCTCCCTATCCTCCTGCCGGGATACCTGCAATGGACCAAAGGTTTCTTCCTTGGGCTTCGACAGGAACTCCCAACCAATACACCGATATTCGGGAAGGAAATCACCGCGTACTAAGCACATGGAAAAGCAACAGACTGGGGTGACTCCTCTGGCAAAGGAGAGTGTGTCCGTCATTGTTCCCGCGCTCAATGAAGCACCGTCGCTACCGGAATTAATTCAGAGAATCGACACCGTGCTCCAGCAGCTCGCGTACCCGTACGAGATCTTTGTTGTCGATGACGGAAGCACGGATAATACCCTCCTCGTGTTACGCGACCTGACGGCTCGTTACACCCATCTTCATGTCGTTCGTCTCCGTCGCAATTATGGAAAAGCGGCAGCGCTCTCTGAAGCCTTCGCCCGTGCCCACGGGAACTTCCTGATTACCATGGATGCCGACTTACAAGATCCACCGGAAGAAATACCACGGCTCCTCGATCAACTGCGGACCCATTACGATGTCATTTGTGGCTGGAAGCAAAACCGCCAAGATCGGTGGTCTCGGGTGCTCGGGTCCCGTCTCTTCAATTATGTGACCCGCAAAATGACTGGACTGACCCTCCATGACATCAACTGTGGACTCAAAGGCTATCGTCGCCAAGTTGTCCAAGAACTGCGTCTCTACGGGGAAATGCACCGGTTTATTCCGGTGATCGCCCGTCAACGCGGCTTTGTCGTGGGAGAAATCCCGGTTCATCATTATCCGCGGCGCTACGGAGACTCTCGCTATGGGTGGACACGACCGCTCAGTGGGTTATTTGACCTGACGACGTTAATAATGCTGGGGAGGTACACCCATAAACCTCTGCATTTTTTTGGCCTCCTAGGACTCGGCTGCACGGCACTTGGTGCCTATATTATGCTGTTGCTCGGCATCGGCTGGCTCCAGGGGCAGTGGATTGGCAATCGGCCACTTTTCCTGGTGAGCATTTTCTTTTTGCTCTCGGGTTTGCAATTCATCTTTTTTGGCTTATTAGCTGAACTGCTAATTTATCTGAGTGGCCGGCGGGAGGATTGTAGTATAGACGAGGAAATCAAAGGGACGATGACGACCCACAGCTCGCAAGCTCTCCACCTTGAAGACCCCAGTACTCCTCCTGTCTCTGCATCCTCTGCTCCGCCATCTTCCTAACCCAGATCTTTACAGTTTGTACCCGACGGATCGAGTATGCGGTTTGTCCTCGTTGGCCCTTCAGCTCCCATTCGTGGCGGGATCGCCATTGAAAATGATGCGCTAGCCTCTGCTCTCGTTGAGGCTGGACATACAGTTGAACAGATCAGTTTCCGCCGTTTGTACCCCTCACTCTTCTTTCCGGGGCGCTCACAGTTCGATCGCACGAACGCTTCCCCCAATCGCACTCCGGCGCGCCAGTGTCTTGATAGTATCAACCCTTTTAATTGGTGGCAGACGGCACGGACCGTGGAACAGCTCTATCCTCACCGAGTCGCACTGCAATGGTGGCATCCATTTTTTGCCCCGTGTTACGCAACTCTCCTCGCGCATCTGCGACGCACCTGTCCGGAAGTCACCCGCATATTGATTTCTCACAACACGCGACCGCACGAACCGATCCCAGGGCAAGATACAGCACTGCGATTCATTACGCGCTTGTGCGACGAGGCGATCGTCCATTCTCATTCTGAATACGATCTCACAAAACGATTGTCTCCCACCACAACAGTGCATATTGTCGAGTATCCTATGTTAGCCACTGCTCGCTCCTTGCCGCCGCGTGAAGATGCTCAACTCCGTCTGGGGGTCTCAGGACGCGTGTTGCTGTTTTTTGGCTATGTACGCCACTACAAAGGGCTCGATCTCTTATTGCAGGCGCTTGCGCAGGTGCCAGCAGATCTCAAGGTGTCGTTGTTAATCGCTGGGGAGTTTTACGAATCAGAACAGCGGTACCGACAGTTAGCCCAGACACTCGGTATTACCCATCGGATTCGTATTCACAACCGCTACATTAGTGAGCCAGAGTGGCCAGATCTATTCGCCGCTAGCGATGCCCTGGTCCTCCCGTACCGTGCGGCATCACAGAGCATGTCGATTACGCTCGCATACGAGTTTGGCAAACCGGTCATTGTCAGTCGCGTTGGGGGATTTGCCGAGGCTGTGGAACATGAACGCACAGGGTTAGTTGCCGCCCCTGAACCTACCGCGCTCGCGGCCGCCATCCAGCAACTGTACACACAATTTCTCTCAACCCCATATCAAGCCTGCATTCAGGAGCGACAGCAGCACCTCGGGTGGCAGCCATTCATCGATACGCTGACGAGTAAGGTCTCTGTCCAGAACCCGTCGCCTTCAGTATGATGCTGAACGAAACGTAACGTTTGCAGCTGAAAGGAGTTCGCATGAGCACCCTGAAACTGATCCAGCTCTATCAATCTCCGTGGTCAGAACGTGTCCGCTGGGGCCTGGCCTTCAAAGGGGTTTCGTACGAGAAAGAAGAGTACCAAATCGGCGCTGGTGAGGAAAACCTCAAGAAGCAAACTGGCCAGGCTCAAGTTCCGGTGCTCCTCGCTGATGGCAAAGTCATTCCCGACTCGACTGCGATTTTGAACTGGCTCGAAGAGCACTATCCGCAACCAGCACTGATGCCTGCGGCCGAGAAAGATCGTGCGCAAGTCATCATGTGGGAAGAACTGATGGATTGGGTGCTTGGTCCGCAAGGGCGCATTCTCATCCTCGGCAAGTTCCTCCGATCAGATAACGAACAAATGCGTCAGGGCGGCCAGTTCATGGGCCAGAAGTATCAGTACTCGGCCTACGCCGAAGAGCATGCCAAGGCCGCAATTGGGCGCATTCTCACCGTGCTCAAACACGCTCTTGATGGACGCCAATACCTCGTCGGTAACTCGTTTACCCGCGCGGACCTCACGACGGCCAGTCTCCTGGCAGTCGTCAATCCACCACCGGATGATATTTTTGTTGTCGCTCCACCGATACGTCCCATGTTTACCGCTGAAGAAGCGCTCGATCCTGAATTTGCTTCAGTATTTACCTGGCGCGATCAGATCTATCGCCAGCATCGGGGTGGGCAGGTGCAGCCGTAACGAAGAAGCTCATAACTGTTCGCGTGTGGTTGTTCGTTATCAGATAAAGGAAAAGCAGAACATCGCAGGTGGGCTTTGCTCACCTGCGTCTCTTGGTATTACCCTTTGCAATTCAAACTTATCCTCGAATACGACGGCACCAATTACCACGGCTGGCAGTTACAGAAGAAGGCGGTCACGCTCCAAGGAACAGTCGAAGCCGTGCTTTCTCGGCTTGTCAATGAACCAGTGCGAGTACGGGTCGCGGGACGTACTGACGCAGGGGTGCATGCCCTTGGTCAAGTCGTTTCGTTCGCGAGCGACAAATTTTTAGACAGTTATCGGCTGCAACGCGCGCTGAACGCGCTCCTCCCAACCGATATCGCCGTCAGACACATTGAAGAAGTTCCCGCAACCTTTCACCCGCGATACGACGCACTGAGTCGGACCTATCAGTACCGCATTTGGAACCAGCCTTTTCGCTCAGCACTCTGGGCCCGCTATAGCTGGCACGTCGCGTTCCCTCTCAATGTCCCGGCTATGCAACAGGCGGCACTCCTTCTTATTGGAGATCATGATTTCTCGTCATTCCAGGGGTCTGATTGGGTCGAACATAATCCACAGCGGTCCGTACTCCACAGTGAGGTCCGACAAGAAAGCAACTTCCTCCTCTATAACGTGGAAGCTCGTTCGTTTCTGCGTCACATGGTACGCAACATCGTGGGGACTCTCGTCGATGTTGGGCGGGGAGCGACCAGTGTCGACGACTTTGCCCAGATCTTTGCGGCGCGGGATCGCACCTGCGCCGGCTTCAACGCTCCCCCGCAAGGACTGTTTCTGATTGAGGTTAAGTATCCACCGTCTGCACGGTAGTATCGTGCGCCTTCATAACGTTGCTCGCAAATCAGTCAGGAATCCTTCAATGACGCGGAAGCCCCGGTCCCAGAATTCCGGCTGATTGATATCGATCCCCAACCGCGCCAGTGCATGCTCTGGCCGTTGTGACCCGCCACTTTCCAAAAGTTGCATATAGCTTGGCACGAACGCCTCACCCTCATCGAGATACCGTTGAAAGAGCGCTAGCGTCAGAAGCTCACCGAAGGAATAGGAGTAGCAGTAAAACCGGCTGTGAATGAAATGAGAAATGTACGTCCATCCCCAGCGATACGCCGGAATAAATTCGATGCTGTCAGCAAAGACTTTCCGTTGCTCCTGCAACCACAGTTCACTTAAATCGTCGGCTGTGAGCTGTCCGTTGCGCCGTTGTGCGTGTCCCGCCATTTCAAAGCGAGTCAAGGCAGTCTGACGGAACACCGTTCCATACATCTCTTCAAACAAATCGCAGAGAATTGCACGTTTTACTTCTTTGCTTTTCGTTTCCTCCAGCAGATGACGAGTCAGTGTGATCTCTGCAAAAACGGACGCTGTTTCCGCTAACACTAAAGGAGCATCGTAGTTCACCAATCGTTGTTTGCGGGACAGTGAGTAGTGAATCCCGTGCCCCAACTCATGCGCAATCGTCGATACATCGCGGCTGGTGCCATTGTAGCTACATAATACGTACGGATGATGTCGTGGCGTAAACGCGGCACAAAACGCACCACCTCGTTTCCCAGCCCGTACTTCAGCATCGATCCACCGTTGATTGAAGAACTCTGCCGCTAATGCTGCAAAGTGTTCACTAAAGCGACCAAACGCGGTTAAGATAAGTGATTGCGCTTGCGCGAAAGTCAGTTTCTCTTCTGCCGCAGCAATCGGTGCATAGAGGTCAATGTTCTTCAGGATGTCGAGTCCGAGGAGCCGCGCCTTGAGGCGAAAATACTCTTGCACCAATGGATAATGACGCTCCACGGCCTGCATCATCGCTTCGACTGTCTCTGGAGCAATCTCGTTAGCGAGATGTGTCGGGATTACAACATCCTTATACTGTCGCATCTCGCAATCAACCTTGTGATCGAGAAAGATATTGTTGAACACGGAGGTGATCACTAACGAATGGTTTGCATGTGTATCGAGAAACGACGTAAATGCTCGTTCCCGCAGGTCTCGATCGGTGTGGCGGAGTAAGGCCATGACTTCACCATCCGTCAGTTCTTGTTCTTCGCCATCAATCGCCACCTTAAATCGTAACGACCCGGTCAATTCCTCGTAAAGCTGCTCAAAGGCTAGACGACCAGTCAGGTTCTTCTGATTAATCACCTGTTCTTCTTTTTCACTCAACGTATGCGGCTTAAACCGCCGCATAGTCTCGACGTAATGACGATAGTCTGCCATCGCTGGGGCACTCAGCAGCGTCGCCACCCGTTCATCGTTCAGAGCAATAATTTCCAGCGCAAAGAACACAACCAAATTCGCCGTGTCGGTTGCCGCTTCCCGAGTCCGTTGAACCAACTGCTGCGCTTTGGCATTTTGTGTATCCCCTGCAAACAACAGATTCGCATAGAACGCAGGGCGGTATTCAATTTCCGATAATGTCTCGTATTCAGCCAACGCCTGCGCTAATCCGTCACCATCCAGCTCACCAGAGGCAACTTTGCCACGATATTTTTCCGCAAAGGCTTCTGCCTGCTGTCGTGCCATCGCTAAGTCGGCCTCAATCCGCTGGTCATCAGGACCAGTATACAGTTCGCCTAAATTCCATTGGACCCCTTCTGCTTTGAATCCCTGTGATACCATACGCGTCCTCTTCTTTTTGTCAATGTGATGAGTTTCTTCCTTTGTAGCTTATCCAGTTGTCAAGCCGAAAGCCCGCCGCTAGAGTGCGCCTGCCGGTCTCTCGGGGGAAAGTGCACATCTAAGGAGGGGATTATCCATGCGGGGAACACGCCTGTTGATCATGAGCGTCATCTGGCTGGCGGCGTTTTTTCTGATTCTCGACCGCGTTAACATTTCGCTCGCGGCTCCACGAATTATGGACGAATTACACTTTGATGGCACCCAAATGGGATTCATCCTGAGTATCTATTATTGGGGGTATCTCTTAGGCCACTTTTCCAGTGGTCTCGTCAGTGACCGCATTCGCCTACGCAGTGTCACCTCCTGGCTGATGTTGTCCTGGAGCCTCCTCACCGCCCTCACCGGTGCCTGCGTCACTCTCTGGCATTTCAGTATCGTGCGGCTGCTGTTCGGCATCACTGAAGGAGCAACGGCAAATCTCCACCACAAATTGCAGAACAATTGGCTCCTGCCTGCGGAACGAGGACGTGCCTATGGCATCTTTATCGGCTTTGCTTATCTTGGCGTTTCTTTTGGGTTACCACTGGTAGGGTGGATTATTAATCTGTGGGACTGGCGGATGATGTTTGTGATTGTCGGAGCCATGACGTTATTCATGTTAGCTCTTTTTGCCATTGTCGTTCGTGATCATCCCCACGAGCACCCGTGGGTCACTGAACATGAAAAGGAAGAAGTTCGGCAAGCCCTAGCACAGGCACGAGCCTCTCTCGGGTCGCATGATGAAACCATCACAGCGCTCTCGTTACGACAGCGGTTTGCTCAGCTCTCACGCATCACAGCCTTCTGGCTACTGAGCATCTCCGCGTTCTTCGGTATTGGGGTCTATTTTACCGCTATGAGCTGGTTCCCTGGGTATCTGGTCAAAGAGCGTGGCTTCACCATTATGAATAGTGGCATGTACTTGATCATTCCCTATCTGGCCGCCTTTGCTGGCATGTATATCGGTGGGGGGGTAGGAGACCGTTTTGGTTACCGCAGCCTCATCTCGCTCGTCACCGCGTTACTAACGCTTCCTGCGCTTATTGGCATGGCATTGAGTACGGGGGTCAACACTACGATCCTCATGATGAGTATTGTCCTCTTCTTAAACGCAGCCTCGGTCAACGGCTTTGTCGTCCTCGTGTTCGATCTCATTCCGGCAGAGCTATTTGGCACGGCAGTGGGTATCGTCGGTGGACTGTGTGGCGGACTTGGTGGCATCATCGGGCCTCTACTTTTGGGATACTTGTATGATACTACCGGCACGTTCTTCTGGGGCTTTGTCGCGCTGGGGGTTGGAACAATGATCGGCGGGCTTGTGCTGCTACCGGTGATCGGCTACGAGCGGCAGATCAAGCGGGAGAAAATTGTTGGCGACGGAGCACTTTCCTCGCCAACGGTTGCAGTGAGTCAGCATTAGTGGCACAGAACAAAGCAAAGGAGGGTTTTCTATGCGTACCAAGGGAGTATCTCACATTGCGATTGGCGTCCGCAATATGGACAAATCACTGTCATTCTACCGCGACCTACTCGGCTTCCAAGTGGTCCGTGATGAAGTGCAGAAAACCAAAGGGACGGTGTTACCGGCGGTCTACAAAGACAGTCACGAAGAACGACGAGTCGCGACACTCTATTGGAAAAAAGGGAAAGAAGAGGCGTTTCTGGTTCTCTCAGAACATAACGACAAACCGGTCAGCGGCGAGGCGATCAAACTCGATCAGATCGGCATTCACCATTTTGCCTTTTGGGTCGAAGACCTACCCAAAATTTACGCAGACCTGAAAGCCAAGGGCGCGGATTTTGTTGTCCCTCCAACAGTAACGAAAACCGCCGATGGCAACTTTAACAGTGCGTTCTTGCGCGATCCCGATGGCATCCTCATACAATTGGATGAGCTGGTCGAGTAACCAAGTGATTAGGGGCGAAAAGGAGGAAAGGCGAAACAGGATAAAGGAGAATGGATAAGGGATAAAGGTAAAAACATGAGCACCTTCGCTGCTTTTTCCGTTTCTTTCTTTATCGTTTTCCCCTTATCTTTTATCCCCTCTCACTTATCTACTTTTGCTTTTCTCCTGAAAGTGCCCGAGAGGTAACGCATGCCCGCCCCATACACATTATCAATCGCCGCTGCTGCCGAACAAATTCGCACCCGTCAGCTCTCTCCGGTTGATCTCGTGCGCTCGTGTTTAGATCGCATCGATCAACTCGAACCGCAGCTACGGGCATGGGTGACTGTCAACCGCGAGGTCGCACTGGCAACGGCCAAGCGTTGCGAGGAGGAAATTCAACGCGGGCAGTACCGTGGACCACTGCACGGCATTCCTATTGGCCTGAAAGACATTTTCTACACAGCGGGCTTGAAGACCACCGCCGGGTCGCCAATCTATGCGGATTTCGTCCCTCATTACGATGCCACAACTGTCCGGAGGCTCAAAGAAGCCGGAGCGCTGATTATCGGCAAGGCCCAGACAACGGAGTTCGCCGCGTTGGCACCGTCTCCAACTCGCAACCCATGGAACCTCGACCATACGCCTGGCGGGTCAAGTAGCGGGTCAGCGGCAGCAGTTGCGGCCATGATGTGTCCTGGTGCGTTGGGTTCGCAAACCTATGGTTCGACCATTCGCCCGGCGGCCTATTGTGGCTGTGTGGGCTTCAAACCGACATACGGACGAATTAGCGCTCACGGCCTGTTTGCCTTAGCGTGGAGTCTAGATCATGTCGGGCTCTTTACCCGTTCAGTAAACGACATAGCATTCTTATTACAGGTGTTGGCAGGCGATGACCCCAATGACCCGGCAACCGAGCCGGTCCCGGTACCGGATTACAGCAGCATGTTGGGGAACCCGAAACCTCCACGATTAGGGCTGGTACGTGACTTTTTCTTAGACAAAGCCAGCAAGGAAACCAGTAAACATGTCGAGGCTATCGCAGAACAGTTTGCTCGCGCGGGGGCAAAAATTGAAGAAGTCAAAATGCCCCCCAGTTTTGTTGGCGAAGTCGATGCACATTTTGTCATGCTCCAAGCTGAGACCGCCGTCACGCATCGCGACACCTATACACAGCAGGCGACGCGCTACAGCCCTCAGATGCAAGACCTGATTCGCAAAGGGCAAAAAATCTCAGCCGCGCGATACATCGAGATCCGTCGCCACCAACAACGCTTCCGTCACGAACTGAACGCCCTGTGTCGTACTGTCGATGCACTCCTGACCCCTGCGACTCCAGCCCCCGCCCCTAAAGGGCTCGCCTCAACTGGAGATCCGACTTTCAATGGACCAGCCAGTTTTAGCGGAGTCCCGAGTCTTGGACTTCCTTCGGGGATCAGTGGTGACGGACTGCCGTTCGGTATCCAACTGATGAGTGCGGCGTTTACCGAAGAACGGCTTTTAGCCGTAGGACAATGGTGTGAGTCGGTGCTCGATTTTCGGCAGACACCGTCGCTCACGTAAAAACCGGAAGACCGGTAAGGCGCGAGATTCTCGGTCTTAACATGAAGGGTTGAGGAAACGTCATTCCCGCGCAGGCGGGAATCCAGGCTTTATTCTTCGACCGTCAATTCGCTCTGGTCCGCTGCCAGTAAATTGCGCAGGCACACGTACCCCGTATTTCGCAGTTCAGCATCTCGACTGGTCGCCAGAGGAAGAATGAGCTGTACAAACTGCGCCCTATTGGGTTGTGGATATACCGACAGGTTTTGCAACGCCTCAGCTGCGGCGGAGCGGACCTCCCACTTAGTATCCCGCAGACTCGTCACTAAGCTGCTGAGCACCTCTGGTGAGGCCGTTCCCAGTAGGTCCAATGCTCTCACAGTAGCGACGCGTAAGTAACTGTCATGATCACTGATATAGGGCAGTACGCGAGCTATTATTTCTGACTTCGTTATCGTTGGGCCTAGCTGCCCTAACTTTCCCAGGGCTGCTACCGCAGCCACACGAACGAAGTCCTCTGGAGCCTCTAGAAGCTTGAAGAGTGCAGACTTGATTTCTTGAGTTACCGCCACCTGCCCCATCTGACTCAGTGCTATTACTGCCGATCGTCGCACTACCCCATCAGGGTCACTTAGGGTCCTAACTAGCTTCTCAATGATCTCAGGTTGGGCAGCAACTAAACCCATCTCCCCAAATGCATCAACTACTGCTTTGCGTATCTCCCAGTCAGGGGCATCCAAGAGCTTGGAGAGAGTAAAGAGAATTTCTTGGGTTGCCACCCTATGACCAATCTGGCCCAATACTTCTATTGCCGTTTTGCATAATTCCCGATCAGAACTGTGGAGATATCGGATTACTGTTTCTAGAACTTCCGATTTTTCTTCTTCCCTCACTAAACGGCCTATCGCACTTGCTATTGTCCATCGCACATAACTATTCGGGTCAGTCAGATGCGTAAGCAGTGTCCCCAAGACTTCCACTGAAGCCACTTCTTGCGCCAAATCCCCTAAAAGGACTGCTGCCGTCCCCCGTATATGCATTTCAGAGGAAGACAAAAGATTACAGAGAGTTGAGATAACTGATGGCGAGACTGCGTGTTGTCCCAGCTGACTGAGCGCACTTGCAGCTCCGTCGCGCACCTCCCAAATTGGGCTCGATAGGTTTTCAAGTAAAATCGCCAGGACCTCGGGAGTTGTGACTTTCAGCTTTAGCTTTCCAATGGTCCTGGCAGCAACTGTTCGTAGGGTTGAGTCTGGATTTCCCAACAAATTTAGTAACTCTGAAACGACTTCCGACGTCACTAGCTCTGGTCCCAATTTTCCAATAGCGTCTGCGGCCGCTTCCCGCACAGACCACACAGGATCGGTAAGACTCTCATGTAAATTGGTCATCACTTCAGGTGTTGCAGCAATACCGCCTAATTCTCCCAAAGCCAAAATTGCCAACGTGCGTCCGAGCGCATCCGAACTAGATAGCCGTTCAGTTAACAAAGCCAATAGTTCGTCTCCAATGCTCACATGTCCTAATAGTACAAAGAGCATCTGAATATCTTTCTGTAGAGCCCAAGGCGACTTCTCATCAAAATAGAGATTGAGCAGATTATTCATAATCGTCCGACGTCTCTTCGCATCAACACGAACGTCTTCAGCAAGACAGCGCGCAGCCAGCAGCAAATCGCGATGGAGGATATTTTCGTAGGCACTCTTTGCTTTAAGAATATTTTTCACAAACTGTGTAGCGAGATAAGGGCTGAAGTCGCCCAGGTGCCCGACCATGAGTAACAGCACTTCGGTCCAGCGTAGGTTGTGTAACAAAGGCTTGAGAACACGTTGCCCTTCCCGTTGCCATTGTTCAGCCAAATGCACTGCCGCGAAATACTCTTCAAACGTCAGGTGCAGGAATCCATAGAGGCCATGCCCGTCGTGATCGAGCCCACGTTCCAGGAAAATACCGCTGAATTCGCTGACATTGCGACGGAACTGGGCAGCACGGGTGTGTGCGTCCTGTTCACTCAGGCGGCAGTCGCTTTTTTGCAACGTTGCTACCAACAAAGAGTGCAGATCTTGTTCACCAATCAGCCCATTCGAAGTGGTCGCGTGCAGGTGCCAGGCGATGGCCGGCAAGAGGAGATGCAACGTTTCTTGTGCATCCCAACCTTCCGGATTGACTCGGCGATAACTCATCCATTGATCAACCAGCGTCTCAGCTGCCTGACTATATAGCTTCGCACGCTGCTGGGGCAATTTGGTACCCCGCCAGTGAATGAGCGCAATAACTGTAAGCAACAACGGATTCGACGCCAGGCGGCGGACAGAAGTGTTTTCTGTGATCGCCTCGATTAAGCGTTCCGCGTTACTCTCGGGCTCGCGCAGGGCCGCGTACCAACTGCGAACAAAGCGCTGAATCTCGGCATCTGCAAATGGTCGAATAGTGAACTGGGTGAACTCACCGCCGAGCTGTGCCTCACGGTAGCCAACAATCCGTGAAGTCACGATGATACGACACTGCGGCTGGCGACGGGCAAAAGTCGTGAGCTGCTCAACCACCTCACGGCGGAAATCGGTGGCAATCACTTCATCCAGTCCATCGAGTAAAAACACAACCTGGTTATGATCCAGTGCAGCTTTGAGTAGCTCTTCCGAAAGCGGCAGTTGGCGCGCCTGGCAACCATGCGGGGCATATTCCTCGATCGTTGCGGTGGGATGATGCTGGAGGTGCTGGGCATATTCACCAATACGGACATAGACAGGGAGACACATTTGCAGATCTGGATGCTGTTTCACTACTTCGACTTGGATCTGTGTCAGTTGTGCATGGGCCAGCGTATAGGCAAGATTGCGCAGCAGGGTCGTCTTCCCCGCGCCAGGATCACCGAGCACCACGGCTCTACGTTCTCGTAGAAGGTCAGGGATTTCAACGCGTTGTGTTTTTCTTTCGTGTCGAACCAAGGCTTCTAGACGCTGTCTTAAAGCACGTCGACTTGGCATTGATCGTTCAGCACCAGTCGGCGCCTCTTCTTCGATCAGCTTCACTTCTTGTTCCGCAGACAGCGGAATAAAGATGTCCTCCATTCGCATCTGCACGATATGGCCGCCACGTGCCGGCGCGAGCCCCTGTAAATTGACAAATTCGTTCTGTCTCGCCAATGCTTGCAGATAGCTGCGCCGACCACTGGCTAAGGTGTCCCAGTCAGGGGGAGGTTCGATAGTGAACGTACCACTACGCCAGGAATAGAAGTCCGCCGCTTTAGTTGAGATCTCGGCGAGGGTAGCTCGGTCAACCCACAGGATGACGGCAAGGCCGGTGTCGCCGAAGCGGTTGCGTTGCAAATTGAGTAGTTTGATTGCCTCGGTGCGTTTATCGTGCGGGAGATCCTCAAAGCCCGTTACCGAGACCACTACATGCCCATTGCTCTTTGCCGCAGCCACACCAGCTCCTTCGAGCAAACTGAGGTGCTCAGGATCATAGCGAAAGTCCCGCAATGAGATCCCCTGCGGAAGACGTCGGCGCAGTTCCTTCACCGCATGTTCGCGCAGTTCTATGTCATCGCAAACGCCGAGCAAAATCAGGGTTCCCTCGACCTGCTCCAGGTCGATGCGCATTAGATCGAGGCTTTGCTCAAAAGAAGCCATATTACTTTCCCATTTTATAACACTGGCAGTACGTTCGGATGGACATCAAACCAAGGTGGAATCGCATCTTGGTACGACAATAAATACAGACTCCGCAGCAGCTCATCTTCGATAGATTCTTGCGTACCTCCGCTGAGCGCACCTTGTTGTAAAATCGAGCGTAGCGTATCGGAGTAAGGCTTTGATAGCCGCGACGCCACCTCTTGTCGTTGTTGCGCAATCACCTTGTGAGCAATCGTCTCATCAATCTGAGTCTTTTCCAACAATTGCGCGAAGGTGGCAGCATCGCGGATGGAGCGGATAAGTTCGCGCATCACCCCACCGCTGTTCAGCGCAAGGAGATCGAGAGCTGGTGCAGTCAGAATCTCATCCGTTGTCTTGTGCTGCATCGCCAGCCGTTTTGCCACGACCTCGCGCATGACGCTCAACCCGTGTTCGTTCCGCTCTCGTTCGTTTTTCCAATATTCTCCAGTGGCGGGACGTTTCTGTACTGCAGGATTCGACAAGATACGGTATTCGTTGAAGAGATTGGTCACATGGCCAGCGATCAGACGATGGTAGAACTCAATCGGCGCAGCGTACAGCAAAGCACACGCAGGTTCAGTCAGAAGCGCACTGTCAGAAAACAGATGTTTAGCTCGCAGCGCAGGCACTTTATCTAACCCGTCGGCGATAATTAGAAGCGGTTTCCCGGCTTTCTCCCGTACTGCAGCGATAATGCTATTCAAGGCACCGATGATTTCTTCACGATTCGCGGGTAGTTCGAGATTTCTGACCTGCTCATCACCGACCTTCAGCTCCAGGCGAGTCGCTCCGAGAAGGTTATCCGTCACCGTCGCCACTGCTTGCGAGACGCCAAAGAACCCAAGGGCTGTCGCTGTCACTTGCTTGAGGACCTGGTCCAATTTCAGCGAGAATCCTTTTCGTCCCTCGAACTTGCGAATCATTTTGGCAAAGCTTTTGACAAAGTCGTCCGCGAGATGCGTGTCGGGATCAAGGTTGGCAAAGGCAGCAACACGGTGAACCGCAAGTCCCATCGCGAGAAGTATATCAAAGTGATTGGCGGTTTCGGTCGCCAAGGTTGTTTCAGCATCAAACCAGACTACGAAAAAATCATTGACGAGTTCTTGCCCGAGACGAAGGAGTTCTGAGCTTTTTCCACTGCCCACATGCCCCGTCAGTAGCCCTTTGTAATGCGCTGGTTGTCCAAGGCTGTTCTGCAAATTGACCTTCAAGCGTTGAATGATGCTTCGAGTCGGGTCTTCCTCATGCCGATCAACAAAGAAACGCTGGACATCCTCAAAGCGTACTCGTCCAACTGGGTTGAAATCGTTAATGATTGGTCGCCAGAACTCTTGTACTGTCCCTGGCATACACATGACTCCTCTAGTCGGGTTCCTTTTTTATTAGAGAGCGACCCAACAGACGTCAAGATTTAACAAGACTCATGTGTTCCTCAGCTCACCAACAACACAACTCCCAATACGATTAACACCGTGCCAACTACATCCATTGTAGTGATCCGTTCCACCTCATGCAGCAAGAAGTGGCTCAGCGTCAGCGTCACCAGTGGTGCGACTGCGACGAGGGGCGCAACAACTGTTGCCGGGATATATTGCAGTGCGGCAAAAAAGCTGAACATCCCTAAGGTTGAGCAGAGCCCGGCAACAGTGAACAGCCAACCGACCCAGCCAGGGACAGCCCGCAAATCGCGTACCTTTCCGCTCAACAGAAAATACGCTCCATACACGACTGTGCTTGCAACCATACCAATCGCCGCCCCTAGCAATGGTTCGTTACTGATCCGTAATCCAAGTTTCACCAGGATCGGATTGGTGCTGTAACACAGCGCCGCCAGCAAGGGATAGAGCAGATCCCTGGACGTCATACGCGCCTCTGCCCTGTCAATACCGCAATACCGACAACGATGCTTACAATTCCCAGAGTAACTTTGGACGAGATCTCTTCCTGCAAAAAGACGAGCGCAAAGACTGTCGTGAAAAGGGGAGCAGAGTTGATCAGCGGGGTCGCACGAGCTGCCCCAAGGCGGGCAACTCCGAGATAGTTAAACAAGCGTCCCAAGCATGGACCAAGCACGCCAACCGCGGCAAACCATAATGCAGCTTGCGGCGCGACCACCTGTGTCACCTGCTGTGGATGAAACCAGAACACTCCCGCCAACAGCGGCAGGCTGACAAGCAGTCCCCATACAACCGCAACCGAGGCAGACGAGTGCGGTAAACCTTTGCGTACCAAGATGGGGATCGAGCCCCATAACACAGCAGACGTTAGCGCTAAGCCTTCTCCGTAAAACATGGCGGTAAGGTACAGGTTCGTGGGCATCGGGGACAGAGGGATACGACCCCGAGAATCAGAAACGGCGATGCAAAGATGCCGACGGTCCTCTCGCCGATCCCCTGCTTCACTGGTTCTTCATTTCATCCGCAAATTCTCGACGCCTTGCAGAGACGTAGGTACTCCCGCTACAATCCTGCCGACCGGTCTTCCGAGCCAAAAGGAGGGATGATGGCTTGGCCCGTTCGCTACCGCTTGGTTGGACTGCTTACGCTCGGCAGCATGATCAATTATGCCGACCGCGTGAATATCTCTGTCGCCGCACCAGTAATGATGCCTGCGCTTGGCTGGGACGAAGCTCAGTTTGGTCTGATCTTTTCTGCGTTTTTGGCTGGCTATACACTCCTGCAATTCCCTGGCGGCATCATCGCTGACAGATGGAACGCCTGTAAAGTTCTAGCTCTCGCCTGCATCGGATTCTCAGTGTTTACGGCGTTAACGCCGCTTGGTGGTCTCGCCTTCGGGTTAATGATCGTCATTCGCTTCCTAATTGGTGCTTTCGAATCGGTGAGTTTTCCTGCGTACGCCTCTCTTAATTCACGCTGGATTCCCCGCAGCGAGTACAGTCGTGCGCAAACCCTAAGCGTTGCTGGTGCCTATCTAGGTCAGGTCGTCTCTTATCCGCTGACCACGTGGCTCGTTCTCTCATTCGCCTGGCCGATGGCGTTTTACTTCAATGCAGCACTCGGAGGATTGTGGCTGGTCGCTTGGGTGCTTTTTGCCACCAACACCCCGGCTGAACATCCGAAGATTAGTCCAGCCGAACTGCAGGAGATTGAAGCGAATACTGCACCACGTACGAAAGAGGAAGTTTCTCCCTGGTCGATTATTAAGGAACCGCACGTACTGCTTCTCTCGCTTTCGTATCTGTGCTTGATCTATGGCTTGTGGATGATTGTTTTGTGGTTACCGACGTACATGGTCAAAGCCCGTGGGTTCACGATGCAAGAAATCGGACTGATTGGCATGATTCCACCACTCGCCAGTTTCTTCGGTTTGGTCAGTGGCGGCATTTTGTCTGATGCCCTGTTGCGTCGCGGGTTTAGCATCCGTTTTGCCCGCGCCCAGGGACCGGCGCTCTGTATCGCGTTCAGCATTCCCTTCCTGATTGCTGCGGTACTGGTACCGTGGAGCGGAGTTTCGGTTGGTTGCTTCGCCGCCTACCTCTTCTTTATGAATATCGCTGGTGGTGGCTACTGGTCCGTGCCCCTCGAGTTCAATCCGAAACTGACCGGCGCCATTTCCGGGGTCATGAACGGCGCGGGGAACTGCGCCGGGATATTCGGCCCGATGACAGCAGGATTTCTTGTCTCCGCTACTGGTAGCTGGGCGTTACCGTTTATCGTTGCCGCTGGATTTGCCCTCATCTCGTTTCTCGTTTTCTATTTCTTCGTGATTCCTGAACCTATTGAGGTATCGACTCGCGTTTCCCATACAGCTGTACAAGAAGTGAGAGGATAACAACATGCAACAGATGAACAAGAAAGCGTTAGCGTTGTTGGGGCTTGGCCACCTGATGGTCGACCTGAATACTGGCGCACTCCCGGCGCTCCTACCGTTCCTCAAAAATACTTTTGCCCTCTCCTACACCGCGCTTGGAACCCTTGTCTTGGTCGCCAATCTTTCAGGATCGTTGATCCAGCCGGTGTTCGGCCATTTATCCGACCGCAGTGCGCGCCCGTGGCTCCTCCCGTTTGGAGTATTAATGGCTACTGGCGGCATGGCTGCGGTGGGACTGGCACCGAACTACGCCGTGCTTGTGTGCTTGATCTGCCTCAGCGGCATCGGTATCGCAAGCTATCATCCCGAAGCCTACAAAACTGCGTATCTTTCTACTGGTGAAAAAAAGGCAACCGGCATCTCACTGTTCTCTGTAGGAGGCAATATCGGCTATGGCCTCGGACCACTCGTCGTCGCGGGCTGCCTCCTCGCTTTTGGTCAGCAAGGGCTCCTATTGTTGCTTATTCCCGGAGTACTCGTCGGTGCTCTGTTTCTCTGGTCTTTACCTTGGCTGGCGCGGACAAATGAGCAACACGCGACAGTATCACCGACGTCATCACAAATTCCTCTGTACGCAATGGTATTGGTCGTCAGTATTGTCACACTGGGTGCGTGTGTGCATTCCGGGCTGGTCACCTATGTCCCATTGTATTTTTCAGCTCGTGGGGAGAGCGGCTTGGTCGTCAGTTCCTTGTTGTCGTTGCTATTGATCGCTGGCGCGATCGGAACGTTAATCGCAGGTCCCGTTTCTGACCGTATCGGCCATAAGCGCTTTCTTATATTCAATATGGGCGTGCTCTGTCCGCTGATTATTCTCTTTTTGCGCAGCAGCGGCCCGGCGAGCATCATCCTTCTGGCCTTAATCGGCGCCTGTATTTCACCGATGTTCTCGGTCACGCTGGTCATTGCGCAAGGCTTGATGCGTGGACGTCTCGGTATTACGGCGGGACTCATGACTGGTGTCGGTATTGGTGCTGGTGGTCTTGGAGTCACCTTTCTCGGCGTCGTCGCAGATACCTGGGGGGTCGAAACAACAATGTGGGTAATTAGTATTGTGCCACTCCTCCCCTGGCTGACAGTGTTTCTCTTGCCATCTCCGTCATCGACCCAAGGAACTCCAGTCGGAGGTTTGCAGATGGCAACCGCAGAGGGGGAGTAGAGACGAAAGAGTATCCCTCTTTACCCCACCCCTTTTTTCTATCTGGGCTATCCAAATCGGGCAATCAGATGGCACAAAATGCGAAACCCGTCGCACATGTGAGACAGTTCAGCGAACTCGTTAGGTGCATGGTACGTATCCATCCGTCCAAAGCCGGTGATCTGTACGTCAAATCCATGTTTTTGTAAGGAACGGACATAGGGCAACGTGCCAGTAAGGGCAAACGGACGTGCCTCTCCCCGTACGGTGGTAATCGCATCGACTAACGCCCGATAACCAACCGAGGTGAGGTCACAGGCAATACCTCCACCAGGGGCCCCCATATCTAGCTTAATCGTCCCTACTGCATCAGGGAGGCGATACCGACTCACCCCGAGCGTCGGCAAGTGGCCAACATCGAGTTGCTGAATAAACGCCAGGGCTCCCTCTTTCACTTCTTTCGCCTCATACCAAGGTGTGAGGCGAATATCGCCTTCGACGACTGCCTTGGCCGGTATCTTTGCCAAGGTATCATTGTCTACCTGTACGCGGGTCGGCTTGAGCGACGACGGCGCGAGAAAGCCGTATTCGCGTTCTTTAGGATGCGGAGGATAGTGTTGGTAAAACCAGGCTTGGAGTGCCTGCGTCGCAGCAAAGGCAAGTTCTGCCGCATTGATACCATTTTGCGGAAAGCCAGAGTGTGCCCCTTTGCCTTCCGTGGTCAGTTTCCAGGTCGCCATCCCACCAGTCCCAATTGTTGGTCCGAAATCTGCGCTATCGAGCCAGTACAGCGGACCATTTTTCAGGTAATCGAGTTTTCCTTCTTTGACGAGCTTGCCAATGCCGATGCCGCTAACCGCAGAAAGTTCTTCATTAGCAATAATCACCGCGACGACGGAATGGTCGAGCGCTGGTTGCTGCTCAGCAAGTTGCGCAAAGAGATCGGTCAGTACTGCGACATGCCCAAGACAGTCAGTAACCCCTCGCCCATAGAGCCGTTCGCCTTCGATCTGCAACTCGAACGGTGGACGTTGCCACTCCGCAGGATCAGCCGGGACGACATCAAGATGCGCACCAACGAACGCTAACGTTCGGTTGGTCCGGCCAGGATAAGTGAGAATAAGATTACCACGTCCTTCGGCGTAACTAACACGTTCAACGCGGAGACGGTCATTGCGTACAAACTGTGCGAGTTCCTGGAGGACTACATCTCCAGCTAAATCCTCCTGCGGTTGCGGCTTATCCTTCTGCGGGTAGTTTTGCAGTCGTTCACCTACGGCCATCATGCGGCTAAGGACACGCAAGAAACGCGCTTCGCTTAAACACCAAGTGGGAATGGCTGCCAATGTGTCTCGTCTCTCCGTACTCGTTAGTGCCCTAGCCCCGCTGGCACTGAGACTTGACCAGCCGCCGCGGGCAGACCGGCGATTTCTATGGGATCGGGGCGCACCAGAAAGACAAAAATTACGCTACTGATCAAGGCGATCCCAGCCGCAACATAAAACAGCAGAATCCAATTCCCCGAGTCCTGCAAGATGAACCCGGCAACCGTCGGACCAAAGAGGCCAGCAAAATTCCCCGTGGTATTCATGACACCACCAACCGCCCCAACTGCTTGTGGCGCCAACTCGCGCGGCATCGTCCAGTAACCAGACACCGCGAGCGAGAAGGTAAAGTAAAACAGCGTCAGCAATATAATCGAGAGTCCTGTGGTTGGCGCGTTCACACCTATCAGGAGAAATGGTACGGCCAGCGCAATACTGATACCGGGAAAGCGGACACGCGCAGCCCGTATACTAAAACCGCGGCGTAACAACCAATCCGAAACCGTTCCGCCGATAATCATCCCGAGAAAACCACCGAAGGTCGGCAACATCCCAATCTTTCCCATATCCATACGTGCAAGCCCACGCCCTTCGACGAGGTACGTTGGCAGCCATAAAATAAAGATCCACGCCACAAACGCATACAACATATACGTTAGGCACAGGAAGAGCACCGACGGCGTACTCACAATCGACCAAAACGAGGGCTGGTGCTGCTGTGTGGCGCGCGGGAGGACATGTCTTTCGATATAGTGTTGCTCTTCAGCAGTGATTTTTTGATGCTCACGCGGGGCATCGGTCGTGTACCATAACCAGATCGCCATCCAGAGAAATCCCATGGCCGCATTGAAGTAGAACACCACCGGCCATGACATCATCTCGATAATCCACGTTGTTGTCGGGTAGGCAAGCATTTGGCCGATTGACGTACCCGAAATACTCACTGTCTGTGCACGACCGTACTCTTGGCGCGGTACCCACTGAGCGTTGAACGCAGCAAGCGCAGGAAGACTGATCGATTCGCAAACTCCGACGAGAAAGCGCAGCAGGAGCATCAGCCCAAAGCCATACTGTCCCATTGGCGTCAGCGCCGTGAATAATGAGAATCCCGCGCACGACAGCGCCAGCACTTTCCTCGCGCTCCAGCGATCGGCAATCAGCCCGCCAGGAAACTGGAAAAGCGCATACCCCAAGAGAAAACTCGACAGGATAATCCCAAATTGCGCCTTGTCCCACCCGGTTTGGTGCATGATATCCGCCCCGGCGATCGAAATGTTGACCCGGTCAGCATAATTGATGATCGTGCTCAAGAAGAGCAGCCCGATGATCTTATAGCGGACAGGCATGAACCCTCCCGGAAAGGAAAATACAAAATGAAGAACCAAGAAGGGCAAAAACAGTTTTCGGCCCCAGTCTCAATTCTTCATTTTTCCTTCGTCATTGTCTTACACACCTTCTTCCGTAAATACTTCCTTCGCCAACTGGAAGGCGTTTACTGCCGTCGGTACTCCGGCATAAAAAGCAATGTGGGTGAGAATTTCGATGATCTCTTGTTTGCTGAGGCCCATGTTGAGTCCGTTCGCAATATGCCCTTTTAACTGTGGCAAGCGCTGCATCGCCATGAGTGAGGCGATGGTAATGGCACTGCGCATCTTGGGTTCGAGGCCGGGACGTGTCCACACGCGACCAAAGACTACTTCGTTGATCATCTCTTCCAGGTCAGGCGCGAGTTCTCCTATTGCACTGGCAGCCCCGGCATTGCGTTTCCCCAACAGCTTTTTGCGCAACTCCAACCCCTTCTCGAGATCAGCTTTATTCGCCATAACGATTCCCTCCTTATCGGTTCCGTGTGGTTAGAAGCCGGAACTATATCTTAAGTGCGCGAGTGGGCACAAGCAGAGATGACTTGACAGTGCGCGTTCCGCGATGTTCAAGGAAGACAGCGGTTACTGTGATGAGGCGCTACTGACTCATCAGAACCGACTGAGTAAGGAGGGAACTTGTGAAATTTGGTCTTTTTTATCAGCTTCCGTGTGGGGATACGCAATCCGAAACGATACGCTATCAAGGAACGATGGAACAAGTTGCGCATGGGGATGCCCTGGGCTTCGATTGCGCGTGGCTCGCAGAACTGCACTTCTACAAAGCGTTCTCCATTATGCCGTCTCCGCTGTATCTTGCCACTGCTATTGCGCAACGTACTCAGCGTATTCGATTAGGGATCGCGGTCAACCTGCTTCCGCTGTCTCACCCACTGCGCAACGCTGAGGAAGGGGCAACGGTCGATATTCTGACGAATGGTCGCCTCGAATACGGTGTTGGTCGAGGAGCGATCCCGCTTCACTTTGCTGGATTCAATGTGTCACGAGAGGAAAGCCGCGAGCGTTTCGAAGAATCACTTGAGGTGATCAAAAAAGCGTGGACCACACCGTCATTCTCGCACGAGGGAAAACACTTCCATATCCCAGAAACGAGTGTCGTGCCAAAGCCACTCCAGCAACCGCATCCCCCGATACGGATTGCGGCGAATAGCCCTGACACAGCCGTATTCGCCGGCAAAGAGCATTATCCGGTGTTTGTTGCGTCTGTGACTAACCCGCTCCCGCGCATGTTTGAGCAAGTCGACACCTACCGCCACGCGTGGGACAAAGGCACTGGCACCAACAATTCGCCCACACCAGATGTCTCTACAATGTTTTTCTTCCACCCCGGCGAAAGTTTGGAACAAGTACGACAAGATATCGAACCGAGCCTCAAGAACTATTTTCGCAGTGTTTCAGGCATGGTGCGAGCAGGGATCAAATCGGAAGGGGCTCAGGCCACTGACGAGTCGTATCGTTATCTCAACGAAGTGCAGAAGATGGTCGATACGATTACCTTTGAGAAAATCAACGAAAGTATGGCTATTTTTGGCTCGCCCAAAGACTGTCTGGCCAAAGCAAAAGACTTACACAGCAAGTTAGGCATGAAAGAACTGATTTGTTGGTTTAATCCTGGGGGCTTAGTCCCACATGACAAAGTGCTCAAGGCCATGTCGCGCTTTGCAACAGAGATTATGCCAGAATTGCGAAACCTTTAGCTGAGAGCCACGAGTTGAAAGCTGGGCGCCTCCAATGAAAATCACCGCTGTCCACATCTATCCACTCGCTGTGCCGCTGCGTCAGGAAACCCCCGAATCGCCGTGGGCTCTTGGGCTTAGTCGGCAAATCATTATTCAGGTTTTCACCGATGCGGGAATTGTTGGTTTGGGAGAAGCGTTCGCGTATGGCGTGCCGCAGGCGGTCTGTTCCGTTCTCGAAGATCTGAAACCGCTATTAATTGGCGCTGATCCAACGCAGCCAGAGGTGGTGATGGAGCGACTCAGCCAGGCAGCTTCCCTTTACGGACGGCGCGGGTTAGGACTTTTTGCGCTCAGCGGTATCGATATCGCACTCTGGGACATCGTCGGAAAAGTCAAGACTCAACCTTTGTACCGCTTGTTGGGTGGCTCTGAAGCCAAACAGTTACCAGCGTATATTAGTTTGCTACGCTATCAGAGTCCCCCGGAAGTTGCCCAAGTCGTCGCTCGCTGTCTCGAAGCGGGGTTCCAGGCCATTAAGCTTCATCAGATTGATATGAAATCGATCGAAATCGCCCGCCGCGTAGCCGGTGACCAGACAGAGCTGATGTTAGATGTAAATTGTCCGTGGAACAAAGAAGAAGCGCTCGGTTTTGCTCGCGCGGTCGCACGATATCGACCCGCCTGGTTAGAAGAGCCGATTTGGCCACCGGATGATTACCTCAGTCTCGCGTATGTCCGTCAGGGTGCAGACATCCCCATTGCCAGTGGAGAAAACGAGGGAACTGTGTACGGCTTTCAACACCTCTTCCTCCGCGAAGCAGCAGATATTGTCCAACCGAGCGTGACCAAAGTAGGCGGCATCAGCGAGTGGCGGAAGATTGCGGAACTGGCAGTTCGACATGGTACGCAGGTTGCCGCCCACTCGTTCTATTTTGGACCAGGCTTTGTCGCGACGTTGCACTTGATGGCAGCATTCCCCGGCTGCACGTATGTCGAAGTCGCGGGGTGTACGCTGGAAGCACCATTACTGCATGAACCGTTCAATTTCAGCGACGGAAAAATCAGCGTTCCCGACGGCCCTGGGCTCGGCGTTACACTCAACGCCGAGGTCCTTGGACGCTACCCGTACACTGCTACTGGCCCGAGTTTAAATGTGCGTGGGTAGCAGATTGGGCAGGTAAAAAGCGGGACTCCGGCATGGATATTCGCGACGCCTACAACCAATGGTCGCACACCTACGACTCGGACGACAATAAAACACGTGATTTGGACCGTGTAGTGACTGGGCACGTGCTTGGTCACTCACATTTTACTGCCATCATCGAAGCCGGGTGCGGAACGGGAAAGAACACTCTGTTATTCTCTCGCATCGGAACTAAAGTACAGGCCATAGATTTTTCAGAAGACATGTTGCGCCGAGCCACTGTGAAACTCCGGCATGTGCACAATGTCGAATTCGTGTATGCTGATCTGATACAATGCTGGCCATATAAGCCATGTTCTGCCGATCTAGTCTCCTGCAATCTTGTGCTTGAGCATGTCAGAAACCTTGAGCCAGTCTTCGCCGAAGCCGCTCGGGTACTGAGACGCAAAGGGCAGCTTTTTGTTTGCGAACTGCATCCTTACAGACAATATCAAGGGGTGGTCGCCACGTACCACGATGAGGGCCAAGCGATTCAGATACCAGCCTTCGTCCACCATATTTCGGACTTCCTCACCTCAGCGCAACAGAACGGCTTCACGCTAACCTCATTGCAAGAATGGTGGCACGAAAAGGACGACGGGAAACTTCCAAGGCTTGTGTCGTTTCTCTTTGAAAAATCAACTTCTGCGTCTACACAAGGTTCCTGATCAGGGAAAGACTGAGAAGTCTCTCTATCTTAGAGTCCTGCAGTCTGGGGCTTTGTGTTCGTCTTTGCTCGCTGCGCAACTTCACAAGACAATATATTTTGGAGAAATGGAACTCGGCGCTCTTCGATGAATAGTTCGTTCCCTTGACAACCCCACCCCTGAAGCAGATAACAAAGTGCACTGGCCGCTGAGGTTATGTGCAACAAAACTCGTCGTCAAAGAAGGAGGATTTTTCGATGGGCCGTATATTCTTCCGGGGGGCAAATCTCATTGATGGTATCAATAAACCACAACCGAACACGACCGTTGTAGTCGAAGGCGACCGTATCAAAGCCGTAGGAACCAACGGCAACATTCCCAAACCAACCGCGCATGATGTTGTCTATGACCTCGGCGGGAAATCGCTCATGCCCGGCATGGTCATGTGCCATTACCACGTGGCCTACGACAATGTGTTCAGCATGAACGATATCGACATGAAGCATCCGCCGACATACCTGACGTTGATCGCTGCGAAGAATGCGGAACTCCTCTTACGGTCCGGGTATACGGGTGCTGTTGGTGCCGGCACGATGCACAACATTGACGTGACGCTCAAACGGGCGATCAACGCTGGCATGATTCCTGGCCCGCGTTTCCTCGCTTGCGGGCGCGATCTGGTCACAACGGGGGACTCGGTCGATTGTCACCCCAACTTTTGGAAACTGAACATGGACGGTCTCGCACGCATCTGCGACGGTCCAGATGATTTCCGTAAAGCAGTGCGCGAAGAAATTAAGGTTGGGGTCGAAATCATTAAATTGTATCCCACTGGCGGTCACGGGCTCATGTGGCCAGCCGACGTCATGACAATGAGTCAGGCGGAAATCGACGCAGCTGCCGAAGCAGCTCATGAACGCGGCAAGAAAATTCGCGGACACATTATCTCTAAGAAAGGAATTCTCGCTGGGCTTAAGGCTGGGATCGATGTCATCGATCACGGCGATATGATGGACGAGGAATGTATTGAGCTGATGGTCAAGCAAGGAACCTTCGTCACCCCGAGTTTATACTTCCCGTGGATGATGGTGGAAGAGAAACGCAAGACCGGCAAGAGTGGGTTTGGTGGCGTTGAAGAGATGGAACGTGGACTCGAACATTCCTATGACATCATCCCCAAAGCCCAGAAGGCAGGCGTCAAGTTCGTGATTGGTGATGATTTCGGTATCGGCTCGATGCCGCACGGGGATTATACGAAGGAACTGGAAGCCTATGTCAAAGGTCCTGGGATCTCTCCGCTAGAAGTCATCACGTGGGCAACGAAAAATGGCTACGAGCTGCTTGGCCTGGGCGATGAAGGCGGAACGATCGAATCTGGAAAACTAGCGGACCTCCTCGTAGTCGATGGTAATCCAGCCAAAAATATCGCTGTCTTACAAAATCGTGACAACCTCGAGGTAGTTATGAAAGGTGGACAGTTTGTCTCCTGCCAATTGACCCCGAGTAAAGTCCGCGCGCAGAAAGCAGCGTGACGGTTGCAGTCAGGATCAATGGATAAAAGGGAAAATGGATAAAGGGGAGCGGGAACCCTCCTCCCCCATTTATCCATTTCTTCATGTATCCCATTTCCGCTCTTTTTTCCTCTTTGGTAATCCACTCGTCGTAGCACGCGTTTTTGTCTACACTCCGTAGGGAATGGATTCTTTTTCTCCGCCCCTCACACAAGACCTCTTGGTACGTCGTCGTGCGATTCTCCTGTCAGTTGTCATTGGATTCGCTCTGCTTGTCGTAAAGTTCATCGCGGCGGTCTTTACTGGTTCCTCCGCCATTCTCTCTGATGCGCTGGAATCGATTATTAATGTCGTTGCCAGTGGTTTTGCCTTCTATAGCATCACTTTGAGCGCGCACCCGCCGGATCGGTCTCACCCGTATGGGCATGGCAAGATTGAGCCCTTCTCCGCCGGCTTTGAAGGTGCGCTAATTATTTTGGCCGCCATCGCCATTCTCTGGAAGGCGATCCCACAGTTCTTTACTCCACAACCGTTGACAAAAATTGATACGGGGATCGTGTTGATCCTTGGGACTACAGTCGTCAACGCTCTACTGGGCTGGTCGCTGATCCGTACCGGAAAACGGACTCAGTCCCTCGCTCTCACAGCAGACGGCAAGCATCTTCTGACCGATGTGTATACTAGCGTGGGGGTTGTTATCGGATTGGTTCTGGTCCGCTTGACAGGCTGGACTATTGTCGATCCGCTTACCGCTTGCATCGTCGCTCTCAATATTATTGTGTCAGGTACAGCTCTTGTCCGCCAATCCATTAGTCATCTTATGGATGAGGCGGATGAAACGCTACTGCGAAGTATTGTCACACTACTGCAGTCGGTGCGTCGCCCCGAATGGATCGACCTTCACCATCTCCGTTCTTGGCGGTCGGGAGATCGCCATCACATCGATTTTCATCTGACTCTTCCTCGCTATTGGAACCTTGAGCAATCACATGATGCAGAAACCGCCGTAGAAGAGTGGTTGGTTGAACACCTCGGCGGACGAGGGGAGGTCCTCATTCATCTCGATCCCTGCACCTCCCATCATTGTCCTTTTTGTCTTATGCCAGACTGTCCAGTCCGTACACTACCATTTCGTTCGTCTCTCCGCTGGACTGTTGATTCTTCTATAGGTGATCCGATGTTTCGCTACTTCCCCCAAGTGGAATCTTTTGGCCGTTAAAGCATTCTATGGCGCTTTAACGATGCTAAGGTAGCGAAATTCAAGAAGCAAAAACGCTTATATTTTATAGATACTTACAATAGATTAGTCTGGGCCTCCCCCTCCTTTCCCATAAAAGACTACGGCATACTCTATCTTTCTTCCATTTGACAGACCTAAAGTTTGTCAGATATACGCCTCTCCCCAGTGGCGAGAGAAAATCGGCTGTGCCCATTTCAGGAAACCCCGTAGCTATCCGATAGATCTTGTAGAAAAAAATGGGAGCACCGTAAATGGGACGAGTCATGGTATCTGCCCTAAAACCAGGAATGATCTTGAGCAAACCTGTCTTCAATGCCCATCACCAACGCTTAGCGGATGCGGAAACAGTCCTCGATACTCGTGTAATCAATGTCCTTCAAACCTGGGGTATCATTGAGGTTGAGATTCAAGGTGCGACAGATCTCTCACTTGATGAAATCGAAGAACGCATGGCCACGATACCGGCCCTCCATGAACTTTCCGTAAAAATCGATGAGCGGTTTTATGGAGCCGATACGCATGCGTTTATTTACGAACTTCGCCGCTTGGTGAAACAGCTCGCCCTTGCCGAAGCTCAAGTATAAGGACTAGAGACGTGATGATACCGGAGCTATTAACAGGTGAACCAACGCTCGTCGTTGAGCGTATCAACGAACTCCCGACGTTGCCCGAGATTTATCATCGTCTCTCCTTAACTATTGACGAACCCTTTTCGTCTCTCTGGGAGATCGAACGGATTGTGCGGCAAGATCCAACGATCACCGCACGCATCCTCCATATCGTGAACTCTCCACTGTACACACTGCGGTCTCCAGTCTCAACTGTCGCGGAAGCAATCCGCACGATGGGCTATGATACCCTCAAGCAAGTCATTCTTACGACAAGTGTTATCGATCTCTTCTCGGAAGAAGCCAAGAGTTCCCTCTCACTTATCGCCTTTTGGGAGCATTGTCTTGGTGTTGCTTCCGCCGCGCGACAACTGGCCTTATGGGTCGGAGAAGAACATCCAGAAGAATTTTTCGTTGCCGGCCTGCTGCATGACATTGGAAAGTTGATCCATAATCAATATGCTTTTGAGAAGTTCCAAAAGGCCCTCGCTCTCGCAGCCACGGAACGTCTCACCTTAGAAGCAGCGGAACGCGAAATCTTTGGTTTCTCTCACAACCAAACCGGAGGGTTTCTTGTTCACCGCTGGGGGCTGTCTCCTACCATTCAAAGGGCCATCGCTTATCATCATTCTCCGTCAGTGCCGAATAGTCTTTCGCCAACACTTCATGAGCACTTAGTCCACTGTGCCGACCTGATTAGCATCGGCCTTGGGTTAGGATTCAGCGGCAGTTATCGCTTTCCCACCTTCGTCCCTTTGTCGTGGGAAGTGCTACGGCTTTCTTCTGGTCATCTTTCTGAAATCTTAAAAACCACCACGCACGAAGTCGCCCAGATGATGGCGATCTTCTTCGATGATTATGCGGAAAGAAGATACCAACACTGATAGCCTGATCGGTGGCCCAGCAGTGACACCTACACCACCCGACCCGCAGGCGCAACTTCGACGACTGCAGGTTGAAGCGCAAGCCCTGATCTCCTATTTGGACCGGGTAGAGTCCTTGTGGGTAAACTTGCAAAAGCGATCAAATGCCGAATTGCTGCCGGTCGACTTACTCTCGTATTTTCTGGCCGAAGTGGAGTCATTACTGCCGACCGTTCTGTCGGCGATCTATCGCGTTGATCGGCGAACGTACGAATTCACCCTGGAACGCTGTATACCATCGGGGTTGCGTGCTGATGTTGAGAACGAAACGCAGCTACAGATCGCGCAAGGATACTTCGCCCTTGCCCTCAGGCGAAGCCGTCCCACTGTCAGTGCGAGTCAACGAGTCCACCATTATCATCCACGGGTACGTTCTATTATTCTAATCCCACTCACCACACTCCAAGAAGTTCATGGAATGGCTCTCATTGCCAGTGAACGTCTCGAACAGGATATTACCCCCTACGAATTGAAACTGTTGTCTATTCTCGCCGGGCAAACCGCGCTCGCGCTAGAGAGTTCACAGCGCGAGGTAGCTCTGCAACAACAACGGACAGATTTAGACCAAGAGGTGCGCCGACGGACGGCAGAGTTGACCCAGGCAAACACAGCACTCCAACAGACGATTCAAGACCTTCAAACAGAACTTAAAACTGCCCATGATGAGATTGAACAATTGTCGCTGGCCGAGCGTATGCGCGAAAGTTTACTTGCCTCCGCGTCGCATGACC
The DNA here is from genome assembly GCA_050187625.1 of Binatia bacterium. Classification (GTDB taxonomy): domain Bacteria; phylum Desulfobacterota; class Binatia; order Bin18; family Bin18; genus JBFWXH01. The sequence goes on from JBFWXH010000021.1 coordinate 30,302, forward strand.
TACGCACACCGCTCAGTGCCATTATCGGCTCCCTTGACGTGATTCGTGAGGAGTGGACGGACCGTCTCCCTGAAGAAGGTCGGCAGTTGCTAGAAATGTGTGCCCGCAATAGCGCAACGCTCCTCTCCATGCTGACAGACCTCTTCGATGTCTCAGCTATACAGGGGGAACGCGTCGTCCTCCGGCGACAACAGGTGGTACTCGCTCCGCTTGTACAAAAAACCTTTGATACTGTGGGCTCAATGGCTCGCTCTCATAATGTCAAGTTACTCAACACGGTGCCACAGGAAATTGAAGTGTATGCAGACCCGACACGCTTACAGCAGGTGTTAATCAGTTTAACGAGCAACGCTATCAAGAGTGCCAAGAAGGTTGGAGCCTACGTGTTGGTTGGCGCTGCGCGGGAAGGAAACCAAGTCACTATCGGTGTCACCGATAATGGCGCGGGAATTCCTCGGGAGCAACAAGAGCACATCTTCAAACTCTTCACCTCGACAGAAAGCGGCTCACTCACCGCGACGAAAGGGGCAAATTTGGGCCTTGCCCTCTGCAAAACTCTGATTGAGTTACACGGTGGTCGGATCTGGTTGGAAAGCACGCCAGGGAAAGGGAGTCGTTTTTTCCTCTCTCTGTCCGCTACAGCATCGACCACACCATCTGCCCGGTAACAGAGAAGAAAAGCACCTGTCCGTCTTCGACTACTTTCGGACTGACGTTCCACACAACTGGTCCACCACTGCGAGCACCACGTCCGTTCCTCCTTCGAAGGCCTCACGCCGGATACTTTCATTCGGCTGATGGGCCTGGTCTAGATCTCCCGGGCCACAGATCAGCGAGGCAATTCCCGCACGAGCAAACTGACAGCCATCTGTAGCGAACGGCGCACCGCCACTGATCTGACGATTGAGCAGAGAGAACAGGGTGCCTTCGAGCGGCGTGTTGCGTGGAGATAATAGGGGGGGAACGAGAAAAGGTTGCGATACTTCGATTTGTGCTCGGTACGGAGAAGCAGAGTAATCGTGGAGGTCAAGTTGTTGGACCCGTCGCACAATTTCATGGTAGACCGCAAAGGGATCGCTTTGGGGGAGTGAACGATAACTCACTTGTATCGTACACTCTTCGGCAATCATATTGGCTGCAGTGCCTCCCCGAATATTGCCAAAATTTAAGGTCGTATAAGGCGACTCCGGGAACAACTCGACAAAAGCATCGGCCCGTTGACTCTGGAGTTCAGCTTGATACCGCCCAATTGTATCAATTACCTTCCCTGCAACGGCGATGGCATTCACCCCTTGCTCAGGAATACTGCTGTGCCCACCTCTGCCCCGAATAATTACATTAAAAATGGCCACACTTTTATGCGTGTGAAATACCTCATATGAGGTGGGTTCCCCGATCCACGCCAACCATGGTTGGGGGATACGCCCAAGCAGTTGTGGCAGGGCCGGCAACATCCGTGCTGCCCCGAGGCAGCCAATCTCCTCATCGGACGTAAAAATGAACACTAATGGACGCTGCAAGCTGGTGAGGTCGAGCTGGGCAGCCGCATCCACACACTGCGCCAGAAAAACTTTCATATCCGACGTTCCACGGCCGTAGACGCGCGTATCATCAATATCCAAGCGGAGCGGATCGCGTTCCCAGCCCGGTTGTCCAGCAAAGGGGACGATATCAATGTGCCCTGACACAATCAGACCGTCTGGCTCTGTTGGACCCGCATAGGCAACCAAATCGACCTTCGAGACGCCGTCAACCTCGACACGGTGGAGTTCAACGTGAAAGCCATGATCCGCCAGATGGGCCCCGAGGTACTCCATCGCTTCGGTGTTGGTCTTGGTGCTGACAGTATCGAAGGCAACCAAACGGCTAGCAAGCTCACGCAAATACGTACTCATAGTAGACCTTCTAAAACAGATCTTTTTTCGCGCAGTGAAAATATCGTCAATCATACCGAAGGAGGCCAGTATCGCCTAGAGTCGCTCGTATATGAATACAAGAGGATTGCTTGTACAAGAAAATCCTGTCACAGTTTTTCTATGTCACTCTCTTCCAGCACCTCTCTTACTCTTATCGTTGTCATCTTCGTGGCATGTGCACTCACCCCGGCTTGGGCTGGTGATCTCCGTTTCGGCGGCGGTCACAACCGCGGCCATTCTAGCAGCGGTTTTCATCGCAGCTTTGGTGGACATGGTCCACACACCAATTATGGTAGTCCGGCATTCCGTTCGCCAGGGTTTTCACACTCACACCGTTTTCGCTCTGATCGACGAGCTTTCGTTCGACCACAGCGAAGGCCCTTCGCCCGCTATCGTGACGACTACGCGCGACATGGAACACAGGAGCACCTGTCTGAGCGGAATCCCTCGTACAATTATTACGGTGTCCCGCATTCATATTCTGGCTTTACACGCCGACGATTTGGCACGAGCGTACCCTTTGCACCAGTTGGACCTCCACCAGTCGGTGCGGCTGGCCGAACCCCTTTCATACCAAACCGCTCAGGTGTCGTTATTCATTACCCTTTCTTCTGTCATTTGCATGGCTTTGGCTATACACACGAGCAGGAATTCTATTCTCACCTCAACTTTGCCCACCGTGTCCCACTCGATCACGTTGCTTCGTATTGTCACCGCCAGGGAGACGTGGTGATCTTCTTTGGCTATTGACACTACGTCCTCGTCTCTTTCGTCGCAACCTTGACCGACAAAGGGCCCCCACAGTAAAGTCGTGGGTCATAAAGGAGAAATTGCTATGGGCACACTTGATGGACGGGTCGCAATTGTGACTGGAAGCGGGCAGGGTATCGGACAGGGTGTCGCCTTGAGTCTGGCTCGTGCCGGGGCACATGTTGTCGTGAATGACACTGCGCAAGAACGTATCTCTAGTACAGTCGCGAGAATCGAAGCTCTCGGTGTCCAAGCGCTCGGCGTATCCGTTAACGTTACTAGCGCCGGTGAGGTGGACCGCATGGTTCAGGAAACACTCGGTCATTTTGGCACGATCGACATCTTGGTCAACAATGCTGGTGTGGTTGTCGTTAAGCCAATTGAGAAACAAACCGAGGCAGATTGGGACGATGTACTCTCTGTCAATCTCAAAGGGGTCTTTTTGTGCTGCCATCGTGTTATTCGGGAAATGATCAAGCAACAGCGGGGCGCGATTGTCAACATCGCCTCAATCGCGGCCTTTCATTATACGGTTCCCCACGTCCCGTACGCTGCCTCAAAAGCGGGGGTCGTCGCATTGACACGAGATCTTGCCTATGAAGTCGCACGACAGGGCATTCGCGTCAACGCTATCGCTCCCGGACCGATTGAAACACCGATGATGAGTAGCGCCCTGACCCCGCAACAGAAGGCTGATTATGCCAAGCAAGTTCCGCTTGGCCGTCTCGGACGACCACAAGACATCGGTGACGCTGCTGTCTTCTTAGCCTCTGATGCGGCCAGTTTTATCACGGGAGTGACGCTTCCTGTGAGTGGCGGAACCGACTTGCGTGCGTCAACATCATAAAAGAAATTGTGAGTTGGCGAAGGTGATTCGTAGGCTTTATGATCAAACTTAGCGTGAACGTCAACAAAATCGCTACGCTCCGGAATGCACGCGGCGGTAACAATCCAAGTGTTATCCATGCTGCCCAAACCTGTATCGCCGCGGGCTGTCACGGCATTACTGTCCATCCTCGGCCAGACGGTCGACACATTCGTCAACAAGACGTGTTTGATCTCGCGGCGAGGCTTACCGCCGAGTTCAACATTGAGGGATATCCCTCACCAGCATTTCTTGACCTCGTCTCGCAGGTACATCCAACACAATGCACGCTCGTGCCAGATCCACCGGATGTGCTGACCTCAAACGCCGGGTGGGACCTCACAGGCGACGTCACGTGGCTCACAAACGTGTTGAAACAGTTGCAAGAGCAGGAGATTCGTACCAGTCTTTTTCTTGAACCTGCCCCAGAGCAAGTGCGACGAGCCAAAGACATCGGCACTGACCGTATCGAGTTATACACTGAACGCTATGCCAAAACGTTTGGCACTCCTGAAGGCCAGCGAGTGTATGAAGAATATCACCGCGCAGCGGTTGTTGCACAAGAGATCGGCCTCGGCCTTAACGCGGGTCATGATCTCGATCTCAGCAATCTTCCCTTTTTGGCTCGACACCTCCCTGGCTTGGCCGAAGTGTCGATCGGACATGCCCTTATCTGTGACGCCTTGTATATGGGGCTGACGACTGCTGTCCACGCCTACCTGCACGCACTAGGATACAGTACCCCCCGCGATTAAGCCCTCCCATAACCCTCGCCACAAGAACATCGATAACGTCCCTTCGAGGGACCACCAGATCTCTTGCGAATCCCTCTCAATGAACTCATTGGTCAGCTTACGCCTTCACTCCCGCTTTCGTGGCTAACGACGCATAACTTACTCCGTCACCATTGTCTGTACTCACGGGCAACCCCGCATCGCGCCAACCAGTAATCAGCTGCCCGGCGTGATTCTGGCCACCACCAAACCCGCCCATCATATTAGCCACGTTGGTGTAACCAGCCTTATCCAACATCTCTGCTGCCCGCTGAGAACGTCCTCCAGCCTGGCACCCTACAATGATGGCAGCGTCCTTGGGGAGAATGGCTTCGACAACCGTGAGAAAGTCGGGATTCGGACTTGGCTGGCCGGGTTGTTGGAAAAAAAACCCAGGAATGTTGATTCCACCTTGCGGATGTCCGGCTGTAAATTCAGGAACGGTGCGAACATCAAGATAAATCATCTTTGCATCTCTCTGCATCAGGTCGCGAGCTTCTTGCGGAGTGAGCTGCTTGACTGCCATGTGAGACTCCTTTCATGCTAAACGAACACGGAACACCTGTCGTGTTTCCCGCGTCACGTGATACGTAACACGCAGCCCGCAACCCGCAATCACCCCTCCCCCTTTTACGTTTGACGCGTTACCCTTTACGATTCACATCTCACGCCATTTGTTTGAGGTTTTTTCTTGAGGAGGAATCGATGAGCGAACAAGCTGTCTATTGGAATCGAGAAGGAAGTGTCGGTGTGATCACCCTGAATCGCCCAGCCCGCTACAACGTTCTGAGCGAGGATGTTGCGCTTGGCTTGCAGCAAGCAGTACGCGAATGCGCAAGTGACGCGACTGTACGAGCTCTTATCCTGACTGGGAACGGCAACGCATTCTGCGGTGGTGGTGATATTAAATTCATGGTTGCTGCCCGCGAAGCCGGACGTTCAATCGAAAGTTTCGACGCGCTGTTTCGCATTCTCCATGGGACAATCATTGCAATGCGGGAGCTACCGAAGCCGATTATCGCCGCCCTCAATGGCGTCGCCGCGGGTGGTGGGCTTGGGCTCGCTTTAGCGTGTGATTTTCGTGTGGCCTCACCTAAAGTGTCCTTACTTACGGCTTTCCTAGGAATTGGCGCGAGTCCTGACTCAAGCTCGTCGTTTTTCTTACCGCGCTATGTCGGTGTTGGACGAGCAACTGAGTTGTTTTTACGGAACAAACCTGTCAGTGCGGAAGAGGCCTTGCACCTGGGACTTGTCAATGCCGTCGTGCCACCAGAAAATGTCCTGGACGAGGCAATGACACTCGCCCAGGAATTAGCCCAAGGTCCAACAGCAGCCTTTGGTCGGACGAAGCAGCTCCTCAATCAAAGCTTCAATACGTCTCTACAAAACCACCTTCACAGCGAGGCTCAGCTCATCACGATCTCAGCCCAAGCTCCCGATTTCATCGAAGGGACCAACGCATTCCTCGCCAAACGAAAAGCCCATTTTTCAGGAAAATGAGCCGATGATGCACTCTCACAATAACGCAATGCCTTGATCACTCAATCGCTCAATGACTCAATCCGTAACCGGAGGTTTTATGCAAGTAATTCGTGCAACGGCTCCTGGGGGTCCGGAGGTTCTACAACTGGTAACAGTTCCAGACCCAACGCCGACAGCGGAGCAAATATTGGTTCGGGTGCGTGCCACGGCACTCAACCGTGCTGATACGTTACAACGAGCCGGGAACTATCCTCCCCCGCCTGGCGAAACTGACATCCTAGGCTTGGAGCTGGCTGGTGAGGTTGAAGCTATTGGCTCAGCCGTTACCGACATCACGCCCGGAGATCGGATCTGCGCGCTGGTTGGCAGTGGCGGATATGCCGAGAAAGCGGTGCTCGACGCGCGGATGGCAATTCCAATTCCCTCGGGGTGGAGTTTCGTGCAAGCCGCGGCAATACCGGAAGTATTCTTTACCGCTCAGGAAACGATGTTCACCCTGGGCAATCTCAAAGCTGGGGAAACAGTGCTCATTCATGCTGCTGCCAGTGGGGTCGGAACCGCCGGCATTCAGATGGCGCGTGAGACCGGCGCTCGCGTTCTGGTCACCGCAGGGTCTACAGAGAAGATTCAACGCTGTATTGAACTCGGAGCAACGGCTGGCTGCAACTATAAAGAACGTGACTTCGCGGACTGGGTGAAGGAAGTCACCAACGGACAGGGCGTCGACCTCATCGAGGATTTCATTGGTGCAGGGTATTGGAACAAGAATATTCAGAGCCTCAAGATTGGTGGCCGTCTCGTCTTAGTCGGCTTGATGGGAGGCGTGAAAGTCGAGGTCAATTTACAGCTCATCATGGCAAAGCGGCTACAGATTTTCGGCTCGGTCCTCCGCGCCCGAATGCTCGCAGAAAAAATCGCTATCACACAGCGCTTTACACAAAACTGGCTTCCGTTACTCGCTTCAGGCCGGATCAAGCCCATTGTCGATCGGATCTTCCCATTAGCACGAGCAGCAGATGCGCACCGCTATATGGAGGAGAATAAGAACTTTGGGAAGATCATTCTCGAAGTCTAGCGTCTAGGGGCGGTCAGTCTCGCGCAGGAACGAACTCTCGCGTCCGGACTCTGGACGCGAGACGCCAAGCCTCTAGACTGACTTTTCGTATTTCCAACCGCTCTCGGTCATCCACAATCGGTGATACCGTCCAGGGCGTTCAACATTGACATCCGGGTAACCCACATCGTCTTGGTACATTGAACAAATGCCCCCCGGCACTTGCGTATAACGGGGGACAAAAATCTCCGCGTCACACGCACGGAAATACGACAGGGCCTCGCTCATAGACCGATGGGCAGCGAGTTTCGTCAGCGTCACAAACGTTGGAGGGGGTAGTTCAAGTTCTTTGGCCTGCTGTGCAGCAAGAGCATGCGCTGGGCGCGCCCAGCGATGATCATGGATTTCACCACCGTCGATCCTAACGTCGTCGTGTTCTGCCGCTGCAAGGAAAAACCAGGTTGAGTAACGTTCGGGACGCCCCTCTGGCGTTGTCCAATGCGAGAGCCAAATCATGTCTTCCGGTGCGACAACTTGTCCAGCCTCCTCGTGGGCTTCGCGCACCGCTGCCCGACGAGCAGCCGCAAGCATATCGTCGGATGCATTCATATCGTAGTCTTCTGGATCAATACGCCCGCCAGGAAATACCCATGCTCCCCCGTGAAAAGAAAGGCGTGAATTCCGCCGCAGCAAAAGAGTTTCGAGATCCCCGTCCGCGTCACGGAGCAAAATAACGGTTGCAGACGGAATAGGAGTAACAACAGGAGTCTTTGTCATGGAGGGCACTATAGCGGGTGGAAAGAAGAACGACTAGGCTATTCCCGAGGGGAAAACGGGATAGGGGATAAAGGATAATGGAAAAAGCAAAAAAAGGAGAGCGTTCTTCCTTTCTCCTTTCCCTCTTATCCCTTATCCTCATTTAATAAAGATCTACTGCCACGGCCAGTCCCGGGAGTAGCCGCGACGGCGGCCAATAGAAAATTCTGCGCGACAGCCATGATCAACCCAAATGCCGCTCCAATCATATCCCCAGGAGTACCATTTTTCACACCTTGCATCAGATAATTGTCTCTCCAAGCGGGCATATCCTCTCGTTTCCGCCGGGCAATAATTGTAGCGTTCGCCTTTACTTTCACAGCGAAGCATCCGGGCCGCGGGTGCCGATTGATCATAATAGTCTCGTTCATCATAGTCACGTTTGCCGCGGCGCTGAGAGGGATTGTAATAATTTTGCCGCCCAATCGCGAATCGAGCACGGCAACCATCTTTCACCCAGATTCCCATATCGTCATATCCCCAGGTGCGCCCCGCTATACATGGAGCGTCAGAAAATTGCTCTTCGAGACGAACATACCCGTTCGTATCTGCACGACAGTATTCGTAACGTTCTCCTTTACTTGCACAGTTAATAGTTCGTTGTGCAAAGGCGGACGTTGCAGAAAACCACCAGAGCCCCGTGATGACAACGACGAAAAGCCCGACAGAAAATACCCGTCGCGGTTGCTGTTTCATACACACCACCTCCTAACCTCACGTTAGACGAGTCATTTGACACGCTGCCAAGTAATTCGCATGTTGAGCTGCTCGTTGCCGACTTGTCGTTGTGGGGGTTTCAGCACCAACGTATCATCAGACAGTTCGTAGAATCGCTTCTGATCTGAACCGACATAGTTCGGGAACACGCTAATTTCAACATGATGCACGACAAACCCTTCGGCGTCGTTGATCTCATAGGTTCCCAAATAGGCGCTATAGCCTTCCCACGCCGCTTTTAGTTCTTCTGGAGTGCCTTTATCCATGTCGTTAGCCGCAAACTTCGGACGATCCGGTCGCATGATCTGCACAGCAACATGGCCAGTGTTGTCGTACATCAGATAGCCGAGAGGCGTCGGACTATACCGCGCGGGCGTTGGCGCAATCTCGCCATTTGGTCGTCGAGCTTCGACGGAGACGAGCCTCCAGGTACCAATAAATTTGCTTGCGATTGCCGATTGCTCTTTCATAACTTCCTTCTTTACGTTTTGTAGTTGGTCTTCAGCATAGGCTGAACTGCTGTACACAGATCCCAATAGTCCAATCACAACAACAAAAAGAGAAAACCTTTTTATTATCACCGCACTTTACCTCACTTTTCAGGCATATCACCCTCGCTACGACACTCGGTTTGTGATAGACAGCGACGCAAAAGGCAGGCAAAGCCCGCCCTGCTCTTTTGCTCTGTGATTTTTGACTTTTAGATCTTCCTCACCGCCAACACGCTGCCTTCTCCATCTCCAGCCACGTAGATCGTCCCGTCCGTGCCAACTGCTATCCCCGAAAATGCAGACAGTGGGCCGGGAATCAGACCTGGTACGCCCATGAGCGGCTTGGGCGTAATACCCGGAGCAGATCCGACCGGAAGGTTCGTCGCTAGCGTCTGACGCTGTTTGCTGGACAGCGAGAAACTCATCAATTTTTTACTGCCGACATCAAGGATCAGAAGCTGATCACCAGCGAGGGCAACACCATGCGGGGTTTGTAGACCTTCAACAACCGTTGACTTTCCACCATTCAGTTTCACCACACGACCAGCACTAGCTTCACTCACATAACATGAACCATCGGCTGCGGCGGCAACACCCGCAGGCCGACTTAACCCTTGAGCAACGACAGAAACCTCACCCTTGGTGCTAACCTTCACGACTCTGCCTGCACCAGCCTCTGCGACAATCGCTGAACCATCTGGTGCACAGGCCAAGCCCAAGGCTTCGTGCAAGCCGGTTGTCAATTCCTGAGCGATACGAGTCCCAGGGTGATATGAACTGACCGTGCCTGCCGAATTGGTAACATACAGTGCGCCACCAGGACCAGCAGCAACACCTCGCACGAATCCTGGGAATCCTTCATCAAGCAACATGCCCGAGCGGCTTTGCTTGCCCTCACGCGAGATCACCACAAAGCTCATTCCATCCGCAGCATAGAGCGTTCCATCACTGCCAACCGCCAGCCCCATCGGTCCGAGTAAGCCCGCTGGAACCAGAACCCGTTCTTGTCCATTACTGAGAATTTCGGCGACTCCACCATCGATGAAGTGAGATATGAATAAGCGATTGTCCGCATCGACCGCAAAGTTATCGATCCCTGGTCGTACTTTGCTAACCGGCGTCTTCGCACCGCTCTGGATGTCAATCTTGAGGATTTCGCCATTACCGGCCTGGGTCGTGGTTAATACACCTTTCTGATCAAACTTTACGGCCGTCGGTACGGCCAAGCCAGCCATGAAACGTTGTGGCGTACCGCCAGAGAGAGGCACACGCCAGATTTCGCCGGCCGCGATCTGCGGAAAGTAGATCTGTTCATCTGGTCCAATCGCCAACGCATTTGGCAAGGCAAGATTGTCGGCAATCAATCGTGGCGCACGACCATCAGGAAACAGCTCAAACAGTCGGCCCTCAGGTCGGCATTCGTCCATGAACAGACGGTCCTTATACGCAGTAATGCCATTGGCACCAGGGACGTTATCGGCGATGATACGCGTCTGCCCATCTGGCGTGCGCGCGCTGACTCGCGCGTTCATTACCTCGGTGACATACATTACACCGTGTGAGTCAAAAACGATGTCGTCAGGAGCAACAATCGGTCCACCGACCGGAGAAATGGTCTCACATGCCCCAGTTTTGGTATCTACCGCACTCACCTGACTCCCAAAGGCTTGGACGACATAGAGACGTCCATCGGGGCCAATTCGCATGCCGTTCGCACCAAACAACCCACTTGGTGGCGAGAGATGGGTCACCTGCCAACCGGCTGCTGCCTGCGGTCCTACATTTACACTATAACGACTCATAGAATTCCCTCCTTCTTTATTGCTAAAGCACTACTTTCCCATGAACACCGGCTTGCGCTTCTCGCGCCACGCCCGATGCGCTTCGTGACTGTCTTCGGTCTGACCAAGCAGCATAAAGCGATAAATATCAACCTGGGCGGCATCTTTGAGCGAAGCGATATCCAGTCCTTTATTGAGCGATTCCTTCGCCATTTTTACAGCGAGCGGCGGTAGCGCTGCCAAACGTCTCGCATAGTCGTATGCCAGTGGCATGAGTTCTGGCTGTGGAACTACTTTGTTGACGAGACCCACCCGATACGCTTCGGCTGCAGTGATCCGTTCACCGAGCAGTATCATCTCCATCGCTTTGCCACGACCAACGTAGCGGGCCAGACGCACTGCCCCGCCGTAGGCGGGAATGATTCCCAGCGGCACTTGCGGCAGTCCCATCTCAGCATTTTCTGAAGCTAACAAGATGTCCCCACACAAAGTGATCAGGCAGCCAATGCCAACAGCAAAACCGTTAATCGCGACGACAACAGGCTTAGGATAATCAGCCACCGCATTGAACACCGCGAACCCGCGTGGACTGACGGTCGCCAGATGTTCGCCTGGAGAATTAACTCGATGGGTCTTGGGATTGCCTAAATCTGCCCCAGCAGAAAAGGCTTGCGCGCCCGCGCCGGTCAGCACCGTTACCAACACCTCAGGATCGTCTTCCATCACCTTAAAGACATCGACCACATCCTCCGACATCTGCGTGGTCCAGGCATTGCGTTTCTCCGGACGGTTCAGTGTCACCGTTGCAATGTTCCCCTCTTTGGCGTAGATGAGCGTTTCGTAAGACATAAAATCTCCTTTTGAGCTATCAGCTATCAGTTTTCAGCTTTCAGCCCAACCGGAGGAGAAACGGAGAAATGGAGAAACGGATAACAAGACACAGTCCTCTATCGTCCGTTGTTTTTCCCATTTATCCCTTTATCCTTTTCTCCGTTTATCCCTTGCAGCTCATGACTGACTGCTGAGTGCTGACCGCTAACCTCAAACACCAACCGCCCGGCTGCTTCCTGCGCTGCAACTCGCGCGGCGACTTCAGGCGCGAGGTCGATCTGTCGATGGTCAGGAAACTTATCGCGATACAGTAATGGTCGCAAATAAAACTGATCGGCATAGTCAACCTGTGCGCGGCTCTTGTAGGGACTCAAAAACCAGCCACGCCGGAGAAACTCCGGACTGAAATAGGACTCCCAGTGATCATCGAGCCAGTTGACTTTACGATGGTAGTCGTGGAACCCGGCGGTCATCACATCAATATCCGCCGCCCAATAGAGGACAATGAGGGGAGTGTAGCCGCTGCGGCCATCCTCCGGATACTCACTACGTTCGATCCGCTCGGCAATCATACGGAGTTTGCCTTCACGGTCGTATTGTTCGATGCGTAATGGGCAAAACAGCTTCTTGTCGATCCAGTAGATGAGCTTGCTGCAATAGTACTCAGGCAGCCACTCGGGTCTGGGCAGTGACTCCACTACATAACATTCCACACCGCCATCGGGTGTGTACGCTGGATAGCTATCGCCCATCATCTTCAGCGCTTTCGTCTCTTGCTGGTAGACCGACCCATCTTGCCGGGTGATCGGCACCGAGGGGCGGGTATTGGGGAAGCGCACGGTGGAGGAGAGCACATCAGTCCCAAGAATCGTCCACGTGAATTCCCAGGGGTCACGTCCCTGCAAGTCATCAAACGACTGGGCATTGTTGGGGAAGCGATCGGTACGACGCGGTTGCGGTTGGCGGCGAATCCGTCGCAACCCCGGACGGTAAAGATAGCGATCCTGTTTCTTGGTAAACGACTGGTCCGTGCGATACTCAAACCAAAGCTGTTGATCGCCGTCCAACTCTGGGGGACTGGTGAATTGCGAAAAGGCCCGCATGTACTGCGTACCCGCTGGCATGCGTAAGAGACTGGCCACACTATCCGGCGGAAAATAGAGAATCGCCGTGTTGTTCTTCAGAGTTGTCAAAATATAACCCGTAGAAGTGATGCTTTGCACTACGCTCAGCCAGATATGCGAGAACCGTGGTCGCAAGGTGTCAAGCTCGAACGCCAGATATCCTAACTCTTCGGCGGTATATGGCGGGGCGAACGGATACGGTTCCGCCGGAAGATACGGGATCTCGGCATCACGTGGCGTGTCCGATCGTAGGTCAAGAGGTTCACGTTCCACAGGCGACAGTTCGTTGAGAGTTTTCCAGGTTTTGCTTGAGCTTTGAGCAAGGGCAGACAGCGGCCTGACAAACCCAACACTGATGAACAAACCCAGCACTACTACCCAAGCAAAGCGAGATTGGTATGATGTGTAATTATGCATGCGAAACTCACGGAAGCGATTACACTTTTCAATCGACGCGAGTACTTTAGCTGCCACGAACTCCTCGAAGACATCTGGCGTGATGCCGAAGGAGACGACCGCCATTTCTACGAAGGATTGATTCGTCTTGCAACCGGCATGCACCTCCGCGTCAACCGTCGCATCCCGCAGGGAGCGATCAACTTGCTGAAGCAAGGCTTGATGCGTTTAGAGAATTACCGCCCGGCGTACAGTGGCGTCGACGTCGCGCGGTTATACGATGATATCGAGTCGCACCTCGAAGAAGTCAAAGCTTCAAAAAATCCACAAGCCGGTTTCTTCGAGCGCTGGCGCGCGCCGAGGATTCATGTGGTCAGCTAAACGAGCGCGCGTAGATGATAGAGTAACGTTGGTCCCACCGATTTGATTCGTCATTCCTGGCAAGGTCGCAGATCATGACTCCGGCATGAATCCAACCGCAACGCCCGCGGTGCACGCCGATCTACTTTGTCTTATACGTTTTCAGACGCAGCTTGCGATGATGGGTGATTTTGAGCGATCCGCGTTTGCGTGGACCATAGAGCGCGCCCATCTCACTGTCACACCGCGGCGTCGCTTCCCAGGTCAGTTTGTCGCCAACGGGGGCAAAATGCTTGCCCATGAATTGCACGTCTTCGCCCTTGCTCAGTTCCTTCGACGCCGCTAGCACTTCAAACGTTCCATCCACGCTCCCCATCTCATCAATCACCGTCACTTCTATCGCTGGAGAATCACACGTGCCTTTTCCGCCGTTATGGACAGCCCCCTGAATCCAAAAATCTCCCCGAGTTTTGTCGATCCACGCTTTCGGCTGGCGTAAAGTTGGTGAAGGAAGTGGAACCTTTGTCGATCGTTGGACAGGCTCTCGCTCCACAGGATACTCATAAACGTTTGACGACCCTGGTGCTGTTGTGTTGGTGTCAAGTGGTTCCTCAACGCGTGAATATGGAGCCGTCTCCCCTTTGAATGGTGCCGCAGCCGGATGTGTTGGTCTATCGCCGTAATGGAGGATCCCTTTTTCATCTACCCATTTGTAGATTTCCTGGGCAGAGGCGATTCGCAACGGTACGGCAAGAAGAGCGATCACAACAAGGGTTTTCATTATGCCCTCCTTTCGGCTGGGCTTTCTGCTGGTAGTCTTTACCGCTTGGCGCTGGAGCTGTCCACAGGCTCCCATTGCGTCGCGTCAGCTTTTCTTATAGGCGAGAAAGTCGCCCCTGTTGGAGATTTGATCGCATTTTGCTGGGAACACGTTGAATTGAGGAGTCCAATGTCTTATGGCTACCACGATCTCTATTACCCGCACAACGAGCCCTAAAGCCAAACCGCGCGACAACGAGCTCGGGTTTGGTCAGATTTTTACGGATCACATGTTCCTCATGGATGCCACAGCTGACCAGGGCTGGCATAATCCACGCGTCGTGCCGTATGGACCGCTGTCTTTGGCGCCATCTGCTGCGGTCTTGCACTATAGCCAAGAGATTTTTGAAGGACTCAAGGCGTATCGTTCACCGCGCAACACCATCTTGCTTTTTCGGCCAGATAGAAATGCCGCGCGCTTGAACCACTCCTGTGAACGCATGTGCATGCCAAAGATGGATGCAGAACTGTTCTTGTCGGCAATTAAAAGCGTCGTGTCAGTAGACCGAGAGTGGGTTCCGCGCGCACCAGGGACTTCGCTGTATATTCGCCCAGCCATGATCGCGACAGAACCCTTCTTAGGGGTGCGTCCATCGCAGTCCTATCTGTTCTTCATCATTCTCTCACCGGTCGGGGCCTACTACCCGGAGGGATTCAATCCGGTCAAGATTCTCGTCGAAGACCATTACGTGCGAGCCGTAAAAGGTGGCACTGGCGATGCCAAGACTGGTGGCAATTATGCCGCGAGCTTAGCAGCGGCAGAAGAGGCTCATCATAAAGGATACACACAGGTATTGTGGTTGGACGGTGTTGAGCGGAAATATGTTGAAGAAGTCGGCTCGATGAATATCGCTTTTGTCATCGATAATGAATTAGTTACTCCGTCTCTCAATGGTTCGACCCTTGCCGGTATCACCCGCGACACGGTGCTACAACTAGCGCGGGATTGGGGTATCCGTGTCGCCGAACGGCCAATTAGTATCGACGAAGTCTTTACCGCAACCAAGAATGGACGGCTGAGTGAAGTGTTTGGCACCGGCACTGCTGCTGTCATCTCACCAGTCAGCGAACTCGCCTACAAAAACGAGAAGCTTATGATTGGCGATGGAAAAGTTGGGCCTTTGGCTCAGCGGTTATTCGACGAAATTTCGGCTATTCAGCGTGGTCTCAAGTCTGACCCGCATGGATGGATGGTTGAGCTAGAAAAATAAATAACCGCAATGAATTTTGCCAAGCGAGCGTGCTGCTACCATAGGACAGGACCTTCCCATTGACATCTTGCCCTCGACCAGCTCACTACATTCGCTCTATAGAACGAATGGCTCGTTCGCTCTGCTCACTCTTACGAATTCTAACCATAGAGCGAAGCGAGCCACACGTCAGTAATGCTTACCCGCCGTAATTCAAATTCAGCTCTTTCAGCGTCAGCGCATCACTCTGCTTCTTGAGACCGGCTTCAATAACTTCGCCGACCACGACTGTGTGGTCACCATATTCGTGGAACCCGATCACTTTACATTCAACCCACGCCGGGGCATCACTGAGGATAGGGCACCCCGTGTTGGCTCCGGTTTCGTATGCAAAGCCGCCCATTTTCCCGCCCTCAGGTTCAACGTGTTTGAAAAATGCAAACGCCTGATCCTTCTGCCCGGTGCCCAGAAAACTCATGGTGAAGACTTTGCCGTTCTTGACCATGTTGTGCGCCCCCGAGTCCCCTTTTACCCCAACCACAACGAGAGGTGGCTGAAATGAGACCTGGGTTGTCCAGTTGACCGTCGCAAGCGTGATTTTATCCCCTTCTTTTGCTCCCAGCACTTGGAGTCCGTACGGGATCATCCGTAACGCAGTCTTTTTTGCTGCTTCATCCATGGTGGCTCCTCCTTAATTGATAGCGAGAATAGCCAGACGATACCCGCCACCCTTCCTGTCTGTCAACTCGGATTGGTCAACAAACCACCAACCTTGCCCCTGTACGGGGAATTTGCTTAGATTCGCGCTTATCCTGTGGATCAAGGAGGAGAACCAGATATGGCCGGTTTTGTTAAAGTGGCTCAAGCAAGCGAGATTGCGGCAGGTCAGGGCAAGTGTGTTGAGGTTGAAGGGCAACGCATTGCTATTTTCAATATCGATGGCACCTACTACGCTATTGATGAGGTTTGCCCCCACCAAGCCGGACCGCTGAGCGAAGGTGACGTTGACGGAGCGGTCGTGACCTGTCCCTGGCACGGCTGGGAGTTTGATGTCACTACAGGGGTTAATCGTGATGACCCAGATACAATTTTGCAAAAATTTGCCGTCAAAGTTGAAGGGGACGACATTTTGGTTGAGGTGTAAGAACGTGATACGTGAAGCGTGATATGTGATCAGTCAGACGTGAGGGCATGAAACGCTGCGCAACGTAGCACGCATAAGGTTTTTCATCGTCCACTGCTTTCTTGACCCCTCAACCTTTGCTACCGTTGTCGTATGAAAACACCGTTGTTTGCCTGGCACACTCAACACGGTGCCGTCTTGAGTGACGACCGTGGCGTAGAACTGCCAGAACGTTTCGCCGAGCCACTTGCCGAATATCACGCGGTCCGTGAGACTGTTGGTCTTATCGATCTGTCATTTCGCACGCAGGTACGGATGACCGGTGAGGACCGTGTTTCGTTTTTGCAGGGCATGGTTTCCAACGATGTGAAAGCGTTAATGCCTGGACGTGGCTGTCCGGCAACATTTCTCACGGAACAGGGGCGTATCGTTGCAGATTTACGCATTTATGCGTTGGAGACAGCGCTCCTGCTGGATATGGATGCTCGCATTCAAGAAAAAACGACAGAGGCACTTTCCCACTTTATCATTGCTGATGATGTGGAAATGGAAGACCTGAGTGCTCAGCAAACAACACTGTCTTTGCAAGGCCCGGCAGCTGCACGCGTTCTTACTACAGTGGGTGTGTCACTTGATATTCCCGAACCTTTACAACACAAAGAAGTGGACCTTACCGGCGTTCCCGTTCGGCTTGTCCACGTTAGTGACACCGGCGAAGATGGCTATGAGATGTTGATCCCGACAGAACAAGCAGAACACGTGTGGCAGGTTTTGCTCAAAGCTGGAGAATCATTTGGCATCCGTCCAGTCGGACTTGCCGCGTTGCACATGTTACGCGTTGAAGCAGGCATTCCGTGGTATGGACTTGATATGGACGAGAAACGGCTTGTGCTGGAAGTTGGTCTTGACAGGGTAATTAGCTTCAAAAAAGGCTGTTATCTCGGTCAAGAAGTGGTCGAACGAGCTTCGGCACGCGGACACGTCAACCGCAAGCTGAGCGGGCTTGTTATCCAGAGCGAAACTCTCCCGGAGAGTGGCGCGAAAGTCTTTTATGACTCGCAGGAGGTCGGGTGGCTTACCAGCGTTGCCCACTCTCCCCGTTTTCAGCAACCAATTGCCTTAGCTTACATACGACGAGAACATCTAACGCCTGGGACACAACTGCGGATTGACAGCGACGGAACGCCCGTGATAGCGGAAGTAACTACGTTACCGTTCTCGCGGTAATGGATGTATTTCTCACAGGAGGGAAAATTATGGCACAACTTGGCAAACGTTATTTTTGTGAAACCTGTGGCACTGAAGTGCTGTGCAACAAGCCTGGCAACGGGGAACTCAATTGCTGCGACAAAGACATGCAGTTGAAAGAGGCAAAGCCGTTGCCGTCGTCGGATTAAAGATAGTTAGTCTTCAGCCATTAAGCTTTCAGCGCGTAGGGGCACGGCATATCGTGCCCCTACGCATTTCTATGACAGTCTGAAACACCCCCGTGCCAACCGCAGATTTGCTCCTCTATGGAGGAAAAATTCTCACGCTCTCGTTGACCAGACCGACCGCTGAAGCTGTAGCCATAGCCGACGGTCGCATCCTGGCGATTGGTCGCGAACAAGACTTGCGTACCCTCGCCTCGCCGCAGACCGAGAAGATTTCCGTTGCTGGGAAAACCGTTCTCCCCGGCTTTATTGACCCCCACCTCCACTTATTTTCCTGGGCGAGTCGGTTTTGCGGGGTTGATCTTAGCAATAGCGATTCAGTCGCCGAGATTCAGTCTCTTCTCATTCAGCAAATTTCCAGCCTCTCGCCAGACGACTGGCTGCGAGGCTATGGCTATGACGAGTTTTATCTTGCAGAAAACCGTCATCCGACACGAGATGAACTTGACGCGGTCTCGCCAACACACCCAATTATCATCCGCCACCGCACGGGACATGCCGCTGTGCTCAACAGTGCTGCCTTACAACGAGCTGGTATTGATCACTCTTTTACTCCCCGCGATGGTGGCATCGTCGAACGAGAGAGATGCACAGGCGAGCCCACTGGTGCAGTGTACGAGCTGGAGCCGTTCTTACGGACGGTTATACCGCCACTCTCGCAACGGATATTCAACACGGGCTTACAACAAGCCTGCTCCGCGCTTGTGCGTTGTGGCATCACCTCATTTCATGATGCGGGTTCTGGCAATACGCTTGCAGATTTTCAAGTTTTTCAGCAACTGTATGACAGCAGCACTCTCTCTGCTCGCTCAACCGTGATGATAGGGATCGGTGCTTTCCCGCAAATCATAGAAGCCGGTCTCGCTCCTTTTAGCGGAGATGACTGGGTTAATCTCGGCAGCATCAAGATCATGGTTCACGAAGCCCGTGGAGAAGTATACCCTTCCCCAGAAGAGCTAACTGAGATGGTGTGGCACGTGCATCGCCACGGTTTTCAGGTTGCCATCCATACCGTCGAAGAAGGCCCCATATGTGCCGGTCTTGCAGCGATCTCAAACGCACTTCAAAGACAGCAGCGCGCTGACCACCGCCACCGGCTTGAACACTGCGCGCTCTGTCCTCCCCCTTTCGTTTCCCAACTCGCCGAATGTGGTGTCACTGTCGTCACCCAACCTGGGTTTCTTTATTTTTACGGGGACAAATACGCAGCCGAGATTGCTCCTGAGCAACAGGATTGGCTGTATCGCACGAAGAGCCTGCTGGCTCGGGGTGTTCCTGTTGCCGGGAGTTCTGATTGTCCAATCGCACCGCTTTCACCCCTACTCGGCATACAAGCCACGATGCAAAGAGCCTCATACATCGGAACGTTTATCAACCAACAAGAAGCGCTCCCGCTGATTGACGCCTTAACCTTATTTACCAGTGCAGGCGCCTGGGTTAGTTTTGCAGAACATCAGAAAGGAAAAATTCTGCCGGGGATGCTTGCTGACGTGGTTGTTCTCGATCGAGACATATTAAAAACCCCAGTGGAAGAAATTGGGCAGTGCCAGGTTGAAATGACACTTGTTGGAGGAAAGGCCGTTTGGAAAAAATGAGAAGTGTTCTCCATACACCGTTTATCGTCGGCTATCGTGCTGACTCTTAACCGTTTTTAATTTATTTTCATGCTGTACGTATTACATTTTACGCCTCACGTTTCACGTGTTACGCATTGTGTTTCACATCTCAGATATCAGATATGTCTTTCTCAGCCGTCATCTACGAAAAAGAAGGGCCACTTGCTATAGTCGCCCTTAGTCGCCCGCGAAGGCTGAATGCCTACAACGTCCAGATGCGTGACGATCTGTATGAAGTGCTCTGTGCAGTCCGCGACGATCCAGAGGTCCGCGTCATGATCCTGCGCGGAGAGGGGCCCGCCTTTTCTACCGGCGGTGACGTTTCAGAATTTGGTTCGGCTCCGTCGCCAACCAAAGCCCGAGAGATCCGCTGGCAACGAAATGTGTGGGGCACTCTTGTCAATCTTCCTCAACCAACCATTGCCGCCGTACATGGGTATACGGTTGGTGGCGGCATGGAGATGGCCCTACTTTGCGATATCTGCATTGCCGCCGACGATACAATTTTTTTCCTCCCGGAAACGAGTCTTGGTATGGTCCCTGGAGTTGGGGGAACACAGACTGCACCACGAGCACTTGGCCTCGGCCGAGCTTTAGACATGGTTCTCACTGGGAGAAGGGTCGGTGCCCACGAAGCCTGGAACAGCGGCCTCGCGAATCGTGTTGTCCCACGACAGACCCTCTTGACGGCGGCTAAAAGTCTAGCGTACACACTTGCCAAATATGATTCCAGGGTTCTCGCCCTGGCAAAACGAGCGATTCGCCACGGGGCAGACCTTCCCCTGGCTGATGGACTACAACTAGAACAGCGAATTTTTGCAATGCTATAGGGAGCGCCGATGAACACTGCGAATTTCTTGAGCATTCCGAGTATGATGTTTCCTGATCAGGAAATCCTCGTCTTTGAAGGAAACCGGCTGACATACGCCTCAGCCCTCGACCGCGTGCGTAGACTTGCCACTAGCCTGCGTGACCTGGGAGTTAAAGCTGGTGATCGAGTCGCGGCCCTGCAGACTAATTCCAACCAATTTGTCGAAACGTACTATGCCACTGCTACGCTGGGGGCGACGTTTGTCCCGCTTAACTACCGGGCAAAACCACCAGAAATTGAATACATGGTAACCGCAGCCGACGTAAAAGTGTTGTTTGTCGGCAGCCGCTATGTCGATCTCATCAAACAACTCCAGCCTCAATTTTCTAGTGTGCAGCACTATGTCGCGATGGAGAATCCAGCCCCTGAAATGTTAGATTTTGAGAAGCTGGTGGCGGATGGTTCACCTGACATCGAGGATGCCGAAGTCGACGAGAGCGATGTGTCAATCCTCATGTACACGAGCGGGACGACCTCGCTCCCGAAAGGGGTAATGCTCACCTATGGCGACTTTACCAACTACGTCGTCGGGACAGTCGAAATGGCTGACGGGAGCGACCGTGGGACTTCTCTTCTCTGTGCCCCGCTCTACCATATTGCTGGCACGGCAAACATCATGACTGCGGTCTGGGCAGGCCGTAAAATTGTTGTACTCAAACAGTTTGAGCCCAAGGAATGGTTAGAAGCTGTCCACACAGAGAAAGTGACCCACGCTTTCGTGGTACCAACAATGATGAAACAGCTGATCGATCATCCGGAGTTTTCGCAGTTTGATCTGTCGAGTCTGCAAAACCTGTCGTACGGTGGTGCTCCGATGCCGTTCCCGGTTATCCGTAAAGCCATCGAGGTCTTCCCCAAGGGCACCGGCTTTGTGAATGCCTTTGGACAAACGGAGACAACCTCGACCTTGACAGTCCTGGGCCCAGACGATCATCGGCTCGATGGTCCCTCAGCCGAAGTCGAACGGAACCTTAAACGACTCACCTCGGTTGGCCTGCCCTTGCCAGATGTCGAGGTCCAGGTGCTCGACGATGACAATAAGCCTCTCCCGGCCAATGAAATCGGTGAAGTTGTTATTCGTACTCCACGCGTTATGAAGGGGTATGCTGGTCAAGAAAGCGCAACCGCCGCTCTGCTTGACGCTGACGGTTGGCTGCACACTCGAGACATGGGCTACCTCGACGAAGATGGCTATGTTTATCTCGTTGGGCGGAAAGACGACATCATCATCCGCGGGGGAGAAAATATCGCTCCGGCAGAAATTGAAGCGGTGTTGCACGCTCATCCCGCAGTTGATGAAGCAGCAGTCATTGGGGTACCCGATGTTGACTGGGGACAAAAAATTGCTGCGTTTGTGGCGTTACGCCCTGGCAAAGAAGCTTCTCAAGACGAGCTTGCTGAGTTCTGTCGACAACGTCTCGCCAGCTTCAAGAAACCGGAATTGATACGCTTTGTCGACGCTTTACCGAAGAATCCGCTCGGGAAGATCTTGAAGAAAGAACTCAAAGCGCAATTCGCGGAATAAGCTACGCTAAAATTTGGAGCGTTCGCGGGAACGCTCCAATCATCTCGATCGAGCACGTGCCCACTGAATTTGCTTACGAAAAACGCGGACGGGTTGCCTGGTTAAAAATTAACCGTCCGGAGCACGGGAACCGTCTCACTCCCGCTGTTGCGGCCGACCTTGCCTCAGCAAGTGCTGAGGCAGGAGCGGATGATAGTATCGATGTTATCGTCCTCACTGGGATGGGAAACGTCTTCTGTCAAGGTCTCGTCTACCCAGAGTCTATGCAGGGCCCTCACGCTGCGCAGGCAATTCGTACTCAATTTGGTGAACTGCACGGTGTCGCTGCCCTTGCGACACTGACCAAACCCATCGTCGCCGCAATCAATGGTGATGCGTTAGATGTTGGTCTCGAACTCGCGCTGGCATGCGATATACGTGTAGCCGCTGAAGGAGCGAAGTTCGGCTTTCCTCAGATTGCTGCGGGATTGATTCCATTTTGCGGAGGAACGCAGCGATTGCCGCGAATTATCGGTCAAGCGAAAGCGCTTGAGTTAATATTGACCGGAGAGACAATCAGTGCGAACGAAGCGCAGCGCATTGGACTTGTATCCGAGACGACAACAGCTGCAGATTTCACAACCCGTGTTGATGAGCTCCTACAAAATCTGCTAGAAAAAGGCCCCATTGCTTTACGTTTTGGGAAAGAAGCCGTACAGAAAGCGCTGGATTTGACGCTTGACCAAGGCCTCCGCCTGGAAGAGGACTTGTATGCCCTGCTGCAAACGACGCAGGATCGGGCCGAAGGTGTCTCCGCGTTTCTCGAGAAACGGCAACCAAAATTTAAAGGTCAGTAAAATTTCGCCGAGGAGGAAGAAAATCATGGCAAATCAGATTGGTAAAATGTATCTGTGCGGCAAATGTGGCGGGCAGGTAATCGTGACCAAAGGCGGAAACGGTACCCTAAAGTGTTGTGGCGAAGAAATGCAGAAAAAGTAATAAGGGTCTTATCGCCTGTAGTCTAGGCCGACTGCGTAGAAGGGTGGGGCTCACCCACCCTTCTACTGCCCCCTTTGATTTGGTTCGCTCCCCGCGTTTTGCCTCTCTTTGCCTCTAAAAACTAGTTGCAGCACCGTTACTCTCTCGCTATTATTATGGACTAATAAGGTCCAAGAAAAAGGCGAAACAATCACGCATGCCTGCAGCAATTACAGCAGAAGAAATTCGGTTACGTATTCTTGAGGCAATTCCTGACGCCCAGGTTCAGGTTCAGGACTACACTGGCGGAGGCGACCACTATGAAGCACTAGTAGTGTCTTCAGCCTTCGCGGGAAAGCTGCCGATCGCCCGCCACCGTTTGGTATATGGAGCGCTCCAAGATGCAATGGAACAACGAATCCACGCGCTCGCTCTGACAACCATGACTCCGGAAGAATTCCAAAAGTCCAAAGCGCAATCTGACGACCTTGTCACTATTCAACCCCGTAACTCTCGCTCATAACGCAAGGAGGAGCCCTTAATGGCAGAAGACATTCTAAAGACAATTGACGATCAGGTGAAACAACACAAGATCATGTTGTACATGAAGGGTACGCCGGATTTTCCGATGTGCGGATTCTCGGCAGCTACCGTGCAAGTGCTTGATTCGTACAACGTCTCGTATGCAACAGTGAATGTTCTCGACGATCCGGCAATTCGCGACGGAATCAAACGGTATGGCAATTGGCCAACGATTCCACAACTATACATCAACGGTGAACTCGTCGGAGGTTGCGACATCATTCGCGAAATGCATGCCAAAGGTGAGCTCGAACCGCTCATCCGCGCTACGACCAAGGAATAATTGTCCCGGGTTTTCGTCTTTCGGTAGGGGCGTAGCCACTCGCCCCTACTCAATCCCACCAAGTTGCTTTACCCGCGCGTCTTTGATTCTTCCTCTTTCTTCTTGATCGTAAATTGATTACAGTTTGCCGCATGAGTACCGAGACGGCTTTTGTTTCCACCGAGACGTTCACGCAGAAAGAATTCAAGCGCTGGCTTGATGAACGACCAAGGTCAGACATCAACCACTATGAGTTATTGCGGGGAAGAATTATCATGAACCCACCAGCGGGCTGGCCCCATGGTTCGGTAGAATCCAATATCCACACCCCTCTCGGAATGTTTGTTCGTTCCCACAAATTGGGGATTGTTTTAGGTTCCAGCACAGGCTACGACTTGCCGTCTGGCGACACTGTCGAGCCAGATATTTCCTTTATCTCTGCTGAACGTTTTGCAGCAGGTCCAGAACCACAAGAGGGGAAATTTCTTCGTATCGTCCCGAACCTGGCTATAGAAATTCTTTCACCGGCGACGGCACAGAGGGATCGAACCGAAAAGAAAGCGATTTACGAAGAAAACGGCGTCGAAGAGTATTGGCTCGTGGACACCAAACGCCGGGAGGTTACGGTGTATCACCTGGCGGGCACGCGGTTTGGCCGCGGCAAAGCGTATACGATACGAGACACACTCCGCTCACGAGTGTTAGCAGGGTTCACCTTGCCTGTACGAGAGATATTCCCGTAGGCGAGATCCACAGTCTTTGCTCCCCCTGCGGGTCTGTTCATTGAGCGACGGCTTGCGATTTTCACTTCTCTCGATTATTTGATCGCCTCTAATTGTCGCAGGACTGCGGCTGCGTCCCAGTAATCGTGCTGTGTAGCGATTTTGCCGTTCTTAAACGTCAAAATGGAGACCCCTCTCGCGCTCGTCTCCTTGCCTTTGGACGGAACGCCAAGGATCTTGCCTGCATGGTGTTTGGCTTGCCAAAGCCACTCGACCGCGCCTCCGTCGGCGTTGCCACAGTAGCTGACAGCAGTAAAGGTATTTTCCGCGTATGCTGGGTTGCCGGCAGCAGCGAAAAACTTCGCAAGCGCAGCCTTGCCACTTTCTTTGTGGGCGATAATGATGTCCTCGAATTGGGCGTCATCGGCGTACATGTCCATCAGTTTGTCGAGGTCTGCGAAGTTGGCGGCCCATTCTTCTGCCCATGAGGTATTCATGACTCATCTCCTCTTTTGTCGCTGCGGTAGTTGATTCATATTGGTCACCACAACTTTTGCACTTTCGTTAGTGAAGAGCCAGGGCACGTTGTCACATCCCCTTACGGTTCTTTCAGAGTCTCATGAGAGCTGGTGTCCACCTACGCTGTCTCAGTGACAGCCACCGTAGCTCATCACCAGAGTGTAGGGTGAGAGCCAAGCCCTATCGTTTCTCACATTCAGCAAGGATTGCACGAGCGTCTTCAAGTCTCGGCGAGCCAAGATTAGTGAAGATCTCCACCGCCCGCTAAGCATAGCGCAATGCCTCGCTCGCGTTTCCCTGTCGCACTAAAACTTTGGCAAGTCGACGGCAGTCTTCCGCAATCAATTCCTGACGCCCCACTTTTTCTGACAACGGCAGTGCTTCGCGTGCTAACGCCTCAGCCTGTGGCCAGTTTTTCCGACCCAGTTCCAACGCCGCCAGATTGCTTGTGAAAATAGCTACACCCTCAGCATTATCAACCTTGCGGGCAACTCGCGGCGCCTCGCGAAAATCGCGCTCCGAGGCAGCGAGGTCACCAGAGAGGCGCTCGACAGAGGCGAGATCGATCAAAGTACTTGCAACACTCACGCTTTCAGCGGACAGCGTACGCCACAGGTCAAGGGACTGACGATAGGCGACAAGCGTGGCGGGATAGTCCTTCAGATTCGGTGGGAATTTACAATCTTGCAGGAACACGACATTGCTGTCGCTGTGATTGTCGATCTATAGTGCCTTAATGAGGGGAAACGGCCTTTGAGGATTTTATCAATAGCTTCTCAGTGAGGAACAATATGGCGAGACGAGTAGATGGAAAAGTTGCGTTAGTAACTGGGGGCGGTTCTGGCATTGGCCGGGCCACCGCGCAGATTTTTGCCCGCGAAGGCGCCAAGGTTGTCGTCGCCGATGTAGGAGTGGACGGTGGCGAAGAAACCGTACAGCTCATCAAGGCTGCGGGCGGTGAGGCGAGCTTCGTCAAGACCGATGTGGCGAGAGCTGCAGAGGTCGAGGCACTGGTGAACACAACTGTTGCGACCTATGGGCGCCTCGACTGCGCGTTCAATAACGCTGGCATTGGCGGAAGAATGGTGCCTATCGTCGAGGATACTGAAGAGAATTGGGATCGCGTCATTGCCATCAATCTCACCGGTGTCTGGTATTGCATGAAGTACGAGATCCCTCAAATGCTCAAGCAAGGCGGTGGCGCGATTGTCAATACAGCGTCTGTCGCCGGCCTCGTCGGGGTGCAGCGGGGGGGAACATACTGTGCCAGCAAACATGGCGTCGTGGGCCTGACGAAGACTGCCGCGCTGGAATACGCCAAGGCCGGCATTCGCGTCAATGCCGTCTGCCCTGGACCGATCGACACGCCGCTATTCCGTGGAGGTGTGGATAAACCAATGCCGCGCTTTGGGGAAAAAATGCGAGAGGCACAGCCAGGCAAACGACTTGGACAATCCGAAGAGATCGGCGAGGCAGTCGTATGGCTATGTTCCGATGCAGCGTCGTTCGTGACCGGCGTACCGATGGCAGTCGACGGCGGCATGATCGCGCAGTAAGGCGAGTACGGTTTGCAGACCCGGGCAGCCAGATGATTGCACGGATTCAGCTCCCCTTGGCGGGCGAGACTGATGTCGTCGAGAGCGATCGCGTGATTTATGAGCTGGATGGTCGCGTCCGAGAGGTGCGTCCCGTGGGTCGCTACACCTTAGCCAATTGATCCCCTGGGGCCTGGGTAGCTGACTTCCTCTAGTTTCCCTGTGTCAACGTCGTAGATGAAGCCCCTCACGGTGACTGCGTCTGGTCCGCTGGTCGGAAGCCACGGATGATTGACAATCGCTGACATCCCTCGCCGTACATCCCACTGCAACCGTTCAGTGTTCTTCGCGTTGCGCAGCGCATCGAGCAGCTCAATCGCTCCACATGGCATCTCCTTAAAAACGACAGGATTCCCCATCTTCAGGGACCAAGACGCGTTTCGTCATCCCTTTTTCCGTCAGAAACTCACGCAATTCTTTACGTGACAGCGTAGCAAGATTCACCGATTCCATATGACTGGCGATCAGCGTGGCCTGCGGAGCTGCCTTATACACCTCGTACACATCCTCCTTCCCCATGAGGATCGGTTCATTGGGCAGCACTCTGGCGTCGGCGCTGTTGAGCACAACCACGTCAGGTTGGTGTTGCTTGAGGCTCTCTGCCACCCCCTCATACCAGACCGTGTCGCCGGCAATATACAGTGTTTGCTCACTGGGATGTTTGAGCACAATGCCACACACCCGTCCCAGAATCTCCCCCATCACTCCTTCCAGCACCTTGCCCCGGCCGTGCTGACCAGGGGTCTTGATGATCGTAATGCCGGCAAACTCGTTGCGTTCCTCCAGCGAGCGTGTGTTGCGGAACCCGGGCAGTTGGATTTCCCATCATCCCGGCCATCGCGCGCGAAGATCAGCATATCCTTGGGCACGAGTTTTTTGGCGGCATCATCCCAGTGATCAGGATGGGTATGGGTCACGATCACCGCATCGACATCCTTGAAGACTTCACTCATGGACATGGGCAGATCGACTGTCGGATTGTTGATGTGACTATTGACGGTCGCCGGGTAGCCCGGCACGGCTCCTTTGTCTGCGAGAAAAGGATCGAACAGGAAGGTTTTTCCGGCATATTCGACTTTGATGGTGGCATTGCGGATTTGCATGAATTTCATACGTAGCTCCTCGCGACTCCCTTCGACGAAGTTTTGGAGGTACTGTAGTTTCTGGACAGGAATCCGTCCATCGACATTCTTGCCGCGGCGAACGGCAAAAATGCAGGCCGCATCGACACGCTCCCGCCTTGAGCCGTAGTGGCACGTTGTGTAACACACCTGGTCATGACAACTCACGATATTGTTCGCAGCTACCCACTGATTGACGAGCTTCTTGAAGCGCGGCGCAATCTCTTCGCCGAAGAAGCCGTCTACGCTGGCTACCGCAGCCATACATACCGTATGCTCAACTTCGCCCGGCAATGGATCAAGCCCAGTCCGGAGCGTGACGAGAAGCTTGCTATCTGCGCTGTTTTCCACGACATCGCAGTGTGGCCCGAAGGGAACCTCGACTACCTCACGCCATCGGCAGACGAGGCTGAAGCCTATCTTGATAAGGTTGGGCGGAGTACTTGGAAATCCGAGATGCGGCTGATGATCGAGTGGCACCATAAAATCACAGCCTATCGTGGCGAGCAGCACGAATGGGTGGAGCCGATCCGGCGCGCCGACTGGTGCGACCTCTTGTTCACCTTACTTCGCTTCGGCCTGCCGCGAAGTTTCGTAAACGAGGTGCGCCAGGCGTTCCCACTGGGCGCGTTCTACCCGGCTCACGTCTACAAGGTGATCGGCAAGTGGATACTGCGGCACCCGCTGAACCCGGTGCCGATCATGCGCTGGTGACTGATCCTCTCCCGCCGCCCTGCGCCTTTACCTTCCCTTGTCGGGCCGTCTCTCCGACGAGGCCGTGGAACAAGGGGGCATCGGCGGTGAAGCGCTCGACGAGCCAATCGGCGACGACCGCAACCCGGGCGGACTTGCGCGCCTCACGGTGGGTGAGCAGCCACACGTCACGCGAGAGCACGCGATCACCCGGTGTCACTCGTCGCAGTTCGGGATGCAGGTCTCCCACGAAGCAGGGCAAAATGCCGCGTCCGATCCCACGCGCCACTGCACCGGCGAGCGTGCGCGTGCCGCTATCGCGCAACCGGATGCACCCATCGTCTAGGTGCGTCTCGAGCCAGTGCATCTCGGGCGTGTGCGCAAGATCTTCGTTGTAGGCGACCCAGTCGTTCCGGCCGGTAGCGACTTTCGGCCGCGCCGATTCGTAGACAGCGAAGCCCATGACAGCAAGCTTGCGGATGATGAAGTCGCCGCTCTCCGGTCGTGACACACGGATCGCGATATCGGCCTCGTGGCGCGCGATGTTCAGGTTCGTGTCGCTGTCGACCAGGTCGATCACGATGTCCGGGTGCCGGGCATAGAGATCCGGCAAACGGTGGATCAGGTACTCGGAGTTGACTGCCGCGACGGACGTGAGGCACACCACGCCACTCATAGATTGTGACTCGGACTCGGCGGAACGGATGATATCAGCGACGTCCTCCTCGATGCGCTCGGCACGCTTCAGCGCTCGCGCGCCGAAGGAGGTGAGCCTCCATCGGCCTTCGTTCCGTTCGAAGAGAATGGCACCGAGCGATTCCTCGAGCGCACGCAGGCGGCGTGCGACGGTGGTCTGATCGACGCCCAGGCGGCGGGAGGCGGCAGCCAAGGTCTTCTCGCGTGCGAGGACAAGCAAAATCCGCAGATCATCCCAGTTCACCGGAGTTTCCTCTGTTTGTCGTCGCGCCGCATCTCCACAGGCCTCACGAGCGATCTGGAGGATGCTCGCACTCTTGCCACGTTGCTCCAAAGGTAACCTACTATACATTTCTAAAACATCATCATAGGCACAATTGCGGGTCCAAAGTCCATATCGCCATGTTTCTTCACGAGTAGGAATTAGGGTTAGATTTCGCATTAACACGTTGGCTGACTCAGAAGAATTTTTCACACGTAGTGATGTCTTACGCTTGATCGCAAGATCTGACCCTAAAAGCTCTCAAATGTAGGCTGGAATAAGCGCTCAGTACCGTCTACAGTAGCTTTTCATTGCGCTACGTATCCGCCATCGACGAGCATCGCATGCCCTGTAACGAATGACGCGGCACCCGAGCACAGCCAATGAATCGCGGCGGCACATTCCTCTGCCGTGCCCATGCGGCCGAGGGGGTGTCGTGCGCCAATCCGAGCTTCGACCTCTCGATCTCCCTGAATGACCGGGTCCTGCATGGGTGTGAGAATACTTCCAGGACAGATTGCATTGATACGAATACCGGATTTGGCATATTCCAATGCGGCTGTTTTGGTCAGCCCGATGATGGCATGTTTACTGGCCGAGTAGGCTGGCTGGCCAACAATGCCGACGAGCCCAGTAATCGAAGACATATTCACAATCGCGCCTCCTTGTTTGAGCATCTGTGGAATCTCGTACTTTAGACACAGCCACATACTCTTGACATTGACCCGCATGATGAGATCCCACAATTTTTCCGTACAATCGACGGTGGTGGCATAGGCGCCGATTCCCGCGATGTTGGCAGCGTAATCTAAGCGACCATAGGTGGCGATGGTCGTCGCAATCAACGATTTCACTTCTGTGGCTTTTGACACATCAGCTTTGACATACAGTGCGTCGCCTTTCATGGTTTTGAGCCCATCGACAACTTCCTGTCCACGTTCGTGATTGCGTCCGCAAATCACGACCTTTGCGCCTGCGCGCACAAATGCTTCTGCTGTTGCTTTGCCAATGCCCGAGGTGCCACCGGTAATTAATGCTACTTTTTCCGTCATAGTTGCCGAACTCACAATGTCTAAAGCTCTTTCACACGAAACGCGGGAGACTCCATCAGATCGTAGGCCATTTGTATACTCCCTGTTCTTGGCATTGCTGCTTCCTATACTGCTGGATGACCGAGCGAAGCAGACTCATATTAAGAGGAATGAGCATACATTTTGGAGTTGTAGGCAAACTATGAGCGACCCAAAATGTTATTCTTCCTCTATATTTTTGAAGTGCTTCGATCCTCATCAGAAGCAGGAGAAACAACGCAAAACCGTACATTGGGCAAGAGCAACTTCTAGCAATTGTCAAATGGATGCGTCCCAATAGCCAGCATAGCGAAACCAGCCGCAGAATGTCCTGCGGGGTGATCGACGAAAAGGCGTCGAACAAAGCGTCGAGTAAGGCCGGCAAGGTACGAGGCTTGAGCGAACGCAAGCGAGATTTTCCCTTGGCCCAACAGGTTTCGATCGGGATCAGATCCGGCGAATACGCGGGAAGAAAGAGGACCCAGGCACCGGCGGCTTCAATGGCGTCCTCGATGTCAGCGAGTTGAGGGATTGGGTTGCTGTCCATCAACACAGTATCGCTACGACTCAGGGTGGGCGAAAGCTTTAATGGCACCGGGTGGAGTCGCTGGCGGTGATGTCGACCCTGTGCGACAGGACTGGATCATGATCATCAAGGAATGGGGCAGGACCCCAACCCACGTCAGGCAAGGCTGCACCGCATGGTACCTGGCGCAAATGTGACCGCTCTACTCCCGCAAATTCGTGTCCCGACACTCCTCCTCTCACCAGCCCGGAGCAGCTTTACGCCCTTGCACGAGCAAGTGAAGGTGCGCGACACGATTCCGGGCGTTCAGATTGCCGTGATCGACGGGCGCGGGCACGAGATCTACGTCGATGAACTGGAGGTGTGTACCGCTGCCCTGTTGAAATTTTTGCGCTCGCTGGAGTAATAGATCAGCGAACTTAGGATCAGGTCTTGTAATCCAGCGTCGTCTATCACTCACGACGGCCCGAAGGGATGACGACCTCACTGTAAGTGTTGTGACAGGGGGCACCGAGGGCAAACGTATAGAGATAGCGGCGATCGGACCGCGAGTATACGAGTAATGTTGAAGAGCTGGTGCCGTAGCCGTCGAGGTGGATGCAGACGCTCGCACGCGGGTCGGGATCCGGAGCGTGGGTGGCGAGGAGAGGATAGAGTTGCGCGCAGAGGTCAGCGAACGTAGGCGGCTGCTCAGCATTAAGTGGCACCAGGCGTGCGAATTCTGAGGCTGAGCGTTTGGTGCGTGGGCAGGTGTCATCGTTCACATTATAGTTCGTGAGGAGATGAAAGCCGGGGCGCAGTGGCTTAGTCTCAAACAGTGGAGCGTGAGCATGAATGACATAGGCTTGACGCTGATCAGCGATGAGGAGATTGAAGGGATTATAGTCGTCCGGAAATTGCGCATGCACGAAATCGACAGCGTGTTCCACAGACGCATACTGTAAAGCCTCAAGACATAAGATGCCGCGTGAACGGCGACGTGGGTCCGCGGGAAGCCCGGTGCGACGATTAAGGACGGCGGCCAAAATGCCATGCTCATTAATGCCTAGCCAAGTGCCGCCAGCCAGAAGGTCTTGCCCGCCGTAAATCCAGGGAGCCGCAGACAATTGCCGCGGAGCTGCTGAGGGACGAGTTAAAAACTCATCGCGATTGGCGGCGACGACGATTGGGTAGTGAGAAAAAGCCTGGAAGTAGAAAGCAAGTGTACACATAGGGAGCGCAGATTATAAAAAAGCATCCGTATGCATGCAACGGCAACCCCAACGATCATACTTTGCGTCCGACCCCATTTTTGCCACATCGCCGGATGACGCCAACACGGAGGAAGGTACCTCATACGAACGCGGCCACCTGGTCGCGGTTCGCAATGTCAACGCCGACACCATAAATCCGGTCGCTGCCCCCGAATTCGGATACGACCATGTCGACTACTTCTTTCCGCACGTCTGCAGCGACGATCGACGCGCATTCGTCGAACAATCGTCGGACGGCGGCCGCGCCGATACCGCTACCGGCGCCCGTCACCAAGACAGTCTTATTTGCAAAGCGTTTCACGCAAAGAACTCCTGATTAAGGATCAGGGCGAGCCTGCACGTATTCACAGGTAAAGGGATGGAGCGTCGTCACTTGCCATGACAGACGACGGATGAGTGCCAAACAGCACGCTCATCGCTCCTCCATCCCTGTGGCCGGCGCGCACCCACCGCTAGAGTGTGATCCCATAAAACTCCGCGACGTTATCGTGGAGAACCCAGTTCTTCTGCTCCTCCGTGAGGGCCTGGGAGTGTTCGCGGAGCAGTGCCTGCGAATTCGGCCAGGTCGAATCGCTATGCGGGAAATCATTCGCCCACATCAGGCGGCGCGGATTCAACATGTTGGCGCTCTTAAACGCGACCCAATCATCCTGAAAGGTCATGTAGATATGCTCGCTGAAATACTCGCTCGGCTTCTTCGACAGCTTACTGGTCGTGAGCCAATAGCGATGGCGATCATAGGCATGATCCATACGGTACATGAAATGCGGAACCCAGCCAGCGTCCGCCTCGACGCAGGCGATCCTCAGGTTGGGATGCCGCTCGAACACCCCCCCGAAGATAAACATCCCCATGATGTCCTGATTGCCGCGGATGATGGACAGAAAGGAATTGATCTTCGGCCCACGGGGGGCGACGGCGATGCCTTCGCGTGACGTCAGAATGTGGAAACTCAGGGGCATGTTCAGCGCAATGGCCGCCTCGAAGAACTCGTCATAGATTGGACTGTCGTAGTCTTCCTGGATCGGGAAGCCGGGCATCATCACCCCACGCAGACCCATCGCTTTCATCTTCTCAAGGTCTTTAATCCCTTCTTCTGGTGTCCGCATGGCGGTCTGGCCGAGGCCTAACAGCCGATCGGGATGGGCACTGCAATACTCCGCGATCCACAGGTTGTAGGCATCGAAACAGGCTTTTTTGTAGTCCGCATCGGGATGGTTGCACAAGACCATGCCGACACTAGGATAAATGATCTCTGCGGCCACACCGTCCCTATCCTGGTCGGCCATACGCGCCTGGGGATCCCAGCCGCCACGATGGAGGTCGGTGAACTTCGCAAAACGAGCCGAGGTCGCCAGGCCTTCGGCCGACACGCCGGCGGCCGCGACGAGTCCCATGGGAATCGCCTGTGTCATTCCTTCTATCACGTACGTGTCGCCGCTTTTTTCTGTCCACTCCACGTGCGGTGCACTGTCCTTGTACTTTTTGTCGATCCGGGCCGTGTAGGTATCCGGCGGCTCCATAATGTGAGAATCCGAAGAGATAATGGGCTTGTTGATGATACTGTTTGCCACGCTTCATTGCTCCTTTCTTTTACTGGTCAGCCGCCTCGCATACGTGCCTCGGCGTCCCTGTCTTTTTATATTGCGAATCTGTTTCAGATCGAGATCTATCATAAATATAACGAAGAGTGGAACATCTCAACAGGCGTCGTTCTAAATCAATCCACACGACTTTCGTACAGCAAGAGACACAAATCCCCCAGTGCTACGCGCGGCCCCCTTTGCGAAGGTGATTATGTATTACTTGACACCAGGGGTTCCAGGAAAGGAAGAGAAAGTGTTTTTCCCGTCTTGGTAGGCCTTTTCGTGCGTTCACCGCAGCGCCCAGAGCTTGAAAACCCGTGGTTTTGGGCGAAGGTGTCAAGTTCAACACAATTCCCTTTGCGAAAGGGAGCAGTTTCCGGTTCCCTCTCTTGCCAAAGGGGGCTAGGGGGGGGGTCACTGGACGTGACGAAGTGTATGAACCTTCTTGGGTCTGATTCAGTGTAGCTGTCATTAGGAGCGAGAGCGAAGGGCTCGTGACGCACGCCGCATTGCTCAGCTCCATACTCGGTGGTAGTAGGGCAGAAAGAAAAGGAGGACATACGCATGAGCGGACCACTTTCTGGCGTGCGCGTGTTGGATTTGAGTAGCGTTATCACCGGCCCTTTTTGTACGATGATGATGGCTGACCTGGGAGCGGATGTCATTAAAATCGAGGCCCCCGTCGGTGACATCTTGCGTCACCTCAGCATGACCTTCAAAGCCGGATTCGGTTCGTGGTTTGTCAATTTCAACCGCAATAAGCGCAGTCTCGTCCTCGACCTTAAACAGCCCACCGCGCGTGACGCCATTCTAGAGATGGTTATGAAAAGTGACGTGTTCGTACAAAATCTCCGTCCTGGGGTGGTCGAGCGGCTCGGACTGGATTATCCAACCGTGCGAGCGCGAAACCCAAAGATTGTCTATCTCTCTATTTCCGGCTTTGGTCCTGAGGGACCGTATGCGCATAAGCCCGTCTACGACCCGGTGATTCAAGGCATGTCGGGTCTTGCCTTTGTCCAAGGCGGGGATGGCAAACCAACGTTCCTGCGCACGGCCATTGCCGACAAAATGACGTCGATGAACGCGGTCTATCACGTTCTGGCGGCGCTGGTTGCAGCCGAGCGACAAGGCATCGGACAAGAAATCAAGCTGTCGATGATCGATTCACTCTTATCGTTCCTCGCGCCGGACACCATGTTCGGCTATACCTTCGTTCCTGATGACGAGTTTCGCCACCTGTCGATTGCCAATGCGCTGGTACAACCGATGCGGACGAAAGATGGCTACATTGTCGCGTGCGCAGCCACCGACGACCAATGGCTACGAATGTGTCGCGCCATGGGCAAACCAGAGTGGATCGAGACCTATGCAACTCCAGCCGTACGCGCAATGAGCCTCCCTGCGATTCTCACCGCGATTGATGAATTCTTACCGCAAAAGACCTCCCAAGAGTGGCTCGCCATTTTTGAAGCTGCAGATGTCCCGTGTGGTCCCGTCTACACGTTTGATGACGCCTTGCGCGATCCCCAACTGCTGCTCAACCAGACATTTGTGGAGTACGAGCATCCCGTGGCAGGACGGATTCGTGGCGTGAACGTGCCGGGCAAGTTTAGCGCAACCTCACCACAGATTCGCCATCATGCCCCTGGGCTGGGGGAACATACCACAGAGATTCTGCAAGAGTTCGGGCTCGGTCAGCCTCAGATCTCGACACTGCTCGACACTGGAGTGGCCATCCAAGGGCATGGGGGGAGCAAGGACTAAAGTCTCTGAAGCTGTTAAGACATTCCGTCGAG
Source organism: Binatia bacterium (assembly GCA_050187625.1). Lineage (GTDB taxonomy): Bacteria > Desulfobacterota > Binatia > Bin18 > Bin18 > JBFWXH01. The sequence continues at coordinate 65,875 of JBFWXH010000021.1, forward strand.
GAACACAGAATGAAGAGTGCAAGCATAAACAAAAATTGTCAAACTGTGTATGTTACCGTTGTTTTCTTGAATGTGCTTCTGGGCGGTGGTTCGGTTGTGTACGCGACAGAACCTCCGTCGTCAGCAGCCAAGACAGCCAATCAGGCTACCCTTAATATGCTTGGTAAAATTGCTGCGTCCGGTGCCTCAGGCCAGTTCGATAAAACCGAACAATTCTTCCGGCAAGGGAAGGAGGCTGGTCTGAGTGAACTGCAAATGTACGAAACGGTGCTGAATCTCCTGCCGTACGTCGGCTATCCCCGCACCCTCAGTACTATGATGAGCTTCCAAAAAGTCTATCCGCATTACATCCGTGACCGCTCCGGAGGGAAGGAGCCGCAGCCGACGGAGCCCTGGCAGGACTATGCAGTGAAGGTGTGGGGAGAACGGGGAGCGCAGATTCAACAACAACTTGGGTTTGGCAGCGCGGACGCAGGGGAGGTCATCAAACAGTTGACGCAGCTGAGCCCCGAGCTGGCCGAATGGGTGCGCTATGATGACTTTGGGCGGGTTTTTGGTCGAGCCGGGCTCTCACTCATTGAGCGCGAAGCGGTCGTCATTGGCGTACTGATCGCGCAAGGGGCTCCCCAGATCGCTTCGCACCACCGGGCAATGCGGCACGTTGGAGGGAGCGAAGCGATAATCGACGCGCTGGTAGATGCAGTGGCAGGACTTGTCGATGAAAAGGCGGTGGCGGCGGCTCGCCGATATATCGCCGCAGTACGAAAGCAATAAGCACGCCTTCCTTCTGACCGTGATCGCTCTTTTTCCTTTGGGACAGAAGGGAGGAAAGAAACATAATAAAAATTGACAGCGAACCGTAGAAAAAGGGACACCCAGAGACAGACTCAGTTCGGGCGGTGGGGGATATCGTTTTCGCTCAACCCGATCACCATCCCAAAGGCTTGGTCGCTATCGAGCACCAGCGAGTCGCCATCCTCGGTAAATCGTTGTCCCTTCGCGAGGAGATGCTCTGCAGCACGCTTCAAGTTCCGCGTCTTGAACGTGACTGAGTAAATCCCTTCGCCCGCCTGCGCCAGGTCAATGCCTTCGGGACTGGTTGGTGATAACGGCTGCGCGGCTTCGATTATCGTGTCTTCGCCAACTGCGTAGTAGCGGCTTCGCTTCCGCCCAGATACCTCGTTTTCATGGATCAGCGTACCACCCAGCGCATGCTGATAGACTGCGCTGGCTTCATTAAGGTCGCGGAACAGCACCGTCAAATGCGAAGCGCGCTCGATACCAAGCGGATGTTGATCGCGAGCGTATGCAATCGACCAGCCCGGCTGCAGGCGCGGATCGATGAAGAATTTGGGCACAGCGGCAAACTCGAACGCCGCGTGGGTGTCTTGTGGGTGAGTCCAGACGGCACCGTCCCGAGGCGATGGTGCCGTCACGGCATTCCCTACCATGTCGAACAAGCGGATCTTTCTTTCAGTTAGGCGCGCACAGGTTTCTGCCAGGTCGTCCACATACCAGGCTATCGAATGAAAGTGCTGACCATAGCGGGAATAGAACCTGCCCAGAGCTGACTTCTCCCAACCTTGCATGTGGCGTAATGGCTGAGCCGGCTCCATGACAAAGTCGGCGATCAAGACCAGCGACGCCTTGCGCATCGCGGCTTTCATCGAATTCCGGACAAATCTGCGCACGGCAAAGACGTCGTCATACCAGCCGTCGACCGCATCCAGGTCATTTACGACATGCAGCAGATGAAATTCCTTGCCGATTTTGAACATCGGTTTCCTCCCAAGATTCGCACTTGCTGACGTACTTAGTACTGAACGCACGAAATACGCGGCGGGTTTGCTGTGCCGTCATTCCGGGCGAGCTTCACGAGACCCGGAAACCAGGAGGCCGCACGCACGGCCCGTGCCATACGCCCCTGGATGCCCGCCTGCGCGGGCATGACGACGTGGGCTAATTCGTGTGACAGAACTCGACGCGTAATTACTGCGCATTGTACTTAGCACCTTCTCTATGATTTGCAACGTAACTGGAAAGGGAAAGAGAAGGGATCTTCAGTGAGTTCAGACTCTCGACTTTCTCAGTTTTGACCTTTAGACTTCGGGCCGTAAGGGAGGGTACGAGAATGAAACTCGCCAACAAGATTGCGATAATCACCGGCGCCGGGTCGGGCATGGGGAAGTCCGCCGCATTGCTCTTCTCCAGCGAAGGCGCAAAAGTTGCGGCGGTTGATATCAACGAAGCAGAGGTGAAAGAGACTGTCACCACCATTAAAACTCAGGGAGGACAGGCGCTCGCCCTCCGCGCCGATGTCTCGAAGAGCGAAGATGTCCAGCGGATGGTCGAGGAAACCGTCGCTCACCTGGGCACGCCGACGATTCTCTACAACAATGCCGGGATCGAGGGCGCATCGCACTACTTAGCTAACCTGCCCGAAGACGAGTTCGACCGCGTCATCGCCATCAACCTGCGCGGGGTCTACCTGGGCATGAAGTATGTCCTGCCCCACATGATGGAAGCGGGCGGCGGTGCGGTGATTAACACAGCGTCCATTGCGGGCTTAGTCGCCGTGCGTGGCGGTGCCGCCTATGCCGCAGCCAAGGCGGGCGTGATTGCCCTGACGCGAGTCGCCGCGCTCGAATACGGCCGCTACAACATCCGCGTCAATGCCATTTGTCCGGGCGCGATCGAAACCCCGATGGCGCAGCGCATCCGTAAGGGTAAGCCCCCCAATCCGAAAGTGATCGATCGCATCTCGGTGCTCGGACGAATGGCCGAACCGGAGGAGATTGCCAAGGTCGCCTTGTTCCTAGCCAGTGAGGATGCTTCGTTCGCCACCGGTGCACCCTTCATTATTGACGGAGGCTGGACGGTAAGCTGACAGGAGGTGTGTGATGAATGCCGCATGGGCAAGAGTGGGCCGCTCGCTAACTTCGCAAACTCTTCGCTGACGGGATCAGCGGCAGAAGAGACCATTTATGAAACAGAAACAGAGGGCTACATACAACAGACGGAGATAGCGAGTTGTAGGCATTTGCCTCTACGATAGGAATTTCTTTATGCTACTAGCCAGGAGTGTTTGCTGTAGGGGTTCAACGGAGAAGCAAATCAACTCTCTCCACCACCCAGTATGAATGGACAACTCTTATGCGGGGCGCAAGGGGCATCAGTGATCGGTTAATAAGCGAAACACCAGTGGCTGTGGTAGACCTCGAAACAACTGGGCTTTCCCCAGGAGGAGATCGCATTGTTGAAATCGCGGTAGTCCGCATTGAACCGGGACAGCAACCAGTTTTGGTGTTGGATACGCTGGTAAACCCCGGCCTACCTATCTCAGGAACCGAGATTCACGGGATCAGCGACAAAGATGTGATTGAGGCACCCTCATTCATACAGGTGGCTGGTAATCTCGCTTCCGCTCTTACAGATTCCGTTTTTGCTTCCTACAACGTGTACTTTGACTTTCAGTTTGTACAAGCGGAATTGACGCAAGTAGGTATCAACAATTTTCCTCCTCACCTTTGCTTAATGTATATGCGACCGCTGTTGGGACTTGGCCCAAAGTGTTCCCTGACCGATGCTTGTGAGGCTCACGGTATCACGTACTCACGAGCCCATCAGGCAGCATCCGATGCTATGGTTGGTGCTTTCCTGTGGCAGGCTTATGTTCCCCTGCTGGCAACAAGAGGAATCCGGACTTTCGGTGATCTAGCTAAACTCAAGGCATACAAATTCACTAAGAGTTTTTCTGAATCCCTTCTAGACCGGAGCATTACCACTACACTACAGTCTGCAAGTCGCTTGAAGTCGAGAACCCAAGACACCAGGAGCCACACAGAAAGGCAACTACAAGTGGACCGTACATACGCTCTTGCTGAGTATTGGGATGCACTCACCGCCGCCTTGGCTGATCTGACAGTGACACCAGCCGAGATTCACTATCTCCAAGAGAAGCGCCGGGCATTGTCACTTACTGTGGATGAAGTACGGGGGTTTCATGCACGGGTGTTTTCGAGAATTCTTGCTGATCTCAGTCAGGATAAGGTTGTCACACCATCCCAAGCGCAAACTCTGCAGGGCATCACTGTCGCGCTTCGTCAGCTCGGCTGGGAACCAGGTGATTCCGAAGAGGAACTTATACTGTCAGCCCCGACCGAAACGATAGTGACAAGACCTCAAGAAAGAAGCATCTGGGATACGCTTACCAGCTGGTTCCGGCCTCGTAAGTCAATGAGTACAACTCCCTACACTCTTGTCCCACTTGAACAAGCATCTGGAAAAATAACTCCAACGACGAGATCGGCAGGTACAAAGCCCTACATTATCGTTCCACTTGAACAAGGCTCATTGACTTGGCTCGAGTGGCGGGGCCAAGGAATCGGAGCGTCGGACGCGCCTATCGTCATGGGTGAGATCTCATTCAGGAGCGCCGAAGAACTCCTGAGGGAAAAACAAGCCTCTTTTGAGCCGGGACTAATCCATGACTTTGGTCAGAACTCCGCTTTTGGGCAAGACAACCTAGTACGTGACTTCGACCAGAACTCCACTTTTAGGCAAAACAATCTAGTACGCGACTTCAGCCAGAAATCCGCTATGGCCCAAGGCACTGAACTTGAGCCAGTGGCTCGCGGGCTGTACATTGCCACGACCGGCAGAGAGGTGTATCCCGTCTGCTTGCAGAGCACCAGATACGAGTGGCTACGAGCGAGTCTCGACGGTCTGGCCATCAACCACGATGCGGTCGTCGAAATCAAATGTGGACGATCGGCCTATCGGATAGCCGCGCAAACTCGTTCCGTTCCTAAATATTACTACGGGCAGGTACAGCACATCTTAGCCGTCACAGGTCTCGAGTCCCTCGACTTTTGGTGTTACTGGCCCGGCTACCCGCCATTGCTGATAACTGTCCCGCGAGATGCTGCCTACATCGAACGCCTTCTAAAGACAGAAATGGAGTTCTGGACCCGTGTCCAACAAAATATCTAGCTATGCCCTACAGCGAATTGCTTCGCCTGTCACTTGTCTCTAAATCAAGATTTTCTACCGAGATAGTACCCTTCTCCTCCCTGTCGCACTATGTAGCAACAGGTGACAGAAGAACGTTTCTCTGTTCGTCCTGTAGTGTCAGTGCTGCACTGGCAGTTGTCTGCGCCCGATACATCGTGCAGCACGTCGCTCATTGGCGGCGCGTAAGCCCTCCTTTCCCTCTGGTAGTCCGTACTCAGTTATCAGTGTTCAGTTGACAGTTTTTATAAAGACTGTTTTTACTGACGACTGAAGACTCTCTTTGCTGAGCGCGGGCGATGTAGGCGAACAAACACACGTAAAAAAGAGGGAAAACGTATGTTGCGCGGAAAACTCATCAAGGAAATTGACTATGGCTCGTTTTGAAGAATACGCAAACAAGTTTACGTCCATCCAGTTGGAGCGGCATGACGGTATCTTACAGATGCGCTTGCACACAAACGGCGGAACACTGCGGTGGGGAAAGACCCCGCATGATGAATTAGGCCAATGCTACTATGACATCGGCAGCGACCCGGAGAACCGTGCGATAATCGTGACCGGGACTGGAGACTCTTTCGTTGCCCGCTATGACCGCTTTCAACAGTGGACCTTCAATACGCCGCGCGCATGGGACAAGGTGTTCTGGGACGGCAGGAAGCTGGTCATGAATATGCTCGACATTGAAGTCCCGATGATCGCCGCCGTCAATGGTCCGACCACGATTCACTCCGAGCTTGCCGTCCTCTGCGACATTGTCATTGCGTCTGATACCACCACCTTCCAGGACAATCCTCACTTCATCCATGGCCTGGTGCCGGGCGACGGCATGCAGGTGATCTGGCCCTTGTTGTTAGGGCCGAACCGAGGGCGGTATTTTCTTCTCACTGGGCAGACGCTTTCAGCGCAGGAAGCGCTCACCTTGGGTGTCGTCAACGAAGTCGTACCGCGCGAGCACGTGCTTGATCGCGCCTGGGAAGTGGCGCGACAGATCGTCAAGCAACCACCACTTACTGTGCGTTATGCACGAGTGGCCCTGACGCAACAACTCAAACGGTTGATGCTCGACAATCTGGGCTACGGGTTGGCCTTGGAGGGCTTAGCGGTGCAGGACAGTTGGGCCGCGAGTCAAGAGAAATGACCGGAATCACCTCAATGCTGCGTCATACCGCCATCAATTGTATACGTCGCACCAGTGATAAATGACGCCTCGTCGGAGACTAAAAAGGTCACCAGATTCGCCACTTCCTCGGGTTGCGCGATGCGCGGGATCGTGCCGGGTCGCGACGTCATCGTCGTGAGCCCCAGTTTCTTCATCGAGATCTGCAACATCGGTGTGTCCACCGGCCCCGGACAGATCGAGTTGCAGCGGATTCCCTCGGCGGCGTGCTGAAAGGCGATCGCCCGCGTGATCGCGGTCACTCCGCCCTTACTGGCTGTGTACGAGGTGCCGCCCCCGCCGCTCAATGCCGCTGCCGAGGCCAAATTGACTATGGCGCCGCCGCCGGAGTGCTTGAGCGCTGGAACGCCATATTTGCACATCAGGAAAATGCTGCGCAGGTTGACCGCGATCGTCCGATCGAACACCTCCTCTGGAACATCGACGATGCGCGTGTCCTCCATCAGCGAGATGCCGTGACAATGTGCCATCGTGGTCAGCCGCCCATACTTTTCTAGTGTCTGGCCGATCGCTCGCTGCACGTCTGCGGAGCGCGAGACATCGGCTGGCGCGACCATCGTTTCGACACCCGAGAGGCTGGCGCGTGTTTCGTTGAGTCCGGCCTCGTTGATATCGATCAGGGCCAGGCGACAGCCTTCGCGGGCAAACATCTGCGCCACGCTGCGGCCGATCCCCGATGCAGCACCGGTGACAATCGCGACCTTGTCTTTCAGTTTCATCACAGTTGTATCTCCTCATCAACGATCGGGTTGCCTCATTAAGCGCTTGTGTCGGTATCGGGGAAGTAGTCATTGCAAACGCGTTCGCGGTCTACGCTCGCCTGAGCCGTGGCCGCACCTCTTCAGCAAAGAGACGGATGGATTCGAGGATTGCCTTGTGCGGCGTGGTGGCTCCCTGCATGAATAGCAAGACCTCATCGACGCCGGCGTCAATGAGATTGTTCATGAAACGGGCGCATGTCTCTGGACTACCAATAATCGCTTGGCCGGCTTCGACGAGTTCCTTCATCGTGTAGGCCTGGCCCATTGCCAGCTGCTCTTTGAAGCTCTGGATGATGTACTCGTAGGTCGGCGGTGGTTTGCCTTCGATCCACGGCGCGAAAAGGCCCGTGATCTGCTCATAGAAGAGTCGGTAGTTCGCTTCCTGAATCGCAATCGCTTCGTCATCCGTCGGGGCACACAGGGCCACACGCAACACCGCGAACTGGTTGTTGATCACGCCGTGTTCTGGCTGCGCGCGCTTGATGGCTTCGCGATACATTTGTACGATGTTGCCACTGCGAACATCACTAATGCCAAAGCCGAGACACCCCAGTCCATTCTTGCCGGCAAACTCTACGCTATAGGGCTGGGTGGACGCCACCCACATCGGTGGGAAAGGCTGTTGCAGAGGCTGCGGGGTCACGCGCCGCGGTGGAATCTTGATGTGCGTGCTTTCCCATCCTTCGAATTCCCGCTGCGTCCACATTTTCGGCAGGATACGCAAGGCTTCTTCCCACTGGGTCTGCGTCTCAGCCGGGTCGACGTCAAAGCCCAACAGTTCCTCTTGTGAGGTCGCCCGGCCCGCGCCAAACTCGACTCGTCCGCCACTGAGAATGTCCAGCGTCGCCACGTGCTCTGCCACGCGAAACGGATGGTTGATCTTAAACGGCACATGCATGATGCCGTGACCCAGTCGGATGCGCTTGGTGAGCATGGCCGCTGCGGTCAAGAACTGTTCCGGGCAGGACATATGAGAGTACCCCGGCAGAAAATGATGCTCCACCGCCCATACGGTGTCGAAACCCAGTCGATCGGCCAGTTGGATCTGTTCTAAGGCCTCGTCAAACCGCTGCTTGACCGCCCCGGGGACATCGGGATCCGCGGTCGTCAATTCGTAAAAAAGAGAAAGTTTCATGGGTGTTGCCTCGCCTTTTCCAAGGGTTTACTAGGCAGTCATGCCGCCCCACGGCGATAGTAGACCTTGTCGCAAATAAAGCCGTTTCCGCACCCAACCACACTATCGCTTCTGCTATCTCCTCCGGTCGCTCCCATCGGCTACCAGCGTAATGCCGTTGACAGATCTATTCTTCGTCGCTTCTGGCAAATTTCAACCCAAGAGGCAAGGGCGAGGGCGGTGAGGAGGCATTTCGACTTTCCAGCGAGCAGAGATTTGTCTTCTGATTAGCTGGAGGTATCGGACTGCGAGGTGTAGTGCTGGCGCACCAAAGGCTAAGCAAGACCAAGGTCGAGGAGATCCGTCAGAGAGTCGCGGCTTTTGGGGTACGGGAGCGGAGATTTTTCTTCCCACTCATTGGGAAACTGCCACACCCCACGGCGTATTGCCGACAGAGATATTTGTCAGAACCGTATCCTTTTCCGTTTCGATAACTGCAACGGCATTTGCTCGGCCCATCGTCACATAGAGCTTCTTCCCGTCCGGCGTCAGCGCAACCCACCAGCAACGTTGCCCCTCAAGAGGAATGCTCTTGGTGACCGTGTTCGTCGCCGTATCAACGACTTTGACTTCATTAGACCGCCCGTGGGCAACATATGCTTTCTTCCCATCCGGTAGGAAGGCAATCCCAACTGGACGCTGCCCCATTTCGATCTTTGCAACTTCTGCATTGGTTGCAACATCAATGACGTGCAGTATTCCACTCCGTTCGCTACTGACGTACAAGTGTTTCCCATCCGGCGTAAAGGCAACCCCACGCGGATTCTCGCCAACTTTGATCGACGTTACCACCTCGTATGAGGTTGTATCGACAACGGTCACATCATGAGACGTTTCGTTCGGCACATATGCTCGCGTGCCATCAGGTGAAAGAATCACCGTTTCTGGTTCAACCCCAGCAGGAATGCGCTTCACGATCTCCTTACTCTCGGTATCAATAATCAACAGTTCCCCGCCATTTTCATTGACAACGAATATACGCTTACCATCTGGAGTCGTGGTAATCCCCTCAGGATCAACTCCGGCAGGAATCGTATCAATCACTTTATGCGTTGCTGCATCAATCACGGAGATGTCGTTAGAGTTACCGTTCGCAACGTACACACGCTTTCCATCGGGTGAGATCACCACCCCACGCGGCCGCTGGCCGACTTTAACAGAAGTCACAACCTTGTCGGTAGCAGCATCAATAATCGTCACGTCGTCAGATTTCTCATTAGTTACATAAACAAGTGGCGCGGCTAGACTAGGGGGTAAAAAGGCAAAAGACAGGAAAACAGTAGCCAGTATGACAGGAAACGATGAATGATGAATGATGAATGATGAATAAAAATTTTTCCCCTGTCTCGGTTTGCCGTTCATCGTTCTGCATTCTACATTCATCATTTCACTCCTCTACTGACTACTGTATGCCGACTACTTCGTTAATGCGCTGGAGCAGCCGCCCCTCCTTCTTGGCATTTTGAGGCGGATCGTACGTACGCAATGATTTTCCACAACATATCATCGGGAAGCCGCCCCTTGAACCCGATCATCTCTGTCTTCGGGACACCGGCTGACAGTGTATGAAATACGTCAGCATCACTGCCCCCGTGCTTCCACTCGCAATCGAAGAGGCTAGGACAGCGGCTGCCTGGGCGTGAGGTTGCCTCCGTAGGATGACAGTATCCAGCACACACGCCCTCATATATTCCTTTTCCTTCAGCGATTGCTTTCGCATCCCCAGCAAAAGGATTCTTCGCGCCAGCGTCGTCTGCAGCCTGCGTATGAGCCATAGTCCCGGCAAGAACAATCATAAACACACTCATACCAATAAGGGATAACGTTCTCCGCATCGGTCAACCATCTCCTGTTTTCCTCTAAACACCAAGAGGTCACTTTAGTTTCTGTATTTCCGAGATGCTGTACGTAGACGCAAACGGGGGATGAAATGGCATGCCATATTTCTCCATGAGCGTTTTGATCGTCCCACCGGCATGGAGTTTCTCCAGAGCAGCATCGATCGCCTCTCGTAGAGAGGTATCACTTTTTCGCGTAGCCACATGCTCGTTCCAACTCACAACTGGTTGTGGTTTGTATCCAGCAGCAAGCGTCAGGTCGAGTTCTGGATGGCTACGCAAATACCATCCTGCCATTGGTCCCCAAAGAAAGGCGATCGGAGCCTCACCTTTTGCGACACCTTCCAGCGCAGCAGAAATCGAAAAAAAAGTGCGCATTTTTACTTTTTGCGCGCTGAGTACAAAGTTCGCTATGGTTTGAGCTTGTACCGCGACCGGAGCATTCCCAACAGTCTCAAGGGAGTTTGGTATTTGCCCTCGTCCTATCAGCTCAAATGCTGCTCCATAGTAGGGCTTACCCAGGGCTGCTTTCGGGGCTCCTTTGATGGCATCTTCCCCAGGCATGCTAAAGATGGCATCGCACTCACCACGGGCGAGTCTACGGAGCGGAAAGTCACTTTCCTCAACTTCGATAACTCGGGTACTGTTTTCCGTCCATACTGGCACGAAAGTGCGCTTCAGCGCTTCAGCTACGGCTTTCGCCGTGTCGACATCGAACCCCGACTCATCCTTTCGTGAAGAGAGGGGAAGATTATCGGCGAGCAAGCACACGCGCAACTCATTTAGTTGCTCGGCAAAACTTATGTCACAGTGAAAAAATCCGAGAGAGAAAAGAAGAAGGGCAAGGAAAACAGCGGAACGCCGAAGGTCCAGCAATGCGAAAGGGGCCGTGCCCGCTCGCATGTAGTCGTGAATGTTCATCTGTCGCAGTTTAAGAGGCAGGGAGAGCAAAAACAACAAGCGCACTCCCTTTCGTGCCTAATGGATTTTCACCAACCAGAGACACGGCTAGACCACCGCCGCCACTCGGGACCGCCACATATTGCCGCCCCCCAATTTTGTACGCAACAGGTTGTCCGCGAACGGTTGAGCCAGTTTGGAATTTCCACAACAGTTCACCGCTTGTGTCATCAAACGCAAGGGCATAGCCACTTTGGTTGCCAGTAAAGACCACTCCGCCAGCCGTGACTAATGTCCCACCAACCAGTGGATAGTCATCCTTATAGCGCCATTTCACCGCACCAGTGGTCGGATCAATTGCCGAGAGGTGACCATAGGACGACTGATCATCCCCTTGCATTACTCCCGGTCCACCTCCCCAGAAAGGAATACCCTGGATAAAGGTAGAAACCGCTTTCTCCATTTTGCCGCAACTTTCGATGACCGGAACATAGATGAGCTTGGTTTCCGGGCTATACGCTGCCGAGTACGACCCATTTTGTCCACCGACATTCCCCGGACAGATGAATTCCGGATTGCCCCCTGGTTGCGGCAGGTATTTAGGATCGACAAGTGGACGGCCTTTCTCATCAATCCCTTTCGCCCAGTTGAGCTGCTCAACATACTGGGCACTATGCAAATACTCCCCTGAGCTACGGTCGAGCACATACAAAAAACCATTACGATTCGGTTGGGCTAACGCTTTGACAGTGTTTCCGCTTCTTTGGACATCCACCAAAAACATGCCCGTATTCCCATCGTAGTCCCACACATCGTGCGGCGTGAATTGAAAGTGCCACTTGATTTTCCCCGTCTCGGGATCAAGAGCCAGGGCAGAGTTTGTGTACAGATTATCACCTTTGCGATTGTCCCCGTTCCAGTCTGGCGAGGGATTCCCGGTTGCCCAGTACAACACATCTTGCTCGGGGTCATAGGTCCCTGTCACCCAGGCTGGTCCCCCACCAATTTTCCACGAGTCCCCTTCCCAGGTTTCGACTCCTTTTTCACCCTCACCGGGAATCGTATAGGTTCGCCATTTACGTTCACCGGTTTTTACGTCATAGGCGTCGATATATCCACGCACCCCATACTCACCCCCAGCAATGCCAATGATCACGTTATCCCTGACTACCAGTGGAGCTGCAGTCGAACTATATCCGACCTTGTAATCGTCCATTTCAGTGTTCCACACCACTTTGCCAGTCCTACGGTCAAGCGCGACCATGTGGGCATCAAGTGTCGCCATGAATACTTTATCGCCGGCGATCGCTACGCCACGGTTAGTGGGACCACAACACAGACGAAGGTCCTCTGGTAAAGGATGATCATATTTCCACAACGGATCACCCGTCACTGCATCGAGCGCATACACGTGGTTATAGGAAGCAACAAGGTAAAGGATGCCGTCTGCGATGATCGGAGCCGCTTCTAACTGGCCAGGAATCCCAGTTTGGAACATCCAGGCAACTTGGAGCTTTTTGACATTTTCACGAGTGACGTCTTTGAGAGGACTGAAACGCCAGTTTTGATAATTCCCCCCGTACATCAACCAGGACGAGGTCTCTTCCGTACCTTTGAGCAGGCGTTCAGTCGTGACCGGCTTTAACGGCCAATCTTTCGTCTTGTCAGTGTTTTGCGCTTGTGCAGCAAGAGACAGAAGAAGCGTGAGTGCGGCGACACTCCCCGCCCACTGCCATAATCTGGAAGTCTGCATAAATCTGCTCCTCTTTACGTCGGGCCATCATTTGGCCAAAGGCGGTCGAAAAGTACTGGCTTTTCCTGAGAGGGTCAAGGAAGGGCAAACACAACCAGTGCGCTTCCTTTGCTCGCCAATGGCGGTTCGCCAGAGATAGTTGCCACAATTCCACCACCACCAGACGGCACGGCAATGTATTGCGTATCACCAATTTTGTAGGTCGCCGGTTGACCACGCACCGATGCCCCAGATTGGAACTTCCACAACACTTTCCCTGTCTCATCGTCAAAGGCCATGACATGACCTTCTTGGTTGCCGGTAAAGACTACACCACCAGCTGTCGCCAGGGTACCACCAAGCAGTGGATAGTCCTCCGTATGTCGCCACTTAATTGCCCCGGTTGTCGGGTCAATCGCGGAAAAATGCCCATACGAAGATTGATCGTCGCCCTGCGCCCCGTTCCATCCACCACCCCAATAGGGAATCCCCTGAATAAAGGTTGCCGTAGCTTTTTTCATCTGCATACAGCTCTCGATGACCGGTACATACATCAGCTTCGTTTGCGGACTGTAGGCAGCAGTATACGAACCATTTTTTCCGCCAGGCGCGCCCGGACAAATCCACTCTTTTCCCTCTTCTTGCGGAACAAACTTAGGGTCAACAATCGGTCGACCTTTTTCGTCGAGGCCTTTCGCCCAGTTCAGCTTGTCAACATATTGTGCCCCATGCAGGAATTCCCCAGATGTACGATCGAGTACGTAGAGAAAGCCGTTCCGGTTCGGTTGAGCTAGGGCTTTGACTTCCTTATCATTCCTTTTCACGTTGACCAGGAAAAGATCGGTATTTCCGTCGTAGTCCCACACGTCGTGCGGCGTGAATTGAAAGTGCCATTTCTGTTCGCCTGTATCCGGATCAAGCGCCAGGACAGAGGCCGTATACAAATTATCCCCGGCACGAACATCGCCATTCCAATCTGGTGCAGCATTTCCTGTCCCCCAAAACAACACGTCCTGCTCAGGATCATAGGAACCCGTAATCCACGTAGGGCCACCGCCATACCTCCAGGAATCTCCGGCCCACGTTTCAACACCTTTTTCACCTTCACCGGGAACGGTGAAGGCACGCCACTTGCGTTCACCAGTCTTCACATCATACGCATCGATAAAACCACGGACCCCATACTCGCCACCGGCCATGCCGACAATCACTTTGTCTTTGACCACGAGTGGAGCAACCGTCGAACTGTAACCATCGGCGTATTTCTCCATCTCAGTGTTCCACACGACTTTGCCGGTCTTGCGGTCGAGCGCCACCACGCGTGCATCAAGGGTTGCCATGAAGACTTTATCATCAGCGATCGCCACACCACGATTGGTGGGACCACAACAGAGGCGAAGATCATCCGGCAATGGATGATCGTAACGCCAGATAGGCTCTCCAGTAACCGCATCGAGCGCATACACATGATTATACGACGCGGTAAAATACAAAATCCCATCAGCAATAATCGGCGAGGCTTCTAACTGCCCCGGGACACCCGTTTGGAAAATCCAGGCGACGGTGAGATTCTTGACGTTTTGCTTGTTGACATCTTTCAATGGACTGTAGCGCCAGCTCTGATAATTTCCCCCATACATCAACCATGCAGAGGGATCTTCAGTCCCTTTTAGCAAACGCTCCTGCGTCACCGGCTGCAAATCGTAGGGTTTTTTCTCTTCTGCGTGCATCTCACTGGGAAATACCAGCAGAGCGGTAAAACAGAGCCCCAGCAGCCCTTGTTGCCATCTGTGCATACGCCTGTTCCTCCTCAAAATACGAACTCCCTCACGGGATAGCGTGTTGCCGCAAACTACTGATTTTTCCTCCAAGGATCAAGGGAATAGGGCAACCCTGGACGTTCTGAGTAAATCCTGTCATGAGTAAGCAAGGAAAAAGCTACAGGCTACGATCGGCTAACAGCCTGATTGAATCAAGGAGGACCTTCACTGTGCTACAAATCTTTTCTATGCCTGTCGGTTGGCTCGAATTCGATAGTACGCTCTTCTTTCCTAACCGCGAGAAGGGAACAGCGCTGACTATTCCTGTTCCGAGCTATTTGATCACGCACCCCAAAGGTAACGTCGTGTTCGACACCGGCGTTCATTGTCAGGTTATGAATGATCCCGTAGGCAGACTTGGCGAAGCACTGGCTAAATCCTTTGTTTCCCGTACGAAACCGGGGGAAGAAATTATCGCGCAACTCGCGCAGTTCAAACTCACACCGAACGACATCACGTATGTGATCAACTCCCACTTTCACTTCGATCACTGTGGTGGCAACGAATTTTTTCCTCAGTCCACCATTTTCGTACAAAAGAACGAGATGGATGCCGCCCGTGATCCTGCTATGCGCAAGAAAGCGTTTTTCGACCCCAAGGATTTCGATCACAAACTCAACTATCAAACCGTCGATGGGGAACATGATCTCTTTGGTGACGGTGCAATCGTGATTATTCCAACCCATGGGCACACCCCAGGGCATCAGTCGCTACGTGTCCGTCTTACTCAACATAACGACATCGTTCTCACTGGCGATGCCTGCTACACCAAATACAATATGGACGAGGACCTGCTCCCGTCGGTCGCCTATGACGAAAAGGAAATGTACCGTTCGCTTGCGAGACTTCGCGACCTCCGCGACAAGCAAGGAGCAACGATCCTTTATGGCCATGATCCCGATCAGTGGAAGGAAATTCCCCACGCGCCGAATCCGCTTGCCTGAGTCAATACACGGGTAATCGTGGCCTTGTGGAGACGCATGGTGGTGCGTCTCTCCATTCTATTCTTCACTGGTTTTTTCTTCTCTCCCGCATACATACGCCACACCGATACTGAGCACGTAGAGCACTAACAATGGTCCAGCCAGGAGAAGCTGTGACGCCACATCAGGACCTGGAGTAAGGACAGCTGCGAGAATAAAAATAGCGATCACTGCATAGCGAAAGAAATCAAGCAGTGTTCGATGCGTAATCAGCCCCACACGGGCAAAGAAAAACGCCAGCACTGGCAATTCAAAAGTCACGCCAAACGCCAACAACATACGCGAAGTAAAGCTAAAGTATTCACTGATTCGCAATTGCGCTTCGACACCGATCGTTTTGTATTCTGCGAGAAAAAAGGCATAGGCAATCGGCAAAACTACCTGATAGCAAAATCCAGCTCCCAAGAGAAAAAAGACGCTCGCGAAAAAAACAAACGGAATGACATACCGTTTTTCTTGCTGGTAGAGCCCCGGCGCAACAAATTGCCACACCTGATAAAAAACGACGGGACTCCCGGCAAAAATCGCGGCAATGAAGGCAACTTTGAGTTTCGAGAAGAACGCTTCGGTTGGTGCTAAACCAATAACCGGTGGCGCATCCGGGAGTTGCTGTAAAGGATAGAGAAGGAAAGTAAACAGTGTTGTGACAAAAAAGTAGGTCGGAATAAAAGCCACGGCTATCGCGATGAGGGCCTTAATAATCCGCCACCGCAGCTCTTCAAGATGACCTAGGAGCGGCATCGTGCGGTCATCAAGGGCCATCTACGCTGACTCTCCCGTCGGAGGCTCCTTTTTTCCTTGAGCAACAGTAAAGTCAGGCGGGGTAAGAGGGGATTGCTCGACGGGTTCAGGTTGCGCAGTGGCTGAAGATACACTGGAGGTCCCTGTCTTTTTTTTGTTCTCTTCAGCCTGAGCCGCTAATTCGGCTTGACGAATTTCTTCTTCTATGAGGTTTTTCGCATTACCAAATTCCGCTGTAATCTCATCGGTCGCTTTGCGAAACTCGGCAAGGGCTTTGCCAAGGAATTTCGCCACTTCAGGGAGCTGGCGCGGTCCCAAGACCACCAGGGCCACAAGAAGAATAATAACTAATTCTGGAACACCAACGCCAAACATACAGGTTATTTTCGCTACAATTGCTGTTTTCGTTACGGTAGTATAATCGAGAAATTCGCGCAAGCTGTGAGCAGAGGAGCAGACATCATGCTACGTACAGGTATTGTGTTAGATCCCCGTTATCAAGATCACTACACGGGTCGCAACCATCCAGAACGTCCAGCACGCATCGCGACGTTACTTGAGCCTGTCGCGGACTACCAACGGGCTGATCTGCAACGTTTTACCCCACGGCTTGCCACTCCAGAGGAAATTGCCCTGGTCCATGATACCTTACACGTTGGCCATGTCGCCGCCACCGCGCAAAAAGACTATTTCTCTTTTGATGCTGACACGCCAGTTTCAGCGCAATCTTATACTACTGCCTTATTAGCTACGGGCGGTTTTC
Organism: Binatia bacterium; assembly: GCA_050187625.1. GTDB lineage: Bacteria > Desulfobacterota > Binatia > Bin18 > Bin18 > JBFWXH01. The sequence continues at coordinate 82,777 of JBFWXH010000021.1, forward strand.
TCACTTTACTCGAAGCAGTTATGGATCACGGAATTGATAATGGCTTTGCGCTCGTTCGTCCACCAGGACATCATGCCGAGCGCAACCGTGCAATGGGTTTCTGCCTCTTTAATAGCGTAGCGATTGGCGCTCAGTATCTCCGGGAAAAATTTGGCTTACGCCGAATTCTTATTATGGACTGGGACGTCCATCATGGAAACGGCACGCAACATAGTTTCTACGACGATCCTGTGGTGCTCTATGTCTCAACCCACCAATATCCCTATTACCCAGGAACCGGAGCGATCTCAGAAGTTGGACGGGGACAAGGAGAGGGATACACCTTAAACTTACCACTCTCAGCTGGCTGCGGAGATGCTGAGTATCAGGAGTTATTTGACTTCGCGATTGATCCGATTTGTCGGCAGTTTAATCCCGAGTTTGTGCTGATTTCCGCCGGCTTTGATGCTCATGTACGAGACCCGCTTGGTGGTATGGAAGTATCGGAAGAAGGTTTCGCGACTATGACGCGTGTACTGCTTCGTATTGCTCGCGATCACGCCCAAGGACGGTGTGCTGCGATTCTAGAGGGTGGCTACGATCTTGAAGGCCTACAGAAATCGGTGATACGAGTCCTCGATGAACTTGGTGGAGAACATTTGGCTGCCGACGGATCAGTCTATACACCGCGGGGACTCAGTACCCCAGTCCATAAAGCTCATAGTCGGTATTGGGAATTACCGAAGGCCTAATGTTCCGGCTCGTCAGGCGAAAAATCCGTCTATCAGCCCGACACGGCATTACTGCTGCTCCCATTTTCGCCTATCCTTTTCACTTTGCGATATTGTTTTCCTGACCTCCCGTCTTTATAGGCGGTGAGTTTGAGGTCGATCTCTTTTCGCAGGAGGTACCTTACATCATGATTTTTTCCCACCAGCCTCAACTTCAGTCTTTTTCCCAGCGTTTCACGTCTCCCTTATTCGTGGTCTTTATCATAAGTGCGTGCTTTTCCTATGCAAACAATGCCTTCGGTAAAACTGTAGAAATCTCTCCCTCCAACGCGGATAAAACGTGCGATGAAGAGTTCGAAAATGTCGCCAACAGCCTCGCTCCTGGGGATGTTCTCGTGTTGCATGGTGGAACCTATTCACAAAGTTGTCGTCGATTCATTACCGTTCATGGAACGCCGGACAACGTTATCACGATTAAAGCAGCTGACCCCAACAACCCGCCGCTCCTGACACGGCCCAAAAGAACGTGGAAGGACCAGAACAATATCGAGATTGACGCGGAATATCTCATTATTGATGGACTTCGCTTCCAAGGTGGTGGTTCTGGCGTACGTATCCTACGAGGAAATGATATTACGATACAAAACAGTGAGATTTTTGAGACGAATAACAACGCGCTCCGGGTGAACGACTCCAGTGTCCACAATCTCATCGTTCGCCACAACCATATTCATCACACTGGACTCAACGCGGGCAGCGAAGGGGAGGGAATGTACTTAGGCTGCCATAATGGCAGTTGCTCTGTCTCCAACAGCCTTATCGAGAAGAATTACATCCATCATTTGAGCGCAACCAGTGGGGGCGGAAGCGATGGGATAGAAGTCAAGCATCGCTCGTACGGCAACATCATTCGCGACAACGTCATTCACGACACCAATATTGGCACTCAGCAGTCACCTTGTATCTTCGTGTACGGCGGTGGGACTGTGGCGAACACTGTTGAGAAGAATGTCATGTGGAATTGTGGGGAAGGGATCTATGCAGTTTCGGATGCCGTCGTACAGAATAATATCGTCTTCAACTCGCTGAGCGGCTTGACTTCCTATGCTCATAACGACGGCCCAGCAATCAGGAAAAATCTGACCCTTGTGAATAACACCGTTTATGGCCACACCTCTGAGTGCGCCTATCTGAACTGGAATAACGTGACCGGCGCGATCTTCGCCAACAATGCCCTCTATTGCCCGAATTCCACCGCCGTAGAAACATCAGGGTTAGCAGACGCTACCATTAGCTCAAACTACGTACAGGGCGGAATTTTCGGTGATGCAGCTGGACACAGCGGCTTTGTCCTGGATGATGGACAAGCTCCGGCCTTCGTCGCTCCAGCGAATCAGGATTTCTGGCCGGCTCCTGGATCGCTGTTACGCGGCACTGCTGATACGCAATTTATCCCTGCCGACGATTTTAATGGAACTACACGCTCCACAGGAGGAAATGACGTCGGTGCTTATGAGACGCAAGAACAAGAGGAAAATCCAGGGTGGGTGCTTGGCCCAGGCTTCAAAGGGGAAGAGCCAATTCCTGGCGATAACGGAGGCGGCAAAGGTGGGAAAGGGAGAGGGCAAAAATAGCCTTAAAGCAAGGCGACTATGCGTTACTTGACACCGCGCTGTCCAAAGAGGAAAAACTTCCGGTACACTGGCGAACCAGTCGCCCGTGGCACCCTCTCCACTCTTCGCTGACCTCAGAGCAGCCTGGGCAAAAGGCGGGTGTCAAGTTCGCCATAATTCCCTTTTTTGACGCCTTCGTCCCCCCCGGCTTTTCCGTCTTCCCGGTTGTTCGCCGGCGTGGTGACGTGCTATGGAAATCTATGTCGTAACCTCCCTTATGACACAGATAACGGGGCGAAAACGGGGAAATCGATGGCAAATCCGGGGCTCATTCGCGCAAAGAATCTACGACATAACGTTTCGGTGCCGGCCACGCGGGGGCAGGTGGTCAGTCTGCTGACGTTGGTCGAGCAGTATTTTCGCACCCAGGTGGCGGGGCAGGCAGCGGAGACGGTGGACGCCAAGCAGCGCGACCTTGCCTGCTTCCTCAATTTCTACACCAAGCTCTACGGCCATGATGATCGCCGTGAGTGGTACAAGTCAGTGACCGAGGCGTTTTTGAAAGACCTCGCCGCGGGCAAGCTCCCTCGCCCGTCGAAAACGGGGGAGACCGCGCCGCAGAAGGTCTCGCAGTCGACGCTCGCGCGGACGTACGCGACGGTGCGGCATTTCGCGCGGTGGATTCATTTCCAGGTGGCGGCGTTTCCCGCAGGCTGTCCGACGGACGGCGTGAAGCCCCCACAGGAAGACGCGCCGGAATGGAAGGGCTTAACTCGGGTGGACCAGTTGCGGTTGCTGAGCGCGGCGCAGACCTTACGCACCCGCCGCACGCGTGGCACCCATCAAGGCGTGCGTGATCACGCTGTGATTGCCACCCTGTTAGGCACGGGCTTACGGGTGTCGGAGCTGCTAGGACTCGATATCAAGCAATATGACGGTCGCGGCTTTATGAACGTGCTCCGCAAGGGCGGGAACGTACAGAAGTTCATCCCCGTGCAGAAGCAGCAGATGGAGGGCTAACAAGTACCCATAACGGGCACGGCGTAATTCGGCTCGCAGACGGGCTTGCTCCGCAGGGGGAATATCCACTATCGTCGCTCTTGGCACAGAAGCTCCTCGCTGATGGATTGAGTGGTCTCACAACTCTTGATGTATCAGCGAGTGCATCTCTGTGCCAATCTTCTGTGGTTTGATTTAGATTAGGAGCCAAACCTACCCTTCGGGCGGCCACGCTGATTACCTCTGGATATAGAACAAGCCGAATGAGGATGACGTGGAAAAACTTTAAGAGGGCCAACGCCGACAAGTGCGAAATTCACTGCTTACACCCCTACTTATTTTGGCTGTGTGCAGAATAGGCAGGACATAGGAGTCCTGTTTTTATTGGACTTTCGTGCGCGCGGGCGAACAATGTCACAGTTTATCAGACTCAAGAGAGGAGAAAGCCCAGCCGTTGACATATCAATAAGTCTTGATATATTGCTACCTATGAAGTCGGCCCTTGCAAAAGACCTCTTTCCTAGTCGTGCAGTATCGGCCCAGCAGGTTACCCGCTGGTTTCATGCCTTAACGGATGAAACGCGTTTGCAGATTCTTGACCGTCTTCGGGGTGGTGAGCAGTGTGTGTGTGACCTGACCGACCTGCTTGATATGGCGCAATCGCGTCTCTCCTTTCATCTCAAAACTCTCAAAGACGCCGGTATCGTTACCGACCGCAAGGACGGACGCTGGGTCTACTATTCGCTCAATCCTGACACACTTGACGCCATGACGCAGTTTCTGAGTGTGCTCAAAACCCAAAGCACGCAACCGCACTTAACGCGCTGTTGCGATTAAGTGGGAGTTCTCATGCGTTGAGCAGGGAGAAAAATGATCAACCTATCAATATAACTTGTTGTATTGATAGAAGGAGGCAGACACTATGGCGGTGAACGCATACACCCATCCCGACATGCTTGTTGAACCTGAGTGGTTGGCCGTGCATCACGATGATCCGGGGGTTCGCATTATTGATACCGGGAGTAAAGATGCATACAACCGCGCGCATATTCCTGGGGCGGTGGGCTATCCGGGCAGTCAATTTCTCAAGGATGAGGCGTCCTTCATTCTCGGTCCAGACGCCTTTACCGAGCTCATGCAGATGCTCGGAGTGAACAATGACACACTCATCGTTGCTTATGACGGGTCAAGTGGACTGTTTGCCTCCCGGTTGTGGTGGGCGCTCCAATATTATGGACATCCCCACATGAAGCTCTTAAATGGAGGCTGGGATGCCTGGGTTGCAGAAGACCGACCCATCTCCATCGCCTCAACGCCGCCAGAGCGCGGGACATTTCAAGCGCACGTTCAAGAGCAGTGGCTGGCCAAACTCGATTACGTCAAAGAATCTATTGGGCACTCGGAGCGGGTGCTCCTGGATGTTCGCTCGGATGACGAGTGGACTGGGGCAAATCCCATGGGCACGAATCGGGGTGGGCACCTACCGGGAGCAGTCCATTTGGAATGGAACAAAACGGTTGAGAGCAGAACCAAAAAATTTAAGCCCGCGGTCGAGCTGCGGGCGATGTTTGCGGATGCTGGGGTGACGCCAGACAAAGAAGTTATAGCGTATTGACAGGGTGGGATCCGTGCGGCGCACGGACTCTTTACTCTGCGGCTCTTAGGCTACGAAAAGCTCCGCAATTACGACCGCTCATGGTCGGAGTGGGGCAGACGTGCAGATGTGCCAGTAGAACGAGGGGACCATAACGAGCAATGAAGGGGCTCTTATTCTTGTGTGTTCAGAACGCTGCGCGCAGCCAGATGGCGGAAGGGCTCGCGCGGCATGTATTTGGGGAAAGACTCTGCATACAGAGCGCGGGGTCGCGACCTGCTCGTGTTCATCCGCTTGCCATCGAAGTGATGGCTGAAGTCGGCATTGACATACAACATCAGACTGCAAAATCGGTGGACAGTATTGACCCCACCACGATTGATACCGTCATTACTCTGTGCGCCGAGGAGGTGTGTCCGGTCTTTCTTGGAACAGCGCAACAGTTACACTGGCCCATTCTTGACCCCCTACGCCACGAAACGGAGTCACTCGAGCAGCAGCGGGAACGCTTTCGGGCGGCCCGTGAACAGATTCGGGGACGCCTGGCCGTATGGGCCGCTCTCCAGGATATCCCGCCTGGGCTAGCGGCGGGCGAATTTCATTGCAGCGTCCGCGTCCAGGACCTCGCCCGAAGTGCTCGTTTCTACGCGTGGCTACTGGGTCTCCTGCCCAAAGAATGGACGCATCGCTATGTGACCTTTCTCCTGCCAGAACAACGCACGAATTTTGTCTTGGTGGTAGCTGACGGTCGAGAACTCCATCACGATACCCTCTACCATCTCGGCGTGGGCGTTCTTGATAAGCAAGCCGTAATCGACGCATATGCGCGCGCGATGGCAGCGGGATGGGCGGTGGAGAAACCGCCGCGCACGACCTGGCGTGGCACACCGCTGCATGAACTCTGGCTGACAGACCCTGATGGTAACCTAGTCGAAATTTACGCCCGGCTTACCCCCGAGGAGCTGGCAAGCAAACCGGCGGATGAGGAGCCGCTTGCACTTGTCCCCTCTTTCAGACACCCCGATGGAGCTTCCTTTCAAGCCGAGCAGATACGGAGGTAAACACTCATGGCTCAAGCACCCGTCAGCGCACCCACACCCTCAACCCAGGATATGTCTATCTTTGAGCACTATCTGACGGTCTGGGTCGCGCTCTGTATTGTTGGGGGCATTCTGCTCGGCAAAATCGCCCCCAATCTCGCGGCTACCCTTGATGGGATGGCTCTCTATGTCAACGGCGCACCCGTCGTCTCCATTCCTATTGCCGTGTGTCTGTTCTTCATGATGTATCCCATCATGGTCAAGATTGACTTTGCCGAGGTCGTGAGCGCCAGTCGCAACACCAAACCGGTCGTGCTCACCTTGTTTGTGAACTGGGCGATTAAGCCGTTCACGATGTATGCCATTGCCCTCTTTTTTTTGGGCTCGCTTTTTTATGGCTTGATCGGTCCTGACGCCATTGACCACGTGAAGATGCCGTTTGGCCTCAATATGCCCGTTGGCGCAACCTACGGGGCGGGCCAAGTCGTGTTGGTCGATGGCGTAAAAATGTTGGCAGTCCCGCTGTGGCGCAGTTACTTGGCGGGCTGCATCCTGTTAGGTGTTGCCCCGTGCACGGCCATGGTTTTGGTGTGGGGCTATCTCGCCCGTGGCAACGATGGGCTTACTTTGGTCATGGTTGCCCTCAACTCGCTTACTATGCTGGTGCTGTATGGCGTGCTGGGCGGGTTTCTCTTAGGTGTCGGTCGGCTGCCAGTGCCGTGGCAAGCCCTCGTGCTTTCCATTAGCATCTATGTTGCCCTGCCACTTGTCGCTGGATATTTCTCGCGCCGCTGGATTATGCAAACCAAAGGCGAAGTCTGGTTCAAAGAAAAATTTCTGCACGTGCTCACTCCCGTGACGATTAGTGCGTTGCTGGTGACCCTCGTTCTCCTCTTTTCCTTTAAGGGAGAGGTCATTTTGTCGAATCCTCTGACCATTCTGTGGATTGCGATTCCGCTGTGCATTCAAACCATCGCCATTTTCTCCCTCACCTATGGCGTCGCCCGGGCTTTACGCCTTACCTACGAAGACGCCGCTCCCGCGGCCATGATTGGCGCCTCCAATCACTTCGAAGTCGCCATTGCGACAGCGACCATGCTGTTTGGGCTATCATCTGGTGCCGCGCTGGCGACGGTTGTGGGCGTACTGATTGAAGTACCAGTGATGTTGCTGTTGGTCCGATTCTGTCTGCGCACGGAGCACTGGTTCACCCACGCCGCGGCGCAGGCGGTGCCAGAAAGGCAGCCTGCGGGCCAGGGACCTCGTCGCATCAAGAATGTCCCGCTTCAATGACGAACGACGTGTCACCAGTTTTCTCGACCACGCTCTATATGAAAGGGGATTGAAGAAGCCCCGGAGTCGCTGTCGTGGGGGAAAACTCCCAGGTGGGCTAGCAAAATTGTCAAGAGAGGCATGACATGAGCACACAGGACATTAAAGAAGCGGTCAAAGAACGCTACGGACACCTCGCACGAGAAGTGGGGCGAGGTGGGCAGGCATGCTGCGGACCATCGGCCGTCAGTTGTGACCCGATTACCTCGAATCTGTATGCAGAGGCAGAAACCGCCGCGCTCCCAGTCGAAGCGTTGGCCGCCTCCTTGGGGTGTGGCAATCCAACGGCCTTGGCCGACTTGCACCCTGGAGAAATCGTGCTGGACCTCGGCTCAGGCGGCGGCATCGATGTCTTGTTATCCGCCAGGCGCGTCGGTCCAACCGGCAAAGCCTACGGGCTCGATATGACAGACGATATGCTGACGTTAGCGCGGGAAAACCAGCGGAAAGCCGGGGTTGAGAACGTGGAGTTTCTCAAAGGAGAAATCGAGGACATTCCCCTGCCGGATAACACGGTTGATGTCATTATCTCGAACTGTGTCATCAATCTGTCGGCGGATAAGGACCGCGTGCTAGCGGAGGCGTTTCGAGTGCTGAAGCCGGGCGGCCGGTTTGCGGTCTCTGACATCGTGGTGCGTGGAGACGTGCAAGCAACCATCCGACGAAACGTTGAGCTGTGGATAGGCTGCATTGCCGGGGCACTTGAGGAGCGGGAGTACCGCGCCAAACTCGCACACGCCGGCTTTGCTGATATTGAAGTGGAGCCGACGCGGGTCTATCGCGCGGAGGATGCCCGCGAGTATCTGACCGACAAAGGCATTGATGTTGACGCGCTGGCTCCGGAGGTCGATGGCAAATTCATGAGCGCCTTCGTGCGGGCGCGGAAACCGTTGTCCGCGTAAGCACCGCGTGTATGTCAGGGAGCACGGTTTTTCCTTCATTGTTCCTTATAACACGGCGGTTGGTTTCACTCCGCTAAGCGGAAGATTCCTGGTTACGTTCTAACCAGGAGGATTTGTTCCAGTTCTCAGTTCCGTGCCCTGGTACTCACTCCTCGTTGCGCGCTGGAAGCACCCTGCGCCAGCTGTCGCAAGCGTTCCAGGCCAGTCGGTTCTTCCATCGCCCAGGGTACGATCACGACTCGCCGCGCGTGGCGCTCCTGTACCATGTGGATTTGTTCACGTTCGGCAGATGCACGTTGCACCAGCACTGGGTCTCGTGGTTCAGCAGCGGCGAGACTCGCGTTAATCACCCACGCAAACGGTTCAATGCCCGCTCGGCGCAGATCGGTTTGCAGTTGTGCGGCTTCTAACACCGGGGTTGGCTCTGGCAACGTCACGAGCAGGATCTTCGTGTACGCTGGGGCACGCAGACGCATCAACGGAGTTGCGACGACCTTGCGCCCAAACTTGCGCACCATATCTCTATGATACGCGCCTGTCGCATCGAGCAACAGCAGCGTATGGCCGGTTGGTGCGGTATCCATCACCACGATTTCTTGCCGTGCACTCGTTACTATCCGGGCGAACGCGAGAAAGACCGCAATCTCTTCCGTGCACGGAGAACGCAGATCTTCTTCTAATAAGGCAAACTCCTCCGCGCTAACCCGAGCCCGTGCGCTCGTGAGCGCGTGCTGCCGATACGCTTCCGTTTCTGTTTTTGGATCGATCCGGCTGACTTTGAGTCCCGGCACCGCAGTTTGGAGTGTTGTTGCAACATGCGCTGCAGGATCGGTTGTGGTCAAGTGCACCGGCAAGCCACGCGCGGCGAGTTCGGCGGCAATCGCGGCAGCAATGGTGGTTTTCCCAACGCCACCCTTGCCCATGACCATCACCAGTCCATGACGCAACCCCGCCAGCTCGTCGATGAGATCAGCCAATGGCGGGATAGGAAAAGACTCCGTTGCCGACTCAGACTTTAGCGTGAGAACTGCGCGGCGATGTTCTGCTAAAAGTTCTTGTAACGCGGGGATACCAACGATGTTGTGGCCGCGAAGCAGCACCGTGGTCTGAGGCAAAGCGCGGAGTGACTCCGGCATGCTTGCTAGCGCCTGCTGCTCCCGTTGTTCAAAAGCAATCGCCACCGGATCGTCTCGGCGTGTGGCGCGAAACATGCCATTGATAACGAGACTCTGATTATGGACCCCCAAAGATTGTAATTCCGCACTCGTGCGCGCGGCTTCCTTGAGGGCGCTCTGCTGTGGCCGTGTCACCAGCACGAGCGTTGTGCGCTGCGCATCAGCCAGCGCAGCCATGGCCGCCGCATAGCGCGCCTGGTGCGCACGTAATCCTAACCGTGGACCAGTATAGAGCGCCGTTGCCGTGTAGCGTTCGAGAAATTCGGTCCAGGCAGTAGGGAGATGCAGCAAACGCAAGGTGTGACCGGTCGGTGCAGTATCGAAGAGGATATGGCTGAAGTCTTTCCCTTCATCTTCGTCGCTCAGAAAACGCGAGAACTCATCAAAGGTGGCGATCTGCATTGTACACGCACCGGCGAGTTGTTCTTCTATTTTGGCCACTTCCGCCTCTGGGACAACGCCGCGGTACAAACTTAGGACACGTTCCCGGTACGCAGCAGCCACCACTTGTGGGTCAATATTGAGGGCAAAGAGCGTCGGCACGGCTGCTATGGAGGTTGGCTGGGAAGAGAGTGAAATACCCAGAACGGCGTCAAGGTTCGAAGCTGGGTCTGTACTCACGAGGAGCACACGCCTGCCACGGTCCGCCAGGGCAACCGCCGCGGCACATGCCAGCGACGTTTTCCCCACGCCGCCTTTCCCTGCAAAAAACAGATAGCGGGTCGCAGTGTCAAGAAAAGATATCATGATAATTCCTCGTCTGTTATCTAGCGAATGTGCCAGAATCGACCACCCAGAACAATCTATGCCTAGACTGTTATCGTGCTCGTTTCCTTGTTCGCAACAACTTCTCGCAGGCGGTGCTGAGCAGTTGTTCGTATTTCGGTTTTTGGGAGCAACGGAACAGAAAACCGGCTTACAGCGATTTTCAGACAGGTGCGACCTGATAACCACAATGCCGAAACCAGCCGAGAATATCGTGGCAGGTAATCGAGGCGAAGGCGTTGCCCAAGGCATCAAGTAAGTCGGGCACGGTCCGCGG
>JBFWXH010000022.1:0-88285 GCA_050187625.1 Binatia bacterium
AATTCCGTCACTGCCCAGTTCTCCTCTGTGGTTACGCTTCCTCTTCCCATCGCACGCCTCCCTCCTGCTGTGCTTCTCCTCTAGCGCCCATCTCGCTAAGTTGGCAAGATGTGGGTAAGGAAATGCCTTCTGTAGGGAGGGGCTTGTCTTAAACACCCGCACTGCGTCTCACGCTTGCGCCTTCAGGTCGCTTGAACCGTAGCAGCGAGCGCGGTGCGCAGTGCCGCATACGAAGGGAATCCTAAGGGGCCGGTTATTTCCTCCCGCCAGCGCTGATCCAACTCAGCGATCGCGTCGTCGGGTAATTCTCGCGTATGATCGCCAACGTTCCCTGTTCTGACCTTCGATGAGTCTCCTCCGGGTGGGAGTCCACAGACAGAATCCCGTGCCTCGCGGATCACGTGATCGTCAAACTGCCGCTGGTGGGCGCGCATAAACTCCAACGAGGATTGGCGTACCACAATATCCAGCAACTGGTTATCGAACCCGCAGCCAACAAATGCGGCAATGCGTTGGACAGTGTGCCGGAGATCCTGTTTCATATCTTCGTAGCATAGAAACAATACGTCTGGATTATAGCGCTGTGGCCACCAGGAGCGGACATGGGCCCAATAGGCGGTAGGAGGTTTGGCGTGCAGAAATTGCTCGCGAGCAAAGACACCGAGCGAGATCGCCGTCGCGTCGAACCACCACCCCGCCATGAAATGGTACATCGATACCACAACCTCCTTGGGATCGCGGATAACGTAGATATACCGAGCGCCCTTCGGCACCAGGTCCCACGTCAGGTGACTTTTGAACGCTCGTGGGTATCCTGCCTGCGGCTGCCCCAGATCCATGCCGAGATCGTGTGCCATTTCGAGCCAGGGGATGACGCATGTGATTTCCTCAAAATCCATACTGCCTCGCGTTCGCAGACCGTGGACAATTTGCTGTACCCACGTCGTCCCTGACTTCGCAAAGGGGGCAATGATGATACCTGTCGGCTGCGGCTGAAACGCAAGGGCACGACGGAGGCTTTCAGCTGTCATCATGTGTCTCTGGCGTTCACGGAGTTCAGCTATAGTTGTCGGACGACGCAGGCTTGTCGACATACACAAAAACCCTCCTGACAGAGAACAACGCAGATGTCATGCAATGGCGACTGACGCAGGCGCTCCCCTTTCACGTCGTGGGCGCATCGGTCGGTTTGTCTTTCTCTCCACCGCAGCTCGTTCTGTATTACCGCCCTGGGAAATTCGGCGCTCGTTTCTCCACGAAATGCGCGACGCCTTCCTTAAAGTCTTCGCTCGCTAAGCTCTCTACCACATCTGCAATCGACGCATGCAAGGCTGCCCCAAAATCGAGATTTTGCGCCCGCAACAGCTGCTGTTTCATCACCCGCATCGAACGTGGCGATACCATCGTAGCCAGCTCGAGAGCATAGGCACGGACTTCCGACATAAATGACTCTTGGGGAAAGACCTTGTTGACCAACCCCATCTGCAGCGCTTCTTCCGCCGTGATCCTCCGAGCCGACAAGAGGAGATCGATCGCATTGGGCAGACCCACAATCCGCGGAAGAATCCAGTCGATCCCGTGTTCTGCTACCAGTCCCCGCCGGGCAAACGCCGTGGTAAAGACCGCGGACTGGGAGGCAAAGCGAAGATCGGTGTACAACGTCACAACGAGTCCAACCCCTGCCGTGGGACCATTGAGCGCCGCAATGATAGGTTTGGGGACGGTCGGGAAATAGGCATGACGATAGGCAAACGCTGGCGGCAGCTCCAGACCCCCGGGGATCGGACCGGACGCATACGCTTCTGCCCGCGTAGCCGCGATACGTTCCGGAAGGGAACCCGGCTTGGCTGTATTCTGGCTGGCGTTATTGAGGCCGGACATATCTGCCCCGGCACAGAAACCCCGCCCTGCCCCGGTTAGAATAATAACCCGGACTGCATCATCAGCGCTTGCCTGGGTCATGGCCTCTCGCACTTCACGCTCCATGACCGGTGTCCAGGCGTTCAACCGGTCAGGGCGATTGAGCGTCACGGTTGCGATGTGATCATCGACCTCGTACAGAATCTGTTCATACTTCATGGTTCCTCCTTCTATGCTTGGCGATTATGGATGAATCCACCCCCGGCGGCGTAATCCTCAATGACGGCCCGTGCCGCCTCCCGCTGCACCCCGCGGACGATAGCGGTCCCACGTTCTTCAAGGTACTCGTACGATACGGGGAAGACGGGTCCTTCGTCAAAGCCGATCCGCTGAGCATCGTCACGCGTGGCACCACACACTAAGCGCGTCACCTGACTCCAATGCGTTGCTCCCAGACACATTGCACAAGGCTCGCACGACGAGAACAGCTCATGTGGTTGCCCACCGACACGCAAGTTAAATACCCGCAGACGGTACTCGGCCAGCATGATCGCCATGACCTCCGCATGCAGGATGGAGCTGTGCTGCCGCACGACTTGGGAGATCCCCACCGATACTAACCGTCCAGCGTCCGCGCGAAAAATCGCCGCTCCAAAAGGTTCGCCCGTGCCATGCGTGACATTGAACCGCGACAGGAGAATGGCAACGGCCATCTTGTCCTCGTCAGAAATGTACGGGCGCTGCCAATCGATCGCCTCGGCAACCCAGTCGGGATATGCAATATTGATCACGGGAAGTTTCATCGCCGTTGTTCCTTACAGCCCAGCCCAGACTGGTTTTTCTTCTCAACACTCGCTCGTTAGCGTTGATGGTACAGCGGGTGACCACGCACCCCGAGATGGACGCGATTAAAATGATCGCCTTCGAGATTGGCAATGTACAGGTCTTGCATATCCGGCCCACCGAAGGCGCAATTGGTGGGAAAAGCAAGCCGCGTTCCGTCAGGGTCATCGACGAGAAGTTCCCAGTGACCGTTTGGATCGACCCGAATAATCTTGTTCCTCGGCGCGAGCTTACCGTCCTGGGGCACCCCCGGCAGCGTGATATAGAGATTGCGGTCGACGTCGAATGCCATGCCGTCTGGGATCGCAGGAAACCCCGACGCATACACTTCCGGGTTGCCGAACGTTCCGTCCTTTTTGATCGCGATCCGCACACAGTCGTAGCGACTACTTTCCAGGACATAGACCGCATCTTCATGCGGATCGATCGCTGTGCCATTGGCAAAGTAGATGCCCGTGGCCACGACTTCGCCACGACCGTCCGGGCGAATGCGCACCACAGCGCCGTTTGGCGCAGGATGCACGAACTCCTCGAATACTTTGCTCCCTTGCTGGGAGCTGGAATTGGAGACGTATAAATTGCCTTCTGCATCGTAACTGCAAAAGTTAGGAATCGACAACGGGAGGTCACCCGCGCGGTCCGCGATCATCGACACCTTTCCGTCAGGGCCACAGCGCATAACCGCTTTGTGTCGCAGATCGCAATACACGAAGTTACCGGCGCGATCGAGCGTTACACCATTCGGAATCGCACGATCGGGCAACTCAGTCACTTCATGCACGACCCCATCAGGGCTGACTTTATATACTTTCGCATTGCGGCCGCCACCCCAAACGTTGCCCTCGCGATCGACCACCACACCTTCAGCGCGAAGGACACCGGTTCCACACACATCGACATTCGCTGTTGGTATCGCTGCCATCAGTTGCTCTCCTTCCTCCCAGAGTTTACCATCTCTCATTGGCACAAGATCAAGACCACGTCTAGAAACAGCCAACAGCCGTCACCGCGTCGGCATCTGCGGGAACTTGGGCAGGGCGGGGTCCATATGGTCCCACGGCTGCGCGCTGGCGGTGTAAATGTCTCGTGCCGGTCGCACCCAGCTCGGATCATCGAGGCTGGCGGCATACAGTACCATCAACTGCGGTCGCGCAGAGTTAGTTAGGAACAGCGGAGAACCACATTGCGGACAAAACGCTCGGCGCATGGTATTGCCACTGTCCGCCCGTTTTTCATACCAGGCGGGGCTGCCCGCCGTTTGATGGAACGCGCTCGCCGATACCCCCACCGCGGCGAAATAAGCGCTACCGGTCGCACGTTGGCAGTCGCGACAGTGGCAGTTCCCCATATACACGGGTTCTGCCGTACACTCATAGCGAACCGCGCCACAGGCGCAGCCACCAGCAAAAGGAGCAGCCATAGGAAACCTCCCACATAAGATAACGCTAGAGGTAACGGATTCTGCACGCGAAGAGAAGAGGCAATGGGATGGAAGTTGAAAGATACCAAGACATGATCGGAACGCCGACTCTGCGACAATGCCCGGTGACTCACAGTTGCCACCCCCGGTTGCAGAGGACAGCGAACGATGCTGCACTTACAGAGCATGCACAAGGAAACACCTACAAATACGCCGTTGCCGGAATGGCAGGATGCTCAGGCTGATATTTCTGGGACCTCTACGATCTCGTTTCGGCAGTTCCGGCGTCTCCAACGCGCGGTGCCCCTCTTTGCTCGGGCATTACGTGAACGGTGGAATACTGATCTGATCGGCGTCCGAGCGATGGCCCTGACGTACGCCACCTTGCTTTCCCTGGTCCCATTCCTCGCCGTAAGCTTCGCCGTCCTCAAGGCCTTTGAGGTCCACAACCAAATCGAGCCGTTTCTGAGGCAGTTCCTCGCGCCCCTGGGCCCCCAAGGGGACGAGCTCACCCAGCGGGTATTGGAATCTGTGGGGAATCTCCGCGTCGGGGTGCTGGGAGCCGTGGGGACGGCAGGCTTGTTCTACACCGTGATTACCCTGATTAGTAGAATCGAAGAGTCCCTCAATCACATCTGGAGAGCCCGGAAGCCACGGCAATGGGCGCAGCGATTCAGCAATTATCTCAGTGTTGTCTTGGTTGGTCCGGTGTTGGTCTTTGCGGCCTTCGCAGTGATCGCGTCGTTACAAAGTCACCGCGTCGTACAGAATATCCTGGCGATCCAACCATTCGGGACCATCGTTTTGATCGCCATTCGTGTCCTCCCGTTTCTCTTCCTCTGTGGCGCGTTTGCCTTTCTCTACAAGTTTCTCCCCCATACCTATGTCCGCGTGAGACCAGCTCTGATCGGCGGCTTGGTCGCCGCGCTTCTCTGGCAAATCGCCGGGGCCATTTTTGCTACGTTCGTTGCTGGGTCGGCCCAATATGCCGCGGTCTACTCGAGTTTCGCGGTCTTGATTCTGTTTCTTATCTGGTTGTACGTTGGGTGGTTAGTCATCCTGATTGGTGGGGAAGTTGCCTACTTTTGCCAGCATCCGACTATTGCACTCACTCCTCGCCTCGGCGCAGCAAATCTGCAACACCGAGAACACGTGGCGCTCCTAACTCTTACTGCCATTACCACGAATTACCTGAACGGGCGACCGCCAGAGAGACCCGAAGCGCTTGCGAGTCGCCTCGGCCTCCCATTGCTTCAGTTGCGTCAACTGCTACAGCAGTTCGTCGAGGCGGGCATCCTTTTACGCTCCGAGGAACCAGTCGGGATTGCCCTCGCACGGCCACCGGAACAGATAACGGCAAGTCATATTCTTGCCGTCGTTCATGGCAGGCCTCTCGCTGCAGACACGGTGCAGACCAGCCCAACTGACCGCTTTGTCGTCCTGCTTGAATCCCGCGATCGCGCGGTCAAGCAAGCGCTGGCGGGGGTAACACTGCGCTCGCTGGCTGAACCAGCGGCGACCGAGCCCGCCACCACCGTTGAGGAATCATAGCTCTATGTCGTTTCGTCGGAACGTAGCGATCGTATGCGCCCTCCTCACATGGCTCCTAGGCTCCTGCCCAGCGCACCCGCAAACACCCCCCGCGACTGCCACGCCAGCGCTCGGGCTAAAGGAGCCGGTGCAGCCGGATACTCTTACCGAGTACCGGGCGGGAATCGAGGAACGGCTAACTGCCTTAGGACCAGCACCGGCTGAAAACGATGCACACGCGGAAGAGCGCACCCTCCTCCAGCAACTTCTCCAGGTTCTCAGTGCTCTAGAAAAGACCTGGGCGCAACAGGCAGCCTACCGTCAGCAGATTGCCGATCTACCCACGAGCCTGCGAGCTGCGGAGGCGGAGAGTCGACAACTCGGACGGGGACATACGCCGCTGGCTGCAAACGTCACGGAAGAACTCCGGGACAATTACGAGGTTCAGCTCAAGGCGAGCCGGCAGGAAATACAGGATCGTCTTCAGCAGGTGGTTGCTGGTGAGGTTCGTCTGGCCAGTATTGCCAAAGAGATCGAGCAGCACGCCCTGGCACGGCTGCAACTGGAAGAGAATCTCAGCGCGATCCCAAAGGATCCCGCTGAACCTGTGGCGCCATTGACCTCGTTACGCGAGTCGTTGCTGCGGCTGCAAATACAGTTACACGAAGCCGAAGAAACCGCTTTAGAGCTGGAACGAGAGTGGCTGCTCCAACGGGTGCCTCTGCAAGACCAGCTCCTTAGTAATAGCCAGAAACGGTTTCGCTCTCTTGAGCAAACCCTGACCACCATCAAACAACAGCTCGGGCAGTCGATTGAGGCAGAGCAGGAAAGTTTGCGTAATGTGATTGACTCCCTGGCCCAACACATGAAAGAGGATCTGGACCCTACAGAGGCACGCGTGCTCCAGGTCAGCCTCGACACTGCGCAACTCCGCCACCAGACCACCATTTACCGCCAGAGGCGCAATGGCATCCGCGACCAAATCCAAGCGATCGAGCAAAAGCAGACGCGACTGCAGGAGCAGGTGGACCGCTTATCCGCCTTGGTAGAAAAATATGCCACCGGCGAAGTTATTGCCGAGCGTATTCCGGTGATTTTTGCGCGTATCCGTCGCGAACGAATAGAAGACGAGAAAACCCCTGATGCGCCCTGGGACCAACAGTTACGGAATTTCAACACGCGGCTGTTTGAACTTGAGGACCAATTGTATGAATTTGATACTGATGCCAGACAGCGTGTTGCCAGTCTCGCGACGCGTTTGGCAGCGGCCGCACCTGAGCAACGCGCAGCGGCGACTCAAAAGCTCGAAGCGCTGCTGACTGAACAAAAACAGGCGTTGCGCGAGCAGCAGCAGGTGTTGTCCTTTTTGGTCCACGATATTAATCGCCTGCTGACTCTGCAGCGCGAATATCAGCGCCAACTGGACGCAAGTTATTTCGCAACCTTGAGCAAGATCTTTTGGTTGCAAGATAGCCCTTCAGTGAATCTTGACACCCTGCAAAGCATGCTGCGCGGGGCATGGACTACGGGCCGCCGCCTCTCAACCTTCGCCCAGCAGACGTACCAACAGGGTCGGACCGTCACCTCCGAACAGCTAACACGCGGCCTACCAGTTCTGCTGCTGTTTCTCCTTCTTGGGTGGCTCGCCCATAAAATACGCGCGGCCCTCAGGCCGCGCGTGGACCTGCTCCTGGCACGTGCAGAAGCCGAGCAACGGCCACCTGGACTCATCGTGAGCGCGTTGGTGTTACTCCGCTCCCTGGTGTGGCCTACCTATATCCTCCTCGTTGTCTGGTTGTACGAGGCCATAATGAGACCACAGCTGACGGATTCTGCCGTAAGTGTCGCTGCCATTGGCGGGGCAAAACGGGCAGCGGTTGTCGTCTGGGTGTATTTTCTCGGCAGACAAGTCTTTCGCTTGGAGGGGTGGGGACAACATCTCTGGGGGTTCGGCCGCGCCCTGTGCTCCACCCTACGTCGCGCGGTGACCTTCGCGACTGGCGCCGCTCTGGTGTGCTTGGTTCCGCGTCATATCTTATTAGCGATACCGGGTCCTGGCGACACAGCTACCGACAGTCTGGCGCTCGCCCGTTTCTTGTACCTTCTGTTCCAAGGCGCTATTCTGCTGCTCATTGCGCGACTCGCTCAACCCTCGGCCCCTCTCATGCAGTTCGTCCTACAAGAACCAACCCCGCGACACACACCACGCATCTGGCCGTTTGTTTACGCCCTCCTTTTACTTAGTTTGGCTACAATCATGATCCTCGATATCTTGGGCTATCGCTATGCGGCTGGATTCCTGTGGTGGCGAGTGCTCCCCTCCCTGGCTATTCTGGTGGTCTTATGGATTGCTATTCGCCTGCCGCTGCCAACAAGACTCCTCCATGTTCCCGCAAGGAGACTCTCCTCGTCTGGAGGCACTGCGGAGGAAACAAAGGATTTGGAGGAGCTGCAACAGCGATATGTCCACCTGGCCGCCGTACTACGAAACAGCATATTCGTACTCATCGCTCTCGGTGCCTTCTCCCTGGTCTGGGACATCTCGCTTCCGACATTGTTGACCTCACCAACGGTTTCCCACGTTCTGACTGTGATCGTCGTTGTCGCCGTCACCATTGCCCTCACGCTGGTGATCCTCCGCGTGAGCAGAGTGCTGACGAACTATTTGTTGGAACCGCGCACCACCGCGGAGGGGGAAACAATCGAGGTCAGCCGCAAACTCAAGACGCTCGCACCTCTCGTGCAAACCGTCATTCGCGTCGGCGCGGTCTTTGTCGCAGTCTTGATTATCCTCGAGCAAATCGGTGTGGCAACCGGCCCCCTGCTGGCCGGGGTGGGAATCTTTGGTCTCGCCGTAGGGTTTGCCTCGCAGTCACTAATCAAAGACGTGATCAATGGCTTGTTCATTCTCTTCGAGGACAGCTTCGCAGTCGGTGATGTCATCGAGGTGAACGGCGTTGCTGGCGTTGTTGAGCGGTTTACGTTACGAGCGGTGACCCTCAGAGACCTCTCAGCAAATGTCTATATCATTCCCAACAGCTTGATTGATCGCGTGAAAAACTTTACCAAGGAGTACTCGCGCTATCTTTTGGAAGTGGGCGTCGCCTACCGCGAGGATGTTGATACCGTCATCGAGATATTGCGGGAGATCACGCAAGAGATGCGCGAAGATCCTCTCTTCCGGAGCGACTTACTCGAACCGCTTGAGGTGATGGGACTCGACCGATTCGAGGACTCCGCGGTGATCATCCGTGCCCGCTTGACCACCCGCCCCGGCGAACAATGGCGCGTTGCCCGGGCGTTTAATCAACGGATGAAAAAGGTGTTCGACGAGCGTGGCATAGAAATTCCCTTCCCACACCGGACCATTTACTGGGGGGCACCGAAAGAGGGGGCGCCGCCCCCGGTTGTCGTGCACATGGAGAATGACCGGGCACCTCACCACGTCGTTGACCCGAAGAACGAAAAACTACCCCGTGCAGAGAACAAGTCCATGAGCTAGGGGTTCCGTGTCGAGAGACTCCGGGGTAACGTGAGTTGGTCTCCACTATGGGGTCCTCCAGATCACCCGAGAAAAGAAAATCTCGCAACCGTTTCAACGAAACCTCCTCCCACTCGTCAGTAGTAGTGAACGACACAACAGTGCCGGGAAATTTTCTCTCAGGAGGTTTGCGATGAAGAAACTCTGGAGTCTGGCAGCAATAGGCGTGCTAGCGGTGAGCCTTGGTGCAGCGACGGTGTACGGGGGCGGACGGGGAGGTTGGCACGGTCAGGGACGTGGTCATGGCGGTGGGTTCGCTATTCTTGGCCCCCATCTTCTCCGTAAGCTTGACCTCTCGGAGGAACAGAAAACCCGTGTGCAACAGATCCGCGATGCCCATCGTCCAGCCTTCGAATCCGCTTTCACTGAGTTGCGATCTTTACATACACAAATAGGCGATAGATTTTTCGCTCCGGGTGCGGTACAAAGCGGCGACTTTACCCCCCAACTGGCGCGTGCGGCCGAGCTGCGCCAACAGATGACGCAAGAAGGGTTAGCCGTCGCGTTGGAAATCCGCGCGGTGCTCTCTCCAGAACAGCTCGCCAAGGCTGGTGAATTACGCGCGCAATTCCAGGAACTGCGTCAGCAGATGAAAGAGCTGCATGGCCAGGACAGGTAAACTGATCTGGCAGGTATGGCAGAGAGGTGCGTAACGGATGCGCTGCAATTATCAGCCCGGACCCTCGGCCTGCATGGTGCGATGCGAGCTATCACCGCGATGAACACGCAGGGAGACCAAGGTGCCCACGCGGTAGGGCCAGTGGACGGTGAGACCACGCAAGACGAATCCGCCGAAGTGCTCTATGACAAGCATCATCGGCGGATTCAACGCTTGTGTCAGTTGTTGCTCCGCGATCCGTACGAGGCAGAGGACATTACCCAAGAGGTATTTGAAAAATTGTTGGTGCAGATGCAGACGAAGAACGCGATACGATCGTGGCAGGCGTGGCTGACGACGGTAACGGTGAATGCTTGCCGTGATCGCCGTCGCTCGACGTGGTGGAAATGGTGGAGACGAGAGCGCCCGGAGCTGCAAGAGGACGGGCTGGAGGGCACCGAACCAACGCCAGAGCAACAGGTGGTAAGTCACCAACAGCGAGTCCGGTTGTGGACCCAGCTGCAAAAACTGTCGGCTCGTCAACGTGAAGTATTTACCTTGCGGCGGGTTGAAGGACTCTCGACCGAAGAGGTCGCCACGCTGCTTGGCTTGACGAGTGGAAGCGTCAAACGCCATTTGTATCATGCACTACAGCACCTGCAGAAAGCGCTAGGAGACCCGTGATGCCCCGGTGTTATCGACAACGAACGTTAATGCTCGCCGCCGCAGGAGAGGGAACGCAGGAGGAACTCGCGCATATCACGAGCTGCGAGCGTTGCCGGACAGTGTATCTGCGTTACCGGCATCATATTAACCGCATTGACCACGTGTTTCGCGATACAACTCCGCCACCACGGGTTAGGGTTGCCGAGTCTCCACGCCCCGCCTTCTGGTTCCCGGTAGGGGCAGTAATCACAACCGCTCTGCTCCTCATGTTGGGAGTGTGGTGGGGACACCCCACCACCCAATCCAGAGAAGCACTCACGCCGGCGGAACGAGCGGAGGTCTTTGCTTTTGTGGAGGACGACTTATCTCCGATTCTCTTTGCGGTGGATGGCACGTCGAGTTTCATCGCGCACACCCCAGCGGCAGATGAGGCGTATCTAGAGGCTGCGCTTGATGATGCGTGGCTGTGTGAGCAGCAAGAGGGCGGCTTCACGACAACCTGTGAAGTGTCGCCCTTTCAGGTGCTGTTTGAGGGGTAATAGCAACAGAGGAGCAACATGAGAAGTGGCATTATCGTGTTGGTGAGCGCTGTGGTACTGCTAAGCGTTTTCAGCGGTGCCCTCAGGGCTGAAGAGGACGACCTGTTACGACCACCGTCGCGAGCAGGTGGCCTGTTTAGCGATGGTCCCCGTGAGATGTTTCCGTTCGTGCTCCTCAAGAAACTGGGCCTTACCCCCCAGCAGGAGGCCCAGATCTATACCATCATGCGCGTCCATCGGGGAACTATCTCTCGCCTGGTGACGCAGTTGGAACAGGAAAACGAGCAGCTCGCGAGCAAGTTTTTTGCACCAGGGAAGCTCTCCGAAGACGACGTGGAACACCATAGTCAAAAAGTCCTCCGTCTCCGTGAGGATTTGCTGAAAGAAGGGTTTAAGGCCGCGCTCGCAATACGCGAAGTATTGACGCCTCAGCAACTGACGAAAGCTGCAGAACTGCAACAGAAAATGCGTGCGATGCGTGCCCGTCTACGTCAACTCTTTGCAGACGAGGAGTAGCTTCACGTGGCTAGGTGCTTCAGAGCAACAGTGGCGAAGCTCAGTGTAAAAAAGAACCCACACATATCTGTCACCGTGGTCAAGAGTAATCCCGATGCCAGCGCGGGATCAGCGTTGAACTTCCGTAGTACCAACGGGATGGTTCCGCCCAATAACACCGCAACCAAGGTGTTCAGCGCGAGCGCTGCGCCGACTACGGCACCAAGATAAGCATTGCCTTGCCAGACCCACGCCACAACCCCGAGTAAGACGCCGAGCATGACGCCGTTGGCGATCCCCACCCCTGCTTCCTTCAAGAGGATACGAAACAGGTCAGCGGGTTGGACCAGACCGAGCGCCAGCTCCCGTAAGCTCACTGCCACCGCTTGATTGCCGGCGGAGCCACTCATATCAGAAACAATCGGCAAGAAGATCGCCAAAGTGACCGCGACTGCAAGCGTATCTTGGTACACGGCAATGACACTCGCCGCAATAAGGTTGAGCACCACGTTGATGCTCAACCACGCGAGACGCCGGGACGCACGTTGGGCCAGCGGCATACTGCGTAACTCTTCCCCACCGACAATACCGCTGACTTTAAGCAACGTTTGGTCAGCACGATCACCAACTGCTTCTTCAACATCCACTCGCCGCACAACCCCAACTAAAGAACCCCTGGTATCAACGACTGGCGCCCCAAAAAATCGGTGACGATCGAAAAACTGCTGAAGCTCATCGAGACTGGCATCGGCAACGACACGGACAGGGTTCCGAATCATCAACGCAGACACCGACGTTGTCGCGGTAGCCAACAGTAAATCGCGCAGCCGCAGTACTCCCACTAAGACGGCATCACGCGACACCACATACGCATATTGCACATCGTAGGTGGAATATTCTTCAGCGTGGGTACGCAGATCCTCGACCACATCTGTGACTTTTACATGCTCCGGATAGGAAAGATACTCTGTGATCATTAGGCCGCCAGCGGTGTCAGGACCATACTGGCTGAGTTGTCGTTGCTCCGCGGCGCTGTCCGGCGGAAGCTCGCGCACGATGGCCGCCGCGTCTTCTTCATCTAACCCCGCCAGCAGGTCAGCCTGTTCGTCACTGGGCATCTCGTCGAGGATGGCAGCCGCCTCTTCTGCCGATAGCTCTTCGAGCAAGGGTCCTGCCTGCGCTTCCGGGAGTTCTTCGAGGAGACGCGCGGCCTCCTCTGGCCCAAGAATTATCAGCAGTTGGGCCGCCTCTTCCGCCGATAGACGCGCGACAGTGCGCGCACTCTCACTTGGAGACAATGTCGCCAGGTAAACGTACAGGCCATCCACATCTCCAGCCTGGACGAGTTGCTGCACCTGTTCCCAGGGCTCGTACTGAATCTCAGTTTCCATGTAAGACGATCCTCCGGTTCATGACTTCTTCCAGTATGTTGTTGTAACATGCGGGGGAGACCCGAGGGAGCACCGAAGCGTTGTCGCCCGCAGGTGGCCCTCACCATTGTTTCCCTTTTGCTCCTCTTGTTTGCCCGACGGCACCCAGATAGCATCCAACGCCATCGCGTGCCGTAATACGCGCCAGAGAAGGCGGAGAGACCATGTCCTTACCGATTGAAATTTTGCTGCCGCGGCTTGGGACTGTCCAGGCTCGAGACTTCGTTACCCTTGGGCAACGCTGTGAATCTTTAGGTTACCCTGGGGTGTGGTACCGGAAACTTCGGGCGCCGATGGAGTGCCATTACTGGCAGCGCTGGCAACGCAGACCACGCGGATTCGCCTCGGCAGTAGTATCCTCCCGATCTTTATGCGCTCACCGACGTTGGTTATCAGCGGCGTTCAGCATTTGTTGGTGATGCCAGTGACGGCGGCTGCCGATGCCGTAATGGCCTGCACACACACCATTGAGGCCCTGGCACCGTCTAGGAAGCCAAACGACAACGATCAGCCGCAATGCTAGTGTGCCTCAAGCACTCGAACACGATACGTTCGGAATTCAGGGATATCTTCCTTAAATAAAATAAAGCGGAAGCCATCGGCCATCGCCGGTGGCAGAGGTTCGACGTTCATTTCGTCGAGCGTTCTCTTTCCTTGTTCGTAGGCTTCGTCACGAAGCACTTCCGCTCGGCGATTGTACACGTAGTCGCGAAAGACCACGATATCATCGGCGCCAAGCAACTCGATTTGCAGTTTCACGTACGTCAAAGTCTCTGGTGAGGTATTCTGCACCTCACCGCTGACCAGTAACATAGGTGCACCGCCACCTTGCACACTAAAGAGGCTCGTCCACTCACCGCGATGAGTGACAAAACGCACTCCCACATCGCCCGTGGGCACGCTGCTGCCCGCTACCGCCACTGGCGCATCTGGTAGTCCAGCTGGCTCGGGAGGCCCCGCCGCGTGGCCCTCACTTCTACAGTTTGTCATCGCCAGCCACATCACGAAAAGCAGTCGTAGACCACGCCAAGAACGCTTCATACGTCGTTCTCCTTTCGCACCATGTATTTTTCCCCCTCCTCATAACTCACCCCACTTTTCCGGAGTTCCTCCCGCGGGCAATTTTTCGTCCACACCACCCCTGTCGTGCGTGAGTTACCCTTCGAGCCACGGCCGTTAGTAATGCCGCCTGAGCCACCAATTTTTGCAGTAAGGGTTGCCCGGGCATCGAATGCGGGTTTTGTACGGCGGTTCTCCATCAGCCTGCTTAATTTCTCCAAGAGCTTCTGCTGTTCGGCGTCGCAAGGAAGAGAGAATGGCGGTTTTTCGTTGCGGAAGTTACCGATCCCCCCGGGAGGGGCCTCGTTCAAGGTTTTCGTCCAACCCCCAACTTCATTCCAGGCGAAACCGTCCGTACGGGCAGAGCGGCAAGCAGCATACGGGCGCGATCGTCGGACTTTTCCTGGGTGCTATGGGCTGCCCTCTATGGGTCACTGTTCACAACCTGATCAATGACGATTTCTCCGACGATAAACCCGTAGGTCACTGAGTGATACGTCTCGTTCGTGCCCGGTGTCCAATTCGGAGCTTGGGCGGCGATCTTGGTCGTAAACACGTCCCAATCAAGCACATCTCCCGGCTGAGCCTGGTCAATAATCGCCAACGAGGTCTGGTGGCTCAGCGCTTGACGCACGGTGATTGCCGCTTTATCGTTCTGAGCGAACTCAGGCCAGTAGCGCGCGACTGGTACGTTATAGTCGAGCAATCCGCGATCAGCCAGAAGATGGGCAGCCAAGGCGGTTACACCTTTGCTGACAGACATACAACACACCAGGGTCTGTTCGTCCCATTGAGATTGGCGTGTTTCGTCCGTGTAGCCACCACACAGGTCTACGACGGTTTCCCCATCTCGCACAATGCTCACACGCGCGCCAACTTCTCCTGACTCGACAAAGTTGGCGACAAAGGCATCCCTTACTGCACCAAACTCTCGCGCACGCGTTCCCCGAATTGGTATGTCAGTAGTCATAGCGCAGCCTTCGTCGCTGTCTTTGGGATTTGCGTGAGGGGGCTAGGCCAGCCCACCTACCACGCCCTGCTCAGCGAACATGCGAATCTCGTCATCACTGTACCCCACTTGTGCTAACACCTCCGCCGAGTGTTGGCCCAGTTTGGGCGCCTTGGCATCGGTTAAGGGTGGATACCCGGAAAACCGCGCTGCTCCGCGGGGCTGGCGCACTCGCCCCAGCCCTGGGTGGTCATACTCGTACAACATTTCGTTGACCTTGATCTGTTCTTGTTCGATCACCTGAGGGCGAGTCAAGACCGGCGCGCAGGGCACCGAATTTTCGTCCAGTCGCTTGAGCCACTCTGCGCTCGACCGGGTTGTGAGCACTTCAGCCATGGCAGCGATACGCTCTTTGGCATACTTCACCCGCGCTCCGGCAGAATTAAAACGCTTGTCTTCACGCCACTCTGGTCGCTCCAGGGCCCGACACATGCCCTCCCACTCAGAATCCGAAACTGCACCTGTTGTGATGTATCCATCAGTCGTTTTAAAAATGAGATCCTGGGAGAGTTGGCCAGTCCGGACGTTGGCCTCAGCGCCGACCAGTGTCAGGCCATTCATACCTTCGGGCCACAGGTAGGCGATCATGACATCAAGCATAGCCAGGCGAATATGTTGCCCCTTGCCCGTACGTTCGCGGGCAAACAAAGCGGCACACACGGCTTGGGCAGCGGTGAGCGCGGTCGTTTTATCAGGGATCACCGTGCGGACCATACGCGGACGGCCCTCTTCAGCGTCACCCTGAATATCGGCGAGACCACTAAGCGCCTGAATGACGGGATCGTACACCCGCTTATGTGAATACGGTCCTCGCTCACCGAAGCCACTAATCGAGACATAGATAACATCTGGTTTGATCGTGCTCACCACGTCGTAGCCAAAACCCATGCGCTCGATGGCACCGGGTCGAAAATTCTGCACAAAGACGTCGGCGGTTTTGCACAAGCGGCGGACAATCTCACGTCCGGAATCACTTTTGAGATCAACCGCCAGGGAGCGTTTGCCCCGGTTGGCGCTCAGAAACGCTGACGTCAATCCGTCGATGCCCGGTCCCATCAGGCGTACGATATCGCCAGCCAGCGACTCCACTTTGATCACGTCTGCGCCTTGGTCAGCCAGCAGTCTGGTCGCCGCAGGCCCCGATAACACCGCGCTCAAATCGACGACACGTACCCCTTCCAATGGTCCATTCATACACGTCTCCTTCTACCGGTCGATACACCATCACGGAAAATTCCCCCTAACGCAACGGCCCAAAGAGTAGTTCAAAGGGGGCATTTTAACTCGGCGACCAAGGTCCCGCGTGGCTGGTGGCACCTTCCCTACAAGCTCAGTGCCCGCGAGCTCTGGGCAGTGAACGAATCAGAACCGGATGACACTCCAAGAGAGAGCGAGCAAAACCAGGGCCCAGTGGAAACATTAACAGATTCAAGGATTTTGCGTATCTCTACGCCGAGACAATGAGTTGATGTCCTGAGGAGTTCGCACAACGCTTCAAAGGGTTGCGTTTCCTGTATTTCTCTTCCTGGTTCTCAAACCCCCGTTGGTGCCCGCTCTCGATTGTTGCTGGTCTCCATGCCCTCCAGCGCCGAATAGGGGAGCTCCGCCACGCGACTGAGGGGTAAGCCAAAGTACTGCTTGAATTCGCCACTAAACTGATTGGCGCTTTCGTAACCCACGTTGTATGCCGCTAGGCACGTCGGTTCGCCATTGTAAGTCGTCAGCTGGTGCTCTAGAGATCACAGACGACTCGTCATTTCTTGGGCGGGGCGGTGGATCGCACCGGTGTTTTTGCAGTCGGCCAGATCAAAGCAAAAGACGAACTTCGCAAACCCGCGCAGCACCGCCATTGTTATCCCAAGCTCAAAGATCTCTGCGTCGGTGAAATGCGCAGCCAGTTCGTGATGTAGCTTCTCGCTCATCTACCCATGGAGGTTGGTAAGCACCATCCGCTCGCACAGTTTCAAGACCGCACGGTCACGCGGCGAAAACATCTCGTTCTCAATAGCGTCTGGCAGCGCGGCAATCTGCTCTGGGGCAAGGCCAGCCTGTCTCGCCGAGACAGCGTTGACCTTGTTTCATAAAAGGCAGCCGTTGGTCTTGGAGAGTTTGCGGCGCAGTAACTCCTTGGTGCGGAAATCGACTGTTGGCAGCGCTTTTGGTATTCTTCCGACCCTGCTTTTCTTTTCCCAAAACCTCAATAAATTCGAGGCTGAACTAGCCCTCTCGTAACGCTCGTTAGCTGTCACAGAATCGCTACCTCTACCTTTTCGCGGGATTTGGCAAAAAATCCCATCTGCCTACCGCGAATGCCCCTGTGGCTGCGGATAGCGCCCCGTCACATCTTTATACCCGTGTATATGCGTCGGCGCGATGCGTACGATGATCTGATCTTCCTCACTATTAATTTTTCCATAGGTCTCAGCCAAGTCCTGGCCCATATAACGTCCTCCAATCCGCGTCGCCCAAGGGAGCAGTTGGTCGGCATCGTCAGACATGACGGCCGTTCCTTGGAGTTCGACGTAGGCGAACGGCGTCACCTCATCATCGACACACAAACTGACCCGGGGATCGCGGCGCAGGTTCTTTCCCTTGAGCGAGTCCCGTCCAGTCATGAAGACGATCGTCTCCCCCTCAAGGTCGTACCATATGGGCACGATATGGGGCCGTCCGTCTTTGCGTAGCGTGGCCACTTTGCCGGTCCGCACCGGACTGCGTAAGAAATCCCAACATTCTTGACGTGTCATGCGTTCCATTACTACTCTGCCCTCCAGCTTATGACGACCTCCGCTCTGCCCAGCCTTTGTTTACTAACCTATGGTGAGGGTTTAAGTGGACCTTGAAACGGGTCCCGCCGTGGCTCCAGGCTGTGGATTGCAACACCTCTACAGCGGAAGGACCACCACGCATGACCAGCGAAGACTTTATCAGCAAGTTGTTCTATCGCATAGACGCCGCCATGATCGACATCCCCCAACGCCCCTTGTTCAACTTGTAGCCGAGCGAGATCGTTACTCTGGGGATTCTCCTCGCCTTCAAGGGAGGCGTAATCGGGCCTTTTATCGCCGGTTGCATCGGGATTGGCGGCAATCGTTTCCGGCGCTGCCCGAGCGTACGCGCTTGTTTCGTCCGTTGTAGGCCCGCTGACCCTCTTAGCAACCCGACAAATTCTCACGACCGTAAAGACAACAACATATCGCCCTTCACCTTGGGAACTTCCATTGTGTCTTTTGAGTTCTATTGATGAAACGGATTCTGCTACCGCGCATCTGAGCACAGCATGACAGTCGGACGTTATGCTATTAAGCACAGCTCACAGCCCGGTTTTGCCTAAGATTGAGCGGAAAGGACTACATCGTTGCACCCCACCAACCCTGCTTTGACAAAGCTCCTCGGCCTGTGGCGACCGGTCCTCTTCAGCGCGATAGCGCTGTTCTGGTCCCTAACCACAACTCACGCCGAGACCCTCACCCTTGCCGGCTCTAGCACCGTGCAGCCAGTAGCAGAGGTGCTGGCCCAAGCCTTTGAAAAAACTAACCCAAACGTCAAGATTGATGTGCATGGCGGGGGCTCCTCGGTTGGCATTAGCGCGCCACAAACCGGACTTGCCGACGTTGGGATGGTATCGCGAGCGTTGTCCGCGGCAGAGCGGCAGGTTCTTGTTCCTACCCGTTTTGCCGTGGATGGCATAGGACTCATCGTCCACGCGACCAATCCGCTGACCGGGCTTACTTCTCCACAGGTCGTCGATATCTACACTGGCGCTCTGGCCAGTTGGCAGTCGTTAACCGGCGCGCCGGCAGCGATCGTGGTGATCAATAAAGAAGCGGGACGGGCTACACTCGAACTCTTCGAGGATTATTTCCATTTAGCTGGTCGGTTTGTCCACAATGCATTGATCATCGGTCCCAATGGCCAAGCCATAGCTGCTGTAGCCGGGAACCCCGATGCGATTGCGTACGTATCCATCGGTGCAGCGGACGTGGCCATAAAGCAAGGCACGCCGATCAAGCTCGTCATGCTTGATGGAGTGCGTCCCAGCAGTACTAACGTCCAGAACGGAACCTATCAGCTGACCTGCCCGCTGCACTTTGTCACCGTTGGTGCGCCTCGGGAACTAGCTAAACGCTTTCTGGACTTTGTGTTAACTCCTGAGGGGCAACGCATTGTCGCCACCCAAGAATTTGTTCCTCTCACGTCTCCAGTGACGCAGCGCTAGCCATAACCGACCTCTCGTCATCATCCGGACCTCTTAGGCAAGCCGCACTCGCGCTGGTCAGGCGCCGACCTCTCGGTCCAGTATCGCGTACGAGTGACGTCGTGCTGCTGGTGGTGCTGCACGCGTGCGGAATCGTCGTGGGGGTTATTCCTGTTCTCATCGTCGGCTACGTCTGTGCTGAAAGTGCGGGGCTCGTCAGTACCGGCGGTCTCATGCGCTTCTTCACTGATACCCAGTGGCTACCTCGCGCGGGTCAGTTTAATATCGTTCCGCTGCTGGTGACCAGCCTTATCGTTACCCTTGGTGCCATGAGTATTGCGTCGCTCGTCGGCATTTGCTTGGGAGTCTTCATTGTTTTCTATGCGCCCGTATCAGTCGGTCGGGCATACACTGGAATGCTCGGCTTGCTCGCCGGGATTCCTTCTGTGGTTTACGGTCTGTGGGGATTGACCGTATTGATTCCGCACCTGAACCGACTCGCGCCCCCCGGGTTCTCGGTCCTCATGGGTGTCGTCATCCTCGCTATCATGATCCTGCCAACAGTCACGTTACTGACTGCGACCTCACTGCGCACGATTCCTCGTGACTACGTCCTGGGGGCCTACGCGCTCGGGCTGACTCAGACTGGGGTCTTGTGGCGGGTGGTGTTACCAGCCGCACGTCGAGGTATCATAGTTGGCGCACTCCTTGCGTTGATGCGTGCCCTCGGGGAAACCATGGCGCTCAGTATGGTAATGGGAAATACGCTGCAGATCCCCCAAGGCTTGTTGACGCCAGCTCGCACGCTCACCGCCCATATCGCTCTCGAGATGGGCTATGCTATGGGTGATCACCGTGCTGCTTTATTTGTCACTGGAGGTTTGTTGTTAACCGTCGTTGGAGTGCTGATTCTAGTCGTACAGGGGCTGGAAAACCGTAAGGAACCAGAGCAATGCTCGTAACGACAACTCTCACCACTTGGCCCCACAGAAGCGACAGACTACAGGGCCGTGGCGTCACTATCCTGCTTTGGCTTATTGCTATCGTGGTTGGCGCGCTCGGCCTGTGGATCGTCGGCGACATTTGTGCAGCAGGGTTTTCTCACCTGTCCCTGGAGTTTTTGACCCAGCCTCCCAGTAATGCGGGAAGAGCGGGAGGGATATCGACTGTCCTCGTGGGGACCGGTGCGATCTTGCTGGTCGCCCTGGGTGGAATGCTCGTCTTTGGCCTGGGAGCAGCGATTCTTTTGGCCGAGTACGAAAGCCAGTCCCAAGGCTGGACAAAGGCCTTAGGTCGAAGCATCGATATTCTCTCTGGGGTTCCCTCGATTGTCTTTGGGCTCTTTGGTTTGGCCTTCTTCGGCCAGTTCCTTGGCTGGGGTTGGTCTATTCTCTCCGGTGGCCTCACGCTGGCATGCATGGTTGTGCCACTCTTCGTCCGGGCCAGTGAAGAAAGTCTGCGCCGCGCCGCGTTACCCCTCCGCAGCGGTGCCGCGGCACTCGGGATGACGCGCACAGCAACACTGTGGCATCTCATCCTGCCTACTGCTGCTCCTGGGATTGCCGTTGCCTTGGTGCTCAGTATGAGTCGCGCACTGGCGGAGACCGCGGCACTCTTGTTTACCGCCGGTGCGGCAGTACGAATGCCCACGTCGTGGTTCGACTCCGCCCGCACGCTTTCGTATCATGTCTATCTGCTCGCGATCGAAGTTCCCGGTGGCCAACCCCGCGCATACGCCGCAGCCCTCGTGTTACTTCTCCTCGTAATCATACTCAACACCGGTACGATCGTCCTTGCGCAGCGCTGGCAACGAAACAGGCTTGGATAACGAAAGGAGCAGTTTAGTTATGGCGGCAGAATACCGGAGAGCCTACTCCCAGTGCTGTATACCAGTGGTCAAGGTTGAAACCCGTCGTCTCAGGGCTGGATATGGTTCGCGTCCTGTTCTCCGCGACATTTCTCTGAAGGTGCACAAGCGATGTATCACGGCAATCATCGGCCCGTCGGGTTGCGGCAAATCCACATTACTGACGGCACTGAATCGCCTGGTCGATCTGATCCCCGATGCCTGGGTTACGGGAGAGGTGTTAGTCGACGGCGAGGAGGTGCTGGCAGCTGACACGGATGTGACGACATTGCGACGCCGCATTGGTATGATTTTCCAGAAACCGAATCCTTTTCCCCTGTCGATCGAGAGAAACATTGGTCTGGCGCTGGAGCATCACGGGGTTCGCGATCCGAGTACACGCGGCCACATCATTGAGAAGGCCTTACGGGCGGTTGGCTTGTGGGACGAGGTCAAAGACCGGCTGCAGCGCCCCGCCTTGCAATTATCGGGCGGCCAACAACAACGTCTGTGCATTGCGCGAGCTATCGCGCTCGACCCAGAGGTGCTCTTGATGGATGAACCATGTAGTGCGCTCGACCCACGGGCGACTGAACACATCGAAGCGCTTGTCCGCGCACTCGCCCACGATTTCACCGTTGTGGTGGTTACCCATAACTTGCAGCAAGCCCGACGCCTCAGTCATTACACCGCGCTGTTATGGCGCGATGACACTGCGGCGACCATCATCGAAACCGCTCCGACCGAATTGCTGTTCTTCGACCCACAACACGAGCACACGCAAGCGTACATCCAAGGCGTTGTTGGGTAAGATCGTCTGCCGGTTACGCTGGATCTCGTAGCACACTCCCTATGCCGCAGCGCCCACCACACAAACGGTGCGCAAGCGCACCGTGCAGAAACCGACGAGCCCTCAGAAATCGAGCGGCAGGGTGAGATAGCGCTCGAAAATAAAATCTCTGTGAGCGATGAGAAGCGGATCAATCGCCGACTCGACAGCGCTTCGCACCGGTCCCCATATCTGGCGGAAAAAATCTGGCATCGGATTCTTGTCTGGGGGATAGGGGGCGATAACCTGCGACATGTTAGCCCAGTACAGGTCTAGCGCCGTCAACATGTCACCAACAAAGTATCGCCTGCCGGCATCCTGCTGCTCGTGCAGCCGGCGCGACAACGCTTGCAAGATGGGAATCATTTTCGCCGGCGCGGTTGCGGCATCCTCAGCCGAGTAGCCGTAGGCTTGAAACATGGGATTTTTTTTGAACGCCTCACCTTGGGTTTTGAGGAGTGTATCAAACATGATGTGGCGGGCCTGCCAGGTGAAGCCTTCCTCGCCGCACAACTCGTTGGAGAGTCCCACCACGATCGCACGGTCATCAACGTTCTGCGGCAAGAGCGCAGGAGTTGGCGCCAGGCGTTCCGCTAACAGCAGTATCTCGTACCACCCTGTACGCGCCGGTTCCTTTTCGTACATCGCTACCGGAGCATTGCGATGCCCTGTCCATGCGACCAGTTCCTCATTGGCTTGGCCGCCAT
Organism: Binatia bacterium; assembly: GCA_050187625.1. Classification (GTDB taxonomy): domain Bacteria; phylum Desulfobacterota; class Binatia; order Bin18; family Bin18; genus JBFWXH01. Next base: position 22,571 of record JBFWXH010000022.1, read on the forward strand.
ATTGCGCAACCGGGACATAAGGGATCTTTTTCACATGCAAGATGCTTTTGGCTGCCTGACTCCACGGGGCCGGCCCACCAACGGTTAGCGCCAGGCGCAGGCCAGGGAGGTCCTTTGCTTCGGCTACGGTTTTGTACTCCATTACATGCATTCCTTTCTGTTTCTCTTGATCCGTCCTGGCGACACCAGCACGGCTATTGAATTACCTGGTTACCATGTGGCTCGCAGTCTCCACCGCGCCCTCGAGACCGCCGGTAGAAACTACTACACACCGCGGCCACGACGGCAACATGCCGCTGCCATTGTCCTGTTACGACGGGTTTTCTCTGAATCGAGCGGCGACTCGCTCAACCCCGAGATGTCCCGCTCTTTTCGCCTCTTTTACGGCGCTTCAGCCAACACTTCCGGTAACCGCGTCTGCTCATCGGTAATTGCTTCCGCAACCTGTTCAGCCGTCAGGAGAATCGCGGCACTCAAGTCAGCGCCCCGCAAGTCGGCGTCGGCCAGCGAGGCATCTTGTATATACGCGCCGACTAAACTGGCCCCGCGGAGATCGGCGCCCGTCAAATCCGCACGTGCCAGAAACGCTCCCTGCATCTGGGCCTGTTGCAGGTTGGCACCCCGGGCATTGGTTGCGGACAAAAACGCTCCCTGCATCTGGGCCTGTTGCAGATTCGCGTCGCGGACATCCGCCTCAGCCAGGTTCGCATCGGTCAGAATAGCCGCGCGAAGATCCGCGCCTACCAAATCAGCGCGGCGAAGATCAGCCCGAGCCAACAGCGCACTGCGGAGCAAGGCTCCGTCGAACTGCGCGTCCGTCAGGATCGCCCCATAAAAACTTGCTGCCGGCAAGTCGGCCTCGCTGAATACAGCCCCTTCCAATACGGCATAATTATATACTTCGCCTTGGGTCACACTCACGGTTGGGGCAACTACCGCAGCCGTGGTTGCCTCTGGAGGAACTTCGTCAGCTTTTGCCTCGGCGCTGGTCACAGGTTGATAGGTATCAGTAATGCGCGAGAGGGAGCGGTAATGACCGGGCGCTGGCGGATTGTGGCCGAAGGATAGAACTCCTCGCGGCGAGCGCCAGCGATAGATCGTACCCTCGGCATATGACAACGCTTCCGTCAGCACTACAGCAATCCCCAACATGAGCATCACAACGATACATTTGCGCATGTGATGTCCTCCCCACCAGACAATACTTCTCCGCCCCTCATACTGCGCTTTCGCCTCGGTGTCCAGAGCTTCAGCAGAGCCCCTCATACCTTTACCGTATCAGGAAGAGTCCGCTTTACCGCCATGCTCCCGAGGCCTCAGATTGATACCCTAAGGAACGATATGTCGCGTCAACTAAACTCTGGCCACGGTCATTCAGTGAAGCTCCTGGTCCCATCCGGTTCATCGTGTAGCCGAAGGACATTTCCGCACGCGGGTCAGCAAAACCAAACGAACCCCCAGCGCCAACGTGACCGAACGCTTCCTCAGAGATCAGCACACTATCCCTGACCCCAAGGGGTTCGCGCCGATTGTCCATCGATTTCATGAAACCCAAGGAGAAACGTGTCGGCATCACTAACACCGCATCTCTCCCGGTGGCGGAGGAAATACGAGCCATCCGTGCGAGGGTGTTAGGACTCACCAGCTCAACTCCGTTGCTCTTGCCGCCGCAGGCAAGCGGTGCGTACATCCCGGCTAAGCCGCGAGCGTTGGTAATCCCACCGGCGGCGCCGATCTCTGCGGCGTGGGCAGCACGGGTGTCGTATTCCGGTTTTGCCCCCATGTACCCACCAGAGTTGAGCAGTACCAGCGATTGCAAGGAGCCAGGCTTCGCAATCTCCTTAAAAAAGAGGCTATCAGGATCGGGCGGGGCGGCAATCATCGGCGCAACGCGACCTTCTTTGTCCTCGGGTAACCCGATCCAGAAATCCAACCCCAACGGTTTGGCAATCTCATCCCGAAAAAACGTCCCCAGCGACTTACCGGAAACGCGGCGCACAACCTCTCCGACTAGCCACCCCATCGTTAAGGCATGGTACCCATTCCGCGTGCCCGGCTCCCAAAACGGTTCCTCTTTGGCCAAGGCATTCACCATCAGTTCCCAGTCCGCGTAGGCTCCCTGCGGCAACTGCTGTCGCACAGCTGGCAACCCGGCTTGATGGTTTAAGAGCATTTTAACGGGGATATTTTGCTTCCCGGCCTGCGCAAACTCGGGCCAGTATGTTGCGACGGGTGCGTCAAGATCGAGTTGGCCGCGTGACGCGAGCACATGGGCACACAGTGCCGTGGCCCCCTTGGTCGACGAAAAGATGATACTGACTGTCTCTGCGGTCCATGGAGTTTGCGTATCAGGTCGAGCTACGCCACCCCACAGGTCGACCACCGTCTCGCCCCGCACCGTGACGCAGACAGAAGCACCTACTTCGTCACGTTCGCGAAAGTTGCGTTCGAACTCTTGCCGCACCGACTGAAATTTTTCATCACATGAGCCATGCACTTCCATTTACTTTCCCTCCCTTCTCAGGTGTGGTCCGGCTATCGCCAGATTCGTCTTTTAGTACGCTACCACAGCTGCTCTGGAAAGATACCGCTGGCACCTGTTTTACTATTGTCTTCGCGGCTTTCGAACCTCCCTGCACGTTGCACGGCCCCCTTTCCAAAGGAAGACTTCGGTGCTCTTTTTTGTTGAAGGACGGTTGGGGATGATTTTGCCAGCAGGATCAGGAAAACGGCGGGACGGTGCGCTCTTCCCTCCGGGAGCGTCATGAATTGACGGCTACGCATAAAGTCGCTAGACCAAAGCAAGAATGAGAAGCAACGGATGGCACCGCTCTTTTCAGCGGCCGAATGACGTTACCGATAGATAGTATTCATGAGGGAGAATCATGAACCAGCCAAAGCACGTCCTTGATGGCTACAAAGTGCTGGACTTCTCACAGATCGTGGCGGGTCCAACCTGTACCTTGATGCTCGCCGAGATGGGAGCTGAAGTACTCAAGGTAGAACTAACACCTTCAGGTGATCACGCACGAGTTGGCCCAGTGGTGATCGACGGCCGCAGCGGGTACTTCGTCCAACATAATCGCGGCAAGAAAGGCTTGTGCCTGGACGCGAAGACCCCCGACGGGCTGGCAATCCTCAAAGGCCTTGTGGAGAAAGTCGATGTGATGGTGGAAAATTACGCGCCAGGCGTGATTGCTCGTTTGGGACTCGGGTATGAGGTCGTGAGTAAGATCAACCCACGCCTGGTGATGTGCTCGATTTCGGCCTTTGGGCAAACCGGTCCGCTGGCCCACGAACCAGGTTTCGATTGGGTGGGTGCGGCGTATTCTGGAATTACCTCGATGGGTGGTGAGAAAGAGGGTCCACCACTCTTTCCCATGGTTGCGATTGGCGATGTGTCCACGGGTGCGCATGCGATGGGTGCGATCTGTGCGGCGCTCCTCTATCGCGAGCGCACAGGGCGGGGTCAGTATCTCGAGCTGTCGTTGCTCGACACGTACGCCCATTACCATGAAGCCAGCTTCCAAATGTATAGCATCACCAAAGGCGAGATTTCTCCGACCCGCTCGGGCGGGCATTCGTGGTACGCGAGTCCGTGCGGCGTTTTTAAGGGTCGCGAGCGCTATATGATCCTCATCGCCCCCCTTGAGCAACATTGGACGAAGCTCTGCGAAGCCATGGGACAGCCGGGTCTCGCCCGGGACCCCCGCTTCACTGACAACGCTGCCCGGTTGCACAACCTGACGACACTGGTGGAGATCATCGAGGGGTGGCTGCGCTCGCAAACGAGTGATGCCGCAGCGATTGCTACCCTCAAGGAGTATCACATTCCGGTTGCGCCGATTCTCTCGGTCGCCGAGGCGGCACAGCATCCCCATTTGCGCCAGCGCGGCACGGTACGGACGATTCACGATCGCATACTTGGGGACCTGGACGTGCCGGGCTTTGCTCTGCGCTTTTCTGAGTTTCCTCAGACCCTTGATCTGCACGCCCCGACGCTTGGTGAACATAATACCGAGATTCTCACGCAGTGGCTTGGCTATACACAAGACGAAGTGGAGGCGCTTGAGCGCAAGGGTGTATTGCACAGCAAGCCAGTGTAAAGGCAGCGCTTCCCTCTCGCCACACCGGTGCTGAAGATTCGTCACTAGCTTGGCCTGAGCGTCGGGCAACGAATTCGAAGGGCTCGTCACCATCATCCATATCAGCGTGGCGAACTACCACGGTCAAACGTGCCCATGACCCCGTGTATTGCTGCCCTCCGAGTCCTCTTCCCGCCGTGTGGCTACCTCCGCCTGCCAACGTTCCTCGGTATACGTCAGGTATATCACCGCGCCGCGACACCGCTTGCACACAACGTGACGCTGTCTCCGCTCCGCAGTGGCAAGCCAGCACCCGTGTTCGCATTTGACTAGATACCGGGGTAACGTGAACTGCACCTCATGGCAGCGGCGACCCGAACAGCCAATTCGTGCAGCCATGGCTCGCCAAACGTCATCGTGGTTATGGCTCTTCCCCACTAGGGCGTGCGCGATTTCATGCAGCACGGTGTCGGTAATCTCCTCGTCCGGCGCATGCTTAGCAAACTCGTACGATAAAGAGATTACTTTGGTACCGTACTGACAACAGCCCGCGCGTTTCCTGCCATTATCAAACTGAAAGCTCCAGTCCAACAAGTGGTGCTGGGTCAACAGTCCTCGCGCGACCTGGGCGAGCCGCTGTAATTCTTCCGCGGTACGCGTCGGCACCCGTGCGGTCGAGGTGCGCTGCACGTGTCGCAGAAGCGCATACGACGCACGATATTCGCGGCCATCGTCAGCCACCACATGTGCGCGCTGCGGGTTGAGTCGCGCGATCACTCCCTGCATTTCCCGACTTCCAATCGCAAAGCTGACACGGTCCCCGGCAGCAAAAGCCGCCCGCTGCACTTCGCTCCTGGTGTGGAGCGGGACCTTCGCCTGACCAAAGATCTTGGTTAACCACTGATAAGGAACCCGAAACTCTCGGGCCTCCTCCGTGATGACATGAGCGATGGTGCGCTCTTTCTTGACAATGGATCCTACCCATTCTCGATTCCGGTACGAGAAGGTGACAGCGTCGGACACGGCGAATTGCGCTGAATTTGCCATCGTCTTATCTCTTTTCATGCGAGACCAATGTCGCATAAACCATGGCGTAGCCCCCGCGACTTGGCTGGTCTTGCAATCTACGAGGAAGAGGATGACAAAGTCAAGTCACCGCGGTTTGCGTTCGAGTGCCAACGAGCTGACCTAAGCAACGCCGAGTTTGCCCACGCTTTCCTTCATCTCTCTGTACTCCTACCAGGCTGACTCTTCTCGGCGAAACGCAAACTTCTTGGCTGCCAGCTCAATTATTGCCCCAGCGTCTTGACCAGCGGCAAGACTTCCTTGTTGAACAGCGAATCGTGCAGCGTGAGATGAAACAGGTCGATACCCAGGTGATGGAATTCTTGCATCCGCCGCAAAATGGTGTCCGGGCTCCCGATAAGGCGACTAGCGAAACCCTCGTTGGTGTCCAACTGGGTCAATTTATCCTCGGACGATGTCCACATACCCTGTGCCCCAGCCGTCCGTGTACGCCGTCGCTCAAGGACAGAATCATCAAGCGCGTCGACCATCGCAGCAACATGCGATTCCGCTTGCGCATCGGTGGGACGGCACAGCGGAATCGCATACAGGCCAAAACGCACGTGGTGCCCTGTCTGGGCTGTACGTCTGCGGACTTCACTGATAATGCGCGCAATTTTTTCGGGTGGTCCCCCGTTCAGAAACATCCAATCTGAAAACTGCGCTGCCATATCCATCGCGGCAGGAGACTGTCCGCCCTGGAACACTTCTAAGTGTTGCGTGACCGGCCGCGGCTCCACACGTAAGCCCTGCACCCGATAATACCGCCCGTTGTAGCTAAACTCCGACTGTCTCCAGGTACCACGGAGAATCTCAATAAATTCCGTCGTCCTGGCGTACCGCTCATCATGGGGCAACAGTTCCGCCCCATACATGCCAAATTCCGCTTCATGCCAACCGGACGTTAGATTAATCGCCCATCGCCCACCGGTGAGACGATCCAGAGTTGCCCCCCATTTGGCAATCGGCGCGGGTAAGAAGAAGCCTGGGTGGATTGCAGTGATCAAGCGTATCCGCCGAGTATGAGCGGCATAGAACGCCGTCATCGCCACACAGTCGTAGCTGGACCCCTCGATGTCTTCACCCGTGCCCCACCAGCGCTGGGCCACGAGGAGATAGTCAATTCCCAGTGATTCAGCAAGACGAACCGGACTCAACAGGTGTTCTGCCAGAGCGTCTCCGTGCCGCTCGTCCGCGATTAACTTGTCCGCCCATTCGCGGCCCTTTGTCAATCGTGGCACCGCAAGGGCGGTCGGCGCCCACGTGCAGGTAGCAATCTCGCCCATCCTCTACTACTCTTTAGTTTTTATTTGTATCCGCGGTCATGCCTCAGGCTTTCTGTTCTTTACTGCGTGGTCCCGGGTTGAGTCAAGTGACCAGGAACGTCCCAGCGAGCCTACGAAACCATAGGCGCTCCTTGTCAGCGACCGGTGGATCATGCCAAAGTGCCGGGGTGAGCTGTAGATGGGCGAGGTTCCAAGGCGGGGACTAGCCGGAGAGGACCACACAAAACGAGAACATAGACCGCGGAGGGAAAACAAATGACACAGCAGAACCTTGAAGAGCGGGAAAAGATTGCTCAGCTCAAGGCCCGTTACTTTCGCTTAATGGACCAGAAACGATGGGACGAGTGGAAAGAGGTGTTCACCGAGGATGTGGTCGCGGTGTACCATGGGGTACCAGGCAGCAGTCGAAGAGAAGGACTGACGGAGCTGCGATGCGAGGGGCGTGCAGACTTGGTAGCAAAAGTCGGCGGATTTCTCAGCAAGGGTATCTCCATTCATCATGGCCATATGCCGGAGCTTGAACTCACGAGCGCAACTACCGCCACAGGTATCTGGGCAATGGTAGATTACCTCTTGTTCCCTCATTTCACCCTCACAGGGTATGGCCATTATGAAGAAGGGTACATAAAGGAAGGCAGCACCTGGAAAATCAAAAAGATTCTGCTGACTCGCCTGCATTGCGACCTGATCTGGGCACCTCACGTCGGCGTAACCACCTGATCCTGCTCGTGACACGACGACCGGAAAAGGCTTCTCGCGCAAGAGCGCGCCGGCTGACAGCCGCTACGCTCTTCAATAGCGGATATGAAAGGTAGGGGACTCCTCGGGGCGATGTTGCCGGTGGTCGTACAGGCGTGTGGTCGCGACGTTAGCATGGCCCATCCAGTCTTGTACCTTAGCAATATCTGCCCCGTTGGCCAGGGCGTTGGTGGCCGCGGTCGCCCGCAACGAGTGCACACAAAACCCGCGCACGCTTTCCGTAATACCTACCATACGGCCGTATTTCAGAATAATTTCTTGTAAGACAGACTCGGGATGAAGTGGTTTGCGCAGGTTTCCGGTGACGTAGTTCTTGACCGGACGAAACAAGGCGCCGCTAACATCATCACGATGACCACAGGCGTCCAGGTACACGGAGAGTAAGCGTTGGGTTTCGGGATGAATCGGTATATAGCGGACCTTGCTCCCCTTCCCTTCCACGCGCAAATGCATCACCCCGTGACGCATTTGCAGGTCGCCGACGGTCAATTTACACACTTCCTCACGTCTGAGGGCGTGATGGGCCAGTGTCGACAAAAGGGCCCGGTCTCGTTTGCCTTTGAGCGTCTCAGCTCTCGGTGCTTCTAGCAGCCGACGCGTCTGCTCGGCACTCAGGGCTGGCGTTACCCCTTCGCGCGTGGTCATCTTTGGACGTTTCACCCCATCCACTGGATTAAGGAGTACAACGTTCTCTTCACAGAGTTTCCTAAAAAGTGATGAGAGCGCCGCCAGCTTACGGCGAATCGTCGAACTTGCGCACATACGGCTCGCGAGGACGTTACGCCAGGCAATGACGTGCGCACGCGTCACTTGCCGCAGTACCTCCGGAGTGGTTACTCCGGCGAAGGCCATGAATTCTTTCACATCACATTCATACGCTTTCCGCGTATTGCCGTTATCGATATTCGCAAACCACTCCATTTCCGGCGGGACGGCGGAAAGATCAGAAAATTGCGCGACGGTAAGGCCCGACACGGTTGGCGTAAGCGAACGCTTGTTACTCATAGTTTTAATTCTTCACGAGATTTTATACCCTGGATAAAGACGCTTATCCAGGGTTAACGGGGAATTGAAAAAATTTAATTACCAGGCCAAAATGACGTGCCAAATTCGCATGAAAAAAATGAGGTGGGGGCGAGATGGACGGACATACACTGGTTGATCAACAAAACGCCATAGAGATCCTAGAAGCGTACTACACCATAATGGATGAGGTACTTCCGAAGCTCACACCGGCAGAGCAGGTTGTGTATCAGCGCCTCTTCCGCCTCTCGCACGCTCAGCAACACCAGCAAGTGCGTTGCCGCTACGAAATCCTGGCACGTCAGTGTGGTCTGTCGCTGCGCACGCTACAGCGGGCAGTGCGTAGCCTCAAACAGAAACAATTGCTGCGTGCAAACTGGCAGAGTCATGGCGCAACAACGTTTACGCTTGACCTCCAGGGGCCGAATGCGGTGCTTGCATCCTTGCGTCGTCGGCGAGGCGATGGCTCCCCTCCCCTGCCTGCGCGCCGGCTCTCTCGTCCGCCGGTTTACGATACGTTCAGCCAGGAGGACCGTGAATTGTTTGTGACTGCCAAGCGTAGCCTGAGCCCGGCCCGGATGAACCAAATCACAGAGGAAGCGGTTGAATGGTTGGCAGAGCGAGCCGCAGGCAACCCCCTAGCCTTTTCCGATGAGCTGTTACGTGACAAGGTAGACGAATTGGTTGCACGGGAAGTTTTCGGGCCGGACCGGCAAAATCGTTACGTCGATTCTTTTCGCCATTTGTATGATGCTACTACCGACATACGCACCACCGTCTGACGGTAGATAACTATTTATCAGAAAAGGATTTTTCGAAATACTCCTGGGCGGCTTCAATCAGTGCCTGCTGACGAATTTGTTCGTGTCGGTCTGGAGGCACCAGGCGTAAAGCAGTGGCTGTTTTCTTTTCCGCTGCCGACTCAATGGCGCTCTTGGTTTCGCTATTTGCCCCGATGTACCGCCGCAGGGCTTCAAATTCAGCGGTCACGACTGGGTCCTCCGCCTTGCCGTCATCAGGTTGAGTCATGCGTGATCTCGACGTTTGGGTCAGAGCATCAAGTTGAGCCTCGATCATCCGCTCGGTGACGAACGGCCCTTCATTGCGAACGAAGGCAGCCTTCAGCCATGCGTTGTGGTTAGCAATGGTTTGTATACTACGCGTTGCTTGTTGAACGAGATGGCTGAGCGAACGACGGTATTCCATGAGTGTCATAGTGGGGAATTGACGGGCAATTTCGACTAAGGTGCGTTCGCGAATATTCCACGACGCTGGAAATGTTCGCAACAGCTCGGCAATGTCTGTCTGTTTTATAAATTCAGTAATACAGACAGACAGACGCAGACCGTCTGCCGGTAGCATTGCCGACTTACGGTTGACCGTCTGCCGGTAGTTTGTTCCCCGTTTTATGATGCCTTTTGTCTCCTTCAACGAAGCGGGTTTGAAAGGTTTTGCAGGGTCAATTATGATGCGCATTCCCTGCTCATCGACTGTACGCACAGTTACTTTGGAACGCACGCCGCCTTCTTTTTCTATAACCGCCAAGGCATCTCGTACGCCGCGAATAGTGGCACCCGCAGCGTGGGCCAGCTTACGGTACGAGATGACTGCGTCATCGGCGTCCGCCCGTCGCAACGCTTCCCAGATCGCCCATTGTACAGGCGCTAGCGGAATCGCCTCGAGCGATTGCTGGAGCGATGTTGTCTCAGGTGCCGTCTGACCGTCTGCCGGTAGTGCTTGTGCGCTTGGTCCGTCTTTTTCGCTACCGGTCTGCCGGTAGTGCTTAGTGGTTTTCTGACTCACGGTCTGCCGGTAGTGCTTCCGGTCGACCGTCTGCCGGTTTTCCTCCTGTGACTCACGGTCTGCCGGTAGTGCTTCCGGTTGACCGTCTGCCGGTAGTGTAGGAGGCATTCCCTTGGCGGCTTCCTTGGCGAAGAGACCAAAGGCTGCACTGCGACTGGGGTTCAAATATTTGGTGTCATCAGTGGTCAGACTTATAGACAGGCCCTTTTTCAAAGCCTCACGTCGCTGTTTTGGAGTGAGCGGCATATACGCCTCAGCCCGCTGCGGTTTCATCAGACTTCACCACCCTCAAGCTAGGAGTCGTCGACTCAATCAAGTCCAACAGCTCAATCGTGGCCTCGCGGTAGTCTGCATAGCCGGTACATTTCTCGTCATAGACGACCACCGGTAGACCTCCGGTCGCACTTTTCGATAAATCTGTGTTTCTCCGCACTGCCGTCTTCAACACCACCCCCTCATATTCCTTGCGAACTTGTTGAGCCCAGTTTCGCTCAATAGAATTGCGCGCGTCAAACATCGTAACAATGATGTATGCCCAGGGCTGCGAACACTCGGTCTCTTCGAACGTCTGTCGGGCTCGAGCGATAAGGTGGGGGAGTCCCGTCACCGAATGCTTCTCGGCCTGGGTCGGAATGAGAAGCCCGTCACTAGCGCCAAGAGCGTTTCGTGTCAGCGGACCAAGATGGACGGGACAGTCGAAGATAATGAGGTCATACCGCGAACGTAATGGCTTCAACTTACGGCGCAGCCATGTGCCCGTCATCAACACGGCCTCATCAATGTAACTAAGTTGATAGTGCGACGGCAAGAGGTCAAGGCCAGGAATAGTCGCTGCCTCCTGGATAATTATCGGTTCCAAGTCGGCTTCGCGCGTGACGGTTCCGGCGAGAGTTTCGTGTACTTCCAAATCGGGAAAGCCAAGTTGATGGGTCGCGTTCATTTGCGCGTCCAGGTCACAAATAAGAACGCGACGTGGTTTGCCGTCCGGCCGCGGAAGGGTAGCGGCCATAGCCGCAATGTTAACGGCCGTCGTTGTTTTGCCTACCCCTCCCTTCGCGTTCAACACAGCGAAGGACACTGTCATACTGCCTCCCTCCTACGGTAACACGGGTCGTCGCCTCCACCCCTATCCGCCGCTATCGCTGCGCGGATTCGTAAGCCGACTGCCCCCCTCGCAAAAAGTCAACAATCGCGTCCGCACTAATCCTCCACACTTTGCCAATCTTGCGACCCGGTATTTTCCCTTCGCGTAGCCAGCCGTACACGGTACGCTCAGATACCTGGAGCTGTTCCGCGGCTTGCGGAACCGTGAGAATTTTTCCGTACGTCGTGATCATTGGTAACCCTCGAAAACAGAATACCTGTTTCATAGCGTATTTATCTTCCAGAATAAAGCCCCAAACATGGATAAATATGAGTATTATTAGCTATTTATATCAGACGGTCGACCGTCTGCCGGTAGTGAAGACAGCGAAGATCGTCTCCTTTTCTTTATGTGCTGACACTGTCGGGTACGACCTCGTCGTAGTGGAAGGTCGATAGAAGCTGAGAGACAGCAAAATCTGTTTGAATATATAAGCAGACGGTCGACCGTCTGCCGGTAGTAAATTTTGAATTAAAAACGCTGCAATTGCTCCATGCTGACACTTAAAACCCGCAACGAGACCGAGCTACTCCGGCGCTATGCGATAAGTTCTAAAGTAGGGAGGGCGCTGGTCAATAGTGTTCGGCACTATTCATGCACGTGCAGCAATGGGTTCCTTCTCCCTGCGGGAGAAGGACAGGATGAGGGGAAGAAAGTGGCGTGTGCCTTATTGGATCCCCTCACCCCCGCCCTCTCCCGGCGGGAGAGGGAATTTTCGTGCCCACCGGCAAAATTTGTACCGAACACTATTGGGGCGCTGGTGTAGGGGGGGTAGTTAAACGTGAGAACAAGTTTAAAAAATGGCAGACGGTCGACCGTCTGCCGGTAGTAAAAATCATTCATGATCACACTTGTCCCTCTCTTAATTACTTACAGTCTTCGTTTCTGGACCGAAGTCTTTCGCAGAACTAAAAAGTCTCTACTTATGTCAAACGGTCGACCGTCTGCCGGTAGTAAATTTCGTAGAGTCTGTAACAAGTCGTGGGTTCTCCAATGTCTCTCCGCTTCTAGCAATGGTAGATACGGAGGTGAGTGAGTCGGCGAACGAGGACCAACACTATTATGATTATGAAGGCGGTCGCATCGTTGGTAGCGCCAGGACGTGGACACATGACGCCACTATAGCCTTACGTTATTGACACTACCGGAGTCTGTCGAAGATAGTGCACCTAGTGAAGATAGCCGGCAACGTTTTGATTGCTGTCGTGCGGACGTAATGCTGCCGTCTCGGTTCGAGGTGCCTTGGCAGGAGATGTGATCGATGCTTGAACGGTGACGGTACGATGTGCAATGAAGAGATGTGCCGTAGTGTGAAAATTCCAGCGATAGAGCACGCTAGGTCAGTGGCAAAAACAACAGCTACAGAGATCACGTGGCAAAGACCAAAGAAGGAGGATGCAAGTATGTCAGAATATCGTGTGATTTCGGCGGATTCGCACTTTGTTGAACCACCGGGAATGTGGGCGGAGCGGATGGACAAGAAGTTTCGTGACCGTGCGCCGCACACGGTTAAGGGTTTGAATGGCAAGGAAGGGGAGTGGTTCGTATGTGAGAACATCACGCCCATGCTGGTGGCTGGGTTTTTCGGTGCCGGAGTCCCATCGCCAGAACTGCCAGCTCACAACAAGAAGGGCTTTAATGAAGCGCCGAAAAGTGTCTGGGATGCCTCGTATCGTATCGCCGACCAAGACCGCGATGGAGTGCTGGCCGAGGTCATCTACACCTCTATGGGGATGCCGTTATTCGGACTGGATGACGCGGACCTGCGGGCAGCCTGCTTTCGGGCGTTTAATGATTGGGCGACCGAATACTGCCAGTACGACTTGAATCGGCTAATTCCCTTGGGGCTCATTACCCTGGAAGATATTCCGGCGGCAGTCACCGAACTCCAACGTATTGCCAAGAAGGGAATGCGTGGGGCAATGATTTGGGCGGAACCACCCGATGAGCGACCGTACAGCCACGCCGATTACGAACCTTTCTGGGCAGCGGCGCAGGATCTCAACATGCCATTGTCGTTGCACATCCTGACTGCCCGCGGAGGTACCGGCGCGAACCAGGCGAGTGGTCGCGATTTCTTGCTGTCTATTGCGACACTGCATCACCAGATCGAGCGTTCGTTGTCGGTGATGGTTTTTGGCGGCGTACTCGAAAAATTCCCTAACTTGAAAATCGTATCTGCGGAAAATGATGTGGGTTGGATGGCCTACTTCATGTACAGGCTGGACACCGTGCAGAACCGTCTTGGCGCGGTCGGTGGGCTAAAACTGCCGATGCGGGCCAGCGACTATATCAAGCGTCAGGTCTATGCCACGTTTATTGCAGACCCGGTTTTCGCTGATTCGCTGCACCGCTATGGTCCAGACAATATCATGTGGTCGTCGGATTACCCCCACACCGCAGCCACGTTTCCGCGCTCACAGGAGATCATTGCGAAACGGTTTAGCCATTTGGCAGAAGAGGACCGACGCAAGATCGTCCATGACACGGCCGCCAAAGTGTACCGCATCAACGTCTAAAGCGATACACGGTGATGCTTAGCGAGCAGGTGACCACTCGACCTGCTTGGTGGTCACGCGTGAGCTACGGTCAGGTTGGGAAGGGTAGGGTTTCGCAGCCAGGACTCTTCCCGGCCTAGAAATTGCCGACGGGACACAATCTCCGCTCGCTTCTCACTTCCCACACCTGCGTAGCGCCCATTGCCCTCACCATCTCTGCAGCTTCCCTCCCGTAGAGCAGTGACAAGCGTCCTTCTCACGACGACTCCTGCGTTTGGCTTCGCAGGTGCGACGGGGCCACTCCGTGGACAAGAAATCCGGCTCTTTTCCTTGCTTTTTCGGTAAGGAACAAAGTAACCTTATGAGAGAAGGGGGAAACACGTAACCATGGCGAATTTACCGTAGAGCTACAATGCAATAGCTGTGGTGAGATTTCGTCTTCCCCGTACTAACTTATGGCGGTGATATCTCCTCGACGGGCGGCACATCCGCGCTGGGCGGCGAGGAGCTGACGACGAGGCATAGGCTGCGAGGCTCACCTCTCCCGCAATTGCAGAAACTTGGTCGAGCGCGGGATCTAGCAGCCTCTTGTTCACTTTACTAACGTTCTCGAAAAGGAGAGACACATGCATCTATCCGCACCAAGGAGAAACCCGTATCGACCCCGCCTATACCTTGCACTGACTACTCTGCTGCTGAGTCTGCTTTCACCGGGCGCCGTGTGGAGCCAGGCAGTACTGGAGAATCCGCAGCCAGGCTCCTTTCAGAGTGGGATTGGGCTGATCTCCGGTTGGGCGTGTACCGCGGAACGGATCGATATTGAGGTCGATGGCATCACCACGCTGCAAGCTGCGTATGGCACAGCGCGGGGGGACACGGTTGCCGCTTGCGGCGACGATGGCAATAACGGGTTCGGGTTGTTAGTGAACTGGAATATCTTGGGCGATGGGTCGCACACGGTACGTGCCTTGCGTGACGGAGTAGAATTCGCTCGGGCAGCGGTCGTAGTAGCAACCCTGGGCCTAGGGCAGTTTCCCACGGGGTTAGACGGCAGTTTCCCTTTGTCTGGATTTCCGCAGGCAGGCCGGGACACGCGCGTGCAGTGGCAAGAGAGCCAGCAGAACTTCGCCGTCACCAACGACACTGGTGTGAGTAGCGGTACGGGAAGCTCGAGTCCAGGCGTACAACTGGAGAATCCGCAGCCAGGCTCCTTTCAGAGTGGGATTGGGCTGATCTCCGGTTGGGCGTGTACCGCGGAACGGATCGATATTGAGGTCGATGGCATCACCACGCTGCAAGCTGCGTATGGCACGGCCCGGGGCGACACCATTGCCGCTTGCGGCGACGATGGCAATAACGGGTTCGGGTTGTTAGTGAACTGGAACCTCCTGGGCGATGGATCGCACACGGTGCGAGTGTTGCGCAACGGAACCGAGCAAATCGCTCAGGCGACGTTCACGGTGGCGACGCTAGGATTAGGGGAGTTTCCCACCGGGCTCGACGGGAGTTTCAGTCTGCCGGGGTTCCCTGGTGCCGGGATGAATACCTTCATCCGCTGGCAAGAAAGCCAACAGAATTTTGTCATTACCGGAGCCCCCTCCCTCGCCATTGATCAGAGTCTCTGTACCACTCTTACAGCGTCGGGCTCCGATCCCGCGGGCGGAAATGCGTCCTTGAGCTTCACCAATCCTTGTCTGGCGGCCGGGAACACAGCGGTCCTACGAGCTGCCTCACAGACGACGCAAAACCTCCAGAGCGACGCTCGCGCGCAATCCACCCCAGCCTCGTTCTTTTTTTGTGACCAACTGTTGACATTCGTGCAGGGGAATCAGACGTTCACGTCGCAGGACTTCCGCCTGCAGGATGCGTTCGGAAATACCATCTGCCGGACCCTTGTCTCTGGGACGACGCTGGAGGCGACGGTAACAATCTCGCCGGGGTCGGCGCTGAACTTTAACTCGGCATTCAGCGTCGTGTACAATGGCGTGCCGATCCTCGATTTCCCTCCACGACAAACGACCTCGCTCGACATTACGGCTGAGGGAAATGTTCAGGCATCATCCACCTTCGGTGGCAATCAGTTTCCAGCCCAACTTGCCGTTGACGGCCTGCAGAGCAGCTCGTGGTTCTCAGCTGGTCCCGAACCGCAAGGCACGACTACGTTTCTGTGGACCGGGCGCCAGGATGATATGATTTCTTCCGTCGCCATCCTCTCAAACGCGCTGCACGAGAACCTGTCCTTCCGCCGTAATTTTGGCTTCGGGTCAGTGACGATACAAGTACTTACCTCCTCGGGCGCGGTGGTGTTTCAGCAGTCCGTTGCCCTGCCAGGCACTCCAGACCCCAGTATCATTGTGGAGCCGGGGGTGGTGGGTCGTGCGGTCAGGCTGGTTTTCTCGGGGCACGAAGATCCGGAATGCGGCGGATTCAGCGAACTGCAAGTTGTTGCTGAGCGGTAGCAGCGCAAGGGGGATGCACCGGCATGCGCGAACATGTAGCGGTCTCCTCCCGACGGGATGACGTCCGGGGTTGCGTCGGCACGCAAGAGTTATTGCAAGATGTCGGTACTCTTTTGGTTTCGGTACCGAGTTCCCGGATCGGCCAAGACTGAATGTAATAGGGTAAAAAGGACGCCAACAGAGAGGCTGGACACGCACATGCTTCCTGCACGGATCATTCATGCTGATTGGAGTTCGGATTCAAGAAAGCGGTGGATGTGCGAGGCAGTGCTCGACGGAGATGTGTATCGGCTGGTGACGCCGGTCCAGGTCAGAAACGCTGCGGACCTTGTGCCAACGGCTGTGCGGAACGCTAAGGGCGACGGAGCAGTTCTAGGCTTCGACTTCCCTATTGGGGTTCCCAGGGCCTACGCCCAGCGGGCCGGCATCAGCCGATTCCTTGACATCCTCCTGGAATTTGGGTCAGGTCAGTGGAACGAATTTTTCAAGATCGCCGAGCGGCCGTACGAGGTGTCAATCCGGCGGCCCTTCTATCCGCTACGTCCCGGAGCGACACGTCATGAGCATCTTGTAGCCGGGCTCGGTGTCGATTCCATCGACGACCTACTCAGGCGTTGTGACTTCGGGAACGGCGATCGCAACAAGGCGTGCGCTCTGTTTTGGACGCTCGGCGGCAATCAGGTAGGCCGCGCGGCCATCGCTGGTTGGCGCGAGATGCTCATCCCCAGCATGCGTGCGATGCGTAGAGACCTGGGCGTGTGGCCCTTTGACGGTGAGATTCAGTCTTTGGCCGCCTCAAAAGCTGCGGTTGTTGTGGAAACCTATCCGGGCGATGCTTGTCTGCAGTTAGGTCTCGGAGCGCCTGGGCGTGGGTGGAGCAAGCGCAACCGAGCAGATCGGATTGAGAAGGGCCGTGCTTTACGACGGTACGCCTTGCAAATGCGAGCCGAATCTTCGGCAACTTGATAGCCTGATTAGTGACGGCTTTGGCGCAACCCAGGTTGGAGAAGACCAGTTCGATGCCGTTGTCGGCCTGCTTGGGATGCTCGCTGTCGTTCTTGGCATTCGCGCTGAAGGTGCACCGAAGGACGGTGCAGTGTCTTCTGTGGAGGGGTGGATTTTCGGCCAAAGGAGCGCCGTATTTTCATGAGCCAGATAACCTTGAAATGGAGCCGACGCTCTTGGCCCACTCGCGTGTGTCTGCAAGCGAGGCTCATTTGAATCGTTAACTTCCAGTGCACTATCTGAAAAGAACAGGGAGCGATATCCATCTAATTGAGGAGTTCCGTTACTCCGACAGCGCGGTGTCAGGGCCTCGTAACTACTCCAAGTAGTCCGTTACCAAACGACGTCCAGTGTATACCCCAATCGCTGTCCCGAAAACGCTGACGAAGAACGCTGTCATCAAACCGATGTGGGCACCAAGCCACCAACCGATCATGCTGCCCAACGTTGCGCCAATAAAGGCGAACAATCTGCTCATATTATCCTTTCCGACCAGTGAGCTTTGCGCTGGTGTCCAGGTCGGTTGCCACCGCCTTGCTCGTCGAACCGAAGACGCCTGTTTGCTCCTCTACCGACGACAGAACTGTACATATATAAAACCATAAACAAAAAGGAGAAGGTACGCTGCCAACACACAACGCACATCGGTTGCGGGTCGTGCTGGCTATAAGGTATTGCACATGTGGAGAGGATACGGCCAACTGTTTTCCGGTCTTCCGCGTGAGGTGTGGCTACTGTGCTGGGTAACCTTTGTCCAGCGCAGCGGTACGATGGTGTTACCTTTCCTGACGCTCTATTTGACCCAACGACAGGGATTCACGGTCGAGGCAGCGGGAGGCGTACTCAGCGTCTATGGGGTCGGGGCCATTGTTGGAGCATATATCGGTGGCTGGGTCAGCGACCGTATTGGCTCCATTGTGGCGCAGGTTCTCAGCCTGTGCCTGGCCACTGCCGCCCTTGTCGGACTAAGTACCGTTCACTCACCGGCCAGCATCGTCGCTATGGTTGTGCTCTGGAGTATTGTCGCCGAGAGTATGCGTCCAGCAAACGGGGCAGCCCTGGCCGAGCTCAGTCCTGCTGCTCTTCACATCAGGGCGTTTGGTTTGCGCCGCCTCAGCATGAATCTTGGTATGTCGATCGGTCCCGCCGTCGGTGGGCTGGTGGTAACCGTATCCTATCACTGGCTCTTCATGATTGAGGCAAGCTTGAGTCTGCTCGCGGCGGCACTGTTATGGGGTACCCTGCGACCTTCTCGTCGTCCTGTTGCCGCAAAGCCGCCCTCTGACTCAGTCTCCTCCGCAGTGGAGCCTCTTCTCTTGTCCCCGTGGAATGATCGCGTCTTTCTGGTCGTCGTCGTGTTGACTACGTTGCTAGTGACGACTCTGTGCCAACTGTTTGGTGCCTATCCGCTCACACTGACCGAAGTCCACCAGTTTCCGGCCTACACGATTGGTTTGGTGTTTACCGTCAATACCTTGGTGATCGTCGTGTGCCAGATGCCCATCCTCTACGTGGTCGAACGCTTCGATCCTCTCCAGGTCATTGCTATTGGTGCGTTCTTTCTGTGCGCGGGCTTTGCGCTGGTGCCACTAGGGGTGACGCCCGCAGCGCTGATGGCAACGGTGTTGGTGTGGACGTTCGGCGAGATGCTCACGACGCCGTTGCTGGAGGGGTTTGTCGCGCGCCGCAGTCCCATTGCCAACCGGGGCCAGTATATGGGTGTCTTCAGTTCTGCCTTCTCGGTGGCCTTTGTTCTGGCCCCGCTCGGTGGGACGTGGATATATGGACGCTATGGCTATCTCACGCTATGGGGCTCGTGTGGTCTGCTAGGTATCGGCCTCTGGGCGGCGTTTTTCATGCTCAGCGCGACGGTACGGAGACAACAGAAGTCTCTGGACTCTGCGCTCACCACTGCAAATTAACCTGCTACCGCCGACAGCCGTCCCTTGCATTTCGGGCGGTTTTGCAGCAGAAGCCGAGGAGGCGGTAAGGTGCCGGGAGGTAAGGAAGAAGGAGGGACGATATGGTTAGTCTGAAAAGAGTGGTTCTCGTCCTTGCGTACGTCGCGTGGCTGACCGCTCCTCCGTCGCTAAGTCACGCGGACACGGAGAAACCTACTTCGGTGTTCCTGACGTGGGTGTCCGTGACAAATTGGCTGTTTGAGGTTGGGGATACCCGCATCATGACAGATGGCTATATCACCCGGATCCCGGAGAAGGCGTTCTCGGGTCTTGGCTTTGCCACTGCCACGCCGGCTCGACCTGACGTGGCCGCGATAGAACGGGTCATCGCGGGCCTTGGCAACAGTGGCAAGATCGACTTCATTCTCACCGGGCATAGTCACTTCGATCACTCGTTCGACACGGCCACGTGGGCCAAACTGACCGGAGCAAAAATCATTGGCTCGCGCTCAACGTGTTTGCAAGCGGAGGCGCAAGGTATACCGGCTTCCCAATGTACTGCGGTCGAGGGTGGAGAAACGATGGCTTTGGGTGAGCATGTTGCTGTCCGTGTCGTGCGGTGGAACCATAGTGGTGACGTCACCACTCCGTTTGGTAAGGTTCTCTACACTCCGTTGGAGTTGGCGAAGGTTCCGAATGTGGCCTCGGCGAGCGCTGGCTTGCGTCCGGGCACGTTGCAAGATTTTCCCAACGGTGGTGGGGCTCGTGCCTACCTATTTACTGCTGTGACCAAGGACGGACCGGTAAGTTGGTTCTATTCCAATACAGGCAATGCCGACACCTTCGTCAAACCGGCACCGGTGGACGAGGATTTTTTCGAAACACAGGGACTATCACTAGAAAACTTAGTTGCGGTGCCACACGAGCGGCCGCCGCAGGACAACCTGCGGGCTGCGTTGCGGGCCGCAGGCATAGACCGGGTTGGACTGTGGATCGGTTACAGTGACCGACGCTTGGCAGAAGCGGTCTGTAGTGTCCTGCGCCCACGCACCCACATTCCCCATCACTGGGACGGGTTATTCTCGCCTTTCTTTGACGGCCTCCCTTTTGCTTATACGACAGTGGCCGGAACCGATACCGTGGCCTCATTTCTCAAGAGCCAGGACGTCGGGCTGTTGCCACCGCAACAGTATATGGACAAATTCGCGTTGACCACTAAAGGAGTTACTCTCGTTGCTAACGATGACATCAAAGCCGCGCTTGGCTTGACCATGCCGTCGCCGACAGCGTCGGGCACAGGTCAGCAGAAGCGTGTCGTTCATAACCATTAAGAAATGAAGGAAAGGGAAGGGGAGAAGCATGGATTTCAAATTCTCGGCTGAAGACGAAGCCTTTCGTCAGAAGTTTCGCGGCTGGTTGCAACAGAATCTTCCGCGCGACTGGCGGGATGATGGGGAACTCCATGATCCTGACACCAAAGAGGAGTTTGAGCGGCGTCGCGCCTGGCATCGCCAACTCGCGAACGCCGGCTGGATGTGTATTCATTGGCCTAGAGAATATGGTGGCCGGGGGGCGTCGTTAATCCAGCAGGTGATCTACCATGAGGAACTCGACCGCGTGAAGGCCCCACCGACGGTCAACTTTCAGGGTATTGCGCGGGTCGGGCCAACCTTGATGCAGTGGGGCACACCGGAACAGAAACAACGGTACATTCCAAAGATCCCGCCTGCCGAAGAGATCTGGTGCCAGGGGTTGTCAGAGCCGAATCACGGCTCGGACCTTGCCGCGGTGGAGACCCGCGCTGTCGATTGCGGCGACCATTTTGTTGTGAACGGCTCCAAGGTGTGGACATCGAATGCCCATCATGCCGATTTCACCACGCTGCTGTGTCGCACTGACCCATCGGCACCGAAGCATCGCGGACTCAGTTATCTCTTGGTCGATCTCAAGAGTCCAGGAGTAACGATCCGCCCGTTGATCCAGATCACCGGCGAGCACGGTTTCAACCAGGTCTTTTTTGAAGACGTGCAGGTCCCAATGGCAAACCTGGTGGGACAAAAGAACCAGGGCTGGATGGTGGCCATGACCAATATGATGTTCGAGCGTACGATTCACGGTGGCCGCACCGATATGATGGTCGAGGTACGCCAGCTCACGGACCTGGCCAAACGAGTCGATCGCAACGGCCGTACGGCGTGGGAAGATAGCGCGGTTCGCCAAAGTATCGCGCGCTTTGCCTGTGAAGCCGCCGCTCTCAAATACACCAGTATGCGCCAGCTCACCCGACAGCTGCAGGGGTTGCCGCCTGGACCGGAAGGTTCCATTATGAAGCTCGGCACGACCGATCTCAACTTACGCATCCAAAACTTTGCGATGGAGCTGCTGGGACCGTACAGCCAATTTGAATATCAAGCCTCGGGAGCGATCGATCGCGGCAAGTGGTCGCATCGCATGTTGGCAGCGCGACGAGGCACGATAGCGGCGGGCACCAACGAGATTCAACACAACATTATCGGTGAACGGGTTTTGGGACTGCCGAAGGGATAACAGGAAAAGGAGAAACGTTGTGACACCACAAGTATTGACTGATGGGCTCCGCTTTCCCGAGGGACCAGTGTGGGCACCGGATGGAACTCTCTACGTCACGGAAATTGCAGGTGGGCGTATCACTGCCGTTGCAGCGGACGGAACCAAGAAAACCTTTGCCGAGACCGGCGGGGCGCCCAATGGTGCGGCTCTCGGCCCGGACGGCTACCTGTATGTCACCAACAACGGTGGCAAAGACGCGGGCTACATCCAACGAATCGATGCCAGTGGAAAAGTTGAGATGTTGTACGACCGCTGCGATGGCCAACCTTTCCAAGGACCGAACGATTTGGTCATGGATGCGCATGGCGGGTTCTATTTTACCGACCCAGGGCCGCTCACGCGCGAGGGCACCAAGTTCGGTCATTTCTATTACGCCCGCCGTGATGGGAGTCAGGTCACGCGAATGCAATACCTGTTTCTGTTGCCGAATGGTATCGCCCTGACACCGGAGGGCAAGACACTGATCGTCCTTGAATCGCTCACCAGTCGCGTGTGGGCGATCCCGATTGAGAGCCCTGGCGTGTTAGCACAGGTTGATGCCGGTGCGCGGGCCGGTGCCCCGCGAGCGTGGCCAGTGACGGCGCTGTTGACCACGATTCCGCAACCCTCGGCGCCGGACGGTATGTGTCTCGACGAAGCTGGTAATCTTCTTATTTGCGCGCACAACGCTGGTGTCGTGGCCGTCCACGCCGCAGACGGTACAGCGATGTCTCACATTGCCGTGGAAGACCGTCGCTTAACCAATTGTTGCTTCGGCGGTCCGGATTTCCGCACGCTATATATTACGGAATCAGGGCTCGGACGGGTGGTCATGGTTCCCTGGGAGCGGGCTGGGCTTAGACTGCACGATCACTAATACTCGCTCTTTTTACTGGTTGTGATTACCCGCGATGTGACTTCAAAAAACGAGGACATGGAGGTTCCCCCTTTGATGAACGGTGGGGAAATCTTCCCCGCCGGGCCTCTATAAAACCAAGCTCGGGCCGCCGTTGGCGAACCACATGCGGTTGTCAAAATAATCGCGCCAGCCACAAATCTTACCGGCATCATTAAGGTCAAACATACCAATGCAGGGAAGTTTGAGCCCCCAGCCCTTGCCATCGAAATCCCAGCAGTCGAGACGCTCGGTGACGACCGTATTGCCATGACCGAAGCAGTTGCGTAGCTCCAAATGCACTTTGTGTGAGAGCTTCATGATACCTGCGACGATCTTGCGTACATCGCGCTGGCCGACGACCGGTGCCAGCGGCTGGTTGAGGTAGACGATGTCATCGGACAGACACGCCATCGCGACATCGGGGTCGGTCGCTTCCCACGCGTCGATGAACAGGCGCACTTTGAGGACGTTGCGCGCGACGATTTCATCTTGGGTCATGCAACTTCCATCGTTCTCGTTGGCAATCGCTATAGATAGTGCAAGGCTTTTGTCAGCGCCGGCAAATGTATCGTTCACGGGACAGATGGTCAATCGTAAACAAAAGCAGCCGTATGACCAGTAAAGTGAAAAATCGCGCGCGTACGGGGTTCCCGCCGAGATTCGCTCGGATCAGCGATCGGCAGGAAGCAAGAAGTCGTGAGAAAACCACGAATTCTCGTGAACCACACGTTTTCGTGGTCGATCTTTACAACCGCGATCTCATGGATACCTCAGTAAAATCAGTAGATTTTTAGCTTTCCAAGGTTGGCACGGAAGCTGCGCTACGAACGGTAACAGAAGCCGATAGATACCGGACACGAACCACGAAACAAAAGCGTGGCCAGCTTATGAAGGAGGACACAGCATGAGTACCAAACCCCCCGTCAGCGATATTGCGTTTACGCCTGCAGTCAAAGCGATCCAGGAACGACTCGGTTCGCGCGCGGGCTATGCCAAGATGGAACGGCAACGGGGCTGGCAAAACACTGTCACGCCAGCCCTCGCCGCCTTCATTGCCGACCGCGATTCGTTCTATCTGGCGACCGCCAGTGCCGACGGGCGTCCCTATATCCAGCACCGGGGTGGTCCTAAGGGATTCCTCAAGGTGCTGGACGAACACACGTTAGCCTTCGCCGATTTCAACGGCAATAGACAGTACATATCAATGGGTAACCTGACCGAGAACAACCAGGCCTTCATCTTTTTAATGGACTACGTCAACAAGCGCCGAATCAAAGTCTGGGGGCGGGCTGAAGTCATTGAAGACGACCCACCGCTGTTGGCACAGCTACAGGATCCAGCATACAAAGCCCAACCAGCCAGGGTATTCAGGTTTCACGTTGAGGCCTGGGATGTGAATTGTCCACAACACATCACGCCGAGGTTCACTGCGGCAGACGTCGGGCCGGAAGTGCAGCAACTGCGCGACCGCATTGCCGAGCTTGAAGCTGAGGTTGCTGCCCTACGCGACAGAGAAGCCGATCGACGCGGTCTCACCCGCTCGCCTGCTTGCCTCGTTTGAGCCCCATCTTTTTCATCCGCGAGGCGAGGGTCGTGGGCTTCATTCCTAACAGTTCTGCCGCGCCCCCAGGTCCGTACAGTTTCCCGCCCGCCCGTTCCAGCGCCGCCACCAGATTCTGCCGTTCCTGCTGCTTCCGCTCCTCTTCTGTAACCACGGGACCGTTTGATAAGACCCTGGGCTCGACTCGCGGGGGAGGCTTCACCGGCGCCCCCGGCCCACGATGGCCGGGGGGCAGGTCTAGGCGGAGTGTTCCACTGCGTGAGATGATTACTGCTCGCTCTATAATATTCTGGAGTTCCCTGACGTTCCCCGGCCAATGATAGTTTTGCAAAAGCTGGACATGGCGCTCTGTCAAGTGCAGTGGCGGACACCCAAATCTCCGACAAGCCAGCCCGAGGAAGTGATCCGCGAGCAGCGGGATGTCGGCAACCCGGTCGCGCAATGGCGGCACAGTGATCGGAAACACGTTGAGCCGGAAGTACAAGTCCTGACGGAAACGTCCCGCTTCCACCTCAGTCTTCAAATCCCGATTCGTAGCTGTAATGAGGCGTACGTCGACCTTGCGTTCGATGTCTTCACCAATCCGTTCGAACTCGCCCTCTTGTAGCACGCGCAGCAGCTTGCTCTGAAGTTCCAGTGGGATTTCACCGACCTCGTCGAGGAACAGCGTTCCACCGTTGGCTAACTGAAACCGTCCTGAGCGATCACGCACCGCGCCGGTAAACGCTCCTTTGACGTGACCAAAAAACTCGCTCTCAAATAACTCGTGTGGAACCGCCCCGCAGTTCACTTTGATGAGGGGGCGTTCACGACGGCGGCTGCGGTCATGAATTGCCCGGGCTACTAATTCTTTCCCAGTCCCGGATTCTCCGCCGATAAGTACGCTGGCGTCTGTAGGCGCCACCAACTGAACTTGTTCGAGCACGTGTCGGATCGCTGTGCTGTGCCCCATGATGTCGCCAAAGGCCAACGCAACCTGTACTTCTTCCCGCAGGTAGGCGTTTTCGAGTTCCAGCTGCTCGCGCAATCGAGCGATTTCCTCAAACGCGCGCGCATTGGCGATGGCCACCGCTGTATGATCGGCGAATACCCGCAGCCAACCAAACTCTTGTTCCCGTAGTGGCTCACGAGCAAAGATACCCAACACCCCGAGCACGTCATTACGAAAGATCAGCGGCTGGCCAGCAAAGCTCTGAATCCCTTCCTGTGCGGCCCACTGTGGACGCGCGATCCATTCTTTTTCTTGCTGAATATCCACGATGAGAATGGGGTCTCCGGTCGCACCGATCCGCCCAATCTTTCGTACGTTCAGCGGAAACCGGCGAAAGTCACCGTCCAATCGCGACCAATCCTCACTACGGTTCGTCCAGGGTGCTCCGGCGCTCGCAACTAGGTGGAGGCACCGGGTTTGGTCAGGACATTCGGGGCGCAACCGACAACTCCCACAGATATCGCCCGGCGCCGTCAACCACACGCGTGCTAGCGCCACCCCTCGTTGCCGAACGAGCTGCTGCACGATCGTGGTCAAAACGGTAGGCATCGACCGCTCTTGGTTGATCGCCAGCAGAATTGCTTGCAAAGACTCTACGTTCATACTGGCAAGGCTGACACGTAGACACCTGCGGATTCATCCCGCGTGGTGTTGTCGCGTGGGCACTAGCGAAGACGCTTAAACTTGGGCAGCGTGACTTCGTCGCTAACTTGGTCGAACCACACTTCGACCGGCATGCCGATGCGGAGCTCGTCGGGTGATATGTCCGTGACCCACGTTGCCAAACGTGGCCCCTCATCCAGCTCAACGATGACCGCAGCGTATGGGACCGCGGTGGCGAAAGCGGGGTCAAGGGCCTGATGCACTGTCGTCCAACTGTACACTTTGCCTTTCCCCTTGGTCGGCGCCCATTCCCAGTCCAGCGAGTGGCAACTCCCGCACATTGGCCGCGGCGGATGACGCCATGTGGAACACCGCTGGCAACGTTGAAAACGTAACTCGCCCTTCTGACACCAGTCATAAAACTCTTTGGTGTAGCCGTGCAGGATGGGTAAGCGCGCCGGTGCAGCTTGCGTCTCAGTTTTCATAGTCGTTAGCCCTCAGCGTCGCAAAATGGCGATTGATCCATGACCGTGGCCACCCCACCCGGTAACGACTCCTAGTTCAGCGTCTTTGACTTGCCGCGCGTCAGCGTCGTGCCGCAGCTGCACCACCGCCTCAACCAGATGATTCATGCCGGTGTTGTGTGCTTGTGACAACAGACCGCCGTGAGTGTTCACTGGCAGCGCCCCGCCAAGTTCAATGCGTCCCTTCTCGACGAACGGTCCACCTTCGCCTTTCTTGCAAAAGCCCGCTGCTTCGATCTGCAAAATGGCTTGACCAGTGAAACAGTCGTAAATCTCAGCGAAGTCAATGTCTTGCGGCTGCACTCCTGCCATCTGGTAGGCACGATCCGCGCAGAAGTCGAGGCCGATTTTGAGGATGTCGGGCCGATTGGGGATGTCATGTGGTGGGAAGGGATGGCCGGACGCGACGCCGGCTACATACACCGGTCTCTGACGTAGGTCTTTGGCGCGTTCAGCGGTTGTCATAAGCAACGCGGCGGCACCGTCGGTCTCCAGGCAACAGTCCAAGAGCCGGTAGGGATAACTGACCCACCGCGAGGCCAGGTAATCATCCATCGTCATCGGTGCACGCCCCATGAGCGCGTTGGGATGGAGCTGCGCATGTTTACGCATGGCCACCGCTACGGCTCCGAGTTGTTCATGCGTGGTACCGTACAGCTGCATGTGCCGCTGGGCCATCCAGGCATAATGTTGCGGCGGTGCGGCGACACCAAACGGAGCATAGTAATCGCGGATCGTCTCGGCGGCTTGAAGCCCGGTTCCGGGGTCAGAGGTCACTTGTCGAGCTTTGCGGCCCGAATAGAAGCGACTACATAGGGGAATCAGGGCATACTGGGCGATGCCACCCGCCAGCGCCACCGCAGCGGCTTCGACCGCCGAGACACACATCGCTCCACCCATTTCTTGTAACGAGGTCGTGTAGTGCAGGTCCTGGAGGCCGAGGTTGGCGCAAAAATCACCAGCGGTGCCACCACTGGCCGCGCCGCTGGGGAGAATCACCGCATCAATGGCTTCAGCCTTGATGCCCGCGTCCTCAATCGCGCCGATTGAGGCTTCCAGGGCCAGTTCCAGCGCACTTTTTGGCGTCCCGCGAGTGTACGCGGTTTCGCCGATCCCCACGATACAGGTTGTATCCCGTAGAGTTGTGACATCAGGCATACGCAGTGCCTCTTTGGTTATCTGTGGCTGCGCACAGTTACTTTTCCCGCACCGGTCGTGCCCGCTGGTTGTACAGCAGCTTGCGCAGGCGTTCCTGTTCTTCTTGCGACAGCTTGGATATGTCGAGCGTCAGATCTGCACCGACCGCCATGCCTTTCTGTACACCAGGCCGAGCCGATAGCTCATCGAACCAGCGCTTAAAATACTTGAACTCGTTAATGTCCTGTCCCTGCGCTTCCCAGTTGACCGTCCAAGGGTAACAGATCATGTCGGCAATCGTGTACTGATCGCCAGCAAGATATTGGTGCTCATACAACTGGTTGTTCATGACGCCAAATACGCGGTTGACTTCGTCGGTGAACCGCCGTACCGCGTACGATTGGTCGCCCTGACTGTCTCGTAAGCGCCGAAAATGGCCGCATTCGCCGCTCTTGGGACCTTGGTTCGCCATCTGCCACATAACCCATTGGTTGACGTCGTAACGAGTACGAACGTCTTGTGGGTAAAACTTTCCCGCCTTTTCGGCGATGTACATCATCATGGCGCCAGACTCGAAAATGCTGAGGGGCGCACCGCCGCCGAGAGGGGTATGGTCCACCATGGCTGGCATGCGGTTGTTGGGACAGATTTTGAGAAACTCGTCGGTGAATTGATCCCCGCGCCCGATGTTACACGGGATCATGTTGTACGGCATGCCGCATTCTTCCAACAGGATGGTTACCTTCTTACCGTTGGGTGTTGGCCAGTAATATAAATCAATCATACCGAATCTCCCCTCCCTTATAGTCTGTGTGGCACCGATACGGTGGCGTAATCCCAACACTACACCGATTCCCCTCAGTCGAACAAGCTGCCCCGAGCAGTGGTTGGTCAGGTGATCCCCGTTGCCAGGAGGCCGGCGATTACGTAATGCTCATCGCCAACACTTGGCTTGGAAATGGAGTATCGCATATGAATTACTTTCCGCTCACTACTCAGCAACAAGAATGGAAGGACCGCGTGGCCAATCTCGCGGCGCGGGAAATTGGCCCGCGTGCCGCCGAATACGATCGCCTAGCCCAATATCCAAAAGAATCACTGAATGCGTTGCGGGACGCTGGCCTGTGGGCGCTGCGTGTAGCACGGGAGCATGGTGGTCTCGGTGGAGACCTCGTCACTACCTGCTTGGTGGTTGAGGAGATTGCCAAGCACTGTCCCTCGACAGCTATGTGTTACAAGATGCACCTCGAAGCGACGGAACTTGTCACCCAGATTCCGACACCCTATCAGGTGAAACGTTTTGTCAAACCGCTAGCTCGCGGCGAGTTGTTCGCGACCATTGCTGGTGGTGAGACCGCGGGAGCAGCGGGTAATGACTGGCGGCCTAACGCGATGGAGGTCGCGACCTGCCGTCGTGTGGATGGTGGGTTTCAATTGGAGAATATTCGTAAGTCTTACGTTACCTCGGCTGGTCACGCGACTCACTATCTTATGCTGAACCGTTTGGAGGGCCGACCTGCGCAAGGAATGCCAGATTTTCTCATGGTCGAGCGTGACCATGTGGAGTGGAAAGTACTTGGGGAGTGGAACGGCTTGGGTATGAGGGGCAATAGCAGTAGTCCCATGCTGTTTAATGGCGTGGTTCCCCAAGAACACCGCTTGGGAATCGGTCGTGAGGACGAACCGGTCATTCCGAAGTATATGATGCCGTTGCTGATTCTGACCTATGGCGCTGCGTATCTCGGTATCGCGTCTGGGGCGTACGCGCTGGGGTGCCAAGAAGCAACCAAACGCTTTGCCAGCGGCGCGCGACGACTCGATGCCCCGATCAATCAACGTCGTTTCGCGGAAATGAGTGCGCAAATCGAAGCGGCACGGACGCTGTTGCATGCTGCTGCCGCGATGGCAGATTCGGGTCGGGCGCCATCGATTGTCCCGTACATACAAGCAAAGGTGCTTTGTTCAGAGGCCGCAGTACGTGTCACGCAAGACCTGATGACCATTTTTGGCGGCACCGCGTTCGCCGCACGGCTACCGTTTGAGCGTTATTTCCGCGACGCCCGGGCTGGAATGGTCATGGGCATGGCCAATGATCAGGCGTACGAGCTGATTGCCAACATGCTGTTCCCCAAATCGTGACCTGGAATCTCATAATCACCCGGTGCCATGGACGGCATCGGGCCAGACTTACTGCGGTTCTCATTCCAACGAGAGGACGCTCCAGAGTAGGCCGAGATGAGGCTACAGGCCGCTCCCGCCAATCGGTATTGCACGATGACTCCTCGAACCTGTTTCACCTGATAGGGTTTGGCTTGAGCACCCCTGGGTTGCAGATTCAAAGTCTCCTCAACTCCCTCCTTGGTGAAGATGTAATGATCGCCACGAATACGCTCAGCAAACCCCAACCGTTTCAAGAGATTACGTCAATCCCCAAAGGCGATGGTGGCATCAGAGGTGCCGCGCAGGATGCGATCGAGGAATCTATCGTACTTGGCCACGCCACATCTTATACAACATTTGCGAAGCGGAGCCTAAACGCACTCTATGGACACTCCCGGTGGTGCAAGGGAGTGTGAAGTGAGGAGCAACAAGGAGTGGACTGCGCGCCCATATGCGGCCTGTCGGTTTTTTCTCATCCGCAAGCGGGCCGTGATGCGGTGGCGCGCCAGGTTAGCCGGAGCAACACTTCTCACTTCCCGAACGGTAAGAAGACGACTTGATTCATCAGATCTGCAGGTTCTCCGGCCTTCGCGATCAGTTCCAAATCTTCTACACATCTCCCAATCGCCACCCGCAGTTGATGCGCATACACAATCCCACAGAACGGAATGCCTGCTCTTTGTCGTTTCGTCGCCTCGGCTAAGAGATCATCATCACGGGTGAACAGGACCCGGCCCAGCTCCTCAGCTCGGTTCAGGAGTTCAACATCTTCCAGTTCACTCGCCTCATCTTCATAGGCAGTGAGCACCTCTACGCCACGGAGCCGCAGCCTACCGTAATCGCTCGGGGCACATGCTGATCCATATACAAGATAACGGGCATCAACTTAGCCTTCGGGCTTTCAGCCGCTCTACGAGGGGGGAGGAAGGCAAAGTTTACTGTAACTGGGCAACAAGCTGCAGCCGCCGTTCCATATCTTGGTCAAGTTCGGCTTTATGGTCCCAATAATATGCCAGCGCCGAGTAGATCTGTCCCATCGTCAGATGGGGATGTTGAAAATGCAACTTTTCTGGACTCCAGCCATAGGCGAGGTGATCCAGCACGAGTTCAACGACTTTCACTCGCGTGCCCGCAATCAACGGCACCCGCGCTTCATCCAGGCTAATATGTTCGTAACGCGTTTCGCTCAGCACTGGAGAGGCCTCCTTTCTCCATGATGAGTGTACGTCTGAGCTCGTCTTTTCGTGCTGCCGTTCACGTTCAGCAGTATCCGCAACCGGGGCCGCGTCTGCTGCAAGCGCGGGTTAGGCTTCCCCTTCCTGCAGGACTATGAAGACGGCAGGCGGTCATACTCCTCAGGTTCTACATCTGGCACTTGCGCTAAGGCCGCCTCATACTTCGCTCGGCTCCCCCGTTTCGCACGTTCCGCCAAGTAGGATTCGGTCATCAGTGCGGCCATCTTTTCCGCCACTGCCGTGGCAATGAACTGCTCAACGGAAATCCCTTCCCGTTCCACGAGTTCCTGCAGGTGGGTCTGCAGGGAGTTTGGTAGTTGGACGCTCAGTGTACTCTACTCATGGCAATGCTCCAATATGTTGTAAGAACGCCCCTGGTTCGAGGACGCGTATGCTGAACTGTTCCACTCCAGCAAAGTCCCGTGTGTTGTAGGTCACGATAAACTCACACCCGGCCTTGACCGCTAATTCTAGAATCATATCGTCTCCTGGGTCCGACAAAAAGGGTCGCCACAGAACAAAGATCGGGTGGCGAGTCGCTACGGAACAATGGAAGTCTATGAGATCCTCGACCGCCTCCCTGGTCACTGGGAGGTGGGGCAGTTCTCGGAGCAACACCTCTTCGTATTCCAAAACGAGGGGGACGGAGAGGTGAATATCAAACTGCCCTGTGCCCACCAAGGTCAACAACCGAAATGAAGTCAGTCGTAAGGACTTGCCACAGACAGATCACTGCATGCCCTTCGGACGGCTTCCCTGCCCCCGCGATGCATGGGTCTGCCCTGTTGACAACGGAGCCCTGAGAGAAGTTAGCCCAGCTCTCAGCTACGCGGCCCTCCGCTTGGTCTCGACATGCACTTCGAGCCCAGCCCGCGCCAACAAATTGATGAGCTTGTCAATACTAAACCGACTGATCTCCCCCTTGAGGAGGTTGCTGATACGGGGTTGGGTCTCACCAAAGAAAGTTGCCGCTTCCTCTTGTGTCCAACCTCGCTCCTGAATGTACCGTCGTAAGTCCAGCATCAAATCAGCCCGGACCTTGAGATTGGCAGCTTCTTCAGCAGCAAAGCCGAGATCCTCGAACACATTCTCACACCCGCGCAGGATCTGGACGCTTTGCCTTTGATTGTTGGAAGCGGTGGGCTTGTTGCGCCGCTTCGTAGCGTTGCTGGCCAAGGGTAATGTCTCGTTTGCTTGTCTTTTGGGTTTTCTTTTGGAAGGCATGGCGCACATAAACGGCCTCCTGAAACTTGGCGATATAGAACACGCGGGACGCATCGTCGGCCTGGAGGCGCAGTTCATAGGTTTCTGCTCCGACGATGGGTATCGGCTTAAAATCACTCGGCTCGTCGCCACGTTGGACGGCTCGTAACTCAAAGCCCGCGCGGCGGCGGGCTTCTCTGGGAAACTGACACAGGTCCTCCCGCGACGATCCAATCCAGGTAAGCGGCTTCTCCTTCGTCTCGACCATGCCATATCAGGTATACTGTGGTGTTTGGGAGCCGTCAAATTGCAAGGCAAAAGGACTCTCTCTCGTCCTTTCGTGAGCGGGCTAACGTTCTCGCTCAGGGGCGCAGCCCCAACCGCTGCTTTTCAGTTTTCTTCTGAACCGCCACCGGGGCCGCGTCCCTCTGCAGCGGACTGGTTAGGCGTCGTGTCTTGTTTGCTAGCTTCCTCTTGCCCTGCGCTCAACATCTCCTCGACTGCTTGCTTCAGTCCCGGCACATCCCGTTGGGTAATATCCCAAACTGTGTCCAGATCGATCCCTAGATAGTCATGGACCAAGATGTTCCGAAATGCGGCTATCTTCCGCCACTCAACCTCTGGCTGCGTCGCTTTCGCCGTCTCAGATAACCGCTGGGTCGATTCCGCCATGACTTGTAAGTTGCGCAACACCGCATCTTGCAACGTGTGCGACGCCATAAAGCGCTCGCGCCCTTCTGCAACATCTTCTGCGATCCGTCGAATGCACTCCAGAATATGGCGCAGGTAAACGGTGTCGTCTTTCTTCATAAAGGGACGGCCTCGCGAAGCACCTGCTCGCGGAGATAGGGATTGAGGGCTTTTTCGGTGACAATCTCCACTCTCCGCCCAAGCAGTTCTTCGAGGTCCAGCACCAAGCCGGCAGGGAACCAGGAACTGGTCCTCGGGCCTTTTTCGATGAGCAAATCAATATCGCTCTCTGGTCCCGCTTCTCCTCGTACTACCGAACCGAAGATTCGGACATTGTAAGCTCCATGCTTGGCGGCGATCCGCTGGATATCAGCTTTTCTGTGTTGCAAGAGTTCTAGTGAAGTCATCATTCACCTCTCGGCCTCACAGTATTGATGACTTTGATCGTCAGAGCAAGGCAACTCACGCCGTCGCGGTAGGGACGCCGGTTACCCGACGCCCTCCGCACCGAGCCCGGCGTGCGGTTTTCCCACACCGGGCTCTTCAGAAAGACTCCCTTCCGCAAAAGGCGTCGCCGCCTTCGTCGCTATTGCCCGTAGGGCGGGTGGCCTGGGGGCTCCGACCCGGCCGGGCGGCCCAGGTGTCCTGTGTGGGCGGCGTCTGGCTGTCCGCCCCTTCCCCCTGTGACCGGCCCTCCCGGCTCTGAGTACTCTGGGCGGATCTGACTCCCTGCAGGGCATCGGCCTGGCTCCCTTCTGGTCGCCGTGGCCTACCAACTAGCGCTTCCGCCTGGGGTTAGGGGCCGGCCTGCCGTGTATCGAGGGTTTCCCCACTGCGTGGCTCACTAGCCGTATCCCCTGCCCAGACATCCCTGCAAGCTGGAACCGACAGGGTCTCCCAAGTTCCTGACGCGTCTCTCCACGCAACCCACGCTCTTCGTGGCCCCCGGCAGACCCTCGGAGATCTCACCAAGAAACGCTCTCTCGGTATTGGCTTCTGGGGCGTTAACACCATCGCCCTCTGCATTCTCCGTGTGACGAGGCGGTCTCACGCTTAAGGGAGTGCGGCCGCCCCTGCGGGCGACGTAGTTCCCTGTGTACGCTTCAACTGCTTTGTTCGGCTTCTGATCTCTCTACCTCCTCCACAGTTGCAACACTCGGTATGAGTGGGTGGTTAGCCCTTGCTCAGCAGGGACTTCCACCCGGCAAGACGCACCAAGCTTCGCTTGGCGCACTAACGTTCGGCGTCAGCCGCCACGGTCCCAAGTGCTGTCGTTCACGTTCATCCAAAACCGCTCGCGGGCCGCGGTCGGCCTGGAGGCGATTGTTAGCCCACGTTCCCTTTCTGGTTGTCGACTCCTCAAGCTTTTCCGTTTCCTTGGCCGCGCCAAATGCTCTGCGCAGTGTCTCGCATCACCACCAACAGCCCCGGCCATTCTGCTTCGTTGAACTGTGTCATTGCGTGCATGATCCGACGGTGAATCCGATGACGATTGGGGGTGCGTAGACGCACGACCAAAATCCCGTAATGGGGCACCGTGCGGTAGTGCGTAAAGCCTTTATCCGTGGTGATCAGCAACCGCTCTTCGCGCTGGGCCATTTCCCACAGGTCTTCATCTTGCATGCCCTCGTCTGTGGTACCGCGAATGTCTCGTACATCATGCCCCAGGTCCTGTAATGCTCGCACGGTCATCAGCGGAATGTGTTCATCGACGGCGATCTTCATGCCTCGCTCGCCAACGCCTCAAGGGGTGTCACTTGTTCCTCGGCTAAAGAGGCCGCATAGTCAAAGCACGCCAGGATGTCCTCCCGCGTGAGCGAAGGATACTCGGCAAGGAGGTCTTCTATTGTGTCCCCATTCGCTAGCATCCGCAGAATCAAATGGACAGGAATGCGGGTGCCCTTGATGTAGGCTTGGCCGTGGCACACTTTGGGGTCAATCGTAATCCGTTTTTCCATAAAATGACCTCCAGACTTTCTGCTGATGAGAGCATAGCTGAGGTGTTGGCTGGGGACTATTAGGGGTTGCGTCCTCAGTCACTTTAAGGGCTTTTGGCTCTTGTCCTTAGTTCGCTTCTGATCTGGCGTTGTCACATACGTATTTCGACATGAAGATGTCTTCGCATCGAGATTATCGGGAGCCTTCTTGGCAGAAGGAAAGAGAGATATTTTCTCGAAGTCAGGTTTTGTCCGTAGGGTTTCGCTTGTGACCGTACGTATCTTGTCCGACATAAACTCAATGAAGTCAGCTGCCGCGAGAAACGTATTTTTTGAGACAAGTAGTGAGTCCAGAAAGAGCCGAGATCGTCCGACTTCCCTGGGTACAAAGCGTTCTTTCGCACATCGTGGGGTGAAGATACCGCCATAGTGAACTCATAGGTGCTGGTCATCGAGTAACGCACTAAATCTATCAGCCTCATCTCTCGTGAACGGTGTTCTCCGAACCAAATCGGTGTAAAGAGAATTGATCGTCTTTGGCGTTCCGAAGTCGTAGCGCTCGGCGACTAGGAATCCGAGCCGAGGAAACCTTTGCCCCCCGAAAGCGCCCCTTCCAGCACGAATTGCCGCAAGCTCAGTAGCAGACGTTGATATCTGGCAATCACAATACGTGCTCGGTGGATGCTCGCAATGAATGAATGTGGGAACTGTTATACACAGAAGCACGATCCTATACGCAACGAACAGGTCTATCGAAGAGAGTTCCATACAACTTTGAGAACGATAGTGACGAGAGCAATTGCGATCGCCCCGAGTACAGACGCCGTTACGATCCGGTAATGCTTTTTGAGTTGGACTTCGACTGTAACCTCTGCTGCCTGCGTCACGGTCTCCGCTGTGTACTTCTGCAGCACCGCTGCCAGGGATGCTACTGCAGTCAGACCCGCTATCGGTATGATGTCGGGCACTGCATCGACTGGTGAGATGCGGTAGATAAGGGCACCGATGGCGACCGCTTTTTGCGGCTACGCTGCCTTAGGATCTTTATGAGCTGCCAAAGGGCTTCCACCTTCTGCCAGTTCTTCGCTATCGGACCTTTCTTCATCGTCGGCAGATTCCGGTTAATTTTCTTGATATCGCTCTCCGAGGCTCGATTCTGGTACTTTTTTGTAGTTGCTCTTTTCTCCCCATCTGGCACCTCGCGGTTCGGCGTATCAACTTACTCAGTCTTATCTCGTCGATATGAGGCTTCAGCTATGCTCCTTCTTGGCGGCTAACGTTACTGCTCACCTGCTGCCGCCCACCCGTGTCCTTTCAGGTTTGTTCCAAACCGCCACCGGGCAGCGATGCGGTAGCGCGCCTCGTTAGGCCATAAAAGTCCCAACGTCCCTAATCCCTACATGGTTAGAACGCAATAGGTTTCCTCTCTTCTCTTGCGTCAATGTGTGACTGTCAAACCTCGATACTGATGACGAGGGCCTGGAGTTTGCCCTCGACCGCACCGCGCCCAAATCGTTGGGCAATCGCTTCAGCCGCAACCTCGGTTGCTTCGCCCAGCCGTGTAGCATCCCGCGCCTCGATCTCGTTGCGCAAGGGTGTTCCTTGGCAGTACGCGAGGGCTACGATCTGGGCAGAGTCTGCCCGACTGCGCGCCGCCAAGGTGCTGATCTCGGGTGACGCCGTAAACCCGCCTTTTGCGAGATCTCGCTTGATGACCTCATGGTCGTAATACCCGTAAGGCGTACGCGCAAGGAAGCGTGGGGGGTCCGCAGGAAACAGGGTGGCGAGTGCCGTCGTCACAGTGTCCCCGAAGTCGTTCTCTTCGATCCGGTCCCACACGTTGAACAGGAAGACGCCCCCCGCCCGGAGCACGCGCCGGGCTTCCGCATACGCCCGCATTTTGTCGGGGAAGAACATGACGCCGAACTGGCAGACGACTGCGTCAAACGCTCCGTCTGGGAACGGGAGATCCATGGCGTCCGCCTGACGCCACTCGACTGCACGCATGGTTCCACGTGCGGCGGCATAGTCGAGCATGGGCTGATTCAAGTCCGTGGCGACTATAGACAGGTCCTCCGGCAGCACGGCTGCCAAAGCACGAGTAACGACCCCTGTACCGGCAGCGATTTCGAGCACTCGGGTCAACGGCCTTCGCGTCAGTCGTGCGGCGAGGTCGGCGGCGTAGGGCTCGAAGAGCAGGGGGACCAAGTGCGTGTCATACAATGCCGGAATGGAACCGGCGAAGAGTGTGTCGACATTGAGATTGTTCATTATGTGCGTTCTCCCCAATGGCGGATTTGTGTCATGGTTGATCCTCTCTGTTGTGAGCGAGCACCCGTTCGTGTATTCTCCGGGGCGTTCTCAATACCTGAACCCTCATGCATCGTCTTCTCCTGTCTCACAGCGGCAGCAAAGATTACAGCTTGTGGATGAACCGAATCATGCGTGTGCCTACCTCATACCCCATGGCTTGCCAGAACCCCATTGCCCACGGATGCTCCCTTTCCACCCAGGCGGAGATCAGTTTGGCCCCTTGGCGGGCCAAATGCTGCTCGACTTCGACCACCAACGCGTGGGCAATGCCCTGCCGTCGGTAGTCCGGGTGCACGCCTAAGCGGTAGATGTTGCCCCGCCAGCCGTCGAAACTCCCGATCACAGAACCGATGAGCTGGCCTTCAATTTCGGCGACCAAGACCATAGCGGGACTGTCAGCAATAGTGCGGCTAAGATCCTCGACCGTGTCTGTTATGCTGACCGTTGCTTTGGCCTCTCGCCACAGCGCTAAGATAGCTGTCACCTCTTCGAGGGAGCACTTTCGGATGATCACTTAATGTGAAGCGAAGTTGGTCATAGTAGAGCGCCCCAGAATCTTTGCTATCGCATCGGTCTCAGTGGCGTAATGCCTCAGCGCACCACGAGCCGCCACACTGCGGCCTTTCAGGTTTAGCAGAAACCGCCCCCGTGGCCGCGATGTACAGATCTGCCTACTTGACGCCGTCAGCCTGATAAGGGTTAGCTGTGCTCTCCTCGGACATTCACGCTCGTGCACTGACAATATGCGCTTCCATGGGAAATGCCCATCCCTCATCATCACGATACGCTTGCACTGCTGTGCTGATGTCCTGCAGAAGCGTCGCTCGGGCACTTTCTCCGGCAGCGGCTACAGCACCAGCCATAGGGGTCGCCGCGAGTTGTTCCGGTACATACCGCTCAAGCGAAGGTACCCGCATCGGGAGTATCTCAATGCGGAGGTGTACGTCTGAAAACCCAGCCTCCGTGAGCAAGCTGCGCAACTCCGTCGCATCCGCAAGCGCAAACGGGGCTCGGCCACCTGCGCCTGCTTCCGGGCTCACGTGCCGGGTGAGGGCATCAGCTAACGCGCTAAAAAATAGTTGCGTCGCCCGCCAGACCGCCAGCGTCAGGCGTCCATCAGGAGTAAGGACGCGGCGCATCTCTCGTAGTGCGGCTAGACGATCTGGGAAAAACTGCAGGCCTTGTTGACAGAATACAACGTCAAACGTAGCCTTGGTAAAGGGCAAGGCCACGGCGCTCCCTTCCCGCCAGTCAATTGTTGCCCCCGCCACTGGCGGGAGCGACCGAGCCACCGCTAACATGCCGGGATTAAGATCAAGTCCTGTCACTTGTCCCTGCGTTCCGACCTGCGGGGTCGCAAGACGGGCGACAACGCCAGTCCCGCACGCTACATCCAACACCCGCTCTCCAGGCTGAAGCGCTGCACGTGCAATGAGCACTGCTGCCCAAGGAGCAAAGATGACCGGGACTAACGAACGTTCATACGCCTCAGGCGCATTGCCGCTGAGTTGCCATTGCGTTTGCTCACCCATACTTTCCTCCTCCCAAGACAACGATATTGACTGATTAGGAATCCTTTCACTCTTGGTGACGGCTAGCGTCGCGTCTCAGCCGCCGCGGCCTCACCGTATCGTTTCGCATTCGCTCAGAACCGCTCGTGGGCTGCGGTCGCTCATGAGGGCGGTTGTTAGGCTTTGCCTTTTCTCGCCCTCGTATCTTCCGCCCGTGCTACTTGGCCGGCTGGAAGTATTTCGCCGCCACGAGCTGACCAAGCTTTTTCCCCATGTCTGTCCCCACTTCCGTGGAGGTGCGGTAATGCACGCCGTCGCAAATGCGTGCTTCCGCCACCTCCTGCATGAAGTCGTCGATCTTCGTCCAACTCCGCGCCGCGCCTTGGGCGGTGTCACTGGTCGTCGTCAAGGTCGGCATGGGGCCAGTCCCGATCTCCGCCTGCAGGAGCGTGCCCACGGTCGCTGACAAGATACAATGGGCACACGGGTACTCGGGGTGCATGGGGGTGTCGATGAATGGTAACCAGGAGGCATCACGCTCGGTTGCCGCATTGCCGTCAGTGTCACCGTTGCGAATCGCGGTGACCGGCCGCCAGAAGTGGTAATGGTACTTGGCGTCGAAGATGGCGATCAGCGCATCGTCCATGGCCTGCGTCACCGCCGCGAACAAGTGGGTGTTCTGCGTGACCTCGCGCCCGGGCGCGTTGGCGACCGACCCCACCACCTGAAAATAGATCGAGGGCCTCGCCGTCTCCCAGAAGCGGGCGATGGCCGTTTGTTCCGCGCTCCGCGTTGTGCTGTTCTTGGCGCCGAGGGCCTTGATCTCGTTGTAGTCCCGCGCCCACAGGTCACTGGTAAGGCTGGGTGGGGGTCCGGGACGGAATTGGTCGGCGCGCGCCATCACCCACGGCTTGCGCTGCGGCCACTCGGAGACAATTGGTATGACGGTCGGCACGTAGAGACCGGGAGTCGTGTCCGGTCGATAGCTTTCCGGCAGAGCGGCGCCATCATCGGCGCGCAGCGTGAGGATAGCGGCGGCGGCCTGCTCCCCTACCGCGATCCCCCCGGTCTTCGCCGGGCCATCGGCGATCTTTGCCAATGCTGCGTGGTAGGCGGTGTCGATAGTCGCCTGTTGAGCCGGGACCAGCTTCAACAGCATGGCGCGGTTTGCCGCCGCGACCGCAGCCTCGACCGACGCACCAGGGGCCGCGTCCAACTTCAAGCGATCCCCTGGATAGCGCTTGGTAATGGCGTTGACGGCTTCGTAGACGGCCGACTGGACCATCGTCATCATCCGGTAGTTCGGTGGTGGTGGCTGTCCGCCAGCGATCACGATGTCGGTGGCGGTGATGTTCCAGTCGGTGACCACATCAGCCTGTGCCATTGGGCTGGCGAGCAATGCCGCGCTGACAACCAGCGGCGTCGTCCAATGGTGTCTTGTGGTAGTGCTCATACTTGTTGCTCCTTCGCTTCTCTACGAGCCGGACGTGAGAGCCGGGGAGGGTCGTGCTTTTTGCGGCGTCCCCCTCACAGGCCGAGTGAGGTTGCTCAGCAGTCCTTCTTGGCTCCCCTCCCAGCCACTGCCGATAGACGGAGATGGGTGCAGATATGAGTGCCCGGATGGCGCTGAGAAGTGCGTCCGCCCTCACTTCCTCGCTACGTTTCGTGAACGAGCCCGTTGTGGAGGACAGGGCCGTGTTATCTCTGGCCGACAGGGGCAGAATTCTGCAGTGCGGAGACTCTGGCCACAACTGGCGGAAAAGCTCTGGCAGGGCACCCTTTCTGCTCTCTCCTGTATGAAAGCGTAACATTTGACTGAACATATTGTTCAGTTGGACTGAACAATTCTCTCACTGCTCCTTCTCTAGCGTACCGGAGCTGCCTGTCAGGAGACTCGCTCACGGCCGGAAGCCCTCAGGTCAATGACCATCCAAGAGTTTCCCCTGATCTTCTCTTGGGTTCGAGCCTAATGCCCCTATATGGACTCCCCCGGTGGTGCAAGGGTAGTTGAGGTGATGAGCAACGGGGGGTGGACTGCGCGCCTATATCCGGCCTGTTGGTGAACATTGCAGGTTATGTCCTAAAATTCCTGGAAACCCGGAGGGAGTAGACGGGAGACGCAACTGCGGTAGGTAATCAAGTTACGAACACGATTAGCTACCCAACAGAAGAAGGACTCCCGCATGGAGAAAAAGATAGCACCGAGTGCACAGAAAGCCCAGGCCGTACAGGCGTTATTAGCGGGACAGACAGAGGTGGAGAATGGCGAGGAATTGTTGAGCCCGTTAGTACGCTTGGCCACGGAGCGGGTCTTACAAGAAGCGTTAGAAGAGGAACAATCCGCGGCGTTAGGTCGCGGGCGGTACGAGAGCCGGCGAGAGAACCCGGGGTATCGCAACGGCTATGAGAATAGGACGTTGAAGACGGCCGAAGG
This sequence comes from Binatia bacterium, assembly GCA_050187625.1. GTDB lineage: Bacteria > Desulfobacterota > Binatia > Bin18 > Bin18 > JBFWXH01. The sequence goes on from JBFWXH010000022.1 coordinate 63,364, forward strand.
GGGGTTGCGGGTGAAGTTGCCACAGATTCGCGGGCAGGCCCAGCCGTATCGCTCCCAGCTGTGGTAGCACGTGGGCAAGACGAGTGAGGTGCTCAAGCAGTTGATTGTCGAGATGTATGTGGGGGGGATGTCGCAGCGAGATATTGAGGCGGGGTTAGAAAGTGCCCTGGGGCAGTTTGTCCTGTCGGATAGTACGGTGAGCGAAGTCAGTGAGCGGTTGCACGAAGAGTACGAAGTCTGGCGGAGCCGGGATCTGAGTGGCGAGGCGGTGGCTTACCTCTTTATGGATACGGTCTATGAACCCTTACGACGCTGGGGGCAGAAAACCGGGGTGCTCTGTGTGTGGGCCATCTGTGAGGATGGGCGCAAAGTGCTCTTGAGTCTGTCAACCGCCAATAGCGAGAGTCGGGAGAGTTGTCAGGAGGTGTTGCGAGACTTGATCAAACGGGGACTGCGGACGCCGCTGACGATCACGACCGATGGCGCCGTGGGGTTGACCCCGGCGATTGATGCCACTTGGCCCACGTCCTTACGGATTCGGTGCTGGTTTCATAAGATGCAGAACCTGCAGCAAAAAGTCCCCGCACAGGCCTGGCCGGCATTCAAAGCGCTGGTTGTGGATATGCGCGAGGCCCCGAGTCGCCAGAAAGCGGAGGAGCGCCGGGACCAGATCGTGGCGCAGTATCAGCGCGACTTTCCGGAAGCCTGTCGCTGTCTCGTAGATGATGCGGACGCCAGTCTCAACCATCTGGAGGTCCCCCAACGCCATCAACACTACGTGCGGACGTCCAATCTGGTGGAGCGGGCCTTTGTCGAAGAACGCCGCCGGACCAAGGTCATCCCGCATCTGTTCGACGAGCGCAGTCTCGTGCAGTTGGTCTTTGGGGTCTTAATCCGGGTCAGTGACCGCTGGGGGAAGAAGAGTTGTAGTGAGCTGGAACAACACCAAATTCGCAGCTTGCGCACCAAGCTCAAGCTCGAAGAACAAGAGGGGCCTATCGTTGCATCACCACTACCAGGGCAATTCCGCCGCAGTGCCGCGTCTGCTGCCTAACCCAGGTTACAGGAGTTTAGGGGCTTGACCGTGCCTTTGTGTGTACCCCGCATGGTCCAGCGAGCCGCTACCTTGTCCCCCTGGGCAATGGTCTCGTGGATCTCGAGCTCGACATCGGGCAGGCCAGCGCGGACGCCCCGGATGACTTCCTTGAACGCTTCTGGTCCGTGGACTGTCTCGGGAAACACAGGGTAGGAGACGACAAGGTCAGGTGAGGCAAACTCATCGATGAGGCTCAAGCTACCCCGACCCCATACCTGGGCAAATCGCTCGACAATTGCTGTGTTCTCTTCGACTGACATGCTTGTCTCCTTTCAATGACTTCAAAGGTTTCGATTGTGGCCACCATGTCTATTGACGCCTAACGCCCGCCGTCATGAGCCGCCGCCCAAACGAGACCTGTCGGGTTTCTCCAGAGTCGCAAGCGGGCGGCGGTCCAATGGCATTAAGTTAGCGATTCTCTTGGTTATGCGCGCCCTTCGACTCCGCTGGGCTACGCTCAGGGCGAGCGGAAACACCCCGAAAATGTGGCACAATAGCCGCTCATGCTGAGCGTAGCCGCGGAGCGGCGAAGTCGAAGCATCCATCCGAGCCCTTAACTTAACAGCATTGGGCGGCGGTCACGTGGACGGCGCTGGTTAGGCGTTCAGCCTTTCCCCCCTAGATTCACATCACCTCGGCTCAAAGCCCCTGACCACTTAGAGTGCTGCCATTGTCGCGTCTCGCAAGCGAGCTACATACGGGCCAACAGCGATAGTTGCCATGCGATTCCCGCAAAAACTGAAACCCAGCTTGGCATCAGGATCACCAAAGGCGAGTGCTCCGCCCAAGCCAATGTGCCCGAACGATCGCGGATTGTCATTGTACGGGACTAAGGCATCGTTGCGCAGCATGAAGCCCATTGACATGCGGCATGGTAGGCCTAGCGCATCGGTCTGCTGCCATTGCTCGGTGAGGGCATCGTTAACCATTGCTTGGCTCAGCAGCCTCGTGCCGTCGAGTTTGCCACCGCAGGCGAGGGTAGAAAACAGTCGTGCGACTCCTCGTGCCGTCCCGTGTCCGTTAAACGACGCCATCTCAGTGGCACGGTATAGTTCGGTGTTAAAATCCTCCTCGTGGTCGATTAGGGGCAGAGGAATCCAACATTGCCCAAGCAGCGTCTTGGGGTCACGGATGATGTCCATGAAAGGGCATCCTGGTGCTTCGTAGATCTCGGCACAACGCTGTTGATCAGTAGCAGACAACCCAAAGTGGAAATCGACAGCCAGCGAAAGACAGATTTCCTCGCGCACGAATTGTCCAAGTGTGCGGCCCGTGACGCGACGCACTAGCTCCCCACACAGATACCCCATGGTGACGGTGTGATAGCAACCTTGAGTGCCAGGTTCCCACAACGGTTCCTGAGCTTCGATCGCTCGTACCATCTTCGCCGAGTCATAGGCGTCGCCCTTCTTGGCTGTGAGCGCTCCAGGAATGGCCGCCAAATGCGAAACCAGTTGGTGGACGGTAATCTTGTCTTTGCCCGCGTGGCCGAATTCCGGCCAATACTGCGCCACCGGGTTGTTCAGATCGATTCTGCCTTGATCGGCCAGCTTCAGCACGGCCAGAATGGCGATCGGCTTGCCGACCGAGAACATGCAAACAAGAGTATCCCGCTCCCACGGTTGCGTCCGCGCCTTGTCCTTATACCCGCCCCAGAGGTCGACGACGGTCTTGCCATTGATGACGACGGAGACCACTTCGCCAATTTCGTCTCCTTCGGCCAGATTCTGGGCCAATGCTTCACGGACGGCCTTGAATGCTGGGTCACACATTCCGCTAATCAACACCGACTCAGACATAGATCCTCTTTTTTTCTGCTCCAGGGCGTGCAGATTACCCCTCTCTTTGAGCGCCCCAACGTCACGGCTGAGGAGCCGCTGCCCAGCCGTGTCTATTCAGATTTAGCAGAGTCGCTCGCGGGCCGCGGTCGCGCTGGAGGCGGTTGTTAGGCGGCGTCTAAGGGCAAGATGCGCTCAACCTTAGTCTTTACTTTTCTTTCTGCCTCCCACAGATCAACCGCTCGCTGGGCGTTCAACCAAAATTCAGGGGTATTGCCGAACAAACGAGCAAGACGCAACGCCATCTCTGGGCTCACTGCGCGTCGTTCCCGCAGCAACTCATTGACACTCTGACGTGAAACTCCAAGCGCCTTGGCAAAACTCGCTATGGTTAGTCCGTAGTCTGGCAGAAAGTCCTCGCGCAGCATCTCGCCCGGATGGGTGGGGCGAACCTGCCTTTGCCTGTTGTTGGGAATACTCATATTGCACCCCGTATCAGTGGTAATCTGTCACTTCAACGTCATAAGCATCGCCGTCGACAAACCGAAAGCAAATCCGCCACTGATCGTTCACAGAGATGGCATACTGGCCCTCTCGGTCTCTTTCCAGCTTATGGAGTCGGTTGCTCGGGGGCACTTTCAAATCTTCCAAACACGTCGCCAAGTCGAGATATTCCAGTCTCCGCAGTGCCCTTTTCCAAATTTCTGGAGGAAATCGTTTTGCTTTCCCTGTCTCGTACAACTCTCGCGTGTGCCGGTCGGCAAACGTTTTGATCACGCCTCAAGTGTAAAGTGTCACGTGACGCTTGTCGATAGCAAACCGGAACCCGATCGCCTAACGCCGCCGGTCACCGCGAGCCGTCACCCTATATTCTTTCAGATTCTCCCGAATCGCAACGTGGCGGCGCTGCGGTGGCGCGTCGAGTTAGCCGTTCTAGTCGTTCGGCTCATCAAGACGCTTGCAACAATGCTTGTTCAATCGCTCGGGGAAAGTCGACAAATACAAAATACGCAGCCGGATATAAATAATCCTCCCCCTCGTCATCAATGACCCGAATATATTGAGATTTGGCCGCGCTCTCGTCAGGAAGGACTTCGTAGATCCGGCGTAGCGTCAATAAATCCGCGTCATCCGTTTGAATACAAATCGCGAATTGTCGTTTAGATTTGGGTCGAGTCGCCATAAGCTTCAGTCCAGAAAACGTTTGATCCGCATCTTCCGTTTGCCAATTCTGTGGGCTTCGAACCAGTGGAGTTCCGCTTGGCGCACCGTGCTATCAGCAAGGCGCACTATTGCTTTTCCCTTTAGCTTACGCCACCGTCCTTTGCCATAACGCCGACGGAGAAACGACAAGATCCGGATGCTGGAACCAATCGCAATCGGTTCAACGTCGGTGATCTCTCCGATAAGCTCAAAGTGCATCTCACCGTAGTTTGGCAAACATTATCGAACCATCCAAGTGAGCGCCTAATGTGATCGACGAGCCGCGCCGGTCATAGATTGGCTCTGGCGCCTGATTAGCTCTTTTTCTTTTTCGCACTTCCATGTCCTCTATGCTGATCTAACGGCTCTTTGCAGTGGTGAACAGTGGCTCGAGTCAAATCGTCTATGACCTGTTCGTGATATTCATTCGCTCTCCGATCAATCATTCGAATCTTCTCAACGCGCCTTCCTGTGGATTTTTGAATCTCAAGTCGGTGCAAAGACTCCACGATAGGCTTCTCTCTTCCTTCTTTCTTTAATTTGTAGCCCACAAGCACGCGGGATTGCCCTCCGATGTGAACGGAGGCGCGTACAGTTCGCTTGTTGCTACCGCACTTTGGACACGGAACCTTTGTCTTCGTGTCCGGAAGCTCTACTCCACAATCAGTGCAGGTGATGTGAATCATTCGGCTAACGCCTAAGCGCACCGCGAGCGGCCACACCGAGACTTTTCAGATTCAGCAAAATCCCACCGTGGCCGCGCTGCGGTGGTGCGGTGAGTTAGATGTTTGACGTCACAACCTGTCCTCTTTCATTCTCTTTACTTGTTACAATGGGGAATGACTTCGGCTCCAAACTGTTTGATACACTCCAGCACGCGTTCTGGAGCAGGTCCCAATGGTAGGCGAAAGCGCATCACCAGATAATCCGCGCCTACTGCCTCTTTCCACATCTGAATTTGCTCTAGACACTCGGTTGGAAACCCCATTACCATGTACGTGCGTAGCTTCTCAATCGTAAAATCGGCCTCGGACTGAAACTCCTCGTTCGGGGACAGCAGCTTCCAGCGATAATAGAAAAGCATCTCCTGCACCCACAAAGGTCCAAAAACACTTTCAGCTTCCGCTCTTGTTGGCGCGACCCACCCGTCACGGATTAAGACGACATAAGGTTTGCGTCCATGCGCTACGGCAGTCTCACGGTAGAGTGCAGCTTGCTCTCGTAATTTGGGTAGTGGTTCCCAGAAGGGGAGAATCGCCCACCCATCGCCTAAGCGACCGGCTCGCTTGATTGCTTCAGGGTAGGCTGCACCAATCCACAATGGCGGGCCCCCAAGTTGATAAGGCTTCGGAGTCAGAAGAATATCCTCGAACTGGTAGCGTTTGCCGTGATAGGAAAACCGCTCGTGACTACTCCACGCCTTCCGCAAGATTTCGAGACTTTCCTCAAAACGCGAGAAACGTTCGTTGTAGGGAGCACCAAAGAGGCGGAAATAGTCGGGATGATAGCCTAGCCCAACGCCGAGTTTGACGCGCCCTTTTGACATGAGGTCGATCATTGCTACGTCTTCGGCCAAGTGCATCGGGTTGTAGTAGGGGGTTTGTAGGACCAGTGTTCCCAGGTCAATCTTTTGGGTCCGTGCGGCATACGCTGCCAGTAGCACGAGCGGAGGAGGGAACATCGTTTCGGTGCGATGGTGCCGTTCGGGGAGGAAGATGCCATCGAAGCCAGCTTGTTCGGCCACGATCCCTTCGGTGAGTACTTGATCGCAGAACTGTGCAACCGCTTCTCTGGTGGGTTCCGGTTGATCATACGGCCCACCGTGCGTGTCAACCACACAACCGATTTTCATGACCGTTCCTTTCCCCTGAATCCGTTGCTACGGGCTTGTCTTTGATAACACTGCCGACAACACTACTTGTTGTGAAGCATCTAACGCTACCCGTCTCGAGCCGCCGCCCACACGAGACTGTTCAGGTTCATTCCAAACCGCAAGCAGGCGGCGGTCACGAGCACGGCGCTTGTTAGCCAGAAAAGCCGCAACGTCTCCTGTGCCCTTGCCGGCTCATGAAGATACGATGACGCTCCTAAATGCTAAAGTAACGACCTGACTCCTATAACTCCCACAGGCATGACAGACGACCTGATACTGCTCCGTCATTGAGGCTACTGTGGCCACAAACTGCTGGCGATCGGTATCATCCCGGACAATAGCCTGGCGCGCTGAGCGCGAGAGCAAACGCAGTGCTTCATCAGCGTGCCCATCTACTCATAATTCGTGAAGTCAGATCCCAACCAGAGTTCGTAATTACGCTCCATACTAACATTCTTACAAGATGGCACATTCTGCACTGTCAGCACACGAGCCTTAGCAACCGCTATTCCCTCCCGAGTCAGCAAGTCATGAATATGATCGACATCAGTTGCTTGTCCTTTGTTCTCGCAGTATCTCAATTCTATCTCTTTACCCGCTTTGTTACCGACATCTTCAATCCCGGGAACAAGATATCCTTCAGCTTGCAATTTCTTAGCTAGATTCTTAGCCCCCTCTCTTTGGGATTCTTCTCCGATATGGAGATAGATGCGAGGGAGAGATTTAGCAACAGCGGGGTTATCCTCCAGAGCTTTTTCGATAATCGGCTTCGGCGTATTGTTTATGATCGCGTCGCGCGCCTGTATCTCTTCCTCTTTTTTCTTGATCTCTGCATTTAGCTTGGTCAGCTCAGTCTTGCGGTCATCAATCTCTTGATTAATCCGCCGAAGTTGCCATGCACCGAAAGCGATGAAGGCAACAAAAACCGCGAAACTCACTAACGCAATCAGCCTTGATATAGTCTGAAGCTGACTCAGCTTGACCTCTTCAATCTTCACCGGGCTCTCCTTTTTGTCTGCACTCAATTACGGCTTTCACTTCATCTCCCTCGAGATGCCGCCACGAATTTGTTAATCGTAAGCATCAAAAAGCCCGACGAAAAAGTGAAAATGCCGCCCAATCCAGAAAGCGCCAGCTTGAGATCAATGCCATTCCTAATAGCAGGCACAACAATACATAAGATCACGGTTAACACCGAAAAAGCCAGGATTGAGAGGAATACTGCAATAATAGGTTTGAGGATCCCCAAAATCTCTTTCGGGCCGCGCTCATCCCTCACTCGTTCGGCCTCATCAGGCTGATGAGTTTTCACCTGTTCAGCTGCCAGTGTTTTAGCGACAGCAATGCCAACATTACGCGCCAGATCATCTTTATTACTGAAGAATTCCACCAAGTAATTCTGCTTTAACTCTTCCCGCAAGGTCTCGATTTTCTCCGGTTCCCGATCAATCAGGTTTCTCGGCCAAGGCGCACTATCATCCAGCAAAAAAAGCAAACACTTTTTTCCCTGCTTCACTGCCTCTCTGAATTCGAGTTCAGTAATCGACTTGGACTGATTGGGTGGAGCAAACCCATACCGCCATGCAAAAATACCAACATAAACATCACTCGCGGCTACATCGGCCAGACACTTATCAAGAGGGCGTTGGTCAGAGGCCGTGTAATCTTCCATGGCAATGACATCATGGCCGAGCTTTCGCAATGCGCGAGAAGCCTCCTCCCGACATTCCTTAAGATCACTAAAGGTTGAAGAAATGTAGATCTTAGCCATGAGATACCAACCTTAATAGGGTCTGGTTCTTCTGCGGCCAATGCCCCAGCGTACCGCGAGCCGCCCAAACGCAACCTTTCGGCTTCATTCCAAACCGCACGCGGGCGGCGATGCGGTGGCGCGTCAAGTTAGCCATTGCGCGTAGGGCTAGGCTGCAAGCTTCCGTACACGAAATTCCTTTCGTCGTCGCTCGGCATGCCACAGATCATACTGCGTCTGTTGATTCAGCCAACTCTCGGCAGACGTCCCAAAAGCGATCGATAACCGCACTGCCATCTCAGGACTAATCCCCGCACGCCCGTTGAGAATCGCCGAGAGGGTCTTCCGACTCACGTCTAAGGCTCGTGCAGCCTCTGTCACACTCAGTTGCAGCGGCTCCAGACAGAGTGTCTTTAATATTTCCCCAGGATGGGGGGGATTATGCATCCGCATGATATACCTCAATGATAATCTTCGTAGTTGACATCGTCGGCGTCTTTTCCAACAAAGGCAAAGGTGACTCTCCAATTCCCACTGGCGCCGACGGCCCAGGTTCCCTTTCGATCGCCCTTGAGTTGGTGAAGACCTAAACCGGGCAGGCGCATATCTTCAGGGGAGGTAGCTGCGTTTAACTGGCCGAGGATCAGTCGTAACCGCTCGGCCTGTTGAACTTGAATGCCGGCTTTGCTTCCGGTCAAAAAGAATCGTTCCAGTCCTTTGTGTTTGAAACTCCGGATCACGCTTCAGAGTGTAACCTTTGAGGTGACAGGGAGCAAGCCGACTAATGCCCCCGCGCACCGCGAGCCGCCCCACTGCGTCCTTTCACGTTCACTCAGAACCGCTCGCGGGCTGCGGTCAGGCTGGAGGCGGTTGTTAGGCCCAGTCTATCTCTCCATAGCATGTAACAATTCTGGTTGGTGATTAAGGTTCGTTTTCGCCTTTACTTTCTTCCGGGTCTTCTCCGTATCTGTGGGGTCCGGAGTTGCTGAGTGCGGAGTCTGGCGAAAGGGATCAGGGATTCTGGGGAACGTGATCACGTTCCCCGACAGCGAGCACTAGAGAGTGCAACTTTACTCTGCGTGATCCCGTTGGGTCAAGGTTGTGCTCGTGTTCCGCATCGATTCTCCTTTCAAGTGAATTTTATGGGCGTTGTGTAAGAGGCGATCCAGAATCGCATCTGCCATGGTCGGATCGCCGAGATACGTATGCCAATGTTCCAGAGGTAATTGGCTGGTAATGAGGGTAGAATGCACGCCATGGCGGTCATCCATGAGTTCGAGCAAGTCCTTCCGTTCTGCCAGAGCTAATGTGTCCAAGCCCCAATCATCGAGGATGCGCAAATCCGTTTTGGCCCAGAGTTGCAACAAGCGTAAATAGCTCCCATCCCCGTGGGCGATACGGAGTTGTTCAAAGAGCCGGGGCAAGCGCAGATAGCGCACGGAGAACCCCAAACGACAGGCGAAGTGGCCAAGCGCACACGCCAGCCAGGTTTTTCCTGTGCCTGTGACGCCGGTGAAGCAGAGATTTTGGTGAGTGCGGAGCCACTCGCCGGTGAGGAGGGGGGTGATCTGCGCTCGTTTGAGGCCGCGCGAAGGACGATAATCAATGTCTTCAATGCACGCGCTCACTTTGAGTTTGGCGGCGTGTAAGAGCCGTGCCAGTCGGCGATTATCCCGCGAGAGGAGTTCCCGATCGACCAATAAGCCCAAGCGTTCTTCAAAGGAGAGGGCTTGTAAATCGGGGGGTTGGAGTTGCTGTTCAAAGGCTTCCGCCATGCCCAAGAGTTTTAAGGTTTGCAACGCATTCAACGTCGGATGGGACAACATAAGGAGTTCCTTTCTGTCAGTTAATGGTAATAGGTGGGGCCACGCAGATTGTCGTGAAACAGCGGGGGCTGGGAATCGGCGGGCGATGTCGGGGACTCGGTCTGGTCTCAGCCATGCGCCAAGATGGAGGCGACACTGCGACGCGTGAACGCGCCCAGGGAAATCGCCTTCTGACAGGCGGCTTCTAACCGCGGGGCGCTATACCGTTTCGCCAATGGCAGTAACCCCAAACAACTGCGATAGCCTTGTGCGGGATGGGCGTGGTGTTCGAGCAGATGTTGCACCAACGTCCGCGTAGCTGGACCAAGCGTTTGCGCCCAGTGCAGAAAACGCCCGGGGGTCCACTCTCAATGACGTTGGTGGGCTTTGGGCATATGTGCGGCCAGCGTGGTATGACTCCCTTTGCGCGAACTCCGTCGATGGGTCGCGATCCGTTCGCCTTTGTGAAAGACTTCGATCGTGGTGACGGTGAGGCGCACGTCCACGGCTTGGCGCACGAAACGATGGGGCACGCTGTAGAAATGCCCCTCGACTTCGAGATGATCATCGAGATGAACGCGTGCCGGGCGCCATTCCGCATATTCATAGGGACGGAGGGGCAGAGGTTTGAGAGCCGGTTGTTCATACGCGAGAAACTGTGAGTGCCGCGAGCCGGGGAGTTTCTTGAACGGACGATGATTGAGGGTCGTGAGCAACGCCGCAATGGCGGTATTGAGTTCGGCGAAGCTGAAGAACTGCTGATGGCGAAGCTGGGCTAAAATCCAACGTTCGACAATCTGCACGCCGACTTCGACTTTGGCTTTATCTTTGGGTTTGTAGGGCCGAGCCGGTAAGACAACGGTGTTGTAATGCCGCGCCCATTCCGCGTAGGTGGGATTGAGCTCGGGTTCGTAGCGACACGCTTTGCTGACACCAGCTTTCAGATTGTCCGGAATGACCAACTGTGGGACGCCGCCAAAAAACGTGAGCGCGCGGACATGCGACCCAATCCAATCGGGTAAGCTCTGCGTCCAGGTCGCTTCGGCGTACGTGTAATTGGACGCCCCAAGGACCGCAACGAAGATCTGGGCTGCCCGTATCCCACCTGTCAGTCCATCAATAATGGGAACGGTGGGGCCACAATAATCGACAAAGAGTTTCTCGCCAGCGCGGTGCACCTGGCGCAGACTGCGTTTGAGCGTCTGTCGCCACGCACGATAGCGGGCACAGGACTGGGGATAGCTGTAATGTGGACCGGCACTACTCGTTTGATACTCTTCCCACAGCAACTGCAGGGTCACGCCTTTGCGCTGCAACTCCTGATGGAGCATGGCAAAGTCGGGCGCATTCCGCGTCACGCGCTCCTGCGGTTCCCGCATACCAAAGAGGCGCGGCTCCAGTTCTTCGTCGCTCATCCCCTCCGGTAACGGCCACGTGAGCCCAGCCGCCTCGGCCCGTTGGAGATACCGCACGACGGCGCCGTAACCGATGTGCAAGCTGGTAGCAATCTGTCGATAGCTCAGCCCGGCCGTGTGGCGTAAACGTAATACGTCTTTCATCTTGCGCATGGAAATCCTTGGATTCGCCATCTTTCCTCCTCCTCCTCACAGCAAATGCGGTAGGATGGAAAGCGCGAATGGGGTTTTCCAGCGCTCGCGGTCAGGGGAAATTATTGAACGCGATCACTCATTCTGGGAACTGAATCACCGATTCTGATTTCGGCGTCCAACTGATCCACTTCCACCAGAATGCCTGATCCACTTGCATCAGAATTGATGATCACCTTGAACCAGAATCCGTGATCCTTTTGACCCAGAAAACGCACCTAAGTCCGCGCAAAGCGTACCCGCCTCTCGGTAACAACGACAAAACTGTCTGGCAGACGGTCAGCATACCGTGCCAGCAAATGCTGGAGTACTGTGATCTTGTTCTCAGTTCGTTCGTCTTCCAGGCGGAGAAATACTACTCCTCGATGCAGCCGGCGTTCGCGATAGACTTTCTCCCCGAAGCCTTTGTCATTTGTTACTAAAATCCAGCTCTCGTTGTAAGCTTTCTGGATCACTTCCTCATCAGCCATTCCACGGGCTGCCTCATACACCGAAAAAACCTCGTGTTGCTGATTCCGTAACCAGCGGGCCACCGCTGGCCCCGTGCACTCATCGATGAGAAAGCGCATCTACGCAGACTCGGCTGTTAACGGCATGAATGTCGTGTCTTCCAGCGCCTTGGTGGCAAACAGCAAGCAGGCCTGAATATCTTCCTGCGTCAGTCCTTCGTATTCTTCGAGAATCTCGGCTACGGTCGTCCCGTGAGCTAGGAGATTGAGGATATATTCAACCGTCAGCCGTGTTCCTTTGATGGTAGGTTTTCCCACCATGACTTTGGAGTCAATCGTAATGCGCTTGAGGAGCTGCTCGTCTTTCATTGTTTAGGTCCCTCGTACTCACTACACCATATCCTTCGGGCACCTGACCGCCAAGGGGTGGCTCTCGCGGCTTAATTGCGAACTTTATAAGCGCGCCCTAACGCCCGCGATCACGGGCCACGGCCAGAACGTGACCTCTCAGATTATCCAGAACCGCAACAAGGCCGGGGTCCGGTGCAACGCGTTTGTTAGCCTGCGTTTTCCCTCACTTCTTTGGTGTATATTTGACTCCGCTGATATGCTCAAAGTCCGCATCTTGGCTCCAGAGCGTCGCGCTATAGGCCCGAGCCGTTGCCAACATGATACTGTCCGCCATCGGGAGCTTTTCGGTCAGACTAAGGCGCGCTGCGTTCAACGCTAAGGGGGCGCTCAACTCAACGACAGTTCCTTGTTGCATGAGGGCCACGGCCTGCAAAGCGTCGTCCTCGCCACGTTGCTGCACTACTCGTTTGAAGACTTCGTAGAGACTCACTGTCGGCACCACAAGATCTGCAGTTGCAGTAATCGGCTTGGCAAAAAAGTCGGCATTCGGTCCGTCCGCGAAGTACTCCAACCACCCTGAGGAATCGACCACATTCACACGCGGTCCCCTTCGCGAACGATGATCGTGTCAATCCCTTTCAGGAATCCGCGCATTTGCTTCACTGGTCGCACCGGAATAAGTTCGATGCGGTTCTCGTACAGCAGCGCCTGTACTTTCTGGCCCGGAGTCAATTTCAGCGCTTCACGCATCTCTTTAGGAATCACCACTTGAAATTTCGGCGACACTGTCACAGTTTCCATCTCGCATCCTTATCGATTGCTATTTGGTATTCCAGAGACAGTATCGATCGAAAAGAGCTACGGCAATAGGAGCAACATCCATGCGGCTGAGCCGCGGGCTAACGCCCCCGCGCACCGCGAGCGGCCCGAACGCGGCCTTTCAGGTTGAGCAGAACCGCCGCCGGGCCGCGCTGCAATGCCATTAAGTTAAGCCACAGTGCGTACGACGTACCGATAAAACCAGGCGCGGCGAAAGCCCGACCGTCGGTGGCGGGAGAACCGCCGTCCGGGGCGGTGCCGCGTGGGGTTGGTTTTGAAGAGGAAGTGGAGTGTGGCCAAGGTCTCCTCGACCGTGCCCGGGGGATCAAGCAGGAGCGCTACGGTGTGATCGACCAGCGCCAGATAACTCACCGCATGATTGACCCGCGCCCCGTGCTTGCGCTGCGCGCTGGCACTTTCCTCGGCTAACTCTTTGTCCGCCGCTTTGCTCAACACACTCTCTAACGTGGTTACAAAGATCATCCCAAAGAAGTCTTGCTCGATGCTGCGCACCGTACGGCCACTGAAGCGCTCCACTTCAAAGAGGTTCTTGAGCCGATCATAATAGGTCTCGATTCCCCAGCGCCACCCATACCGCGTCGTGAGCGCCGCCGCCGGGACCGCCTGGGCGTCTAGCAAGCTGGTCGCTAAGACTTCGATGTCCCCGTCCGCCAACACAATTTTCACGAAGCGGACCCTTATCCGTGATGCGAGCCCATGCTGCTTGACGAAGGCTCCTTGCCGCTCAGGCACAGCCAACTCAACGACTTGCTCCTGCTCCGGCCCATCCCAAAACACCCGACTCTGCCCCGCTCGACGCCGCGGCATACGGAGTACAAAGTCCCGCTGGTGATGAAGGAGAAACGCCCTCCCCCCATAATCCGCATACCCCCGATCCAACACGATCACATCGCCGGGGGCCGTCACCTGGAGATGGGAGGTGAAAATACTTTCTTTCTCCGCCACCTGCTTGCCCAGCGTCGCATCCAGCGCCACGTCATTGAGCCAGTCATCACACACGTTCCCCAACGCTTGCACCCGGATGGCGCGGCCATGTTGATTCCCGTGGCGGGTGTAGTGCGTCCGCGTCTCTGCCGTATCGGGCAGATTGATCATCGTCCCATCGATCCCAATCACCCGTCGTCCTTGCCACCGCTTCACGCCCCCCTCCGGCGCATAGAGCGTATAGAACTTCTCGACGACCAGCTGGTTGAGGTGGTGAAATAAGGCGGGCTCCACTTTCTGCCGCGCTTGACTGTCCGCGCTGGCGGTGGGCACGTCCGCGACCAGCCCCAGGGCACGGAAGAACCGATTGAGGGCATTCTGCAAGGCGTGGTTATGGCCCGTCAACCTCAAGACCACCACTCGTAGGAACGTTCACGTCCGTTGCCGACTCCAGTCCTGGGCATGGACACGGTACCGCGCTACAGTCTGTTCAGCCTGCAAGGTCGCGACCAGCGCGGCAATCATTGCCGCCTCTTTTTTTGTGTGTTCATCTCTTGCCCCTCTTTCTTTCTCGCCTCTGGTAGGTTCCTCCGAATCCTGTCATACTACTCACGCTAACGTAATGGCATTGGGCCGCGCTGCGGTGGCGCGTGAAGTTAGGTAGCGTTCTCCAGTGCCAGGATTTTCTTCTTCACTGCACTTGGAAAGTCCACAAAGACGAAGTGGCTTTTGTGATAGAGGTAATCTTCTCCACTCTCGTCAATGATACGGACAAAATCATCCTTGGCAGCTCTCGCATCAGGCAGCAGCCGATAGACTTTCCCACGCACTAAGGACGCTTGGTAGTCGGTGTTATCAAGACAGAGAGCAAACGGTTTGGTCGGCGGTTTCATAGCTCATCCAAGTAGTATTTGATTTTTATGTCTCTCTTTCCAATGCCATGCGCTTCGTACCAATGCAACTCAACTTCGCGTACGCCCCCGTTTAATAAGCGCACCGTTGCTTTGCCTTTCAACTTCCGCCACCGTCCGCGACCATATGCTTTGCGGAGGTAGGTGAGCGCCTGGATTCCAGGCCCTTTCGCGATCACTTCCACCTCTCGAATCTGGCCAATGACCTCAAACTTCATTGGCATCCATAGAGCAGGAAACGCTCAGCAAGGCAAGTTGTTGGTCGCCACCTAACGCCCCGGCATCAGCCGCCGCTGCCCCACCGAGACTTTTCGGAGTCAACAGAGACCGCTCGCGGGCAGCGGTCGGACTGCATGCCGTTGTTAGGGCTCACAGTTTTGGTTGATGGGCCACATTTTACTTTTGCATCCTCTGCTTGAGTAGAAAATTCCCTTAACGAACGGTCGAGTTATAGCGACCTCTATGCCTTCTGCTTTTTGGTAATGGCGTACCTTGAGAGCTTCTCGCGGACAACAGGGGCATCGTCCATCCACGACAAGTTCTTGCCGATCACCAATTCTTTCATCGCGGCATGATGAGTGTTGGTCATAGCAATCAGCCTCATCTCGAAACCATGTCTTCTTGCCATGTGTTTGACTTCTTCTGCATCATCATACGTGATGAGGAAGTCACCCTTCAAAGACTCACAGACTCTAAACAATTCCTCATGATCAATCTGAAAATACTTGTAGAGTCGCTTGCCTGCTCTTTTCCCGCCTGCTGTATAGGGAGGATCGATGAAGTAGATAACGTCCTTCTGCGAAGCAAATTCTCGCATCACTTTCAGTCCGTCCTCACAGCGGAAGTCTATACGATCTGCAACAAAATCCAGATTGAGAAATCTTTTAGCTAGGGTGAGTGGATACCAACGGGAGTGAATGCCTTTCCCATTCTCCCCGTACTTCAGGAAAGTAGACCCTTCGGCCAATATACCGCCATGGAAGGTTCTATTCTTCAGTATTGCCTGAAACGCTCTATGCTTGAGGTCTCTGGGAACCTTGCTGATTTCTGCAATGACCGCTTCTTTTGTCAGATTGAATTTTACGATCTGGTCAGCAAGCCATTTGGCGTCGCCGTTGACCACACTTTGCCATACCGCTGCAACATCTTCATCAAGCTCAATCATAACCGCGCGGTCAACTAAATGTTCAAACACGGCGGTTAAACTGATGATTCCTCCACCAGCAAAAGGTTCTATCAATAAACGAAGCTTCGGACCGAGGCTTGCCGTCCACCTTTTAAAAGTTGGGACGAACCACGTTTTTCCCCCAGGATATCGAAATGGGCTGCGTTGCGGGACTGAGGCAACATTAACAGGTTTCGGCATCGCCCGATCTGCGTCCATGAGTTCCGGAAATAAAGAAGACTGAATGTGTGAGGCCATATCAGAAAGGTTTCTCGATAGTCTTGTTGACAGGTGGAGTCTCGAGTTGATCGTCTAATTTCTCTTGCAGAATCTTGACGAAATCCTCTACTCTGCCAGGGGACGGTGTCGTGATTGAAAGCAAAGCAGGTTCAAATTCTGTGAACACCTCATCGATTTTCTGGAGAGTAAAGCGTGAATGCTCACCTTCCTTCCCCGGAATCAGTTTCAAATCGTAGATAAACCAGGCAATCTCAGCGTCTTTGGGAGAGACCCGCTTCAAGGGCGGAAGGGTGTCGAAGAAACCTTTATTCAAGGCAACCGCGCTCTTTTTTCTCCAGCTATGCAAGATGCCGCCTTTGAAGAGCAATTGCGGCACGAGTCTCTTACGTGAGGAGGAGAGGTAATCTGGCCGTGGATAGTTTGGTTCGTTCGACCAGTCCATTTGCGCTCTCCCTTTCGAGTCTTTCATGTAATGCTCAAAGGGGTCACGTACATTCCCGGATATATAAACGGCTTGGATTTCTAAAGCGCCAAAGTCGTACACTTTCCCGTGCTCATCGTAAGCTACGAGTACGACATCGATATTTCCGGCAGATTTGCCATTTGCATCATTGAGGCGAACCTCTATGAGTGAACTCCACGTTGCAGACTCGTCGAAAAAGAACGAGGCTGCATCATCGGCGATGATCCACTCTTCACGAAAACGAATTGGGCAGGTAATGACCGCTTGATCTTCGTGGTAGATGCTACACACGCCGAGAGGATTCTTAGCCTTGTCTTTCGTGCAGCTTGGAACTTTGTTATTGAAAGGACATAGACGGTGAGAACGATAACGGATGGCCTTTTTTGTGTGGTCTGTGACGAGGTGTCCGAAGACCTCAGCTAAGGGGTGTTTGTGAAGGGGCATATCTTTCCTTGGCCCATCCTTAAACTAAATTTAATGCGTCATACATACCCCCGTGGTCACGAGGAAGGAAACCCCCACCAATTTTCAGAGATGAACTCTTGCATTTTCTCTTTGAGCCCTAACGCCCCCGCGCACCGCGAGCGGCCCGAACGCGGCCTTTCAGGTTGAGCAGAACCGCAACCGGGCCGCGATGCAATGCCATTAAGTTAAGCCGGGATGTCATTGCGAGCGCAGCGAAGCAATCCTTGTTTTCTGCAGAGATTGCTTCGTCACTGGCGCTCCTCGCAATGACAGACATTCACTAACTTAATGCCATTGGGCCGCGCTGCGGTGGCGCGAGTTGTTAGGTGATACTTTCCGGGCGTTTTCCGTCCGAGGATAGGGAAGCGCCGCATTCAGCGCAAAACTTGGCTTGAGATGAATTTTGATGCCCATTGGAGCATGTCTGTATCAAGCTCTGTTGTCGAATTAATGCAACCTGGATAACGCACGGAATAATTACCCGATAGGCTGGTCCCGCGATGTCTACGAGAGTCCAGAGTACGGTAATAGCCCATCCGATCGGACCTACCAAAACATTCAGTGATCTAGCTAAGGTCCGGTTCAGAGCCAGGGACAACCCACGCCCCAGAAGCTGCCTCGCTACAGCATTGGCTACGATAACTGCGAGCTGATAGGCCAAAAATCCTGCTGCACCAAGAGCTGCCTGAATCGCAATAACAGGTAAAGCGTCAGGTACCTTTCCATATTCGAGGCCGATATCCAATAGAAACTGGCGGCGCTCTTCTTCCGTCATTTTCTCATAAGCTTTTTCAAGAATACGCAAGAGAATTTGAAGTTCAATCCTTCCAGCATCCATAGAATCATTGAAGTTGACCTTTAATTGGCGAGCAACGTTACGGACCACTTCAATGTACGGAATCCCTTTTCCCCCTCGGAGGACGTTAACTATAGTATTGCCTCCAAACTTCTGGACTTCAGCGGCAATTTCATCGACATAAGCTGAATGATTTGGGTGGTGAGCTGAATAGAGTTCGGTTAAGTCAAGTTCAGAGGTTAATCGTCCTTTTCCATTGTTCGTGATGTATGAGACAAGAGGATCGAGGAGTGCATTAGGAGCAAGCCGTAGCAGCGGAAGAAGATCATTGTCAGGATCAATCAGTGGAAGTTCAGCCATCTGTACCTCCTTACGATTGTAATTTTTGGATCACCTAACGCTACTGATCACCTGCCGCTGCCCAACCGAGACTTTTCATAATCCAGTCAGAACCGCAAAAGGGCAGCGGTCAGGTGGAACAGATTGTTAGGCGCAAATTTTAATGAACCAGACCTCTCGCCTTTTCCCAGTCCCCGTCTTGCAAAATTACTCCTACTTCCTGCATAATACGCAGGGAGAATTATCATGAAAGCCTTGAAGCCGAAAGTAAAAATCGAACGCCCCGAGCGTGAACACGTCAGCCGAGAAGAAGCCTTGAAACGAGTCAAAGCGTTTCCCAAACGCAAGGAGAAGCTCATTGCCGCTATTAGAAAAGGTACGCATTGAGCTTTTCATTCCTGACCTGCCAGACCCGATTTACACTCGTTTGCTGGAAGAGCTGGGCGATGAGTTGAGCTATGCCTTCGGCGGTTGCACGGTGACTCCCACACAAGGCAAGTATCATTCAACCGCTGGTTCTATCTTGCCTGATAAGATCAATATCCTCTTCACCGATACGCCCTTCTTGTGGGAGAAGGATCGGCTGCTGCTGGAGCAGTATACCACGGCCTTACAGCAGGTCGTTCCGCAAGTCCTCAGTAAGGAGGAGGCGATCCTGATCGCTGTGTATCCGGTTTGCCATATCGCGTAGCTACTCCCATGGCTTTCGCCGCCCGCCGCTCAAACGAGACTTTTCAGGTTCACCCAGGACCACAAACGGGCGGCGGTCACGAACAGGGCGTTTGTTAGATGCTGGCTTATGTGTGCTTGGCTACCCAGCCGATAGTTCGTCTAGCTGCTTGGCCCAGTGCTCGTAGGAGCGTAGGGGAATCCACTCCATGCTGCTGACAATGTGATCGTAGCCGAGCTTCCAGATGGGCAGACTGTGCAGGACCTCGTCCATCTGATCGGTCGAGTCCACCTCCATCACTAAGAATACCTCGTACTTGCCAGGCACCTTCCAGATGTTCTTGATGGTACCAGCCTTCACTGCTTCCAGGGCTGCGGTCGCCTCTTGTTTCCAGACGCCGAAAAATTCTTGTTTCGACATGCCGTCCGGCCTGCGCAGTTTGCCGTGAATAAGCATCTCCATTAGTGCTTCCCCTCCCTCGCTGTGGCCTCTTGAATTTGTCTCTGTTATCCATTCTTGCTTGGCGAAGGCGGCAGGTGCCCTAGCTGCGTGAGTAACGCCATGTTGTCCCACGTTACCCACCATTCTGCGATCTTGCCTTTCACCATGCGGAACACCGCCCCGAAATCAATCTGAAAATTTTTTCCCGTGGGCGGGAATGGTCCCATCTGGCCTCTCTGGGTGCCTGCGTATGTGGCCCAGACGGCTACAAAGTCTCCCTCGGCTACAAGATGAGTGATCGTTTGCCTGGAATCGGGAAAGACTGCCGCTTCCCATCGGCAGAACTCCCTGAACTGCTCACAGCTCCGCACGTTAAACTCCGGAGTCGCTTGGCAATGGCGAACCACATCAGGAGCCAACAGTTCGTCAAAGGTGTCCCACTGCCGCGTATTCATGGCGTTCCAGAAACGTCGGATCACCGCCTTGTTCTCCTCACTGCTTGTGGGCATTATCTTTTTTCTCCTTTGTTCTTACGTGCTCAGTCTTGCAGGGCCTAACGCGCCCACTCACCGCGAGCTGCCCAGCCGCGGCCTTTCAGATTCATTCCCTCACGCCACAGGGCCGCGATGCGGTGGCGCGTAGAGTTAGGTGTCTTCCCTCATGACCTCTCGAATCCTTCTTTTCCCTATTCTTTGATTCCTTGGTTTGTCACCACAAAATGTCTTGCTTTCCGCGACGGTTGGAGAAGTCGCCAATGTTCCGCATCGTCTGAGCTTAACGTATCACTCGGGAAGATTTCAATCATCAAACCGTTGGTGAGCTTGAGGTGTGCTCCGCCAAAGCGATCTCCTTGTACCTTCTGTACCACTCCGAACCCCTCAGGGATTGCTGAAAAGAAGCTCTTCACTCGCTCATCAAATCGGTTGGGTCCGGTATCCCATCGCCATTGCTTCGGAACTTTATCTGGGTTGCCAGCAGGATAGAATCGATCATCGGATGCCACGATCAATCCTTGTGGTCCGCCGATTCGCCAGGGGCACTGGAGATGCAGTGCCCAATCTCCGACAACCTTCGAGTTGCCACGAGAGGTGCGGACTCTCCGCCGCTGTCCAAACTGTAACCATACGAGATCAACGACGCGACCAATGGCCCACCAGGGTAAGCCCACGAACACTTTCAGGTTATCTTCGATGGCTTTCTTCATGTATCCTGTCACATCGCGTGACACCTAACGCCCCAGTCACCGGTTGCCGCCCCAACCGAAACTTTTCATGTTCACCCAGAACCGCAAGCGGGCGGCAATACGGTGCAGTGGATAGTTAGATGACGCTTACGGGCCTCCCTACGATAGTTCTTCAATGAGTCTCTTCGCGTCTTGCAAATCTTTCGTCTCAAACCCCTCGATGAACCAGTCATAGACTTCAGATAATATCTGGTGAGCTTCATTCCTTCTGCCTTGCTGGCGCCATAGACGTGCCAAGCTCATCACCGCCCGCAGCTCCAACGACTTTGCCTGCTGCTTGCGTGCAATTTCAATAGCCTTGAGGAAACGCGCTTCGGCCTCCGCCTCTGCTTGGGGACTGGGAGTTAGGGATTGGGAATTAGAAACTCCGAACTCTGAACTCCGAACTGTTTGAGCGTCAGTTCGCCTTTCAGCCGATACAGTTCCGCCTCCCATACACGCTCCCCCGCTTTCTTCACGAAAGCCAGCGCCTCGGCCAATACAGTGAGCCCTTCTTCGGGCTGTCCCACTTTTCCATACCCTTCAGCCAGCAGGGCAAGAAAATACGAGCGGAACAGCTCTACTCCCGTAGCCTGCATGGCGGCCAAGCCCCGGCGCATCTGCGCAATTCCTTCCTCCCCCTGTCCCTGCTCGACCAGCGCCCAGCCTCGCAGGACAAGCCCCCGTACCAACCAGTACGGAAACCCCTGCTCAGTCGATAGAACAATGACTGCCTCTACCCGCCCTTGGACTGCTTGCTCCTCCCGGCGGAACTCATGAAGCCAGGAAGCATAGCCCAATGCCTCGGCCAAGCTAAAGGAGTGAGATACTTTCCGGGTCAAGGTCAGCGCCTCGTGGCTGCTCTGCAGAGCCTGGTCCGGATAGCCAAGCAACCACAGAGTCAAGGCGCCAAAATTCCGACAGCACCCCCCAGGGTCATGCCCCCCATACAGAAAGGCGAGGGAATGATGTTGCAGGGGATCATAGAGGGCAATCCCCTGCTTCGAGTGCGATCGGGCTAGGGCCAACTCTCCACGCCAGAACGAGGTGGCCCATAGCGCGTGGTGGGCCTCTAAGAGAAACGCGGAGTCTTGCACGATCTGAGCCAGGCCGAAGAGTTGCTCCCCCAGCTCCCGCGCCGTCTGTAACTCCCCTCTTCCAGCATGAAACAGCCATAGTCCCCACAGCGCCGGGAAGAGCTGCGGGGTTTCCCCCACCTGCTGGCATAGCTCCCGTGCCCGCCGGTAGACGTTCCCCACCTCCGGGGCTCCAAAGCCCTTAATCGTCATCAGTGTATTGCCCAGCGTGATTTGCAGTGACAGTTCCTGCTGCGCGCGCTCGGGAGTGTCTGACAGGGTCGTGAGTAACTCGATCCCCTTAGTAAGATGGCTGGTCGCTTCTACGTAGGCCGAACGCTGGCTGGCGCGCTCACCCGCACGCTGCCAATAGGGAATGGCTTGTCCAGCAAGACCGGCCTCGGTGTAGTGATGCGCCAGCAGTTCGGGCTGAGTCTCTTTGATTTCGGGAAATTGTGTCTCCAACACTTGGGCAACCTGCTGGTGGAGTTGCTGGCGTTTGCTCTTGAGCAGCGACTGATACGCGGTGTCCTGAATCAGCGCGTGCTTGAAGAGATACGTTGCCTGCGGCGGCAGTCCGCGTTGATACAGCAACTCGCCCTCGACTAACTGCCGTAAACCCCGCTGCAAGCCGCCCTCGTCTAAGGGGGAAACAGCGTGGAGGAGTTCGTAGCTAAATTCTCGGCCAAGGGTCGCGCCCAGTTGCGCCAGCTCCTTGGCCGCATTGAGCCGATCAAGCCGAGCCATGAGCGAATCCTGCAAGGTCGCAGGGATGGCGAACTGTAGGGGCGACGCATGCGTCGCCCCTACGGCTTCCAGAATACTTTTCGTCAACTCCTCGACAAATAACGGCACGCCATCGGTCTTGAGCCGAATCTGCTCGACGACCTCCACAGGCAAGGTCTGACCGCCCGTCACTTGCGCAACCAGTGCCTCGACATGCGCTCGTCCTAGACGACTGAGCGTGAGTTGGGTGAGGTAAGAGCGCGAACTCCACGAGGGCGTGAACTCGGGTCGAAAGGTCAGTATGGTGAACAGCCGCGCAGTGGGAATTTGCTCCAGGAGGAGTGTGAGCACTTCTACCGTCGAGGGATCAGCCCAATGCAAGTCTTCCCAGGCGCAGTACACGGCGGCCTGCTCTGCCTCTTCCATGAGCCACGCCACCAAGGCTTCCTGCGTCTTTTCCTTCTGCTTCTGTGGGCTAATCGTAATAGGCGGGTAGCCCGCGGGATGCGGGAGCGACAACAAGGCGGCCAGCAAAGGAATGGGGTCAATCAGCAATGGTCGGGACAAGGGGCTTAAGCCCCTTGTCTGAGGCAGTACCCCCATTTCAAGCTTACGCAGTTTCTCTTGGGGCGAGTCCTCGCGCGCAAACCGTAAAAGCCGCTGCAGGTGGTCGATGATGGGATACAGCGCGCTGTTCTGGTGATAAGGTGAACAGCGAAACTCGATGCGGGTCGCGCCCTCGGCGCTGACCTGTTCTTTGAGCACTTGCACGAGGCGAGATTTGCCAATCCCCGGCTCACCGCTCAGCAGCACCACTTGGCCTGCACCGTCTTTGGCCTGTTCCCACCGTCGCCGCAGCAATCCAAGTTCCTCTTCTCGGCCCACCAGCGGCGTCAACCCTTTACTGACCGCTATCTCAAAACGGCTTTGCGTCGCGCTCTCTTTGACGACTTGGTACATTGACAGCGGGGTGGAGATACCCTTGAGCGTGTGGGGTCCGAGGTCCTGGCTCTCGAACAAACCCTCCACTAGCTGCTGTGTCGCCGCACTGATGACCACCGTGTCCGGCTCGGCCAAACCCTGGAGTCGCGCGGCAATGTTGGGCGTCTCGCCTAACGCCAGCTTCTCCGTGTGCTCCCCGGCGCCAATCTCGCTTATTACTACTGGCCCAGTGTGAATGCCAATGCGCACTTGTAACGGGGGCGTATACGCTAACTGCCTTACTGCTGTGACGATCTCCAAGCCGCTGCGCACCGCGCGTACGGCATCGTCTTCATGCGCGGTCGGATAGCCAAAGTACACCAGCACGCCATCACCCAGATATTGGGCAATATGCCCCTCGTAGTGCGCGATGACTTGGTGACAGGCGGACTGATAGGCGATCACCCGGGCATGATAGTCTTCGGCGTCGAGCTGTTGGGAGAGGGTCGTGGACCCCACCAAGTCAATGAACATCACCGTCAACTGCCGCCGCTCACCGTCAGTGGGTCTAGCGTCTAAGGTCTTGGGTCTAGGGTCAGAAGAAGCAGGAGGTTTTGATGGTTCGCTCTTTGTTGCTCCGCCTATCCAGACCAGCACATCCCCGTCTTCATCCGCTGCCACGCCCTCGGCTTTGATGAGTTCTCCTTTCAGGTCTTCCAGATACTCGTCATCCAAGTCAAAGCGGCGTTTCAGGGACCGATAGGTCACCCGACCGCGCTGCTGCCAACAATGCTCGGACCTGGTCTAGCACTTCATCAAACGTCATGGCGCGTTTTCCCTCTGCCTTGCTATCCTGTTCGCTGTCATTCTATCGGACAGACAGTTGTTGCTGTCATCTAACGCCACAGCGCACTGCGAGCGGCCACAACGCGGTCTTCCGGATTCATCCCTTCACGCCACAGGGCCGCGATGCAGTGGCGCGCGTGGTTAGACCACAGCTCCCTCACGCAGCAATCTTCTTCAGAAGGGTTGGGTGCAACTCGGCCACTTTAAGCAAGGTCTTCGCCGCTGCGTTCGGCTCCCGCCGCCCTTGCTCCCAATCCTGAACGGTGCGCACCGACACCCCCAGCAACTCGGCAAATTTAGCTTGGGATAAACCTGACTTTTCGCGGGCTCGGACAATCGGGTAGGTCGCCACCGTAAAGCGCCGACCGATGCGACCAGCCTTGATGTCCTGAATTCCTTCCAGAATTTCCTGGCCGAGGTCGCGACTCTTTTCCCATTTGGCTAGTTGTCGTTCAGTCATCTTCTTCATCTTCAATTGCCTTTTTCATCGCTCGGAGAGTGTGTGCTGGAATGTTCTCCGTGACGTTTTTGCCGTAAATAGTAAGCATCCAGATATGGCCCCGGGCAAAGCGGACAAAGTAGATGATACGCAAACCACCACGCTTGCCTCCGCCCTTTGCGGCCCACCGCAGTTTGCGTACCCCACCTGACCCCCGAACGACCACACCAGCTTCAGGGTTTTTGTTGAGGTGGGCTTGCAGTTCCGCGTACTCGTCGTCATCGAGATAGCGCTCCACCGCTTTAGCGAAGAAAGGCGTCTCGATAAACTCGAACATGATTGCAGTGTACGGCAACGCCGTATTACCGTCCAGTCCCTTCTCAGGGTGTATTGTTGGGGTCTAACGCTCGAGCGCACCGCGAGCGGCCAGAACGTGCCCCTTCGGCTTTAGCAGAGTCTCAACGTGGCCGCGATGCGGTGGCGCGCAGTGATACTCATCCAGGCCTCCTTTGCTGCGCGTTGTCGC
>JBFWXH010000023.1:0-87181 GCA_050187625.1 Binatia bacterium
GTTGTTGAATGACGTCATATCCGAGCCCAAGATCAGCGACTGCCACTGGTCCGTAGTTCTCGATCATAACATCAAAATGCGATACTAGTTGCTTAAAAAGAGCCTTTCCTTTGTCGCTTTTCAGATCGATGGTAATGCTCTTCTTGTTTGCGTTGAGTAGTAAAAAATAGGGAGAATCTACTCCTGGCTTTTCGGTAATGAGGTAGCGTCCTTGGTCTCCTCTTTTTGGTGGCTCGACTTTCACCACCTCCGCACCGAGAAACGCCAATATTTCCGTACATGACGGCCCGGCCTCGAACTGCGTTAGGTCGAGGATTTTAACATGATCTAATGCTTTCATGGGTCCCCTCCCGCATTTAAGTTTTGCGGCAGTGTACCCTTTTCTGTGTCCGAGGGAAATCAGTCAGACCGGATGCGAAGAATAGCGATTATTCACTTGACTCATATGGAGTGCCTGAGTCATCTTGGGCACTTGCGGGCGCAGGTTCTTGATCCTCTAGAGTTGGTATCTCCGGATCATCGGGTTGACTCTCTTCTGAGGGTTCGGCGGTTGCTTGCTCAGGAGTGTCGTCATTGACTGGGACATCTTCGCTCGTTGGGGTTTTACTAACGCTCGGAGGTGTTGCCTCGGTCGGTTCTGAAGGAGATTCTGCTATTTCTGGTGGAGGCGTGGGTGACTGGAATGCCGAGGCGGGAGGTAAAGTGTCGTCGACTGATCGAGCGGTATCCTGTGTAGGTGCATTAGTGTAATGCACGGTACCTTGTGGATCAACCCATTTGTACAAAGATCCTTGCGCACAGGCTGGAACGATACTGAAGACAAACCAACTCAGGATAGCCACGTTGAAAAAGAGAGGGTGCACGAGGTGCTCCTTTAGACAATATATGATCATGGTGACATACCGTCTGTACTCAATGCAACTTCAAATTCATCTATGGTAAGGGAAATGTCATGAAGAAATCCACCAAGAGACCTGCATCCTGCCAGCCGCGCCGTCCGCTTCCACTACATCAAGGAACCCTTGATGAGGCTGTGGCGCGCTTAGGGCTTCGAGAGGTAACAACAAAACGAATGTTTGGAGGATTATGCTATTATGTGGAGAATAGACCGTTTGCCATTCTCTTAGGGCCTGATCTGGCGTTGAAGTTGCCCGCGGTACACCTTAGAGACGGCTGCAGCACAGGAGATGGTCGGGTGTTTAATCCTGGTGGTGGTGATTTTCTCATGCGCGAGTATTTGGCCCTTAGTGAACAGGCATTAGCGGACGAAGCGCAGATCGATACCTACGTTCTTGCGAGTTATCGCTTCATGGCCAAGCAAGGGCATCACCATGATGAGGGGCTTACCTACGAAGACCTTAGACGTGGCCGAGAGGGATTATATAAAAAAACGGTGGGTCAAACGAAATGAACGCACGAAGTCAGATTTCGTTATGTCAGCTGCGCACTGACCTCGTGCCTTGTCTGTGGTTGTTGTAGTCTCTCTCTTATGCTGTTTGAATTTGTTGGGCGCAGTAATTTTCGTAACCCACTTGTTCGATCAAGAAAACCTGCGCCTCCAACCATTGAATGTGTTCTTCTGCACTTACGAGGACGTGCTCCAGGAGCTCTCGTGTTCCTGTGTCTGCTTGCGCCAGACTTAAGGCAATTCCCTTTTTCAATTCGGGTAATCCATCGCGTTCTAAGGTTAAATCATTCTGTAGAATATCCTTAACATTCTTGCCGACGGCAATCTTGAAGGGTTCCTTCACCATAGGCGTACCCTCCAAAAACAGGATCCGGTCGATCAATTGTTCAGCATGTTTCATTTCTTCGATGGATTCATCGTAAATCGTTTTGTACAGACGCAGGTAGCCCCATTTTTTGCACAGGGAGGCATGTAAAAAGTATTGATTAATCGCGATTAATTCTCCTCTGAGGGTTTCATTGAGCTGCTGAATAATCTCTGCTGAACCTTTCATCTTGTCTGCTCCTTTCTTCACTACACAGGTTGCTTGCTCCTCGTCGTCACCTCCAGAATCTTTAGACGGTGAAGTGAGTGAGAAATAATCCTTTTTCTTTTTCCGATACCAGCCTGTGTTTTTCTTAGCCTGTTATGATGCCAGACCAAGTATCTGGCGTGCCTCTCCCGGTGTCGCAACTTCGCGGCCCATTTCGCGCACAATCTGAGCAACTCGCGCAACCAGGCGGGCGTTGGTTGGAAGCTCTAACTCAGGATAGGGATAATCGCCGAGTCCGATCGAGACATGCCCTCCACGCTCTATTGCTGCAGCAATGAGCGGGAACAGATTGCCTCCAACGCAAAGTACCGACCAGTGCCAATTTTGCTGTGCCGGGAAGAAATCCAAAAATGCCTCCATACCCTTGACTGTTCCCGGATGTCCGGCCAGCAGCCAATTTTCCGTCAGCGCGAGTTCACAGTACACAGGTTCAGTGAAAATACCCATATCAACAAAGGCTTGTGTGGCACGGATTGACGAGATATTCCACAATGCTTGGATAGGCTTGACTCCGACCGATTTCATCGTCTCGGCGAAGAACTGCCAGGTCTTAGTCGTATTCATGTACACTGTTTCTGTTGTTTTATACCGCTTTGCTTTGGGGTCATAAGTATCGACGTTACTGGTCGCCATATCGATAGGGCCGAAGTCGGGTTTGGTTGCTGGATCTTTGGCCATTTCAACAATATGCGCGATGCGCGACTCAACCGAAGGCATCCACCAGGCACCGAGCGTTGGCATAGTAATGAGATCACTTTTTTCTTTGACGCGCCGAACAGTATCTGCATAGAGTTTGACATCTGAAGCCGGGGCCCCAGTTTGGGGATCCCGCGCATGATAATGCACAATCGAGGCACCTTCACGCCAGCAGTCGAGTGCGTGGGTGGCGATTTCCTCCGGCGAGTAAGGGACGTTGGGATTAACATCGCGCATGGCGTATTCGTTAATGCGCACTTCAATGATGACTTTCTTTGACACCGGCCCCCCTCCTTACTGCGAATGCTTTGCAATGTCGCTATAAT
The DNA here is from genome assembly GCA_050187625.1 of Binatia bacterium. GTDB lineage: Bacteria > Desulfobacterota > Binatia > Bin18 > Bin18 > JBFWXH01. Next base: position 3,023 of record JBFWXH010000023.1, read on the forward strand.
TCTTTCTATGGATCAAGAGTCTGGCAAACAATCGCCAGGAGAGCAATGGTAGGCCATGACAAGCGATACGAATACGACAAATTGGCAGTTAGGGTGGACCTCATTCGGGGTACTGCTGAGCTCATGGCTCGGGGGCCCAGTTGAGTGGATGAAGAATGTCTTTGTCTTTCATCCGCACACGAAAGTTGAGGGGGCACCGTCGGATTACTCGTTGCCGTTCGAAGACGTATGGTTTGGTGGCCCTGATGGGAAATTGCTCCACGGTTGGTACATCCCCAGCATGGGGCATTCTGCGGTGACTCCTGAACCATTGTTTCTCTGGTTTCACGGTAATGCTGGAAACGTGAGTCATCGGCTTGCACACTTGCACTTGCTGTATCGGAGCGTTGGGGGAAGTCACTTCGTGTTTGATTATCAAGGCTTTGGGAACAGTAGAGGAAAGCCGTCGATCTCTGGCATTCTCGAAGATGGACGTGCGGCAATCGCGCTTGTCCATAAACGGGGTTGGGCGAGCGGGAAGACCATCGTGTACTTTGGTGAGTCGCTGGGAGCGGCAGTTGTTGTTACCTTGGCCGCCGAAATACCGCCGAGCCGTACAGTTCTTTTGGCTCCCTTCTACTCGTTACGGGCAATGGGGGATATTCGTTTGCCGCCGTTGTCTTTCCTGGTCGAGCATGATCTAAACTCTGCGCGACTCATAGGGAACCTGCAATCTCCGCTCTTAGTGATTCATGGGACAGAAGATCGAACTATACCTTTTCGGCAAGGTAAGGACCTGTACGACCTCGCCCCACAGCCGAAGCGTTTCTATATGATCGAAGGGGCAGCGCATACGGATTTGCATAACGTCGGTGGAGAAACCTATTTGCATATCATACGAGAGTTTGTTTCGTAGTCGGCGATATTGGAGGAAAAGGTGAGGTCATGTGGGCTGTAGGGTTGGGGCGGGGTTGGCAAGTACGCCTAAAGAAAGAGAAGTTATGAAAGAGCAAGCGCAGTATCCCGGATATATTGGCGTGAGCGATGTCACCACACGCTCATTCGAGCAGATGCGCGTGGAAGGTTATATGGACGGGCAAGCATCGATTCTGTTCGATGAGCCCAAAGGCTTTGATATTGGTGATCCGCCTGAACTCCAAGGTCAGAGCCGTGGCTGGACCCCTGTTCATGCCCAGCTTGCGGCTTTGTCCGCGTGTACATCGATTACCGTTGCCGTCGCTGCGCGTGATCTCAATTTCATTTACAAGGGGCTGCGGACCAAGATTCGCTCATTGATTGACATTCGTGGGTTTATGGCGGACTTTGATCGGCAACCAGAATATTGTCAGCTTAACTATGACCTCTATCTCGACACCGATCAGCCTAGAGAGCGTATCCACGCACTGGCCGAAGAAACCGAACGCCGCTGTCCACAACTGGGTCTATTTCGCAGAGCAGGTGTCCCCATGGTTATTTCATGGTATCGCGAAGGAATCGCGGAGCCGGAAGTCGTGCAGCGGATGTTTCTACCCGCAGGGGGAGGGACACCAGAAGACACGTTGATTGCAGTGGCTAGCAACAATGCAAGAACGGGGAAAGGGTGAAACAGGGAAAAAGGGAAAGACAAACTGAAAGTTGTAGGGAAAGCGTAAACGTCATACGTAAGGCGTGATACGTAACCACTCTTCCTCCTCGTTTACATTTTTTGCTAGTGTGTAGCCTACGATATGAGCCGTGAGAAAGCGAATCTCGTTGGTCACCTATCAGTAGCCCTTGCAGGAATCCCAATTAAATATGTGACCACCCCAGGACCGACTGGTAACTCGCCAATGTCCCACTCATATTTGTTCGGTTCTACTTGGGACACCAGAGCATGCAATTCACGGGGGGAGTAGACCCGCAAACACGAGACAATGCCGTCCCATACCAAACAGAGGGGCACGATAGGGAGGACATAGGTCCAGAGCAGGCGGGACAAACGAAACGGCTTAAAAAAAGGTGTACACACGAGCAAACCGAGCAAGCCGACAAAGACTGAGAACATCGCCAGAGCGGACCGATTTACCATCTCGATTACCGCAAGCCCTTGTCCTTTCGCGACTGCGTCGGCAAGGATTTTCACCGCCGCGGTAGGAGGAAAATGGTGGAAGCCGTTGGCAATGAGGCGAAAGCCCGCGAGCGCTACGGGAACATTGGTAGCGTCTACTGAGTAGTCAACGCCACGGATTGTCCCCCCTGATTCGTGTTCACGTTGCCGATAGGCTGGCAGATTCGGATACAAGTCCGTGAGTTGGGCGCGCGCTTCGAGTCCTTGTTGACGTAGGAGACGAAGGATCGTGTACATCGGACCGCCAGCGCCGGAACACAGATCCACCATCTCTTGCTGTGAGACCTCGTCCATGGCGATTTTGAGTTTACCGACAAATGCTTCATAGGCCGGCGCGGAGAGATTCCCCATGAAGGTCAGATGATCTTGCATACAAGCGCGAATGCTGGACGGAAACCAGGGCTGATCCTCAAATTCGAATAAATGCTTTCTGTTCATGCTGATGCCGGTATCTACGAGCGCAACGCCAGGCGGATCGGTTTTACTTTAACATCCACCCATACGCCGCCTGTGACATAGGGGTCAGTTGCTAACCAGTAGTTCAGTGCATCCCGCGAAGGAAAGTCAACATACAGCGTCGAGCCTATCATCTCGCCTTGGTCATCAAGAATAGCGCCACCATTAATGAAGGACCCCTCTTGTTTCATGCGTTGTACGTTTTCCAGATGCGCAGGTCGTGCGTTCAAGCGACGTTCTTTTGCTTGTGGATCTTTTCCATCATATGCGATTACAAGGAATTCCATGACGTTCTCCGGTAGCGGGTTTGCCTGATTTCATGCTGCGACATGGACGGGCGGACGTTTGCCGGCCCAGGGCTTAGCTTGTTCAAGTTGTGCGGCAATTTTTAAGAGCGTTGCTTCATCGCCAAAGCCTCCTGCAAATTGCACCCCGACTGGCACACCGCTGGCAGTCCAGTGCAACGGCAGCGAAATCGCTGGTTGTCCGGTCGAATTAAACAGCGGTGTAAAGGGACAATAGGTGAAGACCTGCTGGGTCCACTCCATGGCGGTCATCCCGGCACGATTTTGATTCAGCTCGCCAAGCGGGGCAGGGGGCTTGGCTATGGTCGGCGACACCAAGACATCATAATTCTGGAAGAAGGTGCCAACCTGCCGCGATAAGAGATTGCCATGATCCATGGCTTTGAGCAGATCAACGGCTGAATAGCGCCTTCCGTCTGCGCAGCACGCCAACGTGACTGCCTCCAGCGTTTCTGGTCCGGCTTTGCGGCCCATCTGTTTTTCCAGCCCTTCTATGGCGTAAGCATTGTAGGTTGTCCAGATGACATGGATATTTTCCAGAAATGTACTCCAGTCAAAACGTGGACGGTCTTCAACCAGTATATGGCCGAGGTCCTGTAAGGTGCGGACGGTTTCGTGCACCGCTTTCTCGCAGTCTGCGTCGATCTTTGCTCCCGAGGCTGGGGTGGTTGTCCAGGCTATGCGTAGTTTCCCCGGCGGAGTTCCTATCTGCTCACGATAGGGATGTGATGGGGGAACTGGCTGTCCAGGAGCACCAACATCGGCGCCAGCAACAAGGTCAAGCAGGGCCGCAGCGTCGCGCACACTACGCGTCACCACAAACTCGCAGGCCAGCCCACAAAGCGGATCGCCGTAATCCGGACCAGTCGGGACTCGGTCTCGGGAGGGCTTGAGACCAACGAGGCCATTGCACGAAGCAGGAATACGAATCGAACCGCCACCATCATTGGCATGGGCAAGAGGGACGATCCCAGCGGCAACGGCTGCGCCCGAGCCACCACTAGATCCCCCAGCACTTCGGGTGAGATCCCAGGGGTTGTGGACGGGACCAAAGAGTACTGTCTCGGTGGTCGGGTTATAGCCCAGCTCTGGTGTTTGCGTGGTGCCAATCAATACAAGCCCAGCTTTGCGAAAACGTGTCATTAACTCTGTGTCTGCAGACGCAACAAATCCCTGGGCGAGTTTGGAACCCATGTCGCAACGGACATTCTTAGCGTGCAGAACTAATTCCTTGATCAAGAACGGGACCCCGGCGAAGGGGCCGGGTGGTAATCCACTACGGATTTCTGCTTCCGCCTGCGCTGGTAGCGTTTGCAAGACCGCGTTCAGCTTGGGATTCACCTTCTCAATGGCTTGCAACGCAGTTGCTATCAATTCCTCGGGCTTGACCTCTTTGCGCGCAACGAGTTCGGCGAGCCCTAGTCCATCGTAGGATGTATAATCGTTTAACAAGATCATTGTCGCCTCCTCATAGACCTGACCTACCCTCTTTATATTGCAACGGCTTCACTGTGGCTGCCCTACCATACGATGTGCACGACGGCAAGTTCAGTGTCTGTCTCTTCTTCTTTTATACAGAAGGTTCATGTAGGGTGTCCTCATGCGAGTACAAGACCTTGATCATTTTGGTATCGATGTGTCGGACCTCGATCGGGCAGAGCAGTTCTACTCAAGGGTGCTCGGACTCGAAGTGGTTCAGCGGTTTGGCAAGCACCAGGTGTTACTACGATGTGGCAGGGTGAACCTGGCGTTGTTTGCGCGGGCCGATCTACCGGCCCGAGTAACCGATCCTATTTCCAACCCACTCGGGAAAGGCCACCATGCGTTCATCGTCAATAATGAAGATTTTCAGGCTGCGCGGGAGATATTTGCAGCCCGTGCTGTTCCGACGTATGGTCCTGTCGATTGGGGGGACCATGACTGTCTGTACTTTCTTGATCCTGATAGCAATCTGTTGGAAATTGTGACGTATCGTGGCATGGATTGACCCCAGTAGCGACTGTGGGTAACGGTGCTTGTGCCCTCTCCGGCTGCGTGGTAGACAGTGGACAGTTATGTAAGCTCCCAAGCCTGGGGAGGGAGGATACGCCAAGCTGTGAGAATCCCATGCCTGCACGGTATGTTGCTGCTATTGATCAAGGAACAACGAGCTCTCGTTGTCTTGTGTTTGACCAGGCGGGAATGATCGTCGCCATTGCCCAAAAGGAGCATCGGCAAATCTATCCCCGGGCAGGTTGGGTTGAACATGACCCCCAAGAGATTTGGCGTTGTATCCAAGCGGTACTCATCGAGGCCCTGCAAAGGGCTGGACTTGACCATCGAGACTTGGTGGCGTTAGGGGTGACGAACCAACGTGAGACCACCGTCGTGTGGGACCGTATGACTGGGGAATCTGTCGGCAATGCTATCGTATGGCAAGACACACGAACGGCTGACATCTGTCAGCAACTAAAAACGCAAGGAGTGGAGCCGTGGTTGCGTAGCCGGGTTGGACTACCACTTGCGACCTATTTTTCTGGGCCGAAATTGCAGTGGATCCTTAACCACATTGCCGGAGCGCGTACGCGAGCCGAGCGTGGGGATATTTTGTTTGGCACGATCGACTCCTGGTTGCTCTGGAATCTCACTGGTGGTGTAGATCAGGGCTTACATGTTACGGATGTAACGAATGCGAGCCGTACAATGTTGATGAACCTTCGAACCCTTGACTGGGATACTGAAGTGTTACAGCTTTTGGGTATTCCTCGTGCGATGTTACCAGAAATTCTTTCGTCTAGTGAAACGTATGGTTTGGCGCGTGGGCCTGTCGAGCAGGTCCCAATTGCTGGAATGCTGGGAGATCAGCAAGCAGCGTTATTTGGCCAAGCGTGTTTTGCTCCCGGGGAGTTAAAGAATACGTATGGCACGGGGTGTTTCATGTTGATGAATACGGGCGAGGAGATTGTTGCTTCGTCAGCGGGGCTGCTGACGACCGTGGCGTATCAATTGGGTCATTCCCCTCCGGTGTATGCGCTCGAAGGTTCTATTGCGGTTGCTGGCGCGTTAGTCCAGTGGCTACGTGACAATCTTGGTCTCATAGAGCGATCCGCCGACATCGAGCAGTTAGCCTCGAGTGTTCCTGATAACGGCGGGATCTTTTTTGTCCCTGCTTTCTCTGGCTTATTTGCGCCCTATTGGAAGAGCGATGCCCGCGGGGTGGTTGTCGGATTAACCGCCTATGCTAATAAGGGCCACCTTGCGCGGGCGGTGCTCGAAGCCACGGCGTTTCAAACGCGTGAAGTGCTTGACGCCATGAACCACGAGGTAGGCTCTCCTCTGACTGTGCTGAAGGTCGATGGCGGCATGGTGGACAATGAACTCCTCATGCAGTTTCAGGCCGATATGCTTGGCCTGCCGGTTATTCGGCCCACGCATGTAGAAACGACCGCCCTGGGAGCGGCGTCTGCAGCCGGGTTAGCGGTGGGGTTCTGGAAAGGGATGGATGAGCTGCGAGCCAATTGGGTCAAGGGGAAAGAGTGGCTACCAACTATGTTGCCTGCACAGCGTGAGCAACTCTATCGACTGTGGAAACGTGCGGTAACCCGAACATTCGGCTGGATTGATGAATAAGTTGACGGCAGACGGAAAGGAGGGGTCTCATGGGTGACGGAAAATGTTCTCAAGTGATGGCACGACATCTGAACCGACGTGAGTTTGTCCTCTCATCGCTTGCGGTTGGCTTTGCGATGGCCGTCCGACCTGTGGCGGCGCAGACGACAATTACAACTGATACGACTGGACTTGAAGTTGGGGAAGTAAAGATCCCTGTAGCTGACGGCGAAATCCCCGCGTATCGTGCTATGCCGTCTGGTGGTGGTCCTTTTCCAGTAGTGCTGGTTGTACAGGAAATTTTTGGTGTTCACGAGCATATTAAGGATGTCTGCCGCCGGTTTGCGAAGTTAGGATACGTGGCGGTTGCTCCGGAACTCTACGCCCGACAGGGCGATGTCTCTCAGATTGCCGACATAAGTGAGATTATTAGCAAAGTGGTGTCAAAAGTACCGGATGCGCAAGTGATGTCTGACTTAGATGCAACCGTGGCTTGGGTTGAAAAATCAGGCAACGGGAACGTCGATAAACTCGGGATCACAGGCTTTTGTTGGGGGGGGCGTGTGGTGTGGCTTTATGCTGCGCATAGTGACCGGCTCAAAGCTGGGGTCGCGTGGTACGGCCGCCTTGTGGGTCAGGCGAGCGAGTTGACACCAAAACATCCAGTTGACCTCGTTCCGGCCTTGAAAGCACCGGTGCTAGGACTCTACGGGGGGGCGGACTCAGGTATTCCGAATGAGACGGTTGAACAAATGCGCAAGGCTCTTCAGGAAGCCAAGAACCCATCTGAGATTGTGGTCTATCCAGATACCCCGCATGGATTTCATGCTGATTATCGCCCCAGTTATCGCCAAGAACAGGCGCAAGATGGGTGGAAGCGATTACAAGCGTGGTTTAAGAAGTATGGAGTGGCGTAAAGCCGAATGCGACAGAACCCTGGCTCTGCGATGAAACGCGTTCCAGGGCTCTGTGCGAGACTCTCAGAATGAATACAGCGGCTATTCCACTACTAAGCTGAACTGCTACTTGCTGGTCGCCTGTCTCTGCTCGAGCGCTTCCACCCGTTTGAGGAGGGCGGCGATGGCATCCTGTTGTTCTTGGTTTGTGCGGTGCAGTTGCTCGATTGTTTCGCTCTGCGAGGAAATCGTCGTCACCTGGGTTTGAATCATATCCTCTTGCTGCAAAGTATAGAGCGTTAACTCTTCGACTTTCTTCAGCAGATTCATCTGCATTTCACTGAGATTAATGCCATTTCCCTTAATCTCAGTCGCGGATGGGATCTCAGGTAGATGTTTTTCTTTTTCTATATACGCGGCGAGCTGCTTAAGCGGGAGAAGTTTATAATCGGGCTCAAAAACATAGTCAGGAACGTTTAGCGTCGTCCCGTTAGAAATAAAGTTTCCGTCAGCTCGAACATCTCCTTGGACATGCAATTTCGAGAGTGGACTGGTTCCTGGGCTGGTTCCAACAATCGCGCCGAACTGCCCGATACCAACATTCCCGTTCAAATCGATGATCATGCGCTGGACGTTTTGGGTCATAAAACGGAGCGAGGGATTTGGGGCGGCCGCGGAAGCATCAGGGCGAATGTTGAAGAAGCCAGAGCTCCGTCCAAAAGAGAAACCTGAATAGCCAAAGTTGAATCCTGGGCCTTGATTCGGATGCGGTCCCATACCCGAGAAAACGTCTCTTGTGGCACCTCCCGACGCAACATCTCCGCCAGAAATATGGATGCTTTTACCATTCCCAATTGGATTCAAGGTACCAAAGCCAACCGCATTGGGGCCGATCACGAGCGCATTGTCTGGGGAACCTGTTCGTATGACGAACGGGTTAGTGGTAATAGCGCCAGAATTAGCTGGTTGCTCAGCGATGAGAAAAGAGTCGAGTCCGACAGTGGCATTCCCGATTAAAAACCAGTTAGCATGGCTACCCGCGGGAGCAGTGGCATCCTCCAATTTGAAAGTTGGTACGGTATCTTTCAGTTTGAGACCAACCCCAGGGAAAAAGTTCTCACCGACAGTACATACTGAGCTCCCGACGCAGGCCTCGCCTTGTACAAGCAATGGCGTTTGATTGATGACGGACTGTGCAAAGGTCGAACGAACGGTTGTTAGATGAACAAGACAGGTTACCAGCGCGGCAAATAACAGGAAGCGGGAAAGATGGGGGGATGTATTGCGCATAATTCCTCCTAAAAATTGTTGCGGTACCAACGTATATACCGTTCTGGCCCGCAGATAATATAGGGCGATATCTTTACGTAGCGGAGGAGAAAAGAGCAAGAGGCTCAAAAACTTTCAGTGGTTAGGCCGTGAGGGCTACGAGAAGATCTGCCTTGACATGGGAGAGGGAGGGGAATAGAAACGACCCAATTTTTGACCATAATGGTGCGGATTACAGGAAGTGTACGCACGGCAACTCGCGACTAGTGAGCTGAGCGCTGTTGTTAGCCGGAGCAAGGGAAAGTAGGAATAGGGTGATCACGAAAGGAATTATTCTTGCCGGTGGGTCAGGCACGCGACTATACCCGTTGACCCATGTGGTCAGTAAGCAGCTAATGCCGGTGTATGACAAGCCATTGATTTATTATCCTTTATGCACCCTGATAGAGGCAGGAATTACCGATATTCTTGTCATTACGACCCCCCAAGACCGAGCCCTATTTCAAGCATTACTAAAAGAAGGAACGCAGTGGGGAATTCAGATTCGCTATGCAGTCCAACCAAGTCCTGACGGTCTGGCGCAAGCGTTTCTCATTGGTCGTGACTTTATCGCTGACGACAGTTGCGCTCTCATTCTCGGTGATAATATCTTCTACGGACAGGGCTTACCTGAGCGGTTACAGCGAGCGACCTCGTGCGAGCACGGAGCCACGGTTTTTGGGTACTGGGTGACTGATCCTCAACGCTATGGGGTAGCTGAGTTTGACGACCAGGGAAATGTCCTTGGTATTGAGGAAAAACCGTCGGCGCCGCGCTCGAATTATGCGGTGACAGGCCTGTATTTTTACGATCATCAAGTCGTTGAGATTGCATCGACCTTGCGGCCCTCCGCACGCGGAGAGTTAGAAATTACCGACGTGAATAAGAGGTATCTGGCGCAGAGACAGCTCCGGGTTGAACGGCTTGGCCGCGGGGTCGCGTGGTTAGACACGGGGACGCCGACATCGCTGCTGCAGGCGGCAAATTTTATTGAAACCATTGAACAGCGCCAAGGGCTGAAAGTCGCCTGCCCGGAGGAAATTGCCTATAGCTTAGGATTGATCACAGCGGAACAACTGGAGGAATTAGCACGGCCACTGCAGAAGAGCGGGTACGGTCAGTATCTTCTCGATCTCCTCAGGACGGGGCGACCGCATGAACGTACGTGAAACTACACTCCCTGGAGTGCTGATTGTTGAACCGCGGGTGTTTGCGGATGGGCGCGGGTTTTTTATGGAAACCTGGCATCAAAGCCGCTATCAGGAATACGGGATCGCTGGACCATTTGTGCAGGATAACCTCTCGTCGTCAACTCGTGGAACCTTGCGGGGATTACATTTCCAGTATCCCCACGGTCAGGGGAAGCTGGTGTACGTATTAGACGGGGCAGTGTTTGATGTTGCGGTCGATATTCGTGTTGGCTCTCCGACCTTTGGACAGTCAGTCGGAGTAATCCTGTCCAGCGAGAATAAACAGCAAATTTATGTTCCAGCGGGGTTTGCGCATGGCTTCTGCGTTACCAGTGAAGTTGCGGTGGTCATGTATAAATGTACCGATTTCTATACTCCGAAGGCTGAAGGGGGAGTGTTGTGGAACGATCCCGATCTCAACATTCAGTGGCCGGTGCAAATGCCAATCCTATCGGAGAAGGATGCGCGCTCCTTGCCCCTTCGTGAAATATCGCGTGAACGATTGCCGCGTTACTAGTAGAGGAGAATACTGATGCCGCCGGCTGTTCAGCCCGAGGCGCCATGGGTAACCCCTTCTCGTCTTCCTGCTACTGCAGCGGTATGTCAGCGAGGGCGACGCCGGATAGCGCACGAAACTGCCGTCGTTCATCCATTATCTCCATTGCTAACGTTATGGCGGTATCGTGAACTGATCTGGCAGATGAGCAAACGAGAGGTGATTGCTCGCTACCGTGGTTCAATGTTGGGAATCTTGTGGTCTGTACTGCTCCCCTTGTGTACGCTGGCGATTTACACGTTCGTTTTTGGAGTAGTGATGAAAGTGCGTTGGGGGGCTGAACCGCACGGCGAAGGGGAAGCGGCGTTAATTTTCTTTGCTGGCTTGATTGTTCATGGGCTGTTTGCCGAATGTGTCAACCGAGCACCAGGGGTCATTCTCGCCAATGTGAATTATGTGAAAAAGGTGATTTTTCCACTGGAAATTCTGCCCTGGGTGAACATGGGGACGACGCTTTTTCATAGTACGATGAGCTGTGGCGTTCTGCTGCTGTTCGCAGTAGCGTTGCATGGCAATATCCCGTGGACCGCTGTGACTCTACCGTTGATTCTCTTTCCTCTCGTGTTAGTAACGATGGGGATTTCATGGGTCTTGGCGTCGCTTGGGGTGTTTCTGCGTGACATTGGACAAACGATCGGCCTTGTGAATATGGCCCTTCTCTTCCTCAGTCCGATCCTCTACCCCATCTCAAATGTCCCTGAATCGCTCCAGCCTTTTCTCTTCCTGAGTCCTCTGACCTTTATTGTGGAGCAGACTCGTGGGGCGTTGCTGTGGGGGCAAGTGCCCGAATGGCGAGGCTTAGTAATCTATTGTGGCTGCGGAGTGCTTGTGGCCTGGGGAGGGTTATTATGGTTTCAGCGGACGCGGCGGGGGTTCGCGGATGTCCTCTGAGGCACTGATCTCGGCACGCAGCCTGAGTAAACGATACGTGATGTATGATCGTCCGCAGGATCGCTTAAAACAGGGGCTCTTCGGTCGGCGGCGCCAATACTACCGCGAATTTTGGGCACTCAAGAATGTGTCCTTTGATATCTTTCCGGGGGAGTCGGTTGGCATTATTGGGCGGAACGGTTCAGGAAAAAGTACGCTCCTACAACTAATTGCGGGAACCCTTGCGCCGACCTCTGGTACGCTCGAGGTCAACGGTGCGGTTGCTGCGTTGTTGGAACTTGGCAGTGGATTCAATCCAGAATTTACCGGCCGTGAAAATGTGTTTATGAACGGAGCGATTTTGGGGCTAAATCGTCGAGAAGTAGAAGCCCTTTTGCCCGACATCATTGCGTTCGCCGATATTGGTGACTTTGTGGATCAGCCCGTCAAAACCTATTCAAGCGGTATGGCGATTCGCCTTGCGTTTGCGGTGCAGGCCTTTGTTCCAAAGGATATATTGATCGTCGATGAAGCGCTTGCCGTCGGAGATGAACTCTTTCAGCGTAAATGTTTTGCCAGGATCGACGAATTCAAATCTCAGGGCGGAACGATTTTGTTCGTTTCGCACGCGAGTGCGGCGATTCTTCAATTGTGTGAGCGAGCGGTGCTCCTACATGCCGGGGAACTGGTGTTCTCTGGACCAAGCACATATGTTGTGAACCTCTATCGAAAGTTTCTCTATGCTCCGGTCGGGCGGCAAGAGGCGCTCCTCGAGGAAATGAAGGAATCGCTAGGAGAGGTTCCCCGTGGCATGTGCGATGAACACGCCCGAGAGGTTGGGGAAAGAGCTGGAGACTCTCCGCCCTTGCTGCACCACCTGGAGAATGAAAATCAAGACGGAGTACATAGGCTCCAGCCTATGTACGATCCGTCCTTGGAATCGTTAAGCACAGTCCATTACGAATCGAGAGGCGCACGAATCGTTGCAACTAAGATTCTCACGCCGGAGGGAGAACCGGTAAACGTCTTGGTGCCACGTGGTCGGTACGTGTGGCGCTATCGAGTCGAGTTTGATCAGGATTGTTATAACGTTCGCTTTGGGATGTTGATTAAAACGCTGGCTGGGATCGAGATCGGTGGTGGGGTCACCGCACGCGCATATGCCGGTGTTCCCCATATCGCCGCTGGAACGGTGTTAACTGTCGACTTTGCTTTTCTCGCAAACCTGACTAATGGCACGTATTTTCTTAATGCTGGGGTCTTAGGGGTCATTGATGACACTGAAGTGTATTTGGATCGTAAGGTTGATCTGGCGGCTTTCAAAATTCTCTCAGATGATGTCACTCTGATGACCGCGATCGTTGACTTCCACATCTTGCCTCACATTAGCCGATATCATGAAGAACCTGTTTAGGTAGAGCTGCCGGCTCCTTGTCTTGGATAAGAGCGCAATGAATCGCTGTAAACAACAAGCTGTTTGTATTCTGGGGATGCATCGGAGTGGGACCTCAGCTCTCGCACGGGCGGTGAACCTTCTGGGTGCGTATCTCGGACCTGAAGAAAAAATGATGCCGCCCCAGCAAGACAATAATCCTGAGGGGTTCTGGGAGCATGTGGCGATTGTTGATTTTCATGATCGTCTCCTACGAACGTGCTCTCGTTTCTGGGATAGTGTCACTCCATTACCGGACAGGTGGTGGGTCCGTCCAGAGGTCAAACCCTACCGAGATGAGTTGTACCAACTCATTGTGAATGAATTTGGAGAGGCATCTCTGTGGATGTGGAAAGACCCGCGGACAACACTATGTCTCCCGCTGTGGAAGGAGGTATTGGCGCAGCTCGCTATAGAGACCCATTATGTCATCTGTCTGCGTCACCCTTTTGATGTGACCGCCTCTCTCCAGCGCCGAGACGGCTTCTCTCGTGGAAAATCGCTGGCCTTGTGGCAGCTCTATAATTTGTCTGCCTTTTATTGGACATACGGTGAATCTCGGTGGGTGGTAAGTTATGATCGCTTTCTGACGGAGTGGGAGCAGTGTTTGACCCACATGCGGGAGGCGTTTCCGATTCCCTGGCCCTCTTCAGTTGACGAACAACGAGCTGCGCTCAGTGCATTCCTGCAGCCTGGGCTTCGCCATAGTCGATCTGACGTGAGTGCTTTGACGAGTGGGAATGGGAATTCAGCGGAAGAGGTAGTTGCACGGGTGTATCGCAGCTTTTTAGCAAGCGAACACAATGACCAATTTCTCCAGTCAGAGGACTTCCACCGCAACGTGGTGCACGCGTATGAAGAATACTGTGCGTACGCAGTGTTGCTGGGGCACGAAGATCGAGATGACCTCCGTGCCTATACTCCGCGCCCGGCACTGGAAGTCTTCTGGCGGGTTGAAGGAGAGTTCTCACAAGCTCATGCCGTGCTGGTTGATGTGAAGGCTGATGGCGCAGAACATGAATACGAGTGTATCCTGCCGCTTCCACTCATGGGGTTGCTCCGACTCGACCCGGTCAATTTTCCTGCCTATGTCGAACTCCGGGGGATCGAATTAGGAATCCGTGATCCTGAGTCGTCCGCTTGGACTGTAATGTGTTCATGGGGGGCGAAAGATGGCTTCCGCGATGTTGTGGCTGGACCTGACGTGCTCCTGCTCGATACCGACAATGCAGCTTTTCGCTTTCTGTCGTCCAGCGGCGACGCGCAGTTGTTCGTGCAGAACATTCCTATGATCGAAGCCGCAGCATCAAACGGTACCGCGATTCTCCGTGTGTCCATGCGCATTGAACATCGCATGGGTGTTCGTACAACCGAAATCCTGAAGAGATGGCGAGAGAAGCAGCAACGCGTCAGTGAAGAGTACCTGCAAGAAGCGCTTGCGCTGAAAGACTCTCATATTCAGACTCTAGAAACGAAATTACAAGCGCATGAGCAAGCACGTGCGCTTAACGAATCTCATCTCCAGAGTCTCGAAGCATTATTACAGGAGCGTGAAGCGACGCTCTCGCAAACTGCGGCGGTTTTACACACGCGCGAAGCGAGGTTGGTGCACAGCGAACGACGTATCGCGCAGCTTGAAGACGCTTTATCGCAGCGCTTCGGAGTGATTGGCTATCTCAAGCGGGTATTTCGCTGGCCACGGGTCCACAAAGTGCAGTTGGAGCCAGTGCGCGATATTGAGATCAAAGGGAAGCAATTTTGTAGCATCGGCAACGACCCGCAATTTCGGTTACAGTCAGCGATTGGGAGGCTACCAACCGGTTGGGTGGAAATTTCGTACTTGGCCAGTTCATCTGAACGCTGGATGAATCCCCGGTTGTATGCGGACATGGGCTTAGGCTTTTCGGAGGACCGCGCCATCGTCCTGACGCGTCCGGTTCGAGTCGTGAGAGTTGCGGAGGGACCAACAAAAGAGAGTGCGTCGCCGGAAGAGGAGAACACCTCTCATGCCGATGTACAAGTCAGTTTCATTATTTGCCTGCCCAACCGTGTGCGAGCGCTTCGTCTTGATCCACTCGCGTCACAGGGCTCGTTTGTCCTTCAGGATCTCACCATTAGAGAAATCGGGGTGATCCATGTGATCACCGCAATGCTGGTACGCCATCTTCAACCGCTTCTCTTTCAACCCGGCCTGTTGTGGCGCACCGCAAAACGAGTCTGGCGTATGGGACGGACAGAGGGGCTTGTCTCACTACGACGTCAGTTCCTCTTGCAAGGACAAACTGATGAGGCGGACTATGAACAGTGGGTGAACGCCTACGATACACTGACTGACGATGATCGCGCCGCGATTTTTCGGCACCTCGACCGCTTGTCGAGAAAACCGCTGCTGAGTGTTGTGATGCCAGTCTACAATACGCCAGAGCGAATTTTACGACAGGCGATCGACTCTGTTCGCAAACAACTGTACCCCACTTGGGAACTTTGTATTGCCGACGACGCTTCAACGGCCAGTCACATGAAAGTCGTGCTCGACGAGTACTGTGCTGCTGATGCGCGCATCAACGTGGTCTACCGTGAGACCAACGGTCACATTTCTGCGGCATCGAATAGCGCGCTTACGCTTACCCATGGCGAGTTTGTTGTTCTTTTGGACCATGACGACGAACTGGCCGAGCACGCCTTGTACTGTGTTGCGGTCGAGCTGAATGCCCACCCTGACGCAGCGGTTCTTTACAGTGATGAGGACAAAATTACTGAACAAGGGGTGCGGCACGAACCGTATTTCAAACCTGACTGGAACCCCGATCTGTTTTTCTGTCAAAACATGGTGAGTCATCTTGGAGTCTATCGCACGGATCTGATCCGTGAAGTGGGAGGATTCCGTGAGGGCTACGAAGGCAGTCAAGATTGGGACCTTGCGGTACGAGTGATCCGCAGAGTCCCGCCGGCGGCAATTCGCCATATTCCTCAGGTATTGTATCATTGGCGTGTCGTATCGGGGTCTACCGCAGGGGCCGTCAGTGCTAAGCGGTATGTCTTGGAAGCCCAGACCAAACTCTTGCATGACCACTTTTGTGACCAACCTGGCGTGCAAATTATTCCAGCCGTGACCGGTTATTGGCGGGTGAAGTATCCTTTGCCGCAAGAGCCTCCCCTTGTCAGCCTGATTATTCCGACCCGAAACCGTCTTGATCTACTGGCTCGCTGTGTCGATGGCATTTATCGGAAAACACGCTATCAAAACTTCGAACTCCTGATCGTTGACAATCAGTCCGATGATCCTGCGACGCTTGCCTACCTGCGTAGATTGAGCGAGGACCGTGGGGCGCGCGTGCTCCGCTATGATGCGCCTTTCAACTATTCAGCGATAAACAATTTTGCGGTGCAACAGGCGCAAGGAGAGGTCGTAGGATTTTTGAATAATGACCTGGATGTGATTTCATCGGACTGGTTGGAGGAAATGGTGAGTCATGCCTGTCGGGCGGAGATTGGAGCGGTAGGCGCGATGCTCTATTATCCGGACGATACGATTCAACATGCGGGAGTTATTCTGGGGGTGCTTGGCGTCGCCAATCATGCCTATGCGCACAGACGTCGAGGGTTTGTCGGGCAATTGGGCCGGGCTCGACTGCAACAGAACCTTTCTGCAGTGACGGCAGCTTGCTTGGTCGTGCGGCGGTCGGTTTTTCTTGAGGCTGGGGGATTCGACGAAGAGAATCTGGGCATTGCGTTTAACGATGTGGATCTTTGTTTACGTATTCGTGAGAAGGGCTATCGAAACCTGTGGACCCCCTATGCCGAACTCTATCACTACGAGTCGGCGAGCCGTGGATACGAAGACACTCCGGAAAAACAAGAACGCTTCAAGCGCGAGATCGACTATATGTTGCAGCGGTGGGGACCCCTGTTACAGTCTGATCCTGCGTACAATCCGAATTTGACGCTGGAGAGAGCCGACTTCTCGTTGGCCTTCCCTCCACGCGTGACGAGACCGTGGGAAATGTGATTCGTTAGCTCGCTTTCGCTACTTGCATAAACTACTTCATTGCCACTGCACTCTCGGTCAATGGATAGGTATTTGAGCCCCACCTTTGAACTGCTCTTTTGAGGTTTTCTCTGAGAAATCTTCGCTCTTTTAATATTTGGATTACGAACAAGAAACCATCTAATCGATCTTCAGGGTACCGCTCAGCAAAATCAACAATTTGCCAACGAATCTCACATTCTTTACCGATCTTTAGGAGCAGATCTCGCATACTTTGGGGTTCGAAGACGTGAAAATGAATATTGATCTCCTGCCGGTTACGAATCGCTGCCCAGCAGTCAGCTTTTATGTGAAGCCGCCGCTCTGCCCGCGCCGCTTCAGGAATTGTGGGTTCAAATAGGGCGAAATCGACGTTATCGACAAATTCATCGATGTGGGTAGAGTCACAGTCTGTTGTCTTTCCTCTATAATCATCCCAGAGATGCTCGAGTGATGTCACCTCTCGATTATGGTCGAACGTGTAACGTCGATCGGGAACAACCATATAAATTACCCCACCAGATTTCAAAACTCGATACCACTCTAATAAGGCTTTCACGGGGTTTGCGACGTGCTCGATAACATGGGAGGCAACGACATAATCGAGAGAGCTGTCATAGAAAGGTAGAGCTGAGGCTTCACCGTAATAGTCTGCGAGAACCTGTTGTCCCGCGAATTCTCGGAACTTATCGACGAAAATTGTCCGTTCTCGTTTTATCGGATACAAAAAGGCCCCGATCTCTACTCCCTGTCCCCTCAGCCAGCGCTGTATTTTACTTGCAGATGAAGTTGTCGGCGTTTGCCTGGTACTGAGAGCAACAAACCTTCTCATATCGAAACCCTATCTTGAGGAACTGTACTGCTTTGGTCTTCTAACTTCCATACGCCGAGAACAGATTTCCCGACTCGGTTGCCCAACTTGGGATCGAGATGGGATGAAAGAGGAACCATCCACCGATCCCACAGGGCGATCTGTGCCGCAGTCGGCATACTGCACTTGAGGACTAGTCGGTTCCCTAAGGAGGCAAGCAAGCCAATACTATCAAGGTAGCGTATCGCTACGCACCGGAGCAGAGGTGGAGCGAGCGCCTGCAGGCTTTTCTTGTTGTAGCGACGATAATGGCCAATCTGGGTATCGAAGGGAGTAAAAAGAAAAGGGTGGGCGGGGGCAAGCACGACAAGATGTCCACCGCTGTCCAAGTGCCGTGCGGCTTCGGTAACCTCTTGTGCATCGTTTTCGATGTGTTCAAGAACATCGATATAGAGGATGGTATCGAATCGTGCAGTCTCGGTCAGTGTCGCAAGGGTGCCGACGTGAATGTCAACCCGATCCAATGCCGGATGGTGTGTCAGGGTTTCGGGAATGCGGGCGGCAAGCGTCGCATCGGGTTCGAGGCACACCCAGCTTGCGCCCAGGTCGGCAAGATGCCACGTGGTACCACCGATTCCAGCACCAACCTCCAGGACATGCCCATGGATATAGGGGGCAAGAATGCTACGGAGGTAGCTTTTCCATCGTTGTGCGTTTTGGAAGAGTGTTAATTCCGTACCTTCATAAAGAAATGATTCAGTCATGGCGATCAATTCTGCGGGTACCTTCAATAAAAAAGTGATAATCGCGAATTGGCAAAAATCCTATCGTATTTCTCCCGTGCAACACGATGAAAACAAAAACGAAGGAGAGGAGTAGGGCTTGTAGCAGAACGACAAAAAGCAAGCCTGCGGCGGTTGTGGCCCAGCCTGGAATCGCGAGCGTTGTAGTAAGTCGGATCGCAGTGACCACAATGAGTCCGCTAGCGGCGCCAATGGCCAGTAGGGAACTCGCGATGAGTAAACGAAGGGCGACAACATCAGCAAACACGGAGATGGCACTGAATCCGTGTGCTAAGAGGGCGGTAAAATTCATCCGAGATTGCCCAACAAGGCGGTGGCCACGATCGATAGGAACCTGGTGTGTTGGGAGGCGTGCTTTCATGACCGCGGCAGCAAAGTGATTCCAGAGTTCCGGGGCAGCGGCCAGACAGGCGAGGTGTGCGCGCGGCAGAATGCTAAAGTTACCGATGCGAATATCCTTCCCTGTGAGAAAGCGATGACAGAGACGAAAGAGATAATAGAAGACTTTGAAAGGATACCCCTCTGTTCGGCGGGCCCGTTGTGCAAAGATTGTCGCTTGTTCGCCTGTGGTATGAAAGCGATGCAGAAGAATTTGAATACCCTCAGGTGTATCCTCTCCATCCCCATCCATGACGACGACTGCAGTGATGTTCTCTGTGTGGAGGAGGTGCATCAATCCAATAGCAATGGCTCGCTGGTGACCAAGGTTGCGTCGCAAGCGGAGGATCTCCACGACAGTTGTTGATCGAACGGTCTTGATATGCTCAGGCGCAGCGGAACTTCCTTCATCGTCGACCAATAAGAAATGTAGTATGGTCTCCGTTGATATAAAGGTTTGTTCAATCGCTGTGATTAGTAGGACTGCCGATTCCCAATCGTCATAGATTGGCATGAGAACGGCCAGATGCTCTCTTGGCGGACTGGTAGGAGTAACGCGCACTCAGTGTCTTTCTCCTCTGGGGTTTCTTTTATTTTTATTTGGAAGGGAAATACAAGAGACGTAAATGGCTATCCCTCTTCAACGTGGATCTCTCCCGTCTGTGTATCAACACGATAGGTTTTAGGCAATTGAAAAAGATCGCCGGAGTTCGCATCTATAGCCCAAGCGGTAATAGTGAGGTGAGGTTGGTCTGTCGGTGGCAGACGAAAAGAGTGTTCCCAGCCCGCATAAGTATAACGGTCCTCCTGTAGGGCTGCCACGACGTCGAGTCTTACTGTACGAATCTCAATAAGGTCGAAAATAGTCCAGGAACGGTCCGCTTCCTCGTACGCCAGGGCGATCCCATGGGCAATCTCTCGCCGGTATGGTAAAGTCGCCCATCCTTTCGCGAGATAGATACCTGGCTCGGTTTGGTGAAGCTCATCAAACCAACCAAATATTCCTCTCTGGCTGGCTTGTTGGGTCGTCGACCTTTCAATTGTCAATGTTTTCCGTAATCTAGGAGAGAGTAAACCATGGCGATCTAGCCCTTGTGCGTAGCGTGTCAAAGCTCGTAGATCGGGGAACGAACCTTTTTCGAGCCACTTCCGAGGAAGGACATCGATGAACAAAAGCAGGGCTTTCCCTTGAACCCGATGCCGCCACGCAGCGTTGACAGTCATCTGCGCATGCGCTGTTGAGAAAAGGTGTAAGAGGATGAGCAGAGTACCTAATGTTGCCCCGGAACGAACCTTCCACGTCGCGTGCTGCTGTTGGAGTTCTCGTTCTTGAACACTCAGATAGATTGGTACCAAATACACGAGTGCGACAAGCAACGGCAGCGAAAACGCTCCATAACGCGACGACAACGCTGTGTCGAAACCGAGACCAATCCTGCCAAGTGTGGTGACTGCCGCACTGATGAACGTATAACTCCCTAGTGTGAGCCAGCCGGCGGTGCGATACCCGATGTTGGTAGCGTGACGGTGACGCCAGGTAAGGCCACATGCCACGACAAAGAGGATACAGAGTACCCCCCCGACAATTGCCGCTTGATATCGTCGATCTAGAACCGTTCCCCCACTCAAAGGCATGCCGAGAAAGACGAGAAAATAGGAGAGCGTGGTCAACGGCGTTTGTAGGCCTTCGGTGAAACTCGGATGGTATGGTGGCTTCACATAATTGTAAAAATACAAGGCGAAGTTAACAGCAAACCCGCTCACCCACAACGCGATCCAGCCGCGATTCTCTTTGATTGAGTTCCATGTCTGCATGAGTAAGACGGGGAAGACAACAATCCAGCACAATATGCCATTGGCATAGGAGAAGGTACTGATAGTGGCGAGGGCTGCACTGATAACGAATTTCGTCCGGATAGACAGCGAAGAGTATGCGAGGGAGACTATGAGGAGGATACATGTCACTGGCACGAGAACAATGAATTGAATCCCCCAAAACCAATTTTCCCACTGCACAAGGCTGAAGATGAGGAGGCAGGCCAGGAAAAGCAGAAAGCTTTCATGAGTGCGGCTACTGTCGAGCGTTCGTCTTCCTAAACGATAAACGTTGTAGGTCATGAGGCAGGCCAGGCCGAACGTTGCCCACATCTCATAGCGCACATCGTACCCCGTAAGGGATGCCAGGCCGATGAAGAACAGACACGGGAAGAACAGGCGACTCTCATTTTGCTGTGCTGTCAGGTCCCACAAGGAAAGCCTTCCCTCAAAAGCCTTGGTTACGACGTCAGCTATTCTCCATTGATCCATGTACGGGACGTTCACGCCGTGGGTGAAGATTTTCCAGGCGAGCAGGCCCGCAGGCAAGAGAACCGCACCACAGGTCAAAAGGAGAAGGCCGAATCGTTGGCCCTTGCTTTGGTCAAGACAAGAACGGAGAACCTGCACCACTATGTCGCCTAGACGTCTCACGAACAAAAGGGGGAGAAAAAAAGAGGCCGGAAATGCATTCCCGGCCTCTTCGAGAAAGGTATAGGCTTTCTCGCTTTTATTCTGGATTAGTAACTCCAGGAGGGAACGAAAGAAAGTTCGTGTACTGTCGGTGAGCTGGGAAGATCGCATCCCAACGCAATTGGGCACTCTGACTATTTGCCAACTGCAGCGCGTAGGCGACTGCCTGAATCGGGCCGTACTGGATTCCGGTAGAAGAAGGGGCAAATTGCGCCGTGTTGAACGGGACACGGAACCAGCCACCTGGAGCGCCCGGGATGATGATGCCCGCAACGTCGACAAAATTCACTTCGTTCGGGAAATTCTGTGTGATAGAAAAAACATTCTCGTCTTCATCGTACACTGAAAGGGTGACTGGAATGTTCGTATTCCGATCTTTCCACAGCCAGACTTCCGTGCGCGCTTGGAGGTTTGCCGCCGTAAAATAGCGCAGAATCAACTTTAATGCCGGCGTATCATTGGTGCGGGTCTGGGCAATATCTCCATTCGGGGCGTCAATACGCTCCAGAAGGTCATATACACACGGTACGCCCTGGTTCTCCAGGCAACGATTTAAGTAGAACCCGATCGTACTGTTTGGAAACGGCGGAGCTGGTTGTCCTTTCTCGGCGCGAGTGTGTTCGATGCTTACCGCATTGAAGCCTGTCGAAGAACCGGCGGGGAGGTCCACGATGTATTCGTGGCCAATCAAAATATTGCAGTCCGCAATTTGATACCCTGCCTGACCGGGGAACAACGATGTATTCCCTGGAGCAGTATCTGCCGTAATATATCCGGCCAGCATGGGCTTTCCGTTAATTGTAGTAGTTAACTGTGCCGCCGCTTGTGGTGGGGCTACAACGAGACCATTGAGGCTCGTACAGCCGATGCCACCAAGCAGCAGGTCGTAGACACTACACGAGAACACATCATGTTCTGACAACAACGCGGTAAAATCGAAGACGTGCTCTGAGCGGATGCTCCAGATTGTGATATGAACGTGTACCGGATGGTTCGCAACGTCCGAAACGACAAAAATGGTATCCTGCGCACTTTGGCCGGTACGGTTCGGATCTACTTTAAAAAACGGATATAACAGCGTCGCTGCCGGCACATCATCAGGGATACCAACCACAGCTCGTGCGGTGCTCCCTACGCCACAGAGCATGCCTACGGTCACTACGACTGCCAGGCCCTTCCACAATCGTTTCATGGTCTTTTCTCCTTCCGCGGAAATTAGCAAATTTGTGGGACTCCGCGTTTCCTTGCCCATTTGCAGATTAGATGACTCTCCAGGCACCCCACAGACTCTAATAATTACCATGACAGTCTCTGCGGAATCAAGATGTATAGTTGATGTCGATACAGGGTCACGCTACGGTTTCACAAAGATGGCGGCGTCGAGCAAAAGGATCAGCTTTGTGGTCCCTAGCGCTGCCAAGGAGGAACATTCATGCGAGGACATGCGCTTAAAGGTTGTTTGATTACTATAAGTATTCTTGTTTTGTTGACACTCTCAGCTTGTACACAAGAACGGCAGAACGAAATTGGACGATCGATCCAAAATTGGACAGGGACCGATGGAGTTCTTGACGTCTTTGCCGGCGAGAAGCTGGCTATGCGCATCATTAAGATCGACAAGTTGACGACTGCGACTGCTACGACCGATGCCCAACCTCGTCCCTATCGTTTCGGTTATGGCTATGTGGACGAGAACTTTAATTACCGCGTCGATAATGGAGAGAAGAAAGTCTATTTCGAGATTAGCGATTATTCGACGAACTACATCTTTTACGAGAATTTTAAGGGCTGAGCAGATCGCGTCAGTCTTTAGTCTAATACTGCACCACGAAACGGACCGGAGGTTCGCAGCCCAGAAGGAGTGGAACCCGTGAGCAACGTGGTGACAGAATAGGTACGTTGGAACTCCTGTCGCGCTGCACTGAAGTCTTGGTCGAGTGTTCCGCGTACGGTTCTTTCTCCGAAAGAATGCTCGACGTGGACCATGAGGAGGCGAACTTCTTGTCGTTGTTGTACTGACCACGAGATCTCACGCCGGACGACCGCCTGCAAGCGCGGGCTACAAAAGAGCAAGGGAAATCGCTCTTGCAGTGAGAGGAGACGGAGGAGGGCATACTCGCTCTTCTGTGTGGGGTTTATATATAATATCCCTTCACGGAGTGTGAGCAGTGGTTCAAGGATACGGAAGACGACGGCAAGAACCCAGACCCCCTCTTTCTGTTGCGTCCCTACGACGCGGAGTTGGACCGTAAGATCTTTGCGTCGGAATGATAACGGTGACTGGACTCGTAGAACAAGACCGACCTCTGCCGGGCGCCCTAAAGCGACTAACCTGGGGGTATCCAGGGGGATTTGTAAGAGAAGCGTTTTCGATGAGGTTGGGAGGTTTACTTTCATTGCCAGGAGAGACATCTTAACGTCTTACGATGCTTGTGTCAGGTGACGCGAGCTTACCATAGGAGAGTGTTATGGAATATCGGCCATTCGGACAAACAGGGATGCAGGTATCTGCCATTGGTTTTGGCTGTTGGGAGATTGGTGGTGGCTATGGGTCGATTGAAGAAGAACAGTTTGTGCTTGCTGTAAACCGAGCGCTCGATCTCGGTATCAACTGCTTCGACACCGCGGAGGCGTATGGTTTTGGTGCGTCCGAGCAATCGCTGGCGAAAGCGCTTGGTACGCGTCGGAAAGATGCAATTGTGGTGACCAAGTTTGGCATTGGCTACAAGGAGGCTCCTAACTTCCGTGATAGCAGCCGTCAACGGATTCTGGTGTCGATCGAGAAAAGTCTGAAAAATCTCAGTACCGACTATGTTGATGTCTACATGGTACACTGGCCGGATGTGAATACTCCGTTGGATGACACCATGCGGGCGCTTGACGAGGTCGTCAAACAGGGCAAGGCACGATTTGTGGGCATATCCAATTTCCGCCTTTCCCAGATCGAAACGAGTATGCGTACACGGCGCATCGACGTAGCCCAGTATTGTTGGAATATGTTTGACCGCCGGATGCAGCAGGATATTTTCCCGTACTGTCAGCAACACGGCATCGGGGTGATGGCGTACGGATCGCTTGCCTATGGGTTACTGACCGGAACGTTCACCGCGGACACGGATTTTGGCACGGATGACTGGCGGGGGCGCCGCGGGCGGATGGGGGCTATCAACCTTTTCCAACACCTCTTTGGGCCGGATGACTTTCCCAAGAATCTCCGGGTTGTCGAAGACTTGAAAGGACTGGCGGCGAAGTACAATAAAAGCTTGCCGCAACTGGCCCTGCGCTGGACGCTGAGCAATCCAGTTGTGAGTACTGCCTTGGTCGGTTGCCGGAAACCCGCCGAAGTGGATGAAAATAGTGGTGCACTGGAATGGACAATTAGCGCAGACGACATGAAAGTCATTGATGATATCTTTGCGCGGCATGAGGTAAATCCAGTCCCTGATGTATGGTTAGAGAGGGACTAAGAGCGTGTCCAAGGATCCAGAAAAAGCCTGTCATTGCGAGGAGCGTGTAGCGACGAAGCCCTTCCTTTTTCGGGCACCGATTGCTTTGCGGTGCTCGCGATGACTCGGCTCCTTGGCTTTCTGAACATCCACTAAGGAAAATACGTGAGGTGGACAAGATAAAGCGTAACCTGAGAAAAAGATTTTCAGTTTCCTTACGTCTGCGCGGCGGTTTGCTGCAACAAATCCCACACTCCGGCCACATGTGCATGGGTGGTAGCAACATTGCCGATGGCCACGCGGATCGCATATTGCCCGTTCAATTTGGTATGAGAGAGGAATGCCTTTCCGCTCGCATTCACTGCGTCGATAAGTGCGGTGTTGTGGGTTTCGAGGTCAGCCACTGTCGGCGGGGCATGACGAAAACAAACGGTGGAGAAGGGGACTGGCGCAAGGCGCTCCCAGTGGGGGGTGGTGTCAATCTGCTCTGCGAGCCACTGTGCTTCCTTGAGATGGCCGGCGATAATCTGCATTAGTCCCTCACGTCCATACGCACGAATCACCATCCACAGTTTCAATGCCCGGAAGCGTCGACCGAGAGACAGGCCGTAGTCCATGAGGTTTATCACGTCAGACTCGTCAGTGCGGAGGTACTCAGCAACGAGCGAAAACGCACGTTTCAAATCATCTGGGCGTCGCGTGTATAGCAGGCTGCAATCAATCGGAGTGAGTAACCATTTGTGTGGATTGACGACCAACGAATCTGCGCGCTCACATCCCGCTATAACGCTACGGTGCGATGGCACAATGGCAGCTGCGCCACCATAGGCTGCATCGACATGGAGCCAGACGCTGTAGCGTTCACAGATACCTGCGATCGCCGGGACCGGATCGATGCTCGTTGAAGAGGTTGTCCCGACTGTTGCCACAACCGCTAGCGGTTTGATCCCGGCGGCGATATCGGCCTGGATCGCATGCTCAAGCAGATCTGGACGTAAGCGAAACTCGGCATCCGTCTCAATATGTCGCGTCCATTGTCGTCCAATTCCGAGTGCAATCGCTCCCTTATCTATCGAACTATGTGTTTGTGTCGAACAGTAAATGGCTATTGGTGGAAGGTCCGCGCGCCCGGCCATGCCTCGTTCGCGAATCGCTAGCCCTGCCGCTTCGCGAGCGGCCGCGAGCGCATACAATGTAGACGCCGAGGCCGTGTCGGTGATCTCGCCGAACCATGATGGCGGCAGGCCTAACAGCTCAGCGACCCACTGTAACGTGCGTTGCTCCAGTTCCGTGGCTGCTGGCGACGTGCGCCACAACATCGCATTGACATTAAGAGCAGCGGCGAGGAGCTCTCCGACGATCCCGGGACCAGACCCGCTGATACCGAAATAGGCAAAGAACGCCGGATGATTCCAGTGAGTGATACCTGGCAACAGTAGGCGATCAACGTCGTGAAGGATCGCATCGAGCGTCTCGCCGTGTTGTGGTGGTGAGGGAGGTAATACAGCCGCAATTGCCCCAGGCGCAACCTGGGATAAGACTGGGAGGTCGCCAACGTGCGCTAAGTAATCAGCGACCCAGTCAACAGCTTCGTGAAAGGCGCGCCGTAATTCTTGCGAAGTGGGACCAATATGTGTGTTCATAGCAGTGAAGACTCTGTAAAGAATATGCGCAAGACTCTAACATAGACTGCACCCTGAACGGAATCAGCCACAGGAAGAATTGGGGGGAACAGCCGAAGAACGGCCAGAGAAGGGGCGGACGCGGGCAGATTGTTGCTCTCCCCGCGTCATTCAGGAGGAATGGCACTCATAGACAGAAGGGCTTAGCTGGTTGCGATGGTGATACGTCGCGGTTTTGCTGTCTCTGCCTTTGGCAGTTCGAGTTCTAACACTCCATGTTTCATGCGAGCGGAAATCTTCTCTGCATCAATAGCGTTCGACAGGGTAAAGCGACGAGCGAAATTACCGACATTGTATTCGGTGTACACTGGTGTCAAGTTCTCGTAATCTTTCACTACCACTTGTCCTTCGATAGTGAGGACGCCGTCGGCGACATTAATATCAATCGATTGTTCATCAACGCCAGGCATATCCGCTCGTAGCCACAAGCTTTCTGAGGTTTCGTAGATGTCGACGTTCGGCACAAAAGCCCGCCCTGCTCGCGTGGCTTCTTTATTTGTCACTTCTTGTTTTGGTTGAGTCGTCAGTTCTTTATCTGTCATGGTCTGTGTCCCTCCATTCTACAGAAATACCCGCTATTTACGCAGTTTTTACCGAGATTTGCCGCGGTTTGGCTTCTTCTTTCTTGGGGATGCGGATGGTGAGCATTCCATGGTTGCAGGACGCCTCCGCTCGTGCCAAGTCGAGATCTGTCGGTAACTGCAATGACCGGGAGAATTCACCACCGCTCCGCTCGCGACGATGAAAACTGGCACCTTCAGGGGCTGTTACTTCCCGCTTTCCGCTCACGGTCAACGTACGCCCTTGGCTTTCAATAGCGATATTCTCGGGAGCAACTCCGGGCACTTCCAGGCGGATCACTGCCCCGTCCTTATCATTAAAGACGTTCATAGGAGGAAAGACGCCGCGGCCAGAAAGTCCTAGATCGAACCCTAACGAGGGACTTTCAAAGACGCGGTCAAGTTCACGCTGTAAGCTGAGCAACCCCTCCAGGGGATCAAACGATGATGAGAAACGCATAAGAGCCATAACAACCTCCTCGTTGTTCAGTTTCTGCCAATGTCAACCTTTCTTGTTAAAGAAAATCTAAGAACGACTTTCCAAACGTCAAGAGGTCAGGGCCGGGTTTGTACCGGAAGCCGAAAGCAAGGGAGAAGTGACGGCCCGGAAATCGACTCGCGCTAGGAGTGGCGGGGTGATAGCCGTGGAATTGAAACGTGAGCAAATGGAAAGGCATGAGAAAGAATTTGCCTCCTCTCACTAAGCAGCAATGACCGACTATTGAGACTGAACTACTCGCCGTCAGTATTGTTTCACTATAAGTGATATATTTCGCCCCGGGCACTATTTGCCGAGCGCCTGGTTTACTCCTCGGTCCCTTGCACAGAGTGTGTCGACTCCCTTTCTCCGTTGTCGATTCGTAACAAGACTAAGGCGATGAAGATGGCCAGCAGGCCGGCCCACACTTTAAGACTAATCGCGATATTGCTGAGCGGGATCGTTCCTGCACTCAGTAAATGAAAAGGAATCCCGACCGGAAGAAAATTGCGGAAAAAATATCCCCCGGTGAGTCCCAAGAGCGCAATCGTCAGAAAAGCTAACGCGCCGGTGCTTTCCCACATCCTGATGAGATTTTCTGACATCGTTGCCACAACCGCCTCTTTCCCATAGGCCAGTATGAGATGAATAAACGACAATGCGATGATCACACCGCCAGCAAAACCCCCACCCGGAGAGAGGTGCCCATGCGTGATAATGTAGATCCCATACAGCAGGATCAGCCAGACCGTCATCCGGGTTACGGTCTTCACAATAACCGACATTCCTCGGGACTGTTCGTTAGTCACCGCTCTCCTTCTCGGTCGGATTGATGGCGTTGTTTTCTGCCGACTCTCCGCGTGACTGCCAACACCCCGATCGCCGTGGTAAATAAAACCGTCGCTTCACCTAAGGTATCAAAAGCACGATAGTCGAGAATCACGGCAGCGACCAGATTCGTTGCGCCTGTTTCCCGTACGCCGGAATCCACATAGTGCTGTGCGACGCGTACACGCGGCTCCCCGAATGTCGGGAGGTCGGGAAAGCAGTGAAAAGCAACGAGTGTCAAGACGACGGCAAAACCCACTCCCATCGCCGTAGGATACCGCCAGCCGCCGGTCGGGATCGGTGGCACCCCCTTCTTGAGGGTTGCACGGATGAGAATGATAAGAGATAAAAGCTCTACCACCAACTGTGTGAGTGCGAGATCAGGAGCCTTGAGGATCAAAAAGGTTAAACTTAAGGAGAGCCCCACCGCTCCTAAGGCAACGACCGAAGAGAGCAGATCCTTGCTTTGCAGTGCGACCAGTGCGCCAATGATCATAAAGATGAGTAAAATATACAGTTCCAACATCGTCGGTTACCGCAACACTAAGACCCCGAATAAAATCCCCAGCCCTAAAAGGCACCAGGAGACGTAGGTTGACAGAATGCCGGTATGCAGCGACCGGAAGACGCGATGCAGACCAAAAGCGAGAAAGGCGCCGCTATGGTACACATCAAACGCCCGGCTTTGGGCGAGCCCGTAGAGCAAGCGGAAAACTGGGAGCTCTTGGATCGTGTTATAAAAATCCCCGCCCGAGAGTCTCATCCCCTGCAGAACGTCTAACGTTTCTCCGCCGATAAAGACATCGGTTTGTCGTAGGGTTAAGGTTGCTCGTCCGCCCACATACAGCAGAAAACCGAAACCAATCCCCACTATGATTAAGACCGTTGCGAGTGTCGGTTGCCACATTCCTGGAAAGGCGATCTCTTGTCCGAGAATGGGAAAAATTAGATGTCTGAGTGGGATAGCATAGGTCCAGATGCCAAACACGAGGCACAGAAAAGCCAAGAGAAGCGGAGGGATAAGCATGGCAACCGGGGTTTTCTCTGCGGTGTCAGGAATTTGCTGCGGTTCGGGGGGAGCCTGCCCCAAGAATATGGCGTGTGTGACTTTCATCGTCCCGGCCAGGGTCAGCGCACTGCCAAACATTGCGACTACTAACCACAGTATCCAGGTGGTCCCACCTGCTTTACCGGCCTCAATGAGGCCCTGATAGATCATCCATTTCGAGGCGAAACCATTCAACGGAGGAATACCGGAAACCGAGAGCGCAGCAATCAGGAAACTCACAAAGATCAACGGCAGCTGGCTGCCCATACCCCCCACTCGCTCAACATCGGTGGTTTGCGTTTTGTGTTCCACCGCTCCGAGGGAGAAGAATAAACAGGATTTGTAGATGGTATGATTTACCATGTGAAAAAGCCCGCCCGCGATTCCCAATGGATGACCACTGCCCAGTCCCAACAGAATGTATCCCACCTGGCTCACGGCACAGTAGCCCAAAAGTCGCTTACAGTCCTGCTGAGTCAGCATCATCATACCGGCGCCGACAATGGTTATGGCGCCGATAACCAACAAGGCTGTGTACATTACAGGGATCATGACAAAGAGATCCAAACTCATCCGCACCAACAGATAAATCCCGAGCAGCTTGTCTACCGCGGCGGGCAAAAAGGCTGTTACCGGAGTGGGGGCGTCTTCAGCCGTATCCACAAGCCAGGTATGCAGGGGTATGGCCCCAGCCTTGGCTAACACGCCGATCAACAAGCACAGAAAAGCGGGAACCGCCAGCGGTTGCGCAAGACTGATCGGATTGCGGCTAATGTGTTGGATAGTGAAGGAACCACCGAGCTGACCCATGAGCGCGACACCGAGCATCATAAAGGCCTCGGTTCCGCCGAGGACAATCATTGCCTTTTGCGCAGTCGCGGACACGCGTTCTTTGGAACCATAGCCGATCAACAGATAGAGAAAGACCCCGGTCAGACCCCAGCCGACGAGAAACACAATCAGGTTGTTGGCCAACACCGCTCCCAGCGCGGCGACGAGGGTCAACACGATATAGACATAATATAACGTTCTCCCTGTGGCTTTGGGCATATAGCCCGGTGAATATAGTAAGGTAAGCCCGGTAAAGAAGAGGATACTGAGTCCAACTACTGTGGCGAGCGGATCAATATGGAAAAATGGCTGTGCAAGCTCCATTGTCACCGTCCTAGCTTTATGCGGAGCTGCTCAGTTTTCTCGTGCGAGAGTCGCAGCAACTCTTCTCCTGCAAAGAGCGTGTCCCCTTTGCGGTTACGCACCGCCATTCTTTCCGTACAACAATAGCACGGGTCAATGGCCGCCAGGATGATCGCGGCATCAGCGATTGTCTGCCCGACCACCGTGGTTTTATAGGTCGGCAGGTTCATATAGGTGGGGGCCCTGATCTTATGCCGGACGGGCCGATTGGTGCCGTCGCTACGTATATAGTGGAAACACTCGCCGCGAGGAGCTTCGATGTGACCGATTCCCTCACCAGGTGGGATGTTCTTGACTAGACACTCAATTTCTCCTGGTGGGAGTTGGGAGAAACAGGTGTTGATGATCTTAATCGATTCAAAAAGTTCTTTTACCCTTACCAGGACCTTATCAAAGACATCCCCGTTATGAGTCACAACCATGTTCCAATCGATCTGCTTATAGGCGCCATACGGAGAGTCTTTTCTGACATCCCGCGCCACGCCCGAGGCGCGGGCCGTGGGACCCACCGCGCAGTAATCAATCGCCGCTTCCTTTGACAGAATCCCAATGCCTTCGGTACGCACACGTAGAACTGGATCGTCGCTTATCGCTGTTGCGAGTTTTGTTAGTGTGGGAATGATGGAGGTGATCTTCTGCAAAACCAGCGGAACATCTTGCGCCTGGATATCTCTGCGGACCCCACCAACTTTGAACATGCCATAGTTATTGCGATTACCGGTTAAGATCTCCATGACATCGAGGATCTCCTCGCGTAGTTTCCAGCACCACATAAAGATGGTGTTGTATCCCAAAAAATGGCCCGCCAGTCCAAGCCAGAGGAGGTGGGAATGAATCCGTTCCCCCTCGGCGATAATAGTGCGGATATAGCTCGCCCGGGGTGGGACTTCGACTGAGAGCAGGTCTTCGACCGCCGCAGTGTAGGCAAAGGGATGACTGGTGGAGCAGATACCGCAGATCCGCTCCACCACAAAGGGAATCTGATCATACGCTTTGCGCTCACAGAGTTTCTCGATGCCCCGATGATTGTAGCCGATGTGGAGGTCGATATCGACAACCGTTTCACCCTCGACCGTGAGGGCAAAGAATTCTGGCTCTTCCTGGAGTGGATGATATGGCCCGATAGGAATGATCGTTCGCGGCACTATACCCCCCTATCTCTTACCGCGTTAGGATCCCACTCTTGGTAATCTTTACGCAGAGGATACACCCCTTCGGGCCAATCCTCGGGGAGGAGCAGCCGCTGGAGCTGGGGATGACCAAGAAAACGAATCCCTAACAGTTCATAAATCTCTCGCTCGATCCAATAGGCGGCCTTGAACACCGGCGTCAAGGAATCGATCTCCAACTTCGACTTTGGTAATGTGACCTTGAGTGAGATCACTAAATCACGGTCTTCCACGGTAAAATGATACAACATCTCCATCTGGGTGCGGCCATCGACACCAGAGGCAATATTGAACCGCGCCCCTACGTCTCGAAAGAGGTAGGTGGCGATGTCGACAATCGCATCGCTACTGATATCGACATATACCCGCTTGGCGGATCGCTGGAAGACGTGAATGATCTTTTGCGGAAACCGTTCTCGTAACGCCTGGATTATGTCTGCGCGATTCATGCTCATACCCCCAGTGCCGGTTTGTCTGTAGCCTGATCATCCCGCTCTTTCACACGCGCAATCAATTTCACTAGACCAGACATAATGGCTTCTGGTTTTGGCGGACAGCCGGGGATGTAGACGTCGACAGGGAGGACCTTATCCAAAGGCAGCGGGCAATTGTAACTATGTATGAATATCCCCCGCGACAGGGCGCACTCGCCGATCGCGACCACCAGCCGCGGTTTGGGCATCTGTTCATACAGCCGTTTAATGCGCGGAATACATTTGCGGTTCACCGCGCCGGTCACTAACAGAACGTCAGCATGTTTAATGCTGCCCGTGAGCAGCATCCCGAAGCGTTCAATGTCATGCCGCGGGGTCAGGCAATCTAAGATTTCGATGTCACAGTTATTGCAGCTCCCCGTCGCCAAATGAAATACCCATAACGATTTGAGCAAGGCCGTATCGACGAGTGTCATCTTAATGGTTCCTCAAGGCTAGTATGACGGCGATCATCGCTAAGGCGGTCAAGGGACCCCAGAAAAACTTCACAACCTGATCTATCCGCACACGAGGATTGATATTACGACTGACAGTAAGCAAAACGACCAAACCGACATATTCGACTATCCCGTAGATTGGCTGAAGGCCGTTCGCGCTGAAGCCACCCAGATAGGTAATGATGAGAAAAAATGGCAGGGTGAACAGTAGCATGGTGCGCATCAGTCGGTAGGTGGCCAGCAAGGTTCCTGAGTACTCAATTAAAAGGCCATGCGCGATCTCCGTTTCGGCCTCGGGGAGGTCAAAGGGAACCAGTCCTAATTTTGCCTGCGTACAGATGAAGGCGACTAACAAGGCCAAACCTCCGGACCAACTCACCGCAACGATGCCGTTCTGGGCCTGGCTCGTGACAATGTCCCCTAACCGCAGAGAGCAATTCGCCTGGATCACTGACACGAGTACCGCCAATATGAAAGGGAGTTCGTAACTTAAGATGAGTTTCAGCTCCCGCGAGGCACCCAAACTGGCCAGTGGATTCCCGGAAGCAAACCCACCTAGAACCATAGAGATTGAGGGGATTAGCAAGAGGTAGATCACGACGATCATATCCCCGACAAATGTGTGCTGAGGATTGATATTGTTGACCCATAAAATCGTCGATACCACCATGACACTTACTAATCCAAGCAAGGGGGCAACCAGGAAGGGAGTCTTGGCAGCACCAAAAGGAATGAGCGTCTCTTTGCCTAAGAGTTTCAGGATATCGTTCACAGGTTGCAGCAGGGGGGGGCCTACCCGGTACTGTATCCGGGCAGTGAGCTTGCGATCAATCCAACTGGCGAACAGACCAATCGCGGCTGTCACAAAAAATCCGAAGAGGAAAAAATACACAATGGCCATGTCGCGACAGAGGCTTTCACGCCTTTTCTCGTTGCCAATGGGTAGAATGGATCATGAGATGATCTCCGACCAGAACCGTATCCTCACCGCGTTCGCTATCGCCGCGCACCAGCCGCAAGGCTCCGTACGAACAGGTGGTAATACAGAGTGGTTCATGGCTTTCCCCGCGTCGATCAAGGCAAAAGTCACAATTATGAACGAGGAGAGGAACATGATCCGGGTAGATCGTGCCGTACGGACAGGCGTGTGAACAGGAGTGACAGCTAATACAGAGCATGTTGTGTCGGATCAACATGGAACCTTGGTCCTGTTGCTGTTCAAGAGCGTTGACGGGGCACGCTTTGACGCAGTGCGGATCTTCACAGCGGCGACACACCAAAGCATAGGTGGCCAGCTCGGCCACCGAGCGAATGCCGTTATTGTTGGTCAAGTCATAATAGCTGCACTGGACGGTGCAACCAGGACACCGAGTTGAACATATGTCCAGGTCAATAAACAGTCGCTCGTCGCTCCCACCCTGGGGACTTGGATTGAACTTCCTGTGATGTAGCTGTTCAGCGCTGGTCTTCATGTTCATTCCCTTCGTTTGCAGCGAAACGCCTACCCTCGTGTCCTCTGATCACGTCCACATATCTGGAAAGCGCTTGATCTTGTCGTAAGGAAACACCGGTCCGTCTTTGCACACATAGTAAGTCCCGAGGCGGCAATGGCCGCACTTCCCAATCCCGCACGACATATGCTTTTCCATCGAAATATAGATGTTGTGGTCCTGAAACCCCATGTCCACCAATTTTGCCGTGACGAACTTCATCATGATGGATGGGCCGCACACAATGGCGACGCCATGCCTACACTCCATATCGATGTCGTCTAAAATAGTCGTGACCGTTCCTACCGGTCCCTTCCAGGACTCGTCACCGACGTCCACAGTAAGTTGCATATTCAAATCCGGCCTTGCTGCCCATTCTTCGAGTTCTTGTCGGTACAGCAGATCCCGGGCCGATTTGCACCCGCCACGAAAGAGGAGTTTCTTCAATTCCTCGGCGCGCTCAAACAAGGAGTACATCAGGCTTCTCAAAGGAGCGAAGCCACATCCACCGCCGACCACCAATACTTCCTTGTCCTGAAAGAGATCGATTGGATAACCGGTCCCGAGCGGTCCGCGCAGCCCGACCGTATCGCCCTTGTTAAGACGATGCACAGCCTCGGTGACCTTGCCTGTTTTCATAATGGTCAAATACAGTTCGTCCATTACCGAGGCCCGGGAAGAGGGCGTGAAGGGTGCTTCTCCTACGCCGGGAACAGTTAACTCAACAAATTGGCCAGCGGCGAAGGCGATCGGAGTTTCAGGCTTGAGCTGCAGCGTCTTGATCGTCGGAGTTTCGACGATGACCTCGATGACCTCGGTTGCAATCGGGCTATACGGATTGCGCGAGCTATTCATTGTGCACCAATCTCTTTAACACCTTGCGGATATCTATTTTTGCTGGGCAGGCAGAAATACAACGCCCACACCCGGTGCAGGCGTAAAGATCTGCAGTCTTGGGAAAGAAGTCGAATTTTTTCTCAAAGCGATTCCGTAAGCGCATCCATAACTGCGGTCGAGGATTTCCCCCTCCGGCGACCCGGGCGAAGTCCTTGAGCATGCACGAGTCCCACTGGCGAAAGCGAGCGAACTGGCACCCCTCCTGCTGATCCGTCAACAAGAAACAATGGCAAGTCGGACAAATCGTGTTACAGGCGCCACATTCTACGCAGGTTTTGGCCTCATCCTTCCAGAGTGACGAGTCATAGTTGCGCTCAATCATCCCGTGGTACTGGTCGTGATACGGAACCCCGCACTTTTCGATCTTGTTCCGGACCTCAGTTGTGACCTGCTGTCGTATGGTCTCTCGTTCGCTTATGGCGGCAGGGGCAACCTCTTGAAAGAGAGAGGCGTAACGTTCGACGATTTGCTCGCCTTTAGGTGAACCTGTTTCAACAATAAATCCGTTGCTGACTTCAGAGAGATTGATATCGAAATGACCTTCGGGATACGGAGCATGACCAAGAGTCAGACAGAAACAAGTCTCAAGAACTTTGGTACAGTCAGCAGAGATGATGAGGGTCTGTTCTTTCGCCTGGGCATAGAAAGGATCTCGGTCGTGATTATTGAGAAAGACGTGGTCTTGCACAAAGAAGCCTGTCAGATCGCAGGCCTTCACCCCGACGATAGCAAAGGGTTTATGTTTCTCCGCTGGCAGCTCCGGGTGAAAACCCTCGGCGACCTTTTCTCGTGCCGGCGTGAAAAACCCCTTCAGTGGCTCGGCCGTCCTCACTTCACCGATAACGATATCTGGCGATGGCGAAGTGTAACGTTGGTAAAAACGCGAGATGCCTTTCTTGACCGGAACAAACACGGCAAAATCGGACTTCAAGCCATCGAGCCACACAAAAAGATTCTGTCGGGAGAAATAGGTGATCATGTGCTTACGCTTCCAAAGAGTGGCGACTGAAATGTTGGGGCGGCATTCCATGTTTCTCGCCAGACACCTGGACGAACCGCAGTGTGCACCTTTGCAGCACGCCTCACAATAAGTTGAAAATGCTGCGCTGGCCGTCCCTGAAAGACCGCATGAATCGCGAGAATGGGTTCAAGTGTTTGCATGTGCTGTTCCCTACTGTGAGCAGTTCTCTGGCAAGAGAGATGCCAGGTGTGGGTTGTGCTTTCCCGGTAACGTTTGTCCCGTTTTCCTAGAAGAAATATCCCTTCCACGTTTCTCATTTTTGGGGAAAAAAGGGACTGATTTTCTCAAGATTGGGAAAAGCAAGCCGCGAAATTGTCCGCTGTCCTCGGTAGGATTACGCCACGGCTATGAATTTCCAGGCATTTTAACGACTCAGGGCAGCGCGTGCGGGGACGGCAAGATCTTTGCCCTACGCTGGGTGCTACGGATAATGGCGTGAAGGCAGAATTCCTCTCCTTGGCGAAGGAAGCGCAGAGTATGTTCGGTGGCATAAGGATCGAACCGTGACGATATATTTGTTGGCTGTGATTCTCTTTGGGGTAGGAGTGTTTGGACTCTTAAGTCAGCGCAATCTTATCAAGATGATCATTGGGCTCACCATTGCGGAGCACGCGGTGAATCTTTTCTTTGTTCTCATCGCATACCGCCATAATGGTCGGGCGCCTATCTTCTCCCCGGACGTTGCTATCGCGATGATGGTCGATCCGTTGCCGCAGGGGTTGGTGTTAACTGCTATTGTGATTGGTCTTGGCTCCACCGCGCTCTTCGTCGCTTTGGCGATGCGCCTGTATGGGAAGTATGGAACCTACGATATTGCCGAGATACGGGACTTACGGGGATGAACGAGAGCACCGTTTTCATTCCCGGTTTTGTCATTGTCCCTCTGGCTGGTGCGTTTATGAACTCTCTGTTAGGCAGACGTGTGCACGGGCTGGCTGATTTCTTGGGGAGCATGGCTATGGCGGTTCTCTTGGGGTTGTCGCTGTTCGCGTTGCATACGGTCTCGGTCAATGCGCCCGTCATTTATCACGTGGGAGGATGGCGAGCACCAGTCGGGATATCGATGGTTGTGGATGGGCTGGCCGTTTTTATGTTGGTGACGGTGAACACTGTCGCTTTTGCGATTGCCGTTTACGCCCGAGATTACATGGCACGCTATACCGCCAAGGAGATGTTCTACACGTTATTGCTGCTGCTGGTAGCCGGGATGAACGGCGTTATCGTAGCCGGAGACCTCTTTAACCTCTTTGTCTTTCTCGAAGTTGCTGCCTTCGCGAGCTACGCCTTAGTGGCCTTCGGGACCGAACGCCATGAACTGGAAGCGGGGTTTAAGTATGCGGTAATGGGGACAGTTGGATCTCTCTTCATCTTGTGGGGGATTGCGTTGCTGTATGCCATGACTTCGACTCTCAACATGGCGGATATGAGTCGCACCTTGGCCACTCAACGGGGTCAGAATCTCATTCTCATGGTGAGTGCGTTTTTCCTCACTGGCTTCGGACTGAAAGCGGCTTTGGTTCCGTTTCATGCCTGGCTGCCGGATGCCCATCCCTCGGCTCCGGCCCCGATCTCGGCCATGTTGTCTGGCGTGTTAATCAAATCTCTCGGCATCTATGCCTTAACTCGTGTCTTTTTTCATATTATTGGCTTGACGCCGCTCGTGTCATCTATCCTGATGTTCTTGGGGGCCTTGTCGATGGTGGTGGGAGCACTGCTCGCGATCGGACAGCAGGATCTCAAACGGTTATTCGCCTATTCTTCTATCAGTCAAGTCGGCTATGTGGTGTTCGGCATTGGCTTGGCGACACCGTTAGGAATCTTGGGCGGATTGTTTCACTTGTTTAATCACTCAGTGTTTAAAGCGTTGCTCTTTTTGAATTCCGGGGCAGTGGAGTACGCGACCGGAACCCGTGATCTGCACCTGATGGGAGGCTTGGGAAGGAGGATGCCGGTGACTAGCACCACGAGTTTTGTTGCGTCTCTGTCGATCGCCGGCATCCCGCCATTCAGTGGGTTCTGGAGTAAACTCCTGATTATTATGGCGGCGGTACAAGCAGGACAGGTGGGGTACGCTTTTATCGCAGTGATCGTCAGTGCCTTGACTCTGGCGATGGTAATGAGGGTTATGAAAGAGGCTTTTGGTGGAGAACTTAATCCCCGTTGGCTGGAGGTTAAAGAGGTTCCCGGCTATATGCAGATTTCGATGGTCGCTCTCGCTATTCTGTGCGTCGTGAGCGGAGTGCTGGTGCTGCCCGGCCTCAAGGGGGTGTTTTTGTCACCAGCCACGACGGTGCTCGTCGAAGGAATCAATTACAGCACCGTCATGTGGAAGGAGGGGGCACCATGACGCCAAAACGTTTACTTTTTGTGGCTGCGTTCATTGTTTGGTGTCTCTTCAGCTGGCCTCCCGATGGCGGTCATATTCTGGTGGGGATCTTTGTGGCAGCAATTGTGGCTCTCCTGTTAGGCGAGATGGTCATCCGACATCCTCGTCTTCTCGCGCGGTATCCGCGCCGGTATGTCTATTTTTGCTTGCAGTATGTGCCAGTGTTCTTATGGGAGGTACTCAAGGCGAATCTTGATGTCGCCTATCGAGTCATAGATCCCCGCCTGCCCATTAATCCCGGAATCGTAAAGATCACGACCTCCTTACGCTCGGATATCGCGCTGACGCTGTTGGCGAACTCTATCACCTTGACCCCTGGGACGATGAGTGTCGATATCGGCGAAGATCATTCCGCGTTGTATGTGCATTGGATTGATGTACGCACGCGGGATGTCGAGGGAGCGACGAAGGCCATTGCCGAGCGTTTTGAAAAAATCCTGCGCAAGGTCTTTGAGGAGGGTGAGGGATGACAACAGTCAGATGGGTGGGAGGAAGTCTTGTCGTAATTGGGCTGGTACTGGGAATACTCGTTTACCCGTTGCCATTTTTGTTTTTCCCGGATTTGCCGTATCTCCCCATTTTAGAGCGAGCACTGTATATCCTGCTGTTAGCTGCGGGTTTGTGTCTCTATCGGATCAGTCGCGGCCCCACCGCCGCAGACCGGGCCGTTGCCGTGGACATTCTTGGGATCTTAATCGTGGGATTTTGCGCCATTTTAACCATCTCAACTGGACGGTCCTGGTATATCGATATTGGTATCGCCTGGGCTTTACAGAGCTTTATCGGTACCCTGGCGCTGGCCAAATACCTTGAGGGGAAAGGCTTCGATGAATAAACAAGAGAGGACCGCATGCGACATGCACTGGGACTGACTTTCGTCTTTATCGGCTTGGTCTTTGATCTTGTCGGTTGCTTAGGACTTGTTCGTCTCCCCGATGTCTACAATCGGCTCCAGGCCGCTACCAAGTGCGTGACCATGGGCACCTGCAGCATTCTCTTTGGCACCTTCTTAATGGTTGGATTTGTCGCCGCTGGCATGAAGGCCTTGTTGTGTATGCTGTTCCTCGTACTGACCGCGCCAGTAGGTGCACACGCCATTGCCCGGGCCGCGCATCGCTCTGGGATTCCACTCTGGTCGGGAAGTGTGATCGATCGCTACGCCGAAGATCACAAGCAAGACGTTTCATAACGTCGAGAGGAGGGAGTAAAGATGCGACTGCCGAAGGTCCGAGAATTAGGCGAAGCGCTCAAGGCGCTGGTGAGGGGGCCGTATACGGTCAGGTTTCCCCAGCAACCGCATGTCCCATATCCCAGCTTTCGTGGCTTACCGAAGTTTAACCAGGAACGGTGTGTCGGGTGTCTGGCGTGTGAGCAGGTTTGTCCGGCCGAGGCGATTGCCCATCAGGATGTCATTGAAGAGACGGTTACGGGAAGAAGGCGAGCCAAACGAGTCCTGATTCATTACACTGATACCTGTATATTCTGCGGACAGTGCGAGGCTGCCTGCATCGCCAATCACGAAGGGATCAAGTCTTCCAAGGAATGGGACCTGGCCTTCTTCGATTGTTCCCGAGCGTACGAGAGCATCGAAAAGGAACTGGAGTTATGTGAACGCTGCGGGAATGTGATTGGCTGTAAAGACCATCTGGCCTGGATTTGTGAGCAGGTCGGTGAGTTGAGCTACGCCAGCCCGACATTATATCTCTCTCACCATAAACAACTGGGTCTGATCGACGAGAATATGCGGGCGGCTATGGACAAGCAGGGGCGCGGGGACCGTTTTCAGATCTTATGCGCCCGCTGCCGCCGGGAGACAACACTGACGACCAAGGATGGCTAGTAAAGGTCCTCATGGAAAACATTTTGCAACCACTCCTGCGCGGCCGAGTCGTCATTGTCGGCATCGGCAATCCCTTGCGCGGCGATGACGGGTTCGGTCCAGCCCTGATTGCGCATATACAGGGCAAAGTGCCCATGTTCTGCATTGATGCCGGGAACGCACCAGAGAATTACATCGGCCGCATCGTCAGGGAACAACCAGACACCATCTTGTTGGTCGATGTCGCGCACTTAGACTTAGCGCCAGGACAATACTGTATCTTGCGGCCGGCAGACATTGCTAAAAGCGGGTTCTCGACACATGATATATCAAGTCGAATGCTCATCGAATTTCTCGAAAATGAAGTACGAGCTAATATCCTTCTCTTGGGAGTACAGCCACAAGATGTTTCGTTAGGGGAGGGGATGTCAGCCCAGGTTCTCAAGACCCTCGATGAGATCGAGAGGTTCCTACTGGAGGTAGGGGAATGCACGAGACCCATTTAATCCAACCGATCATTGAAGGGATAGCGGCCCACGCCGAAAGGGAAGGCGCACAAAAGGTACTGAAAGTGCGATTGCGGATTGGCGAGCTGACCGGAATCAAGGAGGAGTCCTTCAAGGCGACCTTTGAGATTTTGGCGCAGGGGACCCTCCTCGAAAGGGCTGAGCTGGAACTCGGCTTCTTCCCCGGCGCTCAGGTTGAGGTGCTGTCGTTTGATATTGACTGAAAAAGCAATGCCCACTCCCCGAGAAAACCCGCGGGTATCGAGCGCGGGGCACGCAGCATAGCACTCTGTCTCCCGTAACCCAAATTTTCTCAGAAAGTCCCTTTTTTTCCATGAAGTGAGTACTGCGCCGGGCTCCCTCGAGACGTACAACGACTTCTTAATTGAACCGCACATATTCGAAATCAACCGGCCGTCCTTTGATCCCTGCCGTTGGTGGTGCGATCCAGTTGACGAATTTTCCAGGTTTGACGACACGCCCCATCAGTGACGTGACATACTTCCGATCTTCATCGGTTGGCAGCCACTCGCGAACCTTCTTCGCCCACTCAACCTCAGAGACCACCTGTCCGGTCGGAGAGATACGCAGCGAGGCAAAGCTGCCGATGCGGCGGTTGAAGGCTTTGTGTGGCACCTGCAGTCGGAACGGGAGCCCGTTCCGTTCGATGACTTTGTTCCAGCGCGTGACCCCACGGACAGAATCCTTGATGAAGTCGTCACGCAGGCGTTCGTTGAGCGAGACGAGAGCTGGGACCTGCGTTTCGACTAGTTGACCGTCAACGACGTCAAGAACTGGATAGGTGTCGTTCTTCAGGACGTGGTCATCGTTAATCTTTGTTTCTTCATAGCGTCCTTTGATCCCGTTACTGTAAAAGGTGGCCGCATTCGAAGACTGGTCGGCGCCGAAAAGATCAAGCGTGACGCTGTAGTGAAAGTTGATGTAGCGCTGTAGCGTCTCGAAGTCGATCACTCCCAGTGCGCGAACTTGGTCAGGAGCCTCGACCTTGTGCGCGCGCATCGCCTCACAGGTGCGCTGAATAATTCGCGCGACCCCGGATTCGCCGACAAACATGTGATGTGCCTCTTCGGTCAGCATAAATTTTGTGGTCCGAGCCAGTGGATCAAAGCCGGATTCTGACAAAGCACACAGTTGGAATTTTCCGTCACGGTCTGTGAAATAGGTGAAGAGGTAGAACGACAACCAATCCGGTGTCTGCTCGTTAAACGCGCCGAGAATGCGTGGATTGTCCGCGTCTCCCGAGCGGCGCTCAAGCAACGCTTCGGCTTCGTCCCGTCCGTCACGACCAAAGTAGCGGTGGAGCAAATAGACCATGGCCCATAAATGGCGACCCTCTTCGACATTGACTTGAAACAGATTGCGCAGGTCATAGAGGGAAGGGCAGGTGAGTCCGAGATACCGCTGCTGCTCTACTGACGCGGGCTCAGTGTCTCCTTGGGTAACGATAATCCGCCGGAGTGTGGCACGGTGCTCACCCGGTACCTCCTGCCAGGCTGGTTCGCCTTTATGTTCACCAAAATTGACCTGTCGTCCTTCTTCTTGCGGGGACAGAAAAATCCCCCAGCGATACTCTGGCATTTTGACGTAGTCGAAGTGCGCCCAACCTGAGGCGTCGGCACTCACAGCCGTGCGCAAATAGACGTCATCCTGTTGCGCGCCGACCGGCCCCACCTCATTCCACCATTCCAGGTAGTGCGGTTGCCAACGCTCAAGCGCACGTTGGAGAGCCTTATCGGTCGCAAGATTGACATTGTTGGGAATCTTTTGGTTGTAGTCGATGCTCATGGCTGACTCCTATTGGGGAACGTAAAACGTAATGCGTAAAACGTGATGCGTAAAGCGAAAGACATAAAACGTACGAAGGTCGAGGGCAGTGTGTCTTCCCGTTTACGTGTTATTCTTTACGTTTTACGCTTCATACGCGTTCCCAATTAAACCTCGCCTTGTTTCCTGTTCCATATACCTTCAGCGCACCCAATTCACCGACGGCGTTTGGACGCACGAAAATCCAATTTTGCCACGCAGAGAGCCGCGCGAAAATACGCGACTCCATCGACTCTGCTCCCGCGAAGCGCAAATTCGCCTCCATGCCGGTCAGCGCATCTGGTGAAAAGCTGGCGCGTTCTTCCAACGCGATGCGAATTTCGTCCTCCCAGTCGAGTTCATCGGGGGTGACGGTGACAAGACCACATTCTAATGCTTGGGTGGCAGCCAGCGGCTGTCCAATGACGGCACGTGTTCGCTCAAGACTTGCCGCATCTCGGGCGAAGCGACGCTCGATCCGGGAAAGATGGGTCACCATCGGGTAGGCCCCGAAATTCATGACTGAAAGGTGAAGGCGCGGAGCTTCATCCTCTTCTTCAGTGTGTAGCATATAGATGCGGTCGGCAGCGAGGGCTAGCTCAAATAACGTCCCGGCAAAGCAGGACCCCGGTTCGACGAGAGCAAATATCGTTCGAGACGACACGTCGAGCCGGGCCAAGGTGCGGCGAAGCATGCCAATGACTTCGCGTACGAACCAGTGGTGTTGGTGTTCAGCTAATACCGTATCGATCTCCACTACCATTTTGGCGTCGCCCTGAGTTTTGACGAGCCAGGTGCCGATCTCCAAATTATTCGTACGCAACATGAGAATCGCGTCGTCCAATTCCCGTGCCATCTGTAGAGGCCACCACTGAGCGCCAAGCGCGAGGATGCCGGTAATATCGCGGGGCTGTGCGTGTGGCGGGGCACTGACAGTAATGGTCGCGTATCGACTCGTATGGTCTATCTGGACATCGACAAACGTGTAGTGATACCCCTGCTTATCGATCGTTCGTTGGAGGGGCGATAAGTGGATTCCTTGGCCATTACTAGGCCGGTCGCTTTGGGCGGCTAACTCTACGGCACGGCGAGCCACGAACTCGGAAAATTGCGCCGGTTTGACAATCGCATCAACCAGCCGCCACTCTTTGGCACGTTGTCCCCGAATGCCTTCTGTTGTCGTGCAAAAAATGTCGGCGAGGTCATGTCGAACCTGACGTTTGTCGGTCAAGCGGGTTAACCCGCCGGTGCCGGGAAGAACCCCAAGCATCGGCACTTCCGGCAGGCTTACTGCTGATGAACGGTCGTCAACCAGAACAATCTCATCGCAGGCGAGCGCGAGTTCATAGCCGCCTCC
Organism: Binatia bacterium; assembly: GCA_050187625.1. Classification (GTDB taxonomy): domain Bacteria; phylum Desulfobacterota; class Binatia; order Bin18; family Bin18; genus JBFWXH01. The sequence continues at coordinate 46,873 of JBFWXH010000023.1, forward strand.
TGCGGTGGTGCCGTTACAGGCAGCGATAAATTTAAGGCCGGAATAGCGGCTGGCGTCTTCAATGCTATTACGGGTCTCGTTGGTGAACTTGCAAAAGTTGACCTTCCAGGCATGGGAAGACAGCCCGAGCATGAAGATATTGGCTCCCGAGCAAAAAATGCGCTCGCGGGCACTGGTGATGACGACAGCACGAACCTGAGGATGTTCAAAGCGGATACGTTGGATGGCGTCGTGCAACTCGATATCCACACCCAGGTCGTACGAGTTGAGCTTCAAGGTATACCCAGGGCGCAGTCCGTGATCTTCTTGCACGTCGAGGCTCAACCTCGCGATAGGACCGTCAACGGTAAGCCGCCAGTGATGATAACGGTCTGGGTGGGTTTGATAATCGACGCGTGGGTCGCTTTGGGTTACCGCCTGCTCTGCGGGTTCCATGCCGTTCCTCCTCTCGCACGTAGGCAGTATCGTGCGTGCCATGTATTGCATAATACCACACCTTAACATGAGATGATGATGATTACGCCAGGGGGCTGTAATGACAAGAGTCGCGCCGCGTTGACAGCGTAAGAACGATATTCAATAACGCCAAGGATCTATGAGGACAGAGGAGGGATGTGTGTCTGTTCCTGAGATTCCAGAAGCTTTCAACGCCGCCACTGCGTTTGTCGATCGGCACCTGGCCAACGGCAGGAGTGACCGTATTGCGCTTTGCTGCGGCGACGAAACGGTTACGTATGCGCGCCTTGCCGAGAATGTGAACCGCACCGGGAATGTCTTGCGTCAGCTCGGGGTGCGACCGGAAGAACGGGTGCTATTGGTGGTGTTGGATGCACCCGAGTTCGCCTACGCTTTTTGGGGCGCGATCAAAATTGGCGCGGTGCCAGTACCGGTGAACACCGCCCTGCAGACCGATGAGTATGACTATCTGCTGAACGATAGCCGAGCTGTGGTCGTTGTGGCTTCCGCTGAGGCTTGGCCGATGGTTGCCCCGGCGGCGCAACGCTCACACTGGTTACGGCAACGGCTGATCGTGGGTACAGCCCAAGATGCTACGTTGTCGTTTACTGAAGTCCTTCGCAGCGCAGCGCCTGTGCTTGATGCCGAAATGACCCATCGTGACGACCCGGCGTTATGGCTCTACAGTTCGGGCTCGACCGGGATGCCAAAAGGTGTTGTTCATCTTCATCGTGATTTGCTCTATTGCGCTGAGACGTACGCTCGTGAGGTGCTGACCATCAGTCCACAGGATGTGACTCTTGCTGCTCCGCGTCTCTTTTTTGCTTATGGACTTGGTGGAGGACTCTACTTTGCGAATTATGCAGGGGCGACGGCGGTGCTAGTCCCGGAACGGCCAACGCCGGAGGGAATGTTTGCCGCGATTGCGCGGTATCGTCCGACGTTGTTTTTTGGCGTGCCGACCTTGTACGCTGCTATGCTGCAAGTAAAGGACGCCGAGCAAAAGTATAACCTGGGGAGCCTACGCCTCTGTATTTCTGCCGGTGAACCCTTGCCAGCGGAAATCTTTCTCCGCTGGCGTGAACGCTTTGGGGTAGAAATCCTCGACGGGATCGGTTCAACCGAGATCTTACATATCTTTCTGTCTAATCGAGCCGGACAGGTGCAACCCGGAAGTTCGGGAATCCCGGTGTCAGGATACGAGATGCGGATCGTCGATGAGCACGGACAAACGGTTCCCACTGGAGAAATCGGCGACCTGTTGGTGAAAGGCGGCAGTATCACCACTGGCTACTGGCATAAACTGGAGGCAACGCGGCGCGCACTACAGGGGGAATGGATACAGACCGGGGATAAATATTATCGGGATGTCGACGGTATCTTTTGGTACTGTGGGCGTTCGGACGATATGCTCAAAGTGTCGGGCCAATGGGTATCGCCAGCAGAAGTTGAAGGCGTACTGTTTCAGCACCCAGCAGTCCTCGAGGCGGCCGTTGTTGGCTGGGAGGATGAGAACAAACTTGTCAAGCCAAAGGCGTTTGTCGTTTTGAAAGATGGGTATGTTGCTTCTGCTCCGTTGGCCCAAGCGCTACAAACCTTCGTGCGTGAACGTATATTACCACACAAGTACCCACGGTGGGTCGAGTTTGTGGCGGACCTCCCTAAAACAGCAACTGGAAAGATCCAGCGCTACAAGCTCCGCACATCATAATGTGACGTTATGGAAAACCTCTGTGTTATACAGAAAAGGCAATCTCAGGTCGGCTCTCGAAAAACTACCTTCCGGCGATGGTTGCGGGTCGTTGCGCTCGTCTTGTGCTGCAGCCGGACTACGTTCGTACACGCACAGGGAGGATTGTCCGATGATGATCGACAAAAAATCCGTGCCCATGCGACGATGCTTGCCGGGGAGGAAGCCTATAATCGCCGGGAAATTGACAACGCGATTGAGAAATGGCGGGAAGCGATTCGACTGGACCCCAGTCTTGCTCGCGCGCACCTCAATGTGGGCTTGGCACTGCGGAGCAAAGGGCAACTTGATGAAGCGGTGAAGGCCTTGCGCGAGGCGGTGCGGCTTGATCCAAAGAACGGAGTGGCTCATGCAGACCTGGGAGACGCGTTACAAGAGGCTGGTGATCTCGATGGCGCGCAGAGCGCATATACCTCGGCGCTTGCGTTGGTTCCGGACTCGGCACCGCTACGCAATAACTTGGGCTATGTTTTGGTGCGCAAGGGCGATGTGGATGGGGCGATTACGCAATGGCGCGAAGCCACGCGACTCGACCCTAAGTATCCAGCTGCCCATTTCAACCTGGCTGAAGGACTAGAGAATATAGGGGAGGTTGACGAGGCGATTGCGGCCTATGAGCGATTTTTGGCGCTCGTGCCAAGCACGACCTCTGGAGTGGAACAAGTGCGAACCCATCTTGAAACACTGAAAACAAAAAAGGCTAATGGGAAGCTCAACGAAAAGGCCTCGCCACCGTCGTAATGTGTTGTGTACTGACATAAGGGATTTACATGGTGGTTCTTAACGTGTCGGTGAACCGTCGCATCAGAGAATGCCGGAGAGAGGAGAATGTAGCATGGCTCGAGTAGACCTGGTTCCACGCGAACAGCTCGACCCTGAGCTGCGAAGCACCTTGGAAAGGTTTGAACGTGCGTGCCCAGATTTCAACCCGGCAGTGTTTCAGGCGATGGGGCAGAATCCAGAACTGAGCAACGCATTTTATCGCTTCTATATTCCGACCAGACTCAACGGGGTACTCGACAGCAGGCTCAAAGAGTTGGTGCGGCTCAAGATTGCCGAGCTGAACGCCTGTCGCACATGACTGCGCTCACGCACTGCACAGGCTGTGCAGGACGGCGTGACGAATGAGATTGTCAACGCGTTGTGTGATTTTGAGCGTTCTTCAGTGTTCAGCGAACGTGAAAAACTCGCCTTGCGCTTTGCCGAACGAATGGCGCTCCATCATCAGTCGATCGATGACAGCTTCTTTCACGACTTACGACGAGAATTTAGTGCGGCTGAGGTGATCGAGCTCGGTATGATGATTGGCTTGTTCATTGGCTATGGACGACTACTCGCAGTGCTCGATCTGGAGACGACGGAAGAAGGGGGTTCTTGAGGCCGTATTTCTACGTGACTGGGTCATTGAAAGGCCTTCTGCGTAAGTTCTCTATTTGCACTGGACAGCTACGAGATGACCTTGGAACTGGCCGTTTCCAGAGGCAGGAGGCGCCGCGAAACGAGCGGGAACGAGGTGTAAACAATCAACAAAAGAATGCTGGCCGCCAATAAAGTTGGACCGACGATTTCTAGACCAGACCGCTGGGCAGCGATACCAACAAAAGCTGGCAACAAAGCTTGGCCCAGCGCGGCAGCCGCGATTTGGAACCCGACGCCATTTGCCGTATGGGCGTCGCCCAGTCGTTCCGGCGTGGTGGCAATGAGGGATGGAAAAATTGGTCCTGACGCTAGTCCCATCAGTGTTAACCCCAGGAAACTGAGGGCGTCGGTGACGTGAAGCCAGAGGAGCATCGCCCCCGAAGCGATCGTGAGCATACAGAGAGTTAAGAGAGCCGGGATGGACGCCTTACCCGCAATCAGGCCAAAGAGAACGCGTCCAGCCGTCAGTGCGCTCCAATAAATGCTGACCCAGAACCCCGCTGTGTGCATTGATATGGCCCGCGCTTCAGTAGACAAGCTATACGCCCAGGCTCCTGCCGCAGCTTCGAGACCTGTGTACACAAAAAAGGCCGCCATACTGAGCCACATCACGGGACGTTGTAGAGTACTTGAGCCGGAGGCTGCGGAGGAAGACAGGGTCGTAACTTCTCCTGCTCTCGATGGTGAAGGCCAGTACTGCAAGGTGCAACTAAAGCTGACAGCCAATAACAGTTGGCCAATGCCAACAACCCCATACCCCCATTGCCACACGTAGCCAGCGCCCAAAACCGTGGTCATCAGCAGTGGCCCGCTGGCTGCGCCAAGGCCATAACAGGCGTGCAACCAATTTACGGAACGCGCGCTTAGATTAGTAGCGGCATAAGTGTTCAACCCCGCATCGATCGCCCCGGCTCCAAGACCGGCAAAGGTCCCCAACGCGACCATCACCCACCACACAGGCGTGAGCGCATACCCCAATAAGCTGACGGCAGTTGCCAGACAACTCAAGGCCAGGAGGGTACCAAGGTTGATACGGGAGAGAAGATGGCCACTGCTGAAACTCGAGAAAACGTAGCCAGTCGTGAACATGATTAAGAGAGCGCCCAGCGCGGGGAGAGGAAGCTGAAAGAAGCTGCGAATCGATGGCCACGCCACACCGAGCAAACCGTCAGGAAGGCCAATGCTGACAAATCCGAGGTACACGAGAATGACCAGCAGAACGTTTGTTTTTCTCATACCTGTTGGATGTGTGAGCGGGGCAGCAGGTGTCGCGAGGAAGACGGGAAGGAAAGGCGGAGCCCAGTTACTTTATCGCTCCGAGGAGCAGGAAGAACATTGCTTACGCCCTCCCTACTCCTGATCACACGCTAACAGCTACTGTTCCTCATAATGCCAGGTGAGGCCGCCATCAACGAAATAGGTCGATCCAGTGACATAGTCGGCATCTGCTGAGGCCAGAAAGGTGGCGAGTCCCGCCACGTCGTCGGGTTTGCCGAGGCGAGACAGGGGAATCTGTGCGAGTAAGGCCCCGAGTTTCTTCGGATCGTTGAGTAACTTGGTGTTAATCGGAGTTTCAATTGCCCCAGGGGCAATTGAATTAATGGTGATGCCAAACTGGCCAAGCTCGACGGCGAGATTGCGGGTCAACATCTTCAGCCCACCTTTGCTGGCGCAATAGGCAGTAAAGTTTGGAAAGGGGAGCTCCTCGTGAACGGAGCTAATATTAATAATCTTGCCTGGCCTTTTGGTCTTCATCAGGTGCCGTACCATTTCCTGCGTCGCGAAAAAGACACCCTTGAGGTTGACGTTGAGGACCCGATCATACTCTTCTTCTGTGACCTCCCAAAACGGTGCGTGGGTTTCAATACCTGCGTTGTTCACGAGGATATCAAGTTTACCAAAATGCTCGATCGCGGTGGCGATCAATTGCCGTATGTCTCCGGTATTGGATAAATCCGCTTTGACAATGAGACCGCGACGCCCGGTTGCTTCGACGTTACGTAGCGCGTCCTCTGCGCCACCGGGCGTGCGATTGTAGTTAATCACTACGTCAGCGCCTTCTTGGGCAAAACGCTCGACGATACCGCGACCGATCCCTTGACTACTACCTGTGACTAACGCGACTTTTCCTGTGAGTCTCATGATTGCCTCCGTCTTTCTGATTATGACATCTTGGTAAGGGGATACAGTTTTACTTTATTGCGGGTCTGATACCCGGAACGTTGAGTCGGATGCGGTACACACTGGTCTAGGCAGTAAGATAGAGAGTTCTGCCATCCTCATCGCCCCACGCCAGGGAATGCGGATGCTCGGGACCTTTTAGCGTGCCCAAATGTTTGCCTGCTGCCGAGAGCACCCAGAGCCCGCCGGGACCAGAGACGTAGAGATTGCCGTGTTGGTCGACTTTGATTCCATCAATGGCATCTTCATCCGTTGCACTCGTCATGTCAAAAAAGGCTATCCCTCCCGTCAGGGTTCCGTCATCGTTGACTTCGTAGCGCATGACTACTTTCTTCTCTGGATCCCAGTCACCGATATAGAGGTACTTCTCATCTGGTGAGAAGGCGATCCCATTTGGACCTTTCATATCTGTACTGATCAGTTGCAGTTTTCCACCCCTCAACGAAAAGACACCACCATAGGATAGCTCTTTCCGGGGATCGTCGGCAAATTGTGGCAACCCAAAAGGCGGGTCGGTAAAGAACAGGGCACCGTCGGAACGATACACGAGGTCATTTATCCTGTTGAGACCAGTCATAGATTGTTCCTCCTTCCGACTGGTCTGTTGGATGGAGGTTGAGGGTGATACGTTTCAAAGCATGGAATCGTTGAGAGATAACCCAAAAACTGAGAAGTATCGGTATGGCAAGACAGTTGCTGAGGTGACAAATGCCGGAGGGGTTCGGGGATTCTTATTGTATAGTGCAATTGACGAGTCGTTTTTCTTTCGGGCGTATCACGAGAATGGCGAGTTTACGGACTATGACATTCGCCATCACGACTTGGAGGTGACGATTGCGCCTGATGCTTTGGCGTCGTTCTACAAGTTTAATGAGCACCTGATCCTCGACCATAGCCCCGAGGTGTTAGGGCTGGAGAAAGTCGAAGAATAAGGGGCTCAACTCTTTCGTAGAACTTCCTCAAATTGACTTTCGGGAAGTGCATTCTAAGCTACTCACTATGGCGTTGCTAATCGGACAATCGATAAACGGTCAAGACGTCGAGCAAATGACGATCTCATGGTCTCCTAAACAATTTGCTTCAATGTGCGATGATTTGGCATGGGCGGAGTCCGGACATTCTTGCCCAGGCCTGCCATCATTTACCTCGCGAATCAACGCCAAGGACGGTGGGATTGATGCTGAGTGGTCGGTTGAGATTTCGGGCAATGATAGTGCGATACCGACCCCCATCATGGGACCAGGTTGGAATGTAACTCAGTACAAGAAGCGCAATATCCTCGCTCAAGATCGTCAAAAAATTATGTCTACCTTGAAGACCTCTCTTAAAAATGCGGTACAGGAAGTAGTGAAGATAAACAAAAAGTGTCCTGACCATTATACTCTGTTCGTTAATGTTGATTTGCTACACAATGACAAACGGGCGCTCAAGAGCACAATTTTAAAAGACTCTCCAAATCCAAACTTGCACATAGAAATTAATGGTGCTGGAGAGCTAAAAACATTTCTCAATAATCAGCCTCATCTTCGTGCTGCGTACTTTATCCCGTTATCGTTTAAGACCTGGCAGACTGCAGATTAGGAGCACCGAAAGCAGAAGCAGTTCGCACCACATGTTGAACTCGTTGGTAGAGAAGAAGACCTCCAGCGGTTAAAGGCTTTCGTCGACGATCCGTACGTGCGCGCCATTGTCCTGAGCGGTCCGCATGATATTGGTAAAAGTCGCTTAGTTCTAGAGGCGACGCGTCATCGCCCGCACGACACAGTCTGAAGTACGTGCGTGGCTTCGTGATGTATTAAGTAGGCTAGGAAGAGAAATCCCTCGGCAGATGGTGTGGGAATATGACATGGACATTGATGATCTCCGCCATCATGTCCAGGACAAGGATTCTCCGCAACGACTGTGGGCCATCAGGCGAATTCTCAAGTATGCACAATGGGAGGATATGAAAAGACTGTTGACTGTTGAGGACATTGCAGAAGCCCTTCCTCACGTTGACCTTCCAGATAAAAGGCGGAAGATGCTGACGACGGCGGTGAGGGTCTGGCAGTATGAATAGCAAAATACTGACACCTCTGCAGGAGCGAGTGCTGCATGCTCTCTTCGAGAACGGTCTTGGCGAAAAGGGGTACTACCTTACTGGTGGCACTGCATTAGCGGAGTTCTACTTGTAGCATCGCTACTCGGATGATCTTGACGTGTTCACACGGAAACTTGGTCTGCTACCGGAGGATTTTGCATTTTGTGAGTCACTGTTGGCCTCCCTCGGATTTGTGATCTTCTCTCGTAATATCACTGCTGAGTATGCACGGCTTTTCGTTGCGGCTGCCGAACAGCACGAAGAGAATGTCAAAGTCGAATTTGCTAAAGATGCGGGTGCAATGATGGCGCCACCAGGGCTTCATGCCCCTGTAGTGGTGGATTCGTTTGAAGATATCGCAGGCAATAAAATCCGTGCGATTCTCAACCGACAGCCGTCTGAATCGAAAGACTTCTGCGCCCTCTTTTTCATTCTGCAGGAATCACGCTTCACGTTGGATTATTTACTCCGTCGTGCTCTGGAGAAGGAAGCGACATTTGATACGGAAGAAGGTACATGAGGTTTTGCTACGAATTTGCTTGCCGTTGAAGAATTTAGTCTTATGCTGCGAATAATCAAACCGCTCAGCTTGGAAGACCTGCAAGCAGGTCTTCATTCCAGTGGCGGAAGGGCTTATCCAACGTCTCCGGCCTCGTGGGGTCTAAGCTCCTCCTTCAGTGATGAGCACTCAATCCCGAAACAATGGTGCTTTGGTTTTGGCGTAGGTAATCTTTTGTACGATCTTGTCTCCCTTAAAATGCAAGAGGTCGAGTCCGCGCCAGGAGGTTGGCTGACCTTTCACTGTTAGTGTACAACGCCAACTGGCCATGACTTTGCCGGTTTCCGTATCAATAAATAGATCCTCTTCGTGAAACTCCATCTTGCCAAACGTTCCGGTAAACTGCGGTGTAAACGCCTGACGAATGGCGACCTTTCCCTCGTTACGGTGTCCATTGAATTCGTCATACACCGCATCTGTCGCAAAAAATGCCATTACCGCATTGAGGTCGTTACGGTTAAAGGCATCCATAAACCGATTGGTGAGATCGAGCAGTCGTTCGCGCTCGCTGGTCATTCGTCCTCCTCACTTTCGCTGAGCAATTTGGTTTTTCACTGTAGCGACGATGTGGTCCGAAGTGAAGCCATACTTTTGCTGCAGTTCTTTGAGAGGAGCCGATGCGCCAAAGGTTTTCATCCCGACAATCTGACCCGTCCATCCCACATAACGCTCCCAGCCAAACCTTGCTGCTTGCTCCACCGCAACCCGTGCGGTGACGTGAGGGGGGAGGACGCTTTCTCGATACGCCTGGTCTTGGTGTTCGAATAATTCCCAAGACGGCATGCTGATGACACGGACGTTGACGCCCTCAGCGGTGAGGTTCTCATACGCTTGTACGCAAAGGGACACTTCGCTGCCACTCGCAAGTAGGAGCGCGTCAGGTTTGCCGTTGGGGGCGTCGATCAGGACATACCCTCCCTTGGCGACGCCAGACGCGGCTGCATATTTGGTGCGATCGAGGGTCGGGAGTGCTTGACGACTTAGAACGATCACTGCTGGTTCATGATGCAGTTGCATCATCACGCGCCAGGCTTCGACAATTTCGTTGGCATCGCCGGGACGAAAGGTGATAAGTCCGGGGATGGCCCGCAATGATGCCAGCTGTTCAATTGGCTGATGCGTGGGACCATCTTCGCCGACTCCGATCGAATCATGGGTGAAGATATAAATCACCGGAAGTTCCATCAACGCGCTGAGTCGTAGTGCTGGTCGTGAATAATCGCTGAAGATTAAAAAGCCAGAGCCATACGGACGAACTTTTGACAACGAGAGGCCATTCAAGATCGATCCCATCGCATGCTCGCGCACGCCAAAGTGCAGGTTCCGTCCACCATAGCTCTCGGCGGTGAAATCACCAGCTTCCGCAAAGTTGAGGCGAGTTTTGGTTGAAGGGGCAAGATCGGCGGAGCCACCAAGCAACCAAGGCACGTTCTTCGCCAGCACATTCAAGACTTGACCACTGGCGTCACGGCCAGCCACTCCTTTCGCATCAGCGGGGAATGTGGGCAAGTTATTATCCCAGCCGCTTGGCAATTGGCGATGCTGCATTTTATAGAGTTGATCGGCGAGATCTGGATACTGGCCTTGGTATTCCTTGAACTTGGCCATCCAGGCCTCACGCGCGTCGTGACCACGCTTGCCCATGCCTTGTTGAAAATGTGCTTGCACGCCGTCAGGCACGAGGAATTTTGCATCCTCTGGCCAACCATAGTTGCGCTTGGTGAGTTTGATCTCTTCCTCGCCCAGCGGTTCGCCGTGTGCTGAGTGCGTATCTTGCTTATTCGGCGCACCGTAGGCGATGTGGCTGTCAACGATAATCAGGGTAGGGCGGTCAGTGGTATTGCGGAAGGTGTTGAACGCGCGCGCGAGCATCTCCAGGTCATTGGCGTCACCAACACGAGTCACGTTCCAGCCGTAACCGATAAACCGCGTGGCTACGTCATCACTAAACGCCCAACTCGTATTGCCTTCAATCGTGATGTGATTGTTGTCATAAATCCAGCACAGGTTGGAGAGTTTCAGGTGCCCGGCTAATGAGGCTGCCTCTCCTGACACACCCTCCATCATGCAGCCGTCACCACATAAGGCATAGGTTCGGTAATTGAACAACGCGAAGCCCGGTCGATTAAAATACTGCGCCATCCAGCGCCCAGCCATCGCCATGCCAACACTGGTCGCGACGCCTTGGCCAAGCGGACCTGTCGTGGTCTCTACGCCTGAGGTCCAGCGGTATTCAGGATGTCCTGGACATTTGCTTTCAAGCTGGCGGAAGCGCTTGATGTCATCGAGTGTCACTGAAAGTTGTCCGAGTGCCTCGTATTTCGGGTTAACCGCTTTCACGCCCGTCAGATGCAGCATGGAGTACAGCAGCATCGAGGCGTGTCCGATCGAGAGGACAAAGCGATCGCGATTAGGCCAGATCGGATCGTTGGGGTCAAAGTCGAGAAACTGCTGCCATAAGGAGTAAACTACTGGCGCCATTGCCATGGCTGTCCCAGGATGTCCTGAGTTCGCTTGTTGCACGGCATCCATCGACAGGGTGCGAATGGTGTTGATCGATAACTGCTCTATAGATTGAGTTGATGTCATAATGCCCCCTTTCACCGCTCTTTTAGTTATAGCAAGTTGTCTATTGCCGAGTCCAATACGGAACTCTGGCACACTGATTACGGGGAACGCCCGCAACGGGCGAAAAGGGAAAAAGGGGAGAAAAGTCCAGGGTCTAGCGTCTGAACATCTAGGGTCAAGAAAAAAGGCGAAATGGGGAAAAGGGAAAAGGATAAAGGAGCAAAAGGGGAAATAGGGAAACGGCAAAATTAGGCTATAGGGAGAAAGAGCGAAGCGGTATATGTTTATTGCAATGCTCCACCGCAGCTTGAGCCGGCTCCGGCGGTACAGCCGTAGCAATGAGAATCAACACGAATTGCACGGCCTTGCAACAGATGCACGATCTCAAGAGCTGACTGCTCGCCGAGACGAAACGGCTTGCCGTTGCCAACTTTCATGTCGAGCATTTGGTTAAAATCACAATCGTAGACAAACCCATCCCAGGAGATGCTGACCTGACGGCGACACATCAGACCGTCCAGCGTGGCTGGATTAAACGCGTTGGCGAGCAGTTCCAGGTAGGCTTCAGCTTTTCCCTCACGCTGAAGGGCATGGGCGAAGCGTGCGATCGGCATGTTGGTGATCGTATAGAGATGGTTGAATACTAAACCAAAACGTGTATCGAGTTCGCGTTTGTAGTCTTCTTCAAGGGTGGCCTGCGGTGGCGGTAAATGGGCGCCGACCGGGTTGTAGATGAGATTCAAGACCAGCCCTGAGTTGTCTCGGCCGTACCCAAGCACGTTGAGACGATGAAGTGCTTCGATAGAGCGCTCATACACACCCTGGCCTCGCTGTTTGGTTACGTTCTCTTCTGAGTAACAGGGAAGGCTGGCAATGATTTCGACCTGATTGTCGGCGAGAAAATGCGGCAGGGTTTCTTGCCCAGGCTCAAGGAGGACGGTGAGATTACAACGGTCAATGATGTGACGGTCATCGCGCCGCGCGTGTTCGACGAGCGAACGAAACGAAGGGTTTAACTCAGGTGCGCCACCGGTGATATCTACAGTGCGTGGATCCGCTGTATGGATGAAGTCCTGTACCAGTCCAGCCATCCGACGATCCATGATTTCAGTACGTTTAGGTCCAGCTTCGACATGACAATGAAGGCAAGCTTGATTACACAACTTTCCGACATTAACCTGAATGGTATCGAGTGCGGCGCGAGTTAAATGCAGACCTTCTTGTCGTAGGCGAGTTGCAAAAGGCGTGACTGTTGTTAGCATCTTCTTTTTCTCGTCCGTCGTGTCATTAACTTGAACTGTTCGTGGGAAGTTCCTGGTCGCAACAAATATACGTATCAAGCCTGACCATTGGATGAAAGTTCCCTCAGCGGGGTTTCAACGAGGCTTTCTTTAGAACATCTTATACGTATGAAACCACGAGCGCGCTTACAACATCGGACAACATGACACATGGAGGAGCGACAAGATGGAAACGCGACAATTGCGACTTGGTGATGTGATCCAAGCAGTGAGCGCCTGTTCCACCAGTGAACAGGAAGTACTGGCTACTCTCTCGTATCTCGTGAATAGTGGACGGATACAGGTGGGAGGAACCAGTGCGAAAGCACGACTTAGCTTGTTGCCGCGTTCACGTAAAGTTACTGGCTTGGTGCTACATAAGTGAGCTGAAGTCACCCCGTAGGCAGCGTCGAATCAGCGCATGTCCGTTAGGACTCATTTTTGCGATAGTGTGTGTTTGGGCGCCGCCCCTTGGGTATGCAGAGTCTACGCATAGTCTTGTATCCCCTGAGGCGGCTCGGCACCTCAGAGTTGCCAACGCTACACTTATCGTGGATTTTATTCATGGAGGGAGGGCTCACTCACAGCAACGTATCCTGACCTGGATCCGAGACTCAGCCCAGGCTGTGGCTCACTACTACGGCAGGTTTCCGGTCCCACGCTTACGCCTCACTGTTACTTTGGTCGATGGAAATAGGGTCCGGGACGGTACAACCTTCGGGGGTGCCTCTCCTCACATCAAAGTGGTGGTAGGCGTCTTGACGAGTGGGGAAATGTTGCGTCGTGATTAGGTGATGGCTCACGAGATGGTTCATCTCGCTTTTCCCAGAGTAGCCAGAAAACATCATTGGATTGAGGAAGGGCTGGCAACATACGTCGAGCCGTGGGCACGCCTCGGAATTGGGCAGTTGACGGTTGAGCGTGTCTGGAAGGATTTGCTTAAGGGTTTACCAAAGGGTTTACCCCGGCATGGAGACCAAGGTCTTGACCATACGCCCACCTGGGGACGAACCCAATAGTGTTCGGCACTATTCATGCACGTGTAGCAATGGGTTCCTTCTCCCTGCGGGAGAAGGACAGGATGAGGGGAAGAAAGTGGCGTGTGCCTTATTTGATCCCCTCACCCTCGCCCTCTCCCGGCGGGAGAGGGAATTTTCGTGCCCAACGGCAAAATTTGTACCGAACACTATTGGGACGAACCTATTGGGGGGGCGTTATTTTGTTTCCTTGAACAATCGGCATGAAAAGAGGGCGACTGGCTTCCATAATGTTCACCTCTCTTTCTTCGATGCGAGAAGCGAGAGAACGTTTCGGGTCTAGTATGTTGAGTGGTGCATTGAGGGTGTGAGTTGGGACAGCGATCATGACGTGTCACGTGAGTTCCCAAATCTCGGGCGAGTGAGTTCACGGATTACTTGCTTGGAGTGGGCGACGAGCGGACACGTTGCGTCTCTGGCGCATGTGGCTATAGCGACGATCAAGGCTCAGCTTCAACAGCAACTCTCGGAGGCGGTACATCGTCAACTGTCATCCTCCTTGAGGACTATGAGTAATAGCCGTAGCACTTCACCGACCGACCAGGCTTGAAATGGACAGCCACGTGGAGTGTGTGGCGGATCGCCATCAGCAATCTCGGAAATATGTCCAAGCCCTGCATCGTCGAGGTGTTGCAGGAGGGGAGTGAGGAACCGTTGTCGGGCCTCGCGTTTTGCCTCTTTCGTGCCCCCATGCGTGCGAACCCAGGCTTCAACAAACGGACCGATCAGCCACGGCCATACCGTGCCTTGATGGTAGGCGCTATCACGTTCCCATACCCCACCCTGATATTGTGGCTGGTAAGCCGGATCGTTGGGTGCAAGCGACCGTAACCCTAGGGGTGTCCACAGGTGAGTTTCTACCATATTTACGAGGAGACGAGCGCGTGCTTCCTCGATGAGCGAGGTGGGTAAGCCACCCACTGCGAGAATCTGGTTCGGACGAAAGCTTGGATCTCGTCGGCCGTCTTGGTGATCGACATCGATAACGTCATAGAGGATACCACGTTCGGTGTTCCAGAACTGTTGCTGGAAGGTCTGACGCCCACGGACAAGAATCTCCTGCCAGGAATCGGAGAAACGACTGGCAACATGCAGAGCGTTCAACCAGAGAGCTTGAATCTCGACCGGCTTGCCAATACGAGGAGTGATCACTTGTCCATCGACGCGGGCATCCATCCAGGTAAGTTGTTGGCCGGGTTCACCTGCGGCCAACAAACCGTCAGGGGTGAGATGGATGCCATAGCGTGTTCCGCGCGTGTAACCAGCCAGGATGGCCAGGACTGCGTCCCGCAAGGTTTCTTGCACCCGTCGTGATAAGTTTTTTGCTTTTTTCTCTACGGCCAGGAAAAGATCGTGCACAGCAATGATGTACCAGAGCGAGGCATCGACGGAGTTAAACTCGGGGATATCGCCATGGTCAGGAAAGCGATTCGGTAACATGCCTTCGGACACTGTTCCGGCCCAGGCCAGCAGAATGTTTTGGGCTTCATCGAGCCGAGCAGTGGCAAGACACAGACCACGGAGAGCAATAAAGGTATCCCGCCCCCAGTCTGTAAACCACGGATAGCCGGCAATGATTGTGGTTCCTGAGCCGCGCTGCACGAGATACGCGTCTGCCGTGCGATGCAAGCGAGACGGGAAGCGATTGCGGCGATGCGTTTCCGCGGTGCGAAGCTTGGCGACAACCTTGGGCGTTGATTCTGTTGGCAAGAAGGCCGCTCCGGAGAGTGTATCGCTTGCAAAGATAATGACAGCTTCGCGCAAGGAGAGGTCCCAGCGAAACGTTCCCGGTGTGGCTAGGTCCTCACTATCGTCAAGTCCGCGAGCATGTTCTTCCACATAGAAAAAGTTACGGTACCAGTCGGGTTGATGCAGATATTCCCCGTTGGAGAAGGCCGTAATCCGGGGTACGTCTGGATATGGATGCCAGGTGCGTCGTTCTCCTTGTTCCTCGACATCAAACCGAAACGCGGAGTTTTCGTGGTGAAGAGCGTGGTAATCTCTTCCCGAAAAGAAAGGACGCACCGACAGAGAGATCTCTGGACGCGGAGTCAGCAGCCGCCACGTGAGGACAACGAGTGGGGCTGCGTGACGAACGAACACTTCATGGACAATTTCAGTTCCGTCTTCGAGACGGTAACGCCAACACGGCCACGGATCGGTAGTGAAAGAGACTAGTCGACGCCCGCCGTCAGGATGAATAATGTCGGGACCGTAGCATTGTGAGGTGAGAGCGAAAGTTCCTGCTGGCGTCGCGACCCAGGCGTCGAAGCCGTTGACCAGCACACACCGTCCGGTTGGAGGGGTGACTGCAGGAAGGAGGAGGGCATGGTAGCGCCGGGTCCGGGTGCCGCCGATCGTGCCGGAGGCAAAACCGCCGAGACCATCGGTTTCAAGCCACTCGGCGGTGGGGGAAAAATGTGAATCTGCTGGTGCAACACTAGTGTTTTTCATAGGGGATATGATGTCACCGGTACGTGTAACATTTCTTCTCTTATGCCGTGTCGCCCCTTCTGATTATAATCCTATCGGGGGACAAATATTCGCGTCCTTCGCAAGCCACGATGACAGCGTGGTTCCCTAGCGCGTGAGGTAACGTTCACGCAGTCGACAGTCGGTCACGGACCGTGTGGTTTTTGCCTTTTTCGTGGTCGGCCTATTGTCCTTCGGGAGCAAATCGTTCGCTCATGCCGGAAACGTCGCGACCAACTCGCGTAGCCGTTCCTTCGCGTTCTGCAAAATTGACTCGCCGTCGCCGAGGAGAAGCACATTGAAATCGACATTCACGAGTTGCGCGACACTAGCGCGCAACTGAACCGGATTGTCCATCACTTGTTCCCGTAACAACCCGCAGCAGCCAGGCGGATTGCCAATGACCGCATCGCCAACGAACAAAATTCCTCGCTCTGGCCAGTGCAGTGCTACCTCTCCAGGTGATTTGCCAGGGACTCCAACAACTGTCAGTGGCCCAATCCTGCTTCCTACATTGAGCGCTCCATCGATCTCGATGTGTTGGTTGCGCGCATGGGGCGCATCTGCGGGGTGAATCAATGTCTGCGCCCCCGTTCGCGCCCGCACGTGATTAGCCGCACGGCTGTGGTTGCGATTGGTCAGGAGAATGTGGTTGACTCCGTGCCGCACAATGTCCTCTAATACCTCAGGAGTTGGTTCAGCGGGATCAATACAGATATTTCCACCGGGAAGGGTGAGGAGCCAGCCATTAAAGTTATACCCGTGTGGTTGTGAGAACCAGGACCAGGTTAATATGTCTTTGACTATCTCGCGCATACGATTTTCTCCTCGTGAGAGAACGTCTTCTCTCGTCAATGCAGATCAGTCTGTAAATGGTGACAGTCGTTCAATGAGGTGAGCACCCATGCCGAAAAAAGACCAAAGGAGGTGAAGGTGAGTGTGGTTTTAGAGGCGATGTCCAGCTTAAGCCGATGAATATGCCGGAGGTCAAGGTTGAGCGCTGCGCAAATGATAGTAGCGATGGTCATGGTGTGACTTACGACGGCAACAGGGGTTTGCAGGGATCTTTCCCGTAAACGGTCGATGACTGGCCACGCACGCGCCTGAACGGCTTGGAGTGGTTCTCCTTGCGGTGGGGCCGCACCCGCTGGGTCGCTAAACCAACGCTGAAAATAGGTTTGATGCTGTGAGAGGAGTTCCGGGCCGCTCAGTCCTTCTAAGCTCCCTTGATCCCACTCTTGTAGCTCCGGGCAGGTTTCTACCTCCAGGTTCTGTGACGTAGCCAGTATCGCGGCAGTTTCCCGACTGCGCTGTAAAGGACTCGAAAGGATTGTGCTGAACGAGGTCCCCGCGAGTGCCTTGGCAATGGCATGAGCTTGCTGGTAGCCTTTAGCGGTCAGTGGTATATCAGTCCCTCCTTGACAGCGGCCTTCGCGGTTCCACTGGGTTTCCCCGTGGCGGATAAGGTACACTGTGAGTGGTCGGTGAGATGTCATGTTAGTAGGCAACGTTGTGTTTTTCAGTGACATGAACTCTAGAACCGGAGACAACGCGGGTCAAGTTCAGTGGCTACCGGAAGAGACAGGATGGAGGGACAATGGACGCCAAGCAGGAAATGGAGACTGTCATAAGAACCTTGGAGGAGGAATATCGCTTTTGGACGGTTGAAGTGATCTCTATGGACCGTGGGATTGAAATGATGGAAGGAGAAATTCAATCCCACGACAGTGATTTAGGTGCGGAACGGGCCGCTGACCTTCGTAGTCGTCTTGCCCGGGTGCGAACGAAGCACGAGCAAATTGAAGAGAAGCTTGGACATATTCGTGAGCGAATAGACGAGCTACGGGGGCGACTCCAGACGATGGAGCAGGACTGATTATCCACGGACTGTACGTCCTGTAGCGCTCGTGTTTAGGGCAGGAGCGCAATAATGCGTGCGGGCCCGCCTGAGCCCTTGGCGATCTTCATTGGCAGCGCGATAAGTGTAGCTCCCTTGGCTGGCAGTTGGTCAACGTTAGCGATATTCTCTAGACCCGGTTTATTCGCACCGTTGATCAGTTGGTGAACAATGAAGTCCTGCGACTGACCATAGTCGATACTCGGAGTGTCAACGCCAATGGCATCGATGTTTCGTTGCGAGAGCAAGAATTCCGCGGACTCACGCGAGAAGCCTGGAAAATGCAAATGCGCGATGTCGCCTGGCTGGTCTGTCCCCAAGTAGCTTTTTCTGTCTGGCCAGCGCGCCCCCCAGCCACTGAACATGACGACGATGGCTCCACTGGGTACCTGTCCGTGTTGTTTTTCCCAGGCAAGAATATCTGCTGTTGTGAGTCGATAGTCTGGGTTTTGCTCGGCCTGTGTCCGCACATCGATGATGACTGCGGGACCGATTAACTGCTGTAGTGGAACTTCGTCGGCTGCTCGTTTCCCTTCGGCAAAATGGATTGGGGCATCCATGTGGGTACCACCGTGCTCAGCAAGGCAGAGATTATTGGCTGCATACCAGAATCCTGCCTGGGTTTTTTGGGCAGAAACAACGTCGAGGTGAAACGGCTTCGCCGTCGGCCAGTAAATGGTCCGTTCGTCAAAGGCGTAGGTCAGATCGATCACCTTTGTTTCGTTGAGGTCGTGAGCGAGTGACCGCCCGGCGCCCAGACAAAGCAATACGATCGCTGTCAGTAGTTGTTGCATGTGACGTTCCTCCTAAAACGTACAGTGACGAAGAAGAGAAAGATATGCAAGGGAACTGCGAAAAAACTGTTTTCAGATAGCGCTTTCCACGTTGACAAACCGCGTCAACGAGAAGAATAATCCTTGCCGATACGTGGCGCACGCAACGCAGTTGAGGAGGATGCATGATTCGCGAGTATAAATTCCCATTACTAGAAAAAGTAATTTTTGGTGCAGGATCGATTGCACAGGTACCACAAGAGATCGAGCGTTTGGGGAAAGAACGCGCGTTTATTGTGACCGGCAAGTCGCTGGCGACGAAGACAGACCTGGTGCGCAAACTCGAGACTTTGCTAGAGGATCGTTGGGTTGGGACTTACAGCAGTTGTCAGCAGCATGTGCCGAGCAGTAATGTGACAGAAGCGGCTGGGCGGGCGCGCGAAGCACAAGCCGATATCATCATTAGTTTTGGTGGAGGGAGCCCGGTTGATGCGGCAAAAATTGTTGCATTTGAACTGTTAGGGGATCGCCCGCAAGATGCGATTCCACAAATTGCCGTGACAACCACGCTTTCTGCTGGTGAATTTACGCCGTTTGCAGGGATAACGGATGAAAAGACACGGGTGAAGTCGGTGCGTTCCGATCCACGGATGATGCCGAAGATCGTTGTCCTTGATCCGGAGCTCACGTTGGCAACGCCTATGCAATTGTGGGCTTCGACTGGAATAAAGGCGCTCGACCATGCGATTGAAGCCTTATGGTCGGTGAAACCGCACCCCGTGACGGATACGCTGGCGATGGAAGCGATCCGTAAACTCCACATCTCTTTGCCGTTATCGGTGAAGGAGCCGAAGAATGTCGCGGCGCGCGAGGAGTGCCAAGTGGCAGCGTGGATGTCGATCTTTGGACTCGCGAATGTAGGAGTGCGATTAAGTCACATATTCGGCCATCAGATCGGTGCGCGATGGGATGTCCCACACGGTGTGACGTCATGTATTACGATTCCTCATTGTATGCGTTTCCTCGCACCACAAACGTTAGACCAACAAGTAAAGATTGCGCAGGCATTGGGGATCAAAACAGATGGACGGTTGCCTACAGATGTGGCGGCCGAAGCCGCGCAAACCGTGGAGGTGTTCATCGAGTCATTTGGTATACCTCGGCGTCTCCGCGATGTGGGTGCAAAGGAAAACGAATTACCAGAGGTGGCTCATGCGGTGATCGAAGAGAGCGCGATGTGGCACAAACAGCAGGGGGCGGAAGAGGCTATGTTGGGGTTGCTACGAGAGATGTGGTGATCAGGGGAAAAATGGGGAACCGGTAAAAAGGGGAAGTGGAGAAATGGATAAGGGGAAGAAGAGAGAACGAACTCTCTTTCTTATGTTGACTTTGTACACCTTTGCCCGCTCGCCCGTTCAGTCAACAATAGTTGGAAGCCTGATATGACGCACATGCGATTCATCCACGAACCACCGCGTTCGACACCGGTCAAAGCGGAAACTGAGGTGTTGGTTATCGGAGGCGGATCAGCAGGTGTGTCTGCTGCGGTGGCCGCAGCGCGCAACAGTGCTGACGTGATACTGGTTGAGCGGCTTGGTTATCTTGGTGGCTTGGCGACCGGGGGGCTAATTATCTTACTGTTGACGCTCGATGATGGTCGTGGACGCCAGGTGATTGGTGGCGTGTGTCAGGAAATGACCGACCGCCTCATGCGACGGAATGCGGCGCACTTCCCGGTGCGCGGGGAGTGGGGGAGTACCGATGACGCTTTGATCCGCCGTGATCAAAGTTGGGGATTGGTCTGGGGGCACGGACCGCACCGAGTGCGATACTCGGTCGCTTATGATCCTGAAGAGTTCAAGTTTGCGCTGAACTGTATGGCTGAGGAGGCGAATGTCAAACTCCTGTTGCATTCATATGCTTGTGATGTCCTCGTGCAAGATGGACACGTGCAAGGAGTGACATTCCAAGGTAAATCGGGGCGGTTCGCTATTCTCGCCAAGGTGGTGGTCGATGCCAGTGGTGATGGCGATGTTTTTACGTCCGCAGGAGCTGCATACGAAAAGGAAGAGGTGTTACCCTGGCTGTGGTTTTGCATGGGTGGAGTGGAGAATGCGGAGGCAGCGATTCAGGCGGGTGGGTGGTTTTTCCACACGATGGGAGAGGGACGGGTGCTGATGCCGTGGGGTGCGGCCGAGCGAGTGACGAGGAAGATCGATCCTACGAAGCCCGAAGATCTGACGTATGCAGAGGTCGAATGTCGCAAACGGGTCATGGAGGTTGTGGATCGCCTACGACGAGAGACCCCAGGGTTTGCCAAGGCCCATCTTTGCCATATCGCTGACCAACTGGGGATTACTGAAAGCCGACGCTTGGTTGGTGAATACGTGCTGGGACGGGATGAGGTTGATATGCCGTGTGACGATGTCGTAGCCATTACGGGACATTGGACCAAATATGAGGCCTTATATTATATTCCTTATCGTTCGTTGTTAGCGCGAGAGTTCGACAACCTGCTGGTTGCTGGACGGTGTATCTCGGTGGATCATCGTGTCCACCATGCGACAAAAGAGATTCCGCCATGTATGGCGACCGGTGAAGCTGCAGGAACGGCAGCGGCGTTAGCCGTGCAGTCAGGAGTCGGACCAAAACAGCTTGACCGTCGGGTGTTGCAGAAACAGCTAGAGACGCAGGGGGCGATCTTGTATCTTTAGCGCTAACCGGCTTGTCTGAGAGTAAGGAGAGGATACTGATATGGCTACAGGTGCAGAACTGTGTACGCTAACGTTGAGTGAGGTTGCCGCGCTCATTGAAACAAAAGAGGTTTCACCGGTTGCAGTCACCGAGGCAATGCTTGATCGTATCGCGACTTATGAGGGTAAGCTTTACAGTTATGTCACGATTACGGCAGAAATCGCGCTACGGCAGGCTCGTGCAGCGGAGCAAGAAATTACCAAAGGGACGTATCGAGGGCCACTGCATGGGGTGCCGATCGCGGTTAAAGATCTGTGTTTTACCAAAGGCATTCGTACGACCTGTGCGTCTAAGATTCTTGCCGATTGGATTCCTGAGCATGATGCAACAGTGGTCGAAAGACTGCAGGCGGCTGGTGCAGTGCTGTTAGGAAAACTGAGCATGACAGAATTTGCATTAGCTGGATATCATCCCACTGTGCATCCGCCGGTGAATCCATGGAATCCTGAGCGGTGGCCGGGAGCTTCGTCGAGTGGCTCTGGAGTAGCAACGGCGGCGTCGCTTTGTTTCGGTTCATTGGGGTCTGATACGGGAGGGTCGATTCGTTTTCCGTCGGCAAGTTGCGGGATTGTTGGAGTCAAGCCAACATACGGAAAGGTGAGCCGATACGGAGTATTTCCGCTAGGGATGTCGCTAGATCATATCGGTCCGATGACACGGAGCGTTGCGGACGCGGCAATTATGTTACGGGAGATCGCTGGTTTTGATCCAAAAGATCCGACGACACGGCGGGTGACAGTACGCGATTATCCGACGATACTCCGGAATGGAGTGAAAGGAGTACGGATTGGCATAGATCAGACCTACTGCACGAAGGGAACCGATTCACAGGTGTCGGCAGCGGTTTTGGCCTCAGCAAAAATTTTTGCGGACCTCGGTGCGACAGTTCGGGAGGTCCAATTCCCAGTAAGTGACGATCCGTTTTGGTTCACGATCTGTGCGGCGGAAACGGCGGTTGCCCATGAGCAGTTTTATCCAGCGCGGGCGAATGATTATGGTCCGACGTTTCGTTCATTTCTTGAGCATGGGGGGAGGGTGACAGGGATGGAATATGTGCAGGCGCAGGAGAAACGTGAAGTCGTGCGGCGATTGCTTGATGAGGTTTTCCAAAAAGTGGATTTGCTATTGTGTCCATCGATGCCTTCGTTGCCGATGCTTGTGAAGGATTTCCCGCCTGACGCGCCGCTGTCACGCCAGGGCAGTGTGGGGTTGCTGCGCCACACTGCTCCTTTTGATCTGACAGGGAGTCCGACGATTTCGGTGCCATGTGGCTTCAGTAGGGAGGGGCTACCGTTAAGCCTGCAGCTGGTTGGGCGTCACGATGAAGAGGGCTTGGTAATGCAGGCTGGCTACGCGTACGAACAGGCAACCGAATGGCATACGAGGAGACCCCCGTTGTGAGGTGACTGCGAGGGGAAGCTTTCCTGTCCCCTCTGTTCACGGGGGACAGCGGCAAGACCTGCTTCTAGGTGTTGCCCTTGCGCAGGATTCCTTGTTGATGGAGGGCCGCGATAGTTTCCGGGGAGCGCCCCAAGTAGGAAGCGAGAATCTCGTCGTTATGTTCGCCCAGGAACGGAGCTTGCAACGGGAGGTCGTCAGGGAAAGCCGAAAATTTAAAGGGAAAGCCAGGGATCGTGACATCGCCCAGAACACGGTCGGGAACCTGGCGGACCATTTTCCGCGCGGTGAAATAGGGATGGGTGATAGTGTCCTCAATGGACAGGACAGGACCGGCAGGAACACGCGCTTCGGCTAGTGCCTGAAGTGCAGCTTCGTCGGTGGGAAAGGATTGCAACCACTGCTCAATCATGGCGATGAGGATCTCCTTGTGTTTGCCCCGTCTGCCGGCTGAGGAAAAGCGCGGGTCGTTCTCCAATTCGGGTTTGCCGAGGGCGCGGCACACATTTGGCCACTGGCGGTTGAGGGCAAGAATAACGAGATACCCTTGGGGTCCCTTGAAGACTCCCTGGGGGCAGGACATGTAGTGGTGGATACCGAAGCGCATCGGTTTGTACGAGCCTTTACTGGCAGCAAACATCTGCACTTCAACAGATTGCATGTGATAGAGTGCGTCGACCATGGCGATGTCAATGTGTTGGCCCTGGCCGGTGCGGTCGCGGTGAAACAGCGCGTAGCCAAGCGAGGCAAAGCCATTGACGCCGGCTATGCCATCAGCGATAGCGACACCGACAAAGCGCGGAGGACCATCGGGATCGCCTGTCATATGCATGATGCCGGAAAAGGCTTGGGCAATATAGTCATAACCGGTGAGGTGAGAGAGTGGGCTTTTGCGACCGAAGGCAGAAATAGAGCACATGACGAGTTTAGGGTTCATTTGACACAGAGAAGCATAATCGAGCCCACGTTTTTCCATGACTCCAGGGCCGTAATTTTCAATGACGACGTCAACGTGTGGAACTAACGAGCGGATGATCTCCACTCCTTCGGGAGAGCTGAGATTCACGCATAAGCTCTTTTTCCCACGATTCTGTTGAATGAAATAGACACTACGACCATCTTTGAGGAAGGGGAGCGCACGGGCTGGGTCACCGTCGTTTGTTTGTTCGACTTTGATGACTTCTGCCCCGAGTTCTGCCATCAGGCGAGTGGCAGTGGGGCCGGCAAGATATTGGGTGAAATCAAGCACCTTGATGCCATTGAGTATTGGGAGCTGTTGGGTCGTGTTTACCATATTTTCCCTCCTTACGGGTGCGAGCAGGTATAGCGTAGGAAAGCGAAGATTGCCAGAAAGCAAAGCTATTGGGATATGCTTTGTGAGTAAGTCGGGGAGCGAATTTTCTCGTTCTCGCGAAGGTAGGCGAGGATTTTTGCAGGAATGAGAAAGCGAGCGGAGGTTGGAGGTATGCTGCTCGCTTTAGTTGGTTTAGTAGAATGGCATGGCCCCTGCTTAATCGTGGTAAGGCTGCATCTTGGTGCCTAGGGGGTAATGGCGAAGCGGTGGATATTGTCTGTTATTCTTGGATGATGAATTACAACTTGCGTCAGATCATGTTAGTGCTGGTGGTGGTTTTGCTGTGTCCGTTGGCATGGGCAGCGGACACGGCAGAGAACGGCGAGTCTCCGTTCCTACTGGCGGAGGCAATCGCGCAGGCGCGCAGGGTATCGCCTCTCCGACGAGCGGCCGAGGCGCGAGTTGAAGCGGCTATCGGTGGGAGGTATCAAGCGGGACGGTTACCGAATCCGGTGCTGGATATTCGGGGGGAGAATTTGCCGTTTCGGGGTGGTGGTGGAGCGCCACTTGATCAAACTGTTGATGTATTTGCGGTTCTGAGCCAGCCAATCGAAACTGGTGGAAAGCGGACTGCTCGGCAAGCGATTGCGGAGGCAGCGGTGGAAGGTGCGCGAGCTGCGAGTGAGCAAGCAGAGCAGCGATTGACCCTGGAGGTGATGCATCTTTATCTAGCGGCCTTACGCGCGTACAGGCTGGCGGAGATAATAACGACAGGCTGTAAGGAAATGCAAACCGTATTGGGTATGATGCGACGTCGTGTGGAGGAGGGGCATACAGCGGAGGCAGATTTGAGACGGTTAGAGGTTGAGGCGGGACGCCTTGAGCTTGAGCTGGGGCGGGCACGACTCGATTTCGATCGTAATGCTGCTGCGCTTGGTATGATGGTGGGGGTTGCAGAGCCAATTGGTGGCGGACGGCTTGTGGAACCGGCAATGGTTGACGCGCCACGAGGAGATGCGCGAGAACTGGCTGAGAAAGTGGTGTCGAAACATCCGGAGGTTCTTGCTGCACGGGCACGGGTAGAGCAGGCACGCCGCGCGGTAGAGTTGGAACGAGCGCGGCGCTTACCGGATATCTCGCTAATTGCTGGGTACAAACGGTCTGGTGGTGACGATACGGTGGTGGCTGGGGTTGTGGTACCGTTGCCATTCTTTGATCGGAATTTCGGGAATATCGAGCGAGCACAAGCAGAGGAACAAGCGGCAATGCTTGATCTCGACGCTCTGAGGGCGCAGCTAACAGTGGAGACGGTGACCCTGGTTCGGACGGCACAGGAGCTGAGTAAATATGCGGAAGATGCGCAAAAGCAGATCCTTGAGCCAGCAGGGGTGGCTCGGAGTGCGGCGCGGGCAGCGTTTCGTGAAGGGGTAGGGAGTCTGTTGCAACTCGTCGATGCCGAACGGGCGTACGCGGATGCACACCGTGAGGTTTTAACATTAAGGCTTGATGCCTATGAGAGAGTCGTTCGTGCCCGGTTTCTGGTGTTAGGAGAGGAGGTCAGGTGAAATTGCGCCGATGGGTGGGGTTAGTGGTACTTGTGGTGATGTTTGCGGTCCCGGCTATTGTAGTAACCCGCTGGTGGTTGCGGGAGTCGGTGCCGGCTGCGCCAGGAGCTGGTGAGCGGGTAGGGAATGTCCTCCGACTATCGGAGGCGAAACAACAGAATGCTGGGGTAACAATTGTGACGGTGCGAAGTGTTTCGCGAAGTTTGCACGTGGAAGCCCCTGGAATGCTGGTGGTAGATGAAAGCAGAACGGCGAGGATTGGGTCGTTAGTGGACGGGAAAATGGGAGCCGTGTTAGTAGGAGTGGGTGATCGGATAGCAGCGGGGGCGAAGCTAGCAACGATCCGTAGTGCAGCCGTGTCCAGTGCCTGGGCTGAATATCGTAAAGCGGTCGCGGATCGCAAACGTCACGAGACGGAGCTCGGGTATGCAGTGGAAGTGGAGGCGCGCGCCCAGCGGTTGTATCGCGACAAAGCGATATCACTGCAGGAGCTGCGGCGCGCCCGGGTGGAGCGGATGGTCGCTGAGCAAGCACTGATGACTGCGAAGACAGAGGTGCGACGGGCGGAAGACGTGCTCCAACATTTGAGGCTTGTGACAGACGAAGATTTCAGCGAAATCCTGGGGAGAGAGATTCCTGTCGAGAGCCCATTACAGGGAGCCGTACTAGAGAGATTTGTGACAGCGGGGACGGCGGTCACACCAGGGATGCCGTTGTTCGTAGTCAGTGATCTCTCGGTTCTATGGGCGGTCGCGGAGGTGGATGAAATTCATTTGTCACGGCTGCAGGTGGGCCAGGTTGTTGAGGTAGGGGTGGCTGCATATCCGGGAGAACAGTTTGCGGGTGTGATTGGGTTTGTGGGAGATATGTTAGACCCCAAGACGCGACGAGTGACGGTCCGTTGTCAGGTGAAGAATCCCCAGGAACGATTGAAACCGCAGATGTATGCAACGGTTGTGCTAAAGGAAGGGGAAGCCCGCAATATTGCAGAGGTACCCTCGGAAGCCGTGCAGACGCTCGACGGGAAGACGGTAGTATTTGTGGTCGAAGATGCGGGTACGTTTGCTACGCAGGAGGTGCAAATAGGGTTGGAGAAGGAAGGATGGACAGAAGTACTGTCAGGAGTAAAGGCAGGTGAAAAAATTGTTGCTGGCGGGAGCTTTTTGTTGAAAGCGGAGCTGCGGAAGCCTGCGGAAGAAGAGGAATAGCGATGACGTTGCTCGATCGCTTTGTTGCGGCAGTTCTGCGGCAGCGGTTTTTTGTCCTTGTCTGTTTGTTAGGATTCGTGACTGTCGGTCTGTTTTCATACCAACGTCTGCCAGTTGAGGCGTTCCCTGACCTCACGAGTAATCAGGTTACGGTTGTAACGGAAGCCGCGGGGTTGGCCGCGGTAGAGGTAGAACAAAGAGTGACCTATCCAATAGAGACGGCAGTCATGGGCGTTCCTGGCGCGGAGGAAATACGCTCGCTGTCGAAGTTCGGGTTGTCGATGGTTACGATAGTATTCGATGACAGGGTGCCGATTTATTTTGCCCGGCAACTTGTCAATGAGCGGTTGATCGAGGCCCGTGGACGTTTACCGGTGGGGATTGAGTCAACATTGGGGCCGGTGGCGACAGCCTTTGGAGAGATTTACCAGTATCTGGTTGAGGGGGATGGGGCGGATGTGATGACAAAGAAAACGTTGCACGACTGGGAGGTGCGTGCACGATTGCGCTCGGTGAAAGGTGTGAGCGAGGTGAATTCGTGGGGGGGACTGACAAAACAGTTTCATGTTGTTGTCGAGCCGGGTGCCTTGGAGAAATTCGGCGTCACGTTTCGCCAGGTATTTGAGGCGGTTACTAATAACAATGCGTCTTTTGGCGGGGGATTTATTGAGCATCACTCAGAGCGTTATACGGTACGGGGAGTGGGATTGGTTCGGACAGTAAAAGACCTAGAAGGAATCGTGGTAACGGCAGAGGGAGGAGTGCCAATTTTTGTGCGTGATGTTGCAAGGGTGGAAGTTGCGCCGATGCCACGACATGGGGCGGTGACGCGGGATGGGAAAGGGGAGACAGTTGCCGGCATGGTTATTCTTCTTAAGGGGGAGAATGCGAAGGATGTGTCAAAAGAAATTAAGGCACGGGTGGCGGAGATTCAGAAAGGCTTGCCGAGTGGTATTTCGCTGCAGGCCTTTTATGACCAGACGGAAGTCATTGATCGAACAAGCCGGACATTGCGGACGAATTTACTTGAAGGTTCGCTGTTAGTGATTCTTGTCCTGTTTGTCTTCCTGCAGGATGTGCGGGCGGCGTTGCTGGTAGCATTAGTTATTCCCCTGTCGCTGCTGGCTGGGTTTATTGGCATGCGAGTGTTCGGGGTGTCAGCGAACCTGATGTCGCTAGGGGCAATCGACTTTGGTTTGATAGTGGATGGCGCGGTTGTGATGATGGAGAACTTTATTCGTCGCCGTGGGGGACACCATCGGGAACCGCATGAGCTTTCACCAACTGATGTGCGGTCGCGCCGGGTTGCCTTTTTTACGGTAGCTGCCGGGGAGGTGGCCCGCCCGGTACTTTTTGGCGTACTGATCATTATTGCGGTGTACCTGCCAATTTTTACGTTAGAAGGAATTGAAGGGCGCATGTTTCGGCCGATGGCGATTACGGTTTGTTCAGCCCTGTTAGGATCATTGGTGCTCGCTTTAACGGTGGTCCCAGTGCTGGCTTCATTTTTCTTGCGTCTCGAGGTAGGGGAGCATGGGGAAGCATGGTTTCAGCGGATACGAGGGACGTATGATGAGGTGCTGACAGATGCAATGAATCATCGGGTACGGACGTTGAGCATTGCTATGGTTATTGTTTCGATGGCGATAGTGTCGGTGCCGTTGCTAGGGACAGAATTTATGTCGAGGCTGGATGAAGGATCGATTTTGATTGAGACGCGCAAGTTGCCTTCGGTTTCTCTGACGGAGTCAGTAGAGATTTCGACACAGATTGAGCGCTTGCTGCTGCGGTTTCCGGAGGTAAAGCAGATAGTGACCAAAATGGGGCGCCCGGATCTGGCGACAGAGGCAATGGGAATCTATCAAGGCGATGTGTATGTACTATTGCATCCGATGGACGAATGGAAAAGTGGTTGGACGAAGGAGGAGTTGATTGAGGCAATGGCGGAAACATTAGGGGAGATGCCTGGGGTAGGCTTCAACTTCACACAACCCATGGCTATGCGGTTGGATGAAGTGGTTTCGGGGGTGAAGGCGGACGTGGCGGTGAAGGTTTTTGGGCCGGAGGCCGCAGTGTTAGAGCGGATTGGGGAACAGGTGAGACAGGTGCTGGCGAGAGTTCGCGGTGCTGCCGATTTACAAGTCGAGACTTTGTCAGGGGCTGCGCAATTACGGATTGACGTAAAGCGTGAGGAGATTGCACGCTATGGTTTGAATGTCGCGGATGTGCAGGAAATGGTGGAGAGGGGGATAGGGGGTGGGGTAGCCAGTGAGGTGCTTGATGGAGTACGGCGATTTGGGGTTGTCGTTCGTTTCCCGGAGGAATTGCGGACTGATCCAGAAGCTATTCGCAAAATGCTGTTGACGGCGCCAGGAGGGGAACGGGTTCCGCTTGGTCGTGTGGCGACGGTTGAGACGGTGCAGGGATTGGAAGTCATCAATCGAGAGGATGGAGAACGGAGATTGGTGGTGCAGACGAATGTGCGCGGGCGCGACGTTGGGAGTTTTGTGGCGGAAGCGGAAGAGAGAATTGCCGCGGCAGTGAAGATGCCGGAAGGCTATCACGTGCGGTGGGGGGGACAGTTTGAGAATCAGCAGCGAGCGACACGGAGGTTGGCGCTTGTTATCCCCCTTTCGTTGGCGATTATTTTTATCTTGCTCTTTGTGACGTTTGGCTCGGTGCGGCAAGCGTTGTTAGTAATCGTGAATGTACCGTTTGCGCTTGTCGGGGGAATTGCAGCGCTGTGGTTGCGAGAAATTAACCTGAACCTTTCCGCCGCAGTAGGGTTTATCGCGCTCTTTGGTATTGCTGTGCTTAATGGGGTTGTTCTTATCTCGGCGGTGAATCATTTGCGTGAAGAGGGAGGGGTGTTACGGGAGGCGATTCTAACGGGCGCGGGGCAGCGATTGAGGCCAGTGCTTATGACTGCCTTGGTGGCAGCGTTGGGATTCGTGCCGATGGCGATCTCGCATGGTGCAGGGGCTGAAGTTCAGCGTCCGCTTGCTACGGTAGTAATCGGAGGTATTCTCACATCGACGCTATTGACGCTTATCGTGCTTCCGTGTCTGTATGAGTTGGTTGAAAGTTGGGTGGGAAAGAACAGGGGAAACGGAGAGTAAAGAAGGATGAATGATGAGGTGGGAAGAGGTAATCGTTTCTGAGTGGTGTCAGGGTTGCTTCGTTTCTTGGCCGTTGTGATTTGTGGGGCGGGGTGGGCGACGGTGCAAGTTAATTTCCACCGTCGCAACCGTGACGTAAGCGGTACCTATGCTAAATTAACTTCGATGAGCATAGGTCCGGAGGTACGAAAAGAAGAGTGTAAGGCTTCAGTCAATTGTTCGGTTGAGTGAACAGCACGAGCAGGAACACCGAAACCTTCAGAGAGTTTGACGAAATCGAGTTCGGGGTTGTCGAGAGCGGTTAAGGCCAGACTGGCAGAGCCGGGGGTGGTGCGGGCACGTTCCATTTCCCAGCGAAGAATTGCGTATGCGCGATTCTTGCAAATAATGGCAGTGACATTCTGTCTTTCGCGGGCCATAGTCCAGAGAGATTGAATGGTGTAGAGGGAGGAGCCATCGCCTTCGAGACAAACAACGCGTTTGTCGGGGGCAGCGGCAGCTGCGCCGACCGCGCAAGGAAGGCCTTGGCCGATGGATCCACCAGTGAGCGCCATATACGTGAATGGAGGGGCGCCGGCGGCAAAGGCATAGTAGGAGAAACCGGCGGTTGCGCCTTCGTCCATGACAATGAGATTTTCGGGTTGGGCGGCGGCGATAGCTTGACACATAGAGACCGGGGTTAGGGATCCGCGAGGGGGTTGAGGACGTTCTGCGGCGGGAACGGTACGGTCAGGAGGGGCACCGAGAGCATCAGCTAGCGCGATAAGGGCTGCGGCTGGATCGACCGTGGGAACCGCGAGAGAAAAGATCTCCGCGTGTTCAGCGCAGAGGCCACTGCGGCTATTGGGATAACCGAAAAAGGCGACGGGCTCATGGGCACCGGCAAGAATCACTGTACGATAGGAGGCGAGGAGCTGACGAGCAGGTTCGGGCGGGTAGGGGATTTTATCGGGTGATATGAGACCGATTCCACGATCTTGAACAGGGGGAAAGGTTGGAGCAAATATTTTGCATCCCGTCGCTTGGGCTATACGATCTGCGGCACGGAGGCCGGGGGTGCGGAGGGCGCTGCCACCAAGGACGAGAGCGACATCACCGGCATGAAGGGCTTTGACGGTGTGAGCGATGTCGGCGGGATTGGGTGCTTCAGGAGTGGGGAAAATGACGGGGGTTAGTGTATGTTGCGTCTGAGTCCACTGGATATCTCCGGGTATGATCAAGGTAGCAGGGCCAGTCGGGGGTTGAAGGGCCTGGGCAAGGGTTGTTGCCATGTCGGAGGCTGCGGAATCTGGGTTGGTGGTTGTGTGGACAAACTTTGACATGGGACGAGCAAGGGTAGCAATATCGGACGTCAACGGAGCATTGGCGGCGATATGCCAGGACGCGTGCTCGCCCACGAGGGATATGACAGGGGAGCCTGCCTTGCGAGCGTTGTGAAGATTGGCAAGACCGTTGGCTAATCCGGGACCGAGGTGCAATAACGCGAGGGCAGGTTTTCCGGTGATTCGAGTGTACCCATCAGCGGCGCCGGTGCAGACCCCCTCGAAAACTGCTAACACTGAGTGAATTGTGGGATGATTGTCCAACGCCTGGACAAGGGACAGTTCCGTGGTGCCTGGATTTGCGAAGCAGACTTCGATGCCTGCAGCAGCGGCGACGTTGAGGATGGCGTCGGCTCCGGTAACGGTCTTAGGTAGTGATGTCATTAGGCTCCCTCCTGCGGGGGAGCCTAATGAGTTGGAGTCGGACCGTCAAGCGGATAGGAGGTGTTATCTCGCGCGGCGCCCTCTCTCATAGAGGGTCTCCGTTTAGCGCCTTAGGCGCACACGGAGACCCTCTCTTCGTTTGGGCGTATTCCTTGCGTCAGCGTAGGGTTGTGAGATAGGAGAAGGAGACACTCTGAAAGAGGGAGGACGAGTATGGCGGTGAAAAAATTTTCGAGCGCTTATTATGTGGTGAAAAACATGGATCAGGCGGTCAGTTTCTATAAAGACATACTAGGGCTGAGTGTCAAGTTCCGTGACGGGAATCGCTGGACGCAGTTTGATATTAATGGAGTGGGGATTGCGTTAGCGGACCCGAGCGAAGGAACGGTGCCGGCTGGTGGTGGCGGCACCGTGGTGTTGGAGGTGGATGATCTTATGGAGACGCGGGAGAAACTGATCAAAAGCGGCGCGGCGGTTAATGACATTGTCGATATGGGAGGACACGGAAAATATTTTACGGTGAGGGACCCCGAAGGCAATGTCGTACAGATTTTTGCTCGGGCCTAGCGGTCTCGTTACCCATTGGCAAAGAGAAGATAATCAAGAGACCACCAGCCGGGACCGGTAAGGACAAACATAGCAAAGAGGATTGTTAGATTGATGGCATATTCAGCGCCTGGAGGGTTATTAAGAATGAGATAGCCGCCGCCACGATGCCCGGTGGCGGCGGCGACCAGCATATTGATGGTGAGCGCGAGAGCGACAGGGCGGGTGAGGAAGCCAACGGTGAACAGGATGCCGCCACCAAACTCGGTAATGGTTGCGAGCCAGGCATTGGCGAGAGGGAATGGCATACCCAAAGCGGTGAGCCAGCCGGCAAAAGCTGGTACGCCGCCTGGGTTGCTTTTGAGATAGCCGAGTTTGCCGAGGCCGTGGACAACGATGCAAAGGCCGAGAGCTACGCGAACGACAAAAAGGGCAAAATTGACCAAGGTATCAGATTGAGAGAGCAACAATTGTTCAAGCACAGAACCCCTCCTCTACGAAAAATTGGGAGGATCATAGTGAAAGAGCAAGAGACGGTAAAGGGAGAGCGCAGAATGGGACAAGGTAGAGAGAGGATTGCACGGTGGCAGAGTAGGAGGGGAGCACTTGGATGGGTATGCGGGCTGTTTTTGTTGATGGTTGTCCCAGCAGGGGCACAGAGCAGAGAGGAACCGGCGTGGAAATGGACGCCGGAAGAACTGGTGAAACAGGTGAGCAGAGTTCGAGCAGGGAAAGATCTGACACCGAAACGATGGCTGAATGGTGCAAAAGTGGCGGTGAGTCTGTCGTTCGATTTCGATACGGAACCAGCATGGATGGGATATCAGAAGCAATTCAGCCCTTCGTATATGTCACGAGGAGAATACGGAGCGCGGGCGGGAATGCCGCGCATTTTGGCTATGCTTGATAAATATAAGATTCCCGCGACCTTTTTTATTCCGGCGATGTCGATGGTCCTGCATCCGCAGGTGGTAGATGAAATAAAGAAGCGGACACAACACGAAATCGGGTTCCATTCATACGTCCATGAGAATCCGCTGGAAATGAGTGAGAGTGAGGAACGGGAAGTCTACGAGAAGGCAATGCAGATCTTTGTTGAACATGTTGGAAAAAAGCCGGTAGGATTTCGGTCGGCGGCATGGGACTTAACCCCAGTCACCATCCAGTTGGTGAAGGAGATGGGATTTTTGTATGACAGTAGCATGATGGCAGATGATCGACCGTACGAATTGATGACGGAGGGGCGGGCGGCAGGGATAGTCGAATTGCCGGTGGAATGGATCCTGGACGATTGGCCATATTTTCAGCTGAATTGGTCAGGTCATCATATTGGACTACGGAATCCGAATGACGTGTACACGGTGTGGGCGGGAGAGTTTGACAGTGCTTATGCAGAAGGGACAACCTTTATTCTGGTCATGCACCCACAAGTGATAGGGCATAGGTATCGTATGCAGATGTTAGAGCGATTGATTACGTACATGAAGAAGAAGCCAGGGGTATGGTTCGCTACACATGAACAAATTGTGAAGTATGTGCAAGAGCAAGGAGAGAAGTGAAAGGGACAAGGAGAGAAGGTAAAAAAGGAAAAATTGAAGGTCAAGGCCTAGCCAATGAAGGAGGGAACCATGAGTTATGATCTGCTAATCAAAGATGCCGAGATTTGTGATGGCACGGGAAGATCTCGATTTCACGGGGCGGTGGGGGTGCGCGATGGCGTGATAGTTGAGGTTGGTAATACGGCGGGGAACGCGAGGCGAGTCATCAACGCGGATGGGCTGGTAGTAGCTCCAGGTTTCATTGACATTCATACGCATTATGACGCGCAAGTATCGTGGGACCCGCTGTTGACCTGTTCCCCGTGGCATGGGGTAACTTCGGTGCTGATGGGGAACTGTGGGGTAGGGGTCGCGCCCTGCCGGCCTGCGGAAAAAGAAATCGTCTCATGGGATTTGGTGAATGTTGAAGCGATGCCGCATGATGTGTTGCTCAACGGAGTCGCCTGGGAGCAGTGGGAAAGTTTTCCGGACTATATAAGGACCATTGCGGAACGTGGAATTGGCCTGAACGCGGGATTTTTGATTCCGTTGTCGAGTTTTCGCTATTACGTTATGGGATCTGAAGCATCGGAACGAGAGGCGACAGAGAACGAACTAGAACGGATGACGACGTTATTTCGTCAGGCGATGGAAGCGGGGGCGTACGGTTTTTCACTGAGTCTGCTTAATCAACACATCGGCTATCAGGGAAAGCCCTTGGCCAGCCGGATGGCGACGAAGAAGGAGTTATGCGCACTCGGGCGGGTGATGCGAGAGCTGGGGCGCGGGGTGATAGAGATTGCGTTAACCAGGAGCGTCAGTGTTCTCACCGACGATGAACTCGATTTGTTAGTGACGGTGGCAACGGAGAGTCAACGTCCTGTGACGTGGCTCGGGTTGTTGGGACGTTCAGATATGCCTGGTGTGTGTCGAACGGCATTGGAGAAAGTCGAGCCCTTTATGCGAAAAGGGTTACGGATACCACCGCAGGTGACGCCACGACCAATTCAGCAGTATTACACACTCAAGGTGCCGTTTATTTTCGCAAGCTTCCCCTCGTGGCGAGAGGCGTTTAATCGTCCGGTGGCAGATCAGATCGCCTTGTATCAGAAGCCGGAATTCAGGGCAGCGTTTCGCAAAGATTTGCAAGTCGGGGGCGCAATTTTCACGAACCAATGGGATTGCGTGCATGTAGTACGGGTCGAGAACGAGGAAAACAAACGGTACCTGAATAAGAGCATTGCTGAGGTGGCGGCGATATGGAAGCGTGACCCAGTTGATACGATTTTGGACTTAGCGATCAGCGAACATCTGGAAATGGGGATAACCTTATCAGTGATAAACACGAAACCGGAAGAGGTACGAGAGCTTATTACTCACCCGGATGTGCTGATTGGGCTATCGGATGCGGGCGCGCACGTTGATCAGCATTGTGATGCCGGAGTGCCGACGTACCTGCTGAGTGAATGGGTGCGGAAACGGCAGGCCATGACGCTGGAAGACGGGGTACGGCGGTTGACGTCGGAGCCGGCAGCGTTCCTTGGGCAGACAAAAAAAGGCCGCGTCGCTGTAGGAATGGATGCTGATTTGGTGGTGTTCGATCCGGGGACGGTAGGGTTGTATCCACCGGAGTGGGTCAATGATCTCCCGGGGAAGAAACCGCGGCTGATTGAACGGGCGCAGGGGGTGCACCAGACGATTGTTGGGGGGTCAGTGTTGTTTTCTGATGGAGTGTACCAAGGAGGGTTACCTGGGAAGGTAATGCGGGCAGAGAAAGCTATAAATTGAGAAGGAAGAATCAAGAATTATTAGGAAATGAAACGGTATGGAAGAGAAGAAAAGAAGGAAAAGAAGAAAAGAGGAGAAAGCGGTACCCGCTTCTCCTTGACAACATGTAGTTGGGTGGCGTATGAGGCAAAAGGAATGAACATTCACTCAGATTTGCTACCTCTTGCGGAAGGAATGATTGGGTGAAGACACAGGTCGTTCGGAGAAAACGTAAACCTGTTTCCCAAGTCGCGGATGAAAAGCGGCTGCTGGAAGGAAAAGAACGAATCGCTGCGGCTGCGGCGAATTTGTTCTTGCAAAGTGGCTATCATAATACCAGCGTCCGAGAAATCGCCCAGAAAGCTGGCGTGAGCGTTGGCTCGGTTTTCAATTATTTCACCAACAAGGAAGAGATTTTATTCTTTCTGTTCTCGCATGTGCAGGCGCGGACGGAAGCGACGCTGCAAGAATTGTGGGCAGAGTTTGAACGATTGCGCCAAGAAGGCATTGATGCAAAAGAGCTTTTTCTCTTGGCGTATGAGCGCTATGTACGATTGGCCGATGAGATGCGACGTTATGTGGTGCTGGGATATCAAGAGATGAAATCTTTGACATCTGCCGAGCGACGGCGCCTGTTTGAGGGTGAGGAGCGAATTCAGCATTTCTTGGAAGAGATTATCGCGTATGGAGTGGATCAGGGCGCATTTCCTCCGGGAGATGTCGATCTGAAAGCGCATTGTCTTATGGTGATTTCACAGTCGTGGGCGATGCGGCATTGGGCTTTGCGACGGTTTGCGAAAGTTGATGATTACTTGACCGGATTGAAATCGATTGCTTTGGGGGTTGTGGAGAATCGAACGTCCTCTGGAGTCGATCACGTTGCGATTAGTAATCAGGGGAAAGTGGCAGAGGAAGAGGCCCCCTATAGTCGAGTAACACTAGCATAGACACCTATGCCTGGTGTTGTGGGATGGGATGCAAAGATAAAGGGTATGCATGAGATTTTCCTGGCAGCAAGAAACGGTTCAAGCCGAGCCCTACAGGACCACAGTGCATCCTCGACGAAGAATGCCTCAACAGTGGATGGGCATGGATGAACCATGTTTGACTACGCTGCCAGGGAAGCTGCTGCGCAGTATACGAACGTGATTGCGTAAGCGGCTCG
Organism: Binatia bacterium; assembly: GCA_050187625.1. Lineage (GTDB taxonomy): Bacteria > Desulfobacterota > Binatia > Bin18 > Bin18 > JBFWXH01. Next base: position 83,405 of record JBFWXH010000023.1, read on the forward strand.
GGGAACCCCAGGAAGCAGGAGGGAGGGCAAATGCCCTCTTCCTGGGGAAGAAGAAACAGATAATGAAGCATTGAGGATGAAGAGTTAAGAATGAAAACATGACCGACTTCATATTACCCTCCTCCTTTTTGCTCTCCTTGTGTTAGTGCTTCACGTTTGGTTTTTAATACACAGATTCTTGTTGTAGGAGTTTTTTATGGCACAGGTTGATGGGAGCCAACTGCTGGCTGAAGGTCTCAGGGAAGAAGGGGTCGACACAATTTTCTATATCATGGGTGGTCCCAATATCCTGTTGTCGATGCATGCAGAGCGGCTCGGGATTCGTCTTATCGATGTGCGGCACGAACAGGCGGCAGCGATGATGGCGCACGCCTATTCTCGGGTCACTGGAAAGGTTGGCGTATGTATGGGGGCTGGTGGGCCAGGAGCGGCGAACCTGCTGACAGGGATGGCGAATGCTTTTTTGGACGCCTGTCCCGTGCTGGGGCTCGGAGGTTCTTCGGCAGTCCACTATTACGATTTAGGAGACTTTCAAGAGTTTGATCAGTTGGCAGTGTTTAAGCCGATTTCGAAATGGGCGGTTCGGGTCTATGAGGCCCATCGTGCGAAAGAATATGCCCACTTGGCCATGCTGCGGGCGCGGCAAGGAAAACCGGGACCGGTGTACCTGGACATGCCGGGCAACATGTTGGTCGAGAAGGTGGATGAGAAACAGGTATGGGCGAGACCTGTAATCGGTGAGAAATCGGTACCGGTTGCCGATAGTCGGACGGTCGAAAAAGCTGTAGATTTACTCAAGGAGGCAAAGAAGCCCCTGCTTATCACTGGTAGTGGAGTGTTTTGGTCTGGGGCCGGGGCAGCGATGCAAGCATTCGTTGAGACGACGGGCATCCCGTTTTTTACGACCCCGCAGGGGCGCGGGGTCGTTGCAGATGACCATCCCCTGAGCTTGCTGGGGGCGCGATCTTTCGCGTTTAGAGAGGCAGATGTGGTCTTGGTTGTTGGTACCCGACTGAATTTTATTATTGGATATGGACGACCGCCGCGTTTTTCGCCTGAAGCGAAATTTATTCAGGTCGACGTTGATTCCGAGGAGATCGGACGTACCCGCAGTATCGAGCTTGGGGTGGTAGGTGATGCGAAAGCGGTGTTTGAACAAATGACCGCTGTGGCGAAGGGACGCGTGCGGTTTGGCGATGATTCTGCCTGGGTGCAGCAACTGGGAGCAAAGGATCGTGAGAATCGGGAGAAGATGTTGCCGTTGTTAAATGCTGAGCAAACGCCTGTCCATCCGATGCGATTGTGTAAAGAGATTCGGGACTTTCTGCCGCGTAGCGGAATCTTGGCAGTTGATGGGCATGAAATTATGAACATGTCACGACAAGTCATTCCTTCGTTCACCCCTGGGGCGCGACTCAATCCGGGGCCCAATGGATGTATGGGAGTGGGCTTACCGTTTGGGGTTGGGGCAAAGGCGGCAGCGCCGGATCGCCCGGTTGTCGTCTTACATGGAGATGGATCGTTGGGGATGAATGTGATGGAACTGGATACTGCAGTACGAAACCAGTTGCCGGTGTTGGTGGTGGTGAGTAATAACGCCGGGTGGACCGCACGAGCCGAGAATATGCATGTGCCAGGGCGAGAGTTGGGGCACGTGCGTTATGATCAGATTGCGCAGTCAGTGGGTGCGTATGGAGAACTGGTGGAAGATCCACGAGCGGTACGACCAGCGTTGGAACGGGCAATGAAAGAAGTCGAAAATGGTCGGCCGGCGTTGGTGAATGTGATTACTGAACCAACGGCGCGGGCGCAGACGGTGCCATTCGCGAGCTACGGTGGGGAGTCAGCGGGGACATCGTTGATGTGAGCACAGCAAGTGAAGCCTATGCTGTAACGCGAACGAAGTGAGTGAGCTATATGAGGGGATTTCTCTTCGATGTAAAAGTGCTCGAACTTGGGGATGAAAAGGGGGAGTTTTTAGGGAAACTGTTGGCGGGTGCGGGAGCTGAGGTGCTGAAGGTAGAGCCGCCAGGAGGTAGTAATTCCCGCGAGATTGGCCCCTTTTATCACGACGAACCACACCCGGATCGGAGCTTGTACTTTTGGCATTACAATTTTGGCAAACGGGGAGTTACCCTTGATATTCAACGTCCGCCAGGAACCGAGATCCTGAAGCGCCTCATTGCTGAGGTTGATGTCTTAATCGATACGCTGCCGCTCGATACGTTGAAAAAAGTAGGACTTGACTGGAGCGATCTACGGACACTGAACCCGCGACTCATTTATGTCGTGCTGACACCGTTTGGACGTAGTGGCCCGTGGCGGGATTATAAAGCAACGGATTTGATTCATCTGGCACTTGGTGGACAAATGATGAATTGCGGGTATAGCCCCGATGAGAAGGGTGTATATGATACCCCGCCAATTGCCCCGCAAATGTGGCACGCTTATCACATTGCCGGAAACCAAGCTTTTATCGCGACAGTTGGGGCACTTATCGGTCGCGAAGCGACCGATGAAGGCGAAATGATTGACGTCCCCATTCACCAAGCGGTGAGTGTGTGTACGGAGATCGATGTTCCTAATTGGATCTATAACCAAACCGCTTGTTATCGACAGACGGGACGCCACGCACAGCCAGTTGTTGGACCAGAAGTGCAGTTTCCCACCAAAGACGGCCGCTACTCAATTATTCTGCCGAATCCGTTTCCTGGTGGATACGAAACGCTCGTGAGTTTTCTCGATGGGAAAGGGCGTGCCGGCGATCTCACTGACAAAAAGTACGACGATCCCAATAACCGCAAGGGACTCGCGTTTGCCAAGCACTTTGCGGACGTCCAAGGTGAATGCGTTGCCGCGTTTGACATGGAAGAAATCTGGCGCGAAGGTCAAAATCTCGGGATTCCCTGGTCGCCAATCCGTAAACCTGAGGAAAACTTGCAGGACGAGCAGTGGCGAGTGCGAGCGACATTCACGGAAGTTGAGCATCCGGAACTTGGCGAGCGGTTTTCGTATGTCGGTGCACCGATGCTGCCGCAGGAGGTGTCATGGCGCACGGGGCCACGGGCGCCGTTGATCGGCGAACACAACGAGACGGTGTATTGCGATGGGTTGGGGATGAGCCACGATGAGCTGGCGACGCTAAAGACCGAGGGGGTCATCTAAGGGGTAAGGGGAGAACGGCGAAGTGGAATACGGGATAACGAGTAAAAGATAGGGGATAGGAAATGGGACGCCGACCACTAGAAGGGGTACGTGTTGCGGATTTAACCTGGTTGCTGGCTGGTGCTGGCGGACCGCGCTTGCTTGCGAGCCTGGGCGCGGAAGTGATCCGTATTGAATGGCGAGACCGTCTCGACTTCTTGCGGTATATGCCGCCGTTTGCGTCGCTCAAAGGGGAGCAAGCGGAGAAAGCCGGCGCGCTGGAGATGACTGGCCTCAGCAAAGACGGTTCGAAGAGCGTGAATCGTGCGGGTTTTTTTAATGACGTGAACGCCGGAAAACGTGGCATCAGTCTGAACATGGGGCATCCCAAAGGTCGTGAACTATTCAAACGACTGGTGGGGATTAGTGACGTCGTGGTCGAAGCGTTCACCGCTGAGACGATGCGCAAGTGGGGTTTGGGGTACGACCAACTCAAAGCAATGAAGAACGATATCATTTACATCCAACAACCAGGCTGGGGATACAAAGGTCCGTATGTCAAATTTGTTTCGTATGGCCCGATTGCACAGGCGGCGAGCGGCTTGACCGAACAGTCTGGGCTGCCGGCGCCGT
>JBFWXH010000024.1:0-85112 GCA_050187625.1 Binatia bacterium
AGGGAAAAAGCATGTGGTGAACTTCTTACAGCAGTTTGGCTATCGCTGGGTGGACGGCCTTATTGAGCCGATCCCTCAAACTGTGTGAAACTTCCACCCCATATCTTGGTGTGTTTTCTCTATAGTTCTGCCGGAAGACTCCACAGGGTCATGCAGCCGGGTGGGTCGAAGAGTTCATGACAACGACTCTGTGCCACCGCAAACACAACGCGAGCCTGGACAAAGGGGTGTGTTGTGGGAAAGCCGCGCTTCAACACGACTGCACCTCGGCGACCAAGCAGACCTTGGGTATTCCACCATCGTGCGATGTCCATCTCTCCGTAGCGTGCGACAACAAGTCGCAGCTTGAGAAGGCGGTCAAGATCGATTCTTTGCTCTCCCGATGTCATTCTCTTGTCTGCTGCTCAGGTTTACCCCACACGAACTCTTCTGGTGTCCCCATTCAACGAATAAGCCTCGACTTCTGTCCCTCTCTAACGAGAAGGGAAGTCGAAGCAACCCGGTACCATATTCTCATTTTTCCACTGCAGAGCGCAAACCTTACCCTTCACGCTGCGCCAGGGTCAAGAGAAAATAGGTTTCGTCCCTTCATTTCGCCACACATACGGATTGACGCCCTCCCTTACCGATATTTGCTGATTTCTCCAGCTAAAACCCTAATCACTTCGACATTGTGGCGTTATAGTAAGGGCAGGAGGAAAATTATGATGCCCGTCGTGTCTTTGCGGCACGGCGGGTTTTTTACGGCCGCTCGCTTATCACGCGCACGATAGGCGGGCGGCTTTTTTTATTTGTGCGTCAGAAGGAAGGTCCCTTCACTGGCAGAAGATTTGGTGGCTGAGCAATCTGGAACCCAACCTAAAACCAACTGTAGGAGGTATCGTATGGAAGAGACACAAAGTACTGACCCGCAACCGACTCGTCTCGAACAATTGAAAGCCCGCTGGCAAACAATCGACAAGAAGAAGTTTGCCATGATCGGTGGCATCGTAGTCACCATCAGTGCGCTACTGGTCGCTGGGCTACGCAAAGGCGTACTGCGGCAGACGATACACAAATAGTGATTAACTTTCGGGTTCAACGTACGCCGTCCGGGCAACAGCTCGGGCGGCGTTTTTATTTGTGCGAAAGGAGTACCATATGGACGACGAACAGAAGCACCCCATCTGGGAACAATGGAAGGCGATCGCCAAAGAAGAGGCGTACTGGTTTGCCGAGACCCTGGGCATGGTCACACTCACCTTGGCGATCGGGCGGCTCATCCAAAAGCTGGGTCTCGATCTCTCCCACCTTACCGGCACTTCGTGGGAAGAGCTGGTGAAAAAATGGCTGCAACAGGAGCACAAACCATGAACGACACTTTTCTAACCGATGCCAAGGCGGTCACGACAACCGCCCTGACCATGACACTGACGCTGTGGATCAAACGGACCCTCGCCAAGGTGAGTCTGACCCGCTGGTGCGATCCATCACTGCTCCACGGGCAGGGACTCCCCAGAGCGGCGCCTACGGGACATTCCCCGTCTACGACGCGCTTTGGTCCAGGCACCATCTCTGTTCCTGGCTGGGGCCGTCTGTATTATCGGAATGTGTTCACGACCCGCGACGGCCATATCCTCTACGGGCATGACGCCATGCTCAATAGCTATCATCTTGGCCCGTGCCCCTTGCTCCGCACTGGCACGAACTGCGAGGCATGTCCGTGGTATGTCGAGACCAGACGGTATCACGCTGACCCCCAATGCGCGGCCTTGGTCCGCCTTGAGGAGATGGCCGAGGACGACGCCTTCGGGCTCATGGATACCAAGTGCGCACTGGAGCAATCGAGATGATGCATTACTTTCTGCTGATAGAGGGAGAGACGCGAAGCGTCATTGGAACAACCACTATGGAGAACGTGGCGCAGGCGTTAGTACGCAAAGCCGATGACGTATTTGGCGTGGCGGCCTGGACGCCGGTCGGGGACGCCTCACTGGCGGGCTTCTCTGCACAATCCCCAGACGCAAAGACGACGTTGGCTCTCGACCCGTTTCCCCTTGCGTCCGGAGCGCGTCCCACACGAAAGGACTGACATGTACACCACCCTTGAACTGATCGCCAACGGACTGATTGCCGTGGGCTGGTTCGTTGGCGCGGCACTGAATCTCTTGCGCTGGAATGCCGAGGTTCAGAAGCGCGGGCAACCACCACAATCGTAACTTCCATCTAATAACTTCACCTTAACCCAGGCCGGCAGGGCAGCAGCTTTGTCGGCCTTTTTATTGAAAGGAGAGCCTTATGAACACGTCACTCCAATCATTTCTCAGGGTGGCAGGCACGGTCGCCACTGCCGCGCTGCTCTATGTCCTACGTTACCGACCAGATGAAACCCAATCAGGAACCGCATCAGCGCCCGGAGGAATCAACGCCCCCAGCGTGTCCGCATCTGAGGAATCCCAAGAGCTGACCCCGAGTCCGGCGCGTCCACGACGATCATCAGCGCCGCGCCGGGCGGCCACAGAGGATCACTTGACCGCGAAGACGCTCCTCGACGCGTTGGCACTCATGAGGCCGCTGATCCAGCGTCGACCAACCGTGCCGATCCTGGAAACGGTCTTGCTGGAACCTGGACAGCTCACGATGACCGACCTCGAATCGCGATTGACCCTTCACGTCCCAGCATTGACAGTCTCGCCGCTCTGCGTTCCGGCCAAGCAGTTGGACAAAGCCCTGCGCGGTATCACGGGCCGCATCACGCTAACGGCGGACAATGGCTGGCTTCGGATCGACAGCGACGGCGGGCAGCTCTCGCTCACGACCTTCCCGGCCGCAGAGTATCCCGCGCCGCTGCGCAGTCCACGCGCCGAGCCATATGGGGAGCCGTTTGTGTTGCCGCACCGGTTCGCAGATGTATTATCCGCCGTCAGTAAGGACGACAGCCGTACCAGTCTCGCTGGGGTGTGTATTGATCTGGCACACGGTGCCGTCGCGGCCAGTAATGGACATGTCCTCCACCTGGTCACAGGGGAGCAACTCACGGGGGAGGCACGCCCGCTGATCTCAGTCAGCGCGGCGAAAACGCTAGCACAGTTTGCCCAACAGTCCGTTCACGGTCAGGTCTTTCGCCGGACCATGACGAATGGCACCGACACCACCACAGAGGTCACGCTCTATTTCACCGCACCAGGTGTCGAGTTGTGGACGCGTGCCCTGGAGGCGGAATTCCCCGATTATCAGCAGGTCATTCCTGCCCCCGACAGTCTTACACGCACGCTGGTCGCCGATCGTGCGGCACTGGTCACGGCGGTGGAACAATGTCTCCCACTCACGACCGAGCGGGCACGAGGCATCACCATAAAAGGCGACACAATCGGGTTGGTCGTGTCGGTGACCAATCCCGACATCGGGTCAGTAGCCGCGCCAGTCCCGATGTCTGGTGCCGACGGACTCACGTTCGGTGTCAATGCGGACTATCTGCTGGCGGCCTTACGGACCCAAGAGGCCACGGTAACGATCCGCTGTAGCGAGAATGATCCGAAGGACGGCTGCGTGATGCGACCGCTCGTATTAAACGGCGGCCCTACCAAAGCGGTGCTGATGCCTATGCGGGTGTTCTAACACCAAGACAACAACACCAACGAACCCACGCACGACTGCCGACGGGCGCAATCCTCCCGGCAGTCACACACCCACAACACCACAACCAGCAGATGTGACGTCGATGCACACGTCTGTCAACGAAAGGACACACACCATGTCGCATGAAATCAATATCTACGTGGGACGCCAGGACGCCTGGCATGGGCTGGGAACCGTGACTGGGCAGTATCTGACATGGGCGGATCTGATCGCGCACGGCTTGAACTTTGGGGTCGAGAAGCAACAGCTCTTCAGTAAAGACAGCAATCCCGTCGAAGCCTGGGGGACCTTCCGCACCGATACGGGGGCTTTTCTTGGGTCGGTCGGCGAGCGCTATGAGATCATTCACCACTCCAAGGGCTTCGAGATGATCGATGAGTTAGTGGCTGCGCAGAATGAGGCGCATTATGAGACGGCGGGCGCGCTGCGAGGTGGTGCCATCGTCTGGGGATTGGTCGATCTGCAGATTCCCCTCCGGGTAGGTAATGACGTATCGGACAACTACTTGCTCTTTTACACTTCGCATGACGGCAGTTGTGCCCATACCTATGGGCTGACCAGTGTGCGCGTCGTCTGTGCGAACACCTTACGGATGGCGATGAATCAGAAACGCGCGAATCTCTTCAATGTCCGCCATACCAAGAATGCTAAAGAGCGCCTGGACAAAGCCCATCAGGCCCTGATGATGCTTGGCACGGAGATCTCCGGCTTGGAAGAGAGGCTGAACTTTCTGGCTACCCGTATGATGACCAAGCAAACGACGATTTCACTCCTCGATCGGCTGTTCCCCAAAACGGAAACAGAAGACGGGCGTGCGGTCTCCTCGACGCGCCGTGAAAACATCTTGGTCGAGATCTTGGAGAACTACGAATCCAATGATCGGAATGCGTTTCCGGAGCAGCGAGGGACGGCCTACAACATGCTCAATGCCATCACCGGCTACGTCGATCATGCACGGTCGTCCCGTGGCGGCGAGGCCGGACGCTATGAGTCGGCAGTCTTTGGGCAGGGCAATCGGCTCAAGAGTCAGGCGTTGGAGATCTTAGTAGAGTCAGCGAATGGTCTTCCGGCGCGTAGCACAACGATCACCGTGCCCCTGGCCACACCGGAGAAGAGAGACGGATCGTTACTCGATCAGGTGCTGGCCAATACCCGCAACTAATCACACGACATTCCAGTCGACCAACTGAGAAGGGGGACAGCGCACAGCTGTCCCCCTTTTTTCTTTTTTCTCCAGAAAGGACAATCCATATGTTTGAACTCAAAGTCATTCGTGAACGTAAGGCAGGCTACGGCCACAGCAAACAGTTTCGGTCCTCACACGATATTTACGAAATGTTCCACGACCACTTTCTCCAGGCAGATCGCGAGCAATTCATCGTGCTCTTATTGGATGCGAAGAATAAACTGCTGGGCTTTCACGTGGTCAGTATCGGCTCGCTGACGAGTAGTATCGTCCATCCACGTGAGGTCTTTAAGGCCGTGATTCTGGGCAATGCGGCTGCTGTTATTTTTCTGCACGGGCATCCTAGCGGCGACCCGACGCCCAGCCAGGAAGACATACACATTACTAATCGGCTGCGTGACATCGGCGAGGTCCTCGGTGTGCGGGTCCTCGACCATATCATCATCGGCGATGGCCGCTATGTCTCGTTTGTCGATGACGGGTATGTCCCATCACGCACAAGCTGAGCGTCAATGCCCTGCCTCGCGGATCGCAGCCGCGGGGCGGGGTATCCTTGAGTCTCTGTCCCCCGCCTTACTTTTCTCACCACACTTTCCCGCCGATCGAAAGCGATCGTGTTTTCCCCTTCATTTTCACTTAGCCGTTACCTTCCGTGCAGTTCCCTTCTGTAGCCACTTCCCACGAAGTACATCCCTTTCGTCTTTCCCGTATATCTCCGCGGCGATCCCAAATAGATGATCAACCCTGTGTCTCAGATGAAGGTCCCGCCTCAGCTCGATGCGCACCTGTAAGAGATTTCCGTACGTTGTAAACTAGCCTCATTGAGCCTGCTCACCCTCCCTACTATATGGTTATGGTGTAGATAGCTGAAGAGCGCTACTTCTCTAGTCCCGGCTTGAGCCTACAAAGGAAGTCACGAAATTTCACATGCGAAGAAGTTGCTAAGCTCGTTCAACAATCCTCTTCATCTTTGCAAGAGCGGCCTGGTCGTTCGGTTCATTTTCTAAGCAGTCCAAGATATCTTCAACAACACGTCCGCTTCTCGTACGGTTGGCCACCTCAAAGACGCGGTCAAGAATACTTCCATCTCCATCGTCGAAATCCCGGCCCCAAAGTTTTCTTCGATGCTCTCGCAGCCAACGCTGATAGCGTTCTTTTTCGGTCTCGCCAATTTGCCCCCAGCGTATCCGACGAAAAAGTCTGTGCGCAATGTCTGGTACGCCTATGCCGATACCCGCCCCGATTATAGCTGCAGTAAGCACACCTCCAAAAGTTGAAAGTATCGAACCCATCCCTCTGCCCTTGCGGTGTTTCATATGAACTCTCCGGCCTAACGCAACTCTCAACTTAGTTAGTTCATAGGATTTTGTTATCTTTTACCTTTGTCGCCTCTCCTCCCTTTGTAGTCGGGGGTACCAGGACGATGAAGTACGATTGGCTCTTTCTCTCCCGGCTTCTTCAGGATTACGTGTCCCCTGTCTTTAGTTTCTTCAAATTTTGGTTTGCGCTTGAATATATCCAGCAATCCCATCACACCCTCCTGTGAATGAGTAACGATCAACACGAGAATTTATCTCTTACTTTGTAAGGGGCAATCTCGCCCTAGACTCCTGCACGAAACAAGGGGCAGAGTTATGAGCAATATCCATTACGCTCTGAAACACTGAGATAGCTTGATTCTGCGTTATTCCACCACACACCCATAGGTAGCAGATATTCACAACAACTGTCGGAACGGCGCTGCATGAATGTACAATCCTGTATGCACCTGGCAGACCTATTGAAGACGGTTCCAGACAACCATGAAAACCCCGGCGACCACAGCAACGACAATCGTCCCTACTACCGCCGCTGTCACGATCCGGTAATACTTGTTGATTCTGATCTCAGCGGCTTCATTCTTGGCCACAGAGACATCAACGATTCGTTGTTTGAAATGTTTAATCGCAATCCGCCCGACAGTTCTCGTTGCAAGATAATTCCAGCCAGTCCCGATGCCGATTGACGCTATTGGGACAGTGTATTTCACGATGGTCCGCTGCAGTATCTTGACACCGACTTTCGCCGCGATCTTTTTGAAGAGTGCCAACACATCCTTCGAGAATACTATTTTTGCAGCACGTCCGGCAAACTTACCGCCAATCTTCATTCCCGCGTTTCCTGCAGCGTTGGCTGCTGAGCCACTCATCGCAAAGGCCAGTATCGTTAAAATGTCCTCTGGGTCGTCTGGATCAAGCGGCGCGCCATAGAGCTTTCCAAGATTGGCGACCAACTGTAGCTGAAAGCGCACAAGTAGTATCGCTTCGGCTGAGAGTGCCGCAGCCGCTATCGCTATATTTGCTGGAAGGCCGATGCCGCCCTCTCCGGCAGTGACAATTGCAAGGATCTCATCAGCTGTGATGGCAGCACCAGTGACCGCGCCGAGTGTCGCTGCGTTCTTGGCTGCAACGACAATCAGTTTTTCTGCAATTTTTTCTGCATCCACAGTGCCGTACTTCGTACGGAAATACTCAACCGTTGCTCGTTCCCAATAGTTTTTGAACGACTTCTGAATCAGTAGCCAAAGCCATTCCCCACTCTTAAACGCCTTCCAGCCGCCGAGTTCGTCATATTCTTGCTTCGCCTCTTCAAGCTGTCTTCTGATCGCGCTCTTCTCATCGGCCACGGATAGCCTCCTAAGTCGCCTAACTTGCGAGTTTACTGCCACCTCATAGGCGGTATATCCCGCTATCAGCCCGCACTCTTTGTGGGCTTTTCTTACCGTTGCGTACAGCCATCGGCTATCACTATCTAGACCCAAGTTTCCCATTGCATCGTTTGAAATCATTCATTTTCGTAAGAGGATCTCGAAGACAAAGAAAGGCCTCTTTTTTTGACGCAAATGGGATCTTCTCAAAAGGGCAATATATTGACAGGGCATACCCGACATGTGTTGGGTAACCGCTAAGCTTCTGTCTTTCGGCCAGTAACCGCTAGGAAGAGCAGCACCGCATCTGTCCGTGAAAAAGACGGGCAACGAGATGAAGGATCGCGCCCCGAAGTCTCGGGAAAAATATCCCAAAAAAACCAGACACCGTAGGAATTCTGCCAAGGCACCAGTGACCACGCACGGGGTCGTGGATCTCATCTGTGTCAGCAATTTGTGCCTTTGTTTTGTTTGACCCCACATCGTGAGTGAGGCATAAACCTATGTTGTGTGGACAACTTCTGCAACGCGGTTGGTTTCGTTCCTGTTCGTGGCGAATCTCACCTTGTAACTCTTCGACTGGCTGGCAACCTACTACGGGCTATCGCTCGCTATTCAAGAAGGTAACGCACTGTTGCGCTACGGCATAAAATGCTGAGGAGCGGGGATGACGCTGACCGCAACAAAGACCGGCGCGTGTCTGCTGCTCGTGTTCCTGCGGACCACGGCGGACATGGCAACGAGTATCTGGGGGTTGGTCCTTCTCGCCGTCAACTATACGCTGTTTTCGTTCGTGCCGTGGCTGGCCGCGTAGTCCTGCCTCTCCGCAATAATTGAGCCTTTCCCCTCAGTGGGACATGCGCGATAACGCTGCCCATGCCACTGGCATGTTATGGCCATGTTTCTGCTTATTGGCTCACTCGGTGCGGTGACAATCGCAACGGTTGTCTATCGAGGCTTTCCTCGACCAGAGACGCGATTCGCGTTGGTCGTAACGCTGCTGCTCGTCTATGCGCTCTTGACCCTGGCGCCGTTGGTTTTCTTACGCCCGCTGGAGGGTCCGGCTTGGTGGGGAATAGACTACCCCATAGACGGTGATCGCATATCTCTGTGAGGGGGGACAATGAAGCAAGAATATCGGCAACACTGGGTGAGCGGGGCAATGGCCGTCACGCTCGAAGCTGCTCGTGAAAGTCGATTGTCGTACGCAGAGGCGGAGCAACTGGTGCAGTCACTCACCTGGCTCTATGAAGTCGTCAGCACCCGCCGTTCTGAGCTTGAGCCTCAACCGAAGTCGTCAGCACCCGCCGTTCTGAGCTTGAGCCTCAACCGTGGTCAGACCATGCACCACCACGCGAGCAGTATGGACCACAAGAAGCCGAGCGGATCGCGGGACATTACTATCGCTGGCAGGCTGATCGACAGCGCCGGGCTAGAGCGCGGCAAGAGCGATAATGGAACACTTGGTTCGATCATCCTGCTGCTTATGTCTGTGTCTCAACTGCTGCCGCCCAATTGTGGCTTTTCGCGTTCGATAGGAACCGCTCACAGGCTGCGATCAGGCTAGAGGCATCTGTTTAAGCAATGATATGCTTGAGCAGATGTTTACCTTCGAGAATCTCTTCATTTTTCCCCCAGAAGTAGAAGCTTAGCTTTGGGGCGTATATTTGCTTGTATGCAAACATGAGCATTTTGGAATTCAATCCGGCTATGAGTTCTCTTGTCCCATCAACAGCGCCCTCATGGCCAGCGAACTCGCCGATGAGGGCTGCGTCTTGAGAAAGGGGAAAATACACTTGCGTATCCCTCATTCCATAACCTGGGCTATTTCTATAAAAAGAAGGAATCTTAGCTGGTTCCTTCCACGTCAGAGTCACCGGGTGGTCTGTTGTGATTAGTGGCCCACTTTCTTTTGTCGTTTTAACGATTAACCATTCTCTATTATCCAAAGCTGACAAAACTGCGTCGATTGCTATGAACTCCATGTTGATGAGATGTTCCCGGGCCACCTCGATGGTGTATTCCTTGCGTTCATGAAAATTCTTAACGGCTTCGTATGTGATGCTTTCATCGAACTCTACGCCACTTTCCTTCATCTTTCTTATCCGTGCTTCCCAGTGCTCTTTTGTGGCAAGAGTAACATCCATCATACGTTCTGTGATCTGTGCCTGGAACTTCCGTAAGTGTTCGCGCCTTTCGGGCGAACGAGAGGCTAGCAAAGCTATCAAGTTCAGAATTGTGATCCTTACTTCCCCTTCAAATTTCGCTCCCTCCCTAAGCTTATGAAGCGCCAATGCAGCAGTTCCTTCAAACTCACTTAAGGATGTTTCTAATATATTTTGGTCAACCCCATTAACATCAATACGATTAAAATCCCGTATCCCACCTACGTTCCTGGGTATTGTTTCGAAGTACGTCTGTTCTTGATGATCGAAAACTATTAACTTTGATTTTTTGCCTCCGCCATTTGTAAATCCCTTTAGATAGCATTGCGAAAGGTAGTGGTGATGGCGTGCTGGCATACTTGATTTGTCCAACTGTAAATTGAATTCAACAGCAATACCCCTAACTATTAGTGGCAGTATTTTTCTACGAACAGTCAGCTCAGTCTACGGAGCGCCACCTCTACCGCTCTCTGTAGCCATCACGAGAGTATGATTAGCGTCAAGAATCGGGATGGCTTCGTTCTTTGGGTCGTTGGTCGTATTCTCTCTCCCTTTGCTTTCTCCGTTGCTGACGGAGTTCCTTTAGGATTTTCTCTTGATTCTCAAATGCCCGTTTTTCCCGTGCCTAATCCATGCCGCAATAGGGGCTCTTGTTAGTCCTTGTGGGTCGCGATTGTAGTTTTCCACAAGCATCACCCTCGTTAGACGACAGAAGAAGAATATGGCTATTTTGTGCATGTGCCTTCTCCAGTTGACCAACTAGACTACTCTTTTTGTCTATGGGGTAACCACGTTGATGAATTTCCAAGAAAGATTGCCGGTGGTCTCGATCCTGATTCTCCCGTTGGCGTATACGGACGGCGTTTCGGGTCCCAGATGGGGACAAGCAACCATCACTCTTCATCTTCCGGCCACGGGAGGTAGAGCAGATCATGGCCGCAGTGGCTACTCACCATGAAGGGTTTGGTGGGGTCCCATCCATTCGAATCCAGCCACGGTAATTTCAGCCGCATGACGGGAACCGGTCGACTACAGAAAAAGCACGGCTGGAGCTGGGCGGGGCGACCGCGTTCATCTATCCAACGAGGCTCAGACATAGCATGTTCTTCCTGAACGTTGTTAATAGAAATCCTGGACGGTCCTGACTTTCCTAAAGGAAGGCACAGATAATCGCTTTGGCTATCCGACTAGCACTTCTCTTTTCGTGTGCCAATCATCTGTGCCACTTCCTCCACGGAATAAGGTGGGTGTCGTGAATGTATCACGGCATGGCAGTTGGGGCACACTGGCCTGAGGTCTTTCACTGGATCGATTTGAAACCCTTCAGGGATGCCAGCCAGTGGCGTCAGGTGGTGAACGTGAATCAAGTTGTCTGCTGCACTGCCATACACGTCGGACATAAGCGTGCTGCAGGCGGCACACGTCATCCCATGATGCGCGAGGCAGAGCGCGCGAGCGCTGGCACTCCGTTCATACCGGTTCACGTAGACCTTTATGGCGTGTTTTTCTGTCATCAGTCCAATCGTGGACAGTTCCTCAAACCCGCCGGGATTACTTTTCGCAGACCGTTGGCCCCAGAGCGTTTCGAGATCTTTCGCGACCGCAGCAGGGATCTCAATCCCGGACATTTGGGTAGACCAATGCATCTCAGCCAAAGGGGGACGGTGCAGTTCTTCCATACTGATGAGCGGGTGTTCTTCTAGAACATCGAAAGCGATGTCTACATAGCGCGCGGCTTCTCCTCGCGTAGCACGATCGAGGTCCCAATGCTGGTCATCATACGGTTCGGAGGTTGTCCATCCCGAACCTACCAACCCGCGGGGCTCTGTGCCCAGCCGGATAAGGAAGAACCGTGTTCTCTTGTCTAGAGAACGTCGATTACCGACACTCCATCGCTCCGTTGTACGACCGTGTCGGCGAGCTTCGGCCAGTTCATCCTGGAGGTTCCCCCAGGGAAATCGATCTGGATTCCAGGCAAGAAGAATCGTGTTCATTACGATTCATGCTCCAGAGAGGCAGTGCAAGCTTGACAATCTTTTGACTCCAGTTAGACGGTACTGCTCATCGGCAAGGTTCCCTATATTTGGGAAAGACGTCGAGAGATAGGATGCGGTAACAATGCCCATGTTACCGCCCCCGATGGATTCGCAAAAGGGATCGGTTTCGCCAACCGTTTCACGTCTGCTAACACCCACGCATACAGTGGAGTCGCTAAGTCTTTCTTGAGCTCTTTTCTCTTTGCTTCTAATTTTGCCTTTTTCTCATTCATTTTCCGCGCATTGGCGATAAATTGTTCCACAGTCAGAGGGCCAAGACACTCTTTGAGCATACAAATGCCCACAATGCGTTTCGTCCCTTTTTCCGAGAGGGCAATCCGCCCGCGAATGTTGGTCGGTTTCGACCGTAATTCCCAAATCTTGTGCCCACTCAAGATCCACTCCAGCGGTTTGGGCATAATAATCAGAGTTCGTTCAATCGGAGGAGTATTCATGTGGCTATCTCAGTTCAATCTGTTGTGGCGTTTCACTCTAAACTAAACGATTCCCCTATGTTCCAAATTACAATGCGAGATTGAAAGAGAGCAAGAGAAACGGGCAGGCCAGTAGATGAACAGTTGATAGTCAATGTTGGGAGCGCTACGGGCGCTCTGCCAAGAGGAGATGACCAGCGTTCATTATCAGATGGGTTTCCTTTTCTTCGGCGGCGGTCGTATTTGTCTTCTCTGGATCGCACCTCACTCTCTCACCTGAACCGCCGACTGCGTCCTTTCAGGCTCGGAGGTGTGGGGACGCAATCATTGCGGATCACCTTCACTCGATTGCGCTGTGCAGTCGGCCTGAGTCATACGCGGTTACTCATAATCAGTGTTTGAAGCAAATGTCGGTGACAGTGTCGCTGCTCTTCGGCGCAATGGCACATGAGCGTCACGTGTCCTGCCCGCGCGAGCCGCTTGATGAGCCGTAACGTGAACTTCTGCCCATGATTCTTAATAGTCTTGTTTTGCGAATCGATCGGCCCGCCCAGGAATAGTTCGGCACGGTATCTCCGCGCGAATTCGGTCCACGATATTTGCTTCACCTTGGCGGCCCTGAGAAGCTCCTCGCTTGGCCCCAGGGAGGGCATCCAGACATCATAGCGGCTCGCTGGCAGGCCACGGCCACGAAAACGGGTCGCGAGAATCCGCAGACCGGAAGTTTTTCGATTGATTGGGCTATGCACAGATTTGGTCTTGAGTATCGGTCTATAATTTTCACCTTCTTCTTGGTTCAATGTTTGCCCACCAGCGGCAAGACCTCACCTACAGCTTTTCATATATAGCAACACGGGTGCAGTTCTTCTAAGCTTTCTCTTGATTTTTGATAGCATGCTGTCATTCTGCCCCCTTGTGGTTACAGGAGAGACGGTCTGCTTACTCTTTGTGACGGTCGCGGTGGTTGTTCCCAATACGTATCACACCCCGTTGGACCACATCTCGGGTTTGCTTTCATGGCAGAGTAGTGACAAACCACAACAGGGGCGAGGTCGTAAGCCTCTATGGTAAGCTTGCTTGAGCTATCGGCGGCGGTTGATATAGGATGCACAGACCGAGGTCAAGCTTTTTGTTTTCGGAATTTTATTTGAAGTTTCTCTATCGTTAGTCAGTGTTACCTCTAAGTCTAAAGATATGGCACGATCAGATCTCTTACTGACATTGGTTCGGTCTGGTAGCTCAGGTGATCGTGCACTTTTCCGGAAAACAGTGGAAGCTCTTATTGCAGAAGAGCGTGCTCAGCAACATCATGTTCTCGCTGATAATTTGGCAAAGTATTTGGAAAATGGCAGTCTCTCCAAAACTACCTACTTGAGCAATGGTGAACCACCACAAAGTCTTTTCTATGAGGTCACGCCGCGCAAACAGCTTTTAGACCTTATCCTTCCCTCTGTGGTTCAGCAGGCATGTCATGAGCTTGTAGAAGAGCATCATCGAGTAGAATTGTTGCGTTCTTATAATCTTGAACCCCGGAATAGAATTCTCCTTACTGGCCCTCCTGGAAATGGAAAAACGTCTCTCGCTGAGGCAATTGCTGAATCTCTTTTAGTACCGCTTATCGTCGTGCGGTACGATGGAATCATCGGTAGCTTTTTGGGTGAGACTGCCTCACGCCTTCGAAAATTATTTGATTATGTACGAACGCGCCGGTGCGTTTTGTTCTTTGATGAATTTGACACCTTGGGGAAAGAGCGAGGTGATCCTCATGATACTGGTGAAGTAAAGCGCGTCGTGAGTTCATTGCTGCTTCAAATTGATGATCTCCCTAGTCATATCGTCGTGGTTACCGCAACTAATCATCCGGAATTGCTCGATCGGGCGGTGTGGCGACGATTTCAGTTACGTTTACAGCTGCCCAAACCTAGCCGCTCTCAGGTGCAGCAGTGGTTTGAAGCCTTGCAGAAACGTATCGAGTTCACACTTGGTTATAGTATCAGTACTCTTGCCGATCGCTTAAGTGGAGCGAGTTTTTCTGAACTTGAAGAGTTTAGCAACGATATCCTTCGACGTTGGGTTCTAGCAGCTCCGAATGCCGAAGCAAAAAAGATTATTCGCGACCGCCTTGAACAGTGGAACAGTCGCTTCACGCCTGAACGTCAATAAGACTTGAGAATACGGAATGGCGAATTACCCCCTTTTGATTTTCCCGACTCCTACAAAGGTGAAAAAATCAAAATTGGGAGGGGGCCCTTCAAAGACGCACCTCCCAAATCTAAGTCGGCAGGACAGAAGGCTTGCGCCCAAGTTCAGAGAACTACAGCATACGTTCAGATCACAAACGGCAACCGTGCAAAACGATCCGACTGGAACGGCGCCAGAGCAGGTCATCGTGTTTGAAACAGTCGGTGCTGTTGAGAATTTTTTGACTGCTATTCGCCATACTGTGGGGATGAGTTGGTTAGCCGATTGGGCGGAAGAGGAAATCCCTCCAGATGAAGATTTTTATTTGGAAGACATGAAAAAGCGGGATGAGAATCTATCTGGCCGTCTCTATTTAGTCATGAGCAACCAGAAGGCAATTGAGCAGATGCTCTCACTCTGGGAGCAATACAAAGCCGACCCAAACGTGAAATTTGATCGAGGACTTAGTGCTTGGAAAACACTTTTTGCTCATCTGCGGGATGTCCGCCGATGGGGAGTGAGAGACCGCTTAGAAGAAACAGGTATTTTAGGAGACTGGCAAGAACGCATCGCTCATCATGTTGATCCGATCCGATTTGAGGTGGAACTATGGTGTCAGGAAACAGAAGAACAGCAGCGCCATGCATTTGAGGTGTTCCGTCGCATCGTTGAAGAAGAAAATGGACGCTGTGTCATCCAGAGTGTTATTCCTGAGATTGCCTATCATGGTGTTCTTATTGAAGCTCCGGCGAGCACCATTGTGCCTATTCTTGAACAGCAGGAAACAAAACTTGTCCGGGCTAATGAAGTCATGTTCTTTCGGCCGCTGGGACAATCTGCTTTTCCTATACCTGAAGAGATACAGGAAAGTCCAACTGACTCAGAGGTGAGTAGGCCAAGTCCCCAAGGTGAGCCTATCGTTGCTCTCCTTGATGGAATGCCCCTTGAAAATCATAGTCTACTTACCGACCGATTAGTCATCGATGATCCAGACGAGTGGGCTATCGCGTACCAGGCTACAGAGCGTCACCATGGGACGGCAATGGCATCCCTTATTGTTCATGGTGAACTCGACACATCCGAACCACCCCTAGAGCGGCCTTTGTATGTTCGTCCAATCATGAAGCCAAATCCTGATGATTGGCAGAGACCTCGCGAAGAGCACATGCCACAGGAAGTGCTTCCAATCGATCTACTCCATCGTGCTGTTCGGCGAATGATTGTGGGAGACGGCACGGAACCGCCCGCGGCACCACAGGTGCGCATCGTCAATCTTTCTATTGGGGATCCAAGCCAACCGTTTGATCGATATACGAGCCCATGGGCGCGATTACTCGACTGGTTAGCGTGGCAATACAACCTTGTGTTTATTGTTAGTGCCGGAAATCATTTTGATGATATTGAACTGAATGTCCCCCGAGCATTACTCTCTAGCGTAGGGACAGCTGAGTTACAGGCCGAAACTTTGAAGGCGATTCAGAATACAGAGCGGTATCGTACTCTCCTTGCACCGGCCGAAGCTATTAACGCAGTGACGGTTGGAGCGATCCATGCGGACAGTGCGACACTTCCGCTCAGTGGGTCAGGGCTGAATCCATATCTTGATGGTTTTTTGCCTAGCCCTTACTGTCGTATCGGCCCAGGTTTTAGGCGGTCTGTCAAACCAGAAATCTTTGTTCCAGGGGGACGCATCCTTTATAGAGAAAAGCTTGGAAATACCCATCTCAATGCGACACTGCAGATCTTAAAGACTGCCCGTGCTCCAGGACACCGGACGGCTTGTCCAGGCAGTACACCGGGAAATATTTCAGCTTACACCTATACACGAGGAACCAGTAATGCAGCAGCACTTGCATCACGTGCAGCTGCCTTGATCTATGAAAAGCTTCTTGAACTGAGAAACGAACCAAATGGTGAATGCCTAGACGACCGACATCTTGCAGCTTTGCTCAAGGCGCTCCTCGTGCATGGTGCCTATTGGGGAGAATCTCGCAACGTTCTCCGCTCTATATTGGGGAGGGATTCTGATGAACGCGCATTCCGAAGCTATATTCCTCGCTACCTAGGCTACGGTGCTCCCCAGTTTGCTCGCGTGATCTCAAGTACCGATCAGCGTGCAACAGTCGTCGGGTGTGGGTCTCTCGCTGATGGTGCAGCAGATCTCTTTCGAATCCCACTTCCCCCAAGCCTTAATGCTCAAAGAATATGGCGAAGACTTATCTTAACTCTTGCGTGGAATTCCCCCATTAATCCTCGGCATCAAAAATACCGTCAAGCACAACTGTGGTTCCGCCCGCATACGAATGCACTTGGAGTTGAAGGGAAAGATGTCTGGTGGCAGGTGACTGAGCGTGGAACTATTCAACATCTTGTTTTAGAGGGAGAATCAGCCACAGTTTTTGCAGATGGTGACGCCCTTGAACTTCAAATTAACTGTAGAGCTGATGCCGGGAAACTCAATATTCAAGTTCCGTACGGTATTACTGTTACGCTTGAAGTTGCAGAGAGTATCAATGTTTCCATCTATAACGAAATTCGTTCTCGGCTTCAGACATTAGTACCAGTTCCAACATCAGCATAGAAAGAGAATCGCCCACTCTCGACCGCACCGCAACTGAAAAGTTGCCAGAAGCCGTTGCCAACGCATCACTGCTTTTAATCTTCAACGATGGTATGGCAACTTATTCGGGCAGCATCGGACATTCTCGCAGATAGGCAATCAACTCTTCCGGGAGCGGTTTGGTGGTCAACCAAGGTAGGTCTAGGAGCTGGCGAAAGTGTTCTTCGTAAGCCATCACGCCGACTGTCTCGCCACTCTGTGGCTCTTTGCGGATGAGCAATCATTGCCCATCTTCTTGACGTAGGCAGGACATATTGATCTCCCGTGCAGGGAAAAGGAGGCTATCAAGTGAAGGGAGCGATGAGTTGGAATTTCCTTATGTCAATTGTTTATGCATGATACTGAATTGCTCTCACATGCCAGATTCACCGGGGGCAGAATCATCTGTAAGATTTCAATCACATAAAAACTCATATGTAGTTATTTTGTAAGTGTGCAGAAATTCACAAATTAAATGATTTAATTTCTCTTAATTCTCCTTAATTCGGGCTATACGATCACATAACGATCACATAAGAATAAAATAGAGTTTCAAGCCCAAAAAGGAACATATTTGGCGTGTTTCTTTGAGGTGCTCTCTGGATCAGATCGTTTAATTAGATTTTCCTCTATGGTGTCAGCGATGATTCGAGAAGCTATTGCGTAATTTTTATCATCAATGTCAAATCGTTGACGTAAGGATGTGTTCGTCATTTTTTCGTTTGAAACATAACGTAGACAGGCATGTTGGTAACAAGCTCTTATGCGAGCATTTCTATCCATATCGGCAAGAGTCTTGTAGGCAAAGAGTGTTGCTTTTGTGTGGCGTTCGGTCACTACAAAATCCGGTGCGGGAAGTTGGAATATTTCGACGTTGAGGATGACCTTATCAATACCACTTCCACGTTCCTCACAAACATTAACCCTACGCATGAGGGCAGCGAGCGTTTCATTTCGCGACTGGGGTGGAGCATCGAGAAAACGGCGAGTGTCAATTAGGGGAATACCAGGATTAGTGATCTCGACTCGATCAGAAAAAATCTCGACAGTTGGCCCTGTTCCAGTTAGCATAAAATCTTGATGAATGAGAGCGTTCGCAACTAATTCCCGAATGGCAATTTCTGGATACATACGAACTTCTTTGCGTAGCGCCTCCCCAATGAGTTCGTTTTTGGGAAGAAGAGTATTTACGTAACCGACCAACCCTTCGAACCCAGCTGCGTATCCTCTACGACCGACTTGTTCCTGAATAGTCTCGACTCGGCTCGTTCCTTTGTAGAGAATGACGCGCACTGCTTTTCGTGATAGCCCTTCGAAGTTCTCGATATTCTTTGCAAAAAGGACGGCTCCGAGATTAGTGATATTAAATGTTCCGTCCCGTTCCTTGGCGATAAGCTGCTCATCTTCCAACCGATTGAGAATACCCTCTCGATTATCTGGAAGAGGCTGCTTGGTAAGTTCAAAGTATGACGGATAGTCGATCAGCGATAGAACCTGATCGGCAGATACGGCTCTTTTAGCAATCCCCTTCTCAAAGGAAGTCTTTGACAAGAGCGTCCACAGTTCACGTTCCTTTTCTGGATGGTCCTTAAGTTTTTTCTTGTAAGTTCCAACACGGATATAATCAAAATCTTTGAACCGTACTGGGGTATAAGATGCGGCGGGAACTTCGATCAACACAAAGTGTTGATCGTTCATTTCATGCTCATGAATCTTAAAGTTGACTGGCGGAGAAAGCTGCGTTGCAAGCCAGTTTTCTAATTCCTGGTTTTTAATCTTTTTTTCCTTTGGTCGGAAAGCTGTTCCTACCAGGTCACATGTGCCATCTTTGATACCCCAGACGATGAAACCCGAACGCTGACCGTGGAGTGTCGCAGAATTCGCGATCGCAGAGATATATTCTCCAATATCCTGCGGGTCTTCATTATTCTCTTTGAATTCCACCCACTCTCGCTCTCTACGAAAACCGACCAGACTATGGAGTAAGTGCTCTAATTCTTCGGCATGCATTCTCTCCCTCCTGCACATTACCTCTTTTCCTACATAACAAAGAGGAGATTGTCGTCACAAGGGAAAGGTAAGAAGGAGAGGTTAACTTTTGAACGGCTACGAATATTAGAGAGACCACATGTAAACTTGCTCCCCTCAACTTTACATTTCGCAGGCGTCGTGCAAGAAAGCGACCCACAACTTTACATTTGGATGGTATAAATTCTTTTCATAGTGGTGACCATATGGTGACCATGAAATGAATACCACTGAGGCGCCTTCAGTAGAAACACAAAAGCCCTTGATTTATCAAGGGCTTATCGGAAGCCACCCATCGGATTCGAACCGACGACCTGCTGATTACGAATCAGCTGCTCTACCAACTGAGCTAGGGTGGCGTATTAGTAAAATCGCTTATTTACAGGACAGGAGGTAAACATGCAATGTTCATAGGTGCACCCTGTGAAGGAATCACCCTAGCATCTTCTTCGGTAGGCTGGCTAGTCCTACCATTTTCACATCTGGGGAAAAGATGTTGCACAAAATTCCACTATCGGTCTCTCTATTCGTCGTACTCGCCGTGAAACAGGTGTCAGGATTGGAGTGCATACGCACCCTTACAGGAAACTGAAACGCGGTGCTTGCTAATAACAGGCGCCTCATGAAAGATTCCTCAACTTTGCTATGAAAGACCTCGCGGTTTTTGTAAGCCCGATGACAGGAGGACTCGCATGACGATTTCATACGCTTCTGCTCCGTTTCTCGTTCGTGACGACCTTCGCGAAGCGCACGAACGAGTTTGGTGCAACCTCGCTGAGCCTGGGACGTGGTGGACGGGGGCTGAACGTGTTGCTATCGCAGCAGAAGTTCGGCAAGCCGCCAATTGTCAGCTATGTCAGGATCGGAAAGACGCACTTTCTGCTGCTGCTGTCACCGGCACCCATGATACGACGGGTACGCTTCCCAAGCTGGTGGTGGAGATGATCCACCGCATTGCGACAGATCCCGGTCGTTTGAGCAAGCAGTGGTACGATCAGCTTTTAGCTCAAGGACTCCAAGATACCCACTATGTTGAAACGTTAGGTGTCCTTGGGCGCACGATTAGTATCGACTCCTTCTGTCGGGCTATTGGTGTGGCCCAACATCCTCTACCTGCGCCAATCGCGGGTGAACCTCCACGACGACGACCTCCGACGGCGAAGGTGAATGTTGCCTGGGTCCCTATGATCCCAAATGGGGAAGAGGTCGGACCGGACGCCGATCTGTACCAAGGACGCCCCATGCCAAATGTTGTCCGTGCTCTGAGTCTGGTGCCGGATGAAGTACGTTTCTCTATCTTCGTGCTGCTTCCTGCCCAGTATATGGCGCCGTTCCAAGTGGGTGACCCCACATACGATCCCGGTCGTGCCATCAGCCGTGCCCAAATGGAATTATTGGCCGCTCGCGTCTCTGCTCTCAACCAATGTTTTTATTGAACTTCGGGCCATGTGGCGCTGCTCCGGGGGAGTAGCCAGACTACCGAAATCAATCTCACTGCTGTTATGAACTCCGCTGTTGAGAGCGGTATCCCTTACGGGACTGCCTTGCTGGCCTTTGCTGACGCGGTGCTAGGGCGCGATGACTCTGCTCTTGCAGCGGCACGGAACACCATCTTAACGGCATTGGGAGCCCCGGCACTTGTGGATGCTGCTGCAGTGATAGCAACATTCATGCAGATGGACCGCATTGCCGATGGAACCGGAATTCCTGTTGATGAGTCGTACCTTCACCGAACACGAAAGATACGTGCAGATCTTGGTCTCGATACGTTCGCCTCGGCGCAGAATACTTTGAAAAATCAGCTTTCTTGATGCAGCGATTCTTTAAGGATGCCCCTGTGGCCCGCTTTTGTTTCTATTGGGGGCTCTGCCGGCGGTTCATGCGGAGAGGGGCTTAGCGAAACCACCACTGCGGCCAAGACTCAACCAGTGCTGCGAGTTTCGCATAGCCTGTGGCACCGGGGTGGGCTCCATCCCCGTTCCGTACTTCGTCCATCCAGATCGCATCTTCTACGAATGAGTCGAAGACGGATAAGAACGGAACTCTTTCGCTTGCTGCGACTTCCGCAAATCGCCTGGAAAGACGACTGATTCTCAGGTTTTGCTCGCTGTCTGCGTTTGGTGGGGACCCGATCAGCGCGACGTTATAGTGTTGCTGGGCAATACGTAGCATGTTGTGGGTTGTGTCTACACTTTGCGGTTCAGCAACGCGACAGGCTCCATTCTCGATGGTGGTGTCATTCGCGCCGAAGGAGAACACGACGAAGGGGGTGCAATGGCTGGGAAAGCGGCGGTGAACTTCCTGTTGCCAGCGCTGAGCGATATCGCCGCTGGTTTCTCGTCGAACACCCAGGTTGTAAGAAGTGAGATTGTATCCCTTGCGTCGGGCGGCAATCGCGACTCTTCCCGTCCAGCCAAGATACGCTGAATCGCCGGTGCCGTTGACGTATGAATCACCAACAAAACAAATGCGTAAATCGTTGTCTTTCATCTGTCGTTTTTTCCTTGCTGCTCTCTATGCGTCGGTTAACCAGACCTCTAGAGATAAGGCTCTCCTTCTTCACCGATAAGGATCTCTGTGCGAGCGATAGCGGATTGGCGGAGAGCGGCCAATCCCGCAAGCTCAGCATCCCCTCGGTAGGCCTGAAATTGTTCCATACTGGGAAAGGTTACTATATGGACCTCATAAGGAAGGGGATTTCTGGGGACGGCATCAATAGGACGAATGACCCGTTCAATGTGCCCTCCATACTTGCGCATGATACGCGAAGCTGCCGTTTCGAACTGCCGCAGCTCGGTCTCACGACCGTGATAGATGAAAAGAGAGACCATCAAAATGACTTTGGCGCTCATTAGAAGACTCCTTGTGATACGGTCGAATCACAGTCTGCGTGTGAGTCGTTTATTTGTCTGTCGGTTATTTCCCGCCCTCATAAATCGCAGCATCAGGTCCATCTGCGCTGCTAACATCGGTACCCCGGTATGAATTGTGCGTCCTTTTGTTCTGGCGATTTCGAGTAGAGGCGTGATTTCCGGAGCGATTACACACTCGGCGATCAGTGAGGACGACTCCACGACTTCAACAGGCAGGGGAAGCGCATCTCCAGGGTGCATGCCTAAAGAGGTTGCATTAATTGCCACGTCGTAGGCTTTTTCAAGTGAGAGTTCGGTATGTATAGGAAGGTGCGGCCAGGTGTGCTGGACCCGCGAAGCCAGAGTTACGGCCTTTTCTTTCGTACGATTGATAATGGTGAGCGAAGTGCAGCCATGCTTTGCTAGGGAAAAAGCGACAGCCGCCGCTGCTCCTCCTGCACCAGCGAGGAGACACGTTTTCCCCTGGACGGCGTATCCGGCACCCCAGAGGCCTGAGACAAAGCCCTCACCGTCGAAGATAGCTCCCAGCAGCCGCCCGTCCAGCTCTCGACGAATAACGTTAACTGCGCCAACGGTACTCACTTCGGGCGAGATTTCATCGAGCAACGATACTACCGTCGATTTATGTGGCATGGAGACGATCGTTCCGGCAAAATTGCGCAAATGCCTCAATCCATCAATGACTTGGGGGAGGCCACCAGCTGACACATGGAGTGGCACCAGGACGTACTCGCCAAAAAGGTTTTGCTCGTGCAGAAGTGTATTTGCCATGCCAGGCGACCGTGCCTGGGCGACAGGATCTGCTAGCACCCCCAGCAATCTTGTCTGTCCGGTGATGGAGGTGGGCAACATGCTAGTCTCCCTTCATCCCCAAAGAAAAGTCTTTTTTCATGTGAAACGATTTCCCCCCGACACGATTGGTCAACTCACCGATGACAACAAAGCCCAATCGCTCGTAGAGTCGTTTCGCTGGGTTTGTTGCGCGGACACTAAGATAGACTGCTGGGTACATCGAGATGGCAGCGTCAAGCAGGTGTTGGAGGAGTTGCGATCCCACACCGAGACCGACGCAAGCAGGGCTGACGGCAATGGCAAGTTCCGGAGTACCGTCCTCAATATCCTCACAGGGTTTTTCTGCCCCGACAAATACGCGTAGCCACGCAGCTCCGATCATCTGGAGAGTTCCCACCTGGTAGGCAATAAATCCAAGATCACCAGGTTTTCCCCAGTGGGTAACATACTTGGTAAGAAAGGGATTGTTTCTAGCTTTTTCGATCGAACCGTCTGGATCTTCATCCACATGGGCTGCGTAATACAACATCTCCCATAAGAAGGGTTCATCGATGAGGAACACCGGACGGAATCGACAATGCATAAGACCTCCTATCTCAAACCAAAAGAGCCGCGACCAGTGCCGCAGCCCTTTTACTAAGAAAAAGGCCGCGGGGGAGATGCTTCGCCCGCGGCCTCTGAACGATCTTCTTATTGGTGTGTCTCGTTCAGACGCGACGCAGCGAAGCGCTCGTACGCACACGGTAGCGGATACGAACGATGTTGCTTACGACCAGTCTGAAGGAAACACGCAGTGTCATCGTCGGTGCTTATATGCTTGTTCTTGTCAGTCGTCAAGCGAGTCGTGTTACAAAGAGATCGCTGAGATCTCGGACAGTAATACCCTTATGGCCACGAATACGCCTTACGACAACTGCTGATGCGTTTCGATGACCCGTGAGACGATCCCGTACTCAATCGCCTCTTCCGCGCTCATCCAGAAATCGCGTTCCATGTCGACGAGGACTTTTTTGAGTGGTTGGTCGGTTTGTTTGGCGATGACACGAGCGATACGCTCTCGTGTACGCAAGATTTCCTTCGCTTGAATGGCAATATCTGCGGCTGGTCCGCCAGCTCCGCCACCAGGCTGGTGGATCATGAAGCGGGTGTTCGGCAGACAGACGCGCCGCTCCTTCGGTACCGCGAGAAAGATGTGGGTCCCAGCACTGGCTACCCAGCCGGTGCCAATCGTTATCACCGGAGCACGGACAAAGCGCATCATATCGTGAATCGCGTCCCCGGATTCGACGTGGCCTCCGGGCGAAGAGATCAATACGTTAATGGGGGCATCCGAGTCTTGATCAAGGGCAATCAGCCGCTCACAGGTTGCTCGCGCGACGGCATGATTGATCTCGCCAAATACGAGGACGAAGCGAGACTTGAACGTCAGTTGCTCGGTAATACTCTCTCCCCTCCCAGGCTTTTCTGGTTTGTCGTTAGCTGCATCCAGCCAGTACGTCATGGATTTTCCTTTCTACCAATTCAAACGATTATAAATTTTTGAACGCGTCATGATATTGGATGATTCCACTCTTTCCGGCAAGGTAACCAGCCTGGAGTTTCAGCACCATGAATGCTTCTTCGGGAGCCCTATATTCACAACGGATACCATAGCGAACAGAGGGGACAAAGCCAAAGCGGGGATAATAGGCACTGTGCCCAAGCACAACGACCGCTCCCACTCGTAAAGTCTGACATTTGTCCAGGCCGGATTTCACTAACGCGGAGCCAATACCTGTCCGTTGATATTCAGGCACGATAGCCATCGGCGCAAGGCCCATGAGGTGAAGATTTGGATGCCCGGAGAGCTGGACAGGAGAGAACAGGATATGCCCGATAACTCTTCCGTCTTCCTCGGCAACCAAAGAAAGAAGGGGACGACATTGTTCGCGTAAAGAATTGACTACATGTGCTTCCGCCGGCGTGTCGAAAGTCGCGAGATTGACATTGAACACCCCCGGCCAGCCGCTTTCTTTTTCTTCTCGAATCAACATGAGGCACCCCCCCGAAAAGTAGGGGGTACGGCATGCCGTACCCCCTATGGACTCAGGTACGCCGACAAAAGATCGCGGGACGACATGATGAACAATCGTCCTTACTTCCCCCGCCGTAGTAGCTCCATCATCTCATAGCGTCGCGGTGAATCTTCTTGCTTGAAGGTTGGTCGCAGCGCGATAAATTGTGAGGCGCGGTCTCGGCTTGGTGTGACCCACGTTGCTCCCATGGGCACCGGGACCTGGGTCCCGCGTGCGCCCGGAACAAAATCCGGATGTCCATGAACGATCAAGCCAAGACGAACGAATTCGCCTTGTGGGGTATAACTCAGGGTACAGAGTGGGGCATAGGTTTGGGTATCGAGATAAAAAACCCGCTTCCCGTAGGGATGTGACGTTTTGGGGGTCGCTTCAAGTACGACCACCTGCCGCAATTCCCACGGCGCGTTCGGATACCAGTTGTTTTTTCCGCCAAAGCTAATCCCTTCTGCCTGTAAAAACCCAGGAACGAGCCGGGTTTACTCTCCTTGGTAGGTCCACTGATAGGCCTGCACGTAGCCAATGAAAAAGAACGGTGGCTGCTCCTCCATCAAAACATCGTAGCGTCCGCCGCCCATGAGCCCCAACGTATTGGCGTAACTCTTGCGAATACGGCGGTTGTGTGGACTATATGCGAGCTCTTCGTGTACCTGAGCCATATCGTCGTGCAGGGCTAAGATACGAACTTGCCCCTCTTGATCCGCGGGAGAGAGCAGTTGAAAGGTCGCTTTCATATACACGCCGGTTTCTTGCCATTGCGGATCGTTCTGCTCTTTGCCCACCCGGTGCAGGCCATAGCGTGCTTGCATCCGTCCCTGGTTCTGCATCGTTACTGAACCCGCATTGTTCACACTTTGCATGGTGACCCGGGTTTCAAGTGCTTTCGGCATATCACGATAACGTAAGTTCCACGCGGCTTTCTCTCCAGCATGAGGATCTGCCATGTCCAGGACAGGAAAAGGCCGTCCGCCTTGATACCCTTCAATACGTGAGCCGCCATCCAAGCTCACGTGCTGCGCATAGGTCTCGGTAGCAGTGTGATACGCTGCCCGCCCCGGGAAGTTGGTGGTTTCTTGCACGGTGATGGCGAAATCGCCGGCCTGGAGGGGTTGGAGGATTTCCGGGGGGAGTACCTGTTCAGCGATCTGCCAGTTGCGTTGATCGATTGTCATGCCAGCGTGGATTTCTCCGTGGCGCACTGCTTCGGCTGGGCCCGTGTCAGCCCCAGCGAGCAGTGGCAAGTAAAAAAACGGTGAGATGAAGATTACGAAAAAGCAAACCAACGTGTGCATCGTTCTCTATCCTTACTGTGATTAAAGTATTACCGCAGTAGCCGCGGTGGTCATCTTATTCTGTGTCTCAAAACTACCGTGGCGTTTTGCGCTCTTGCTCGTCTCGACAAGAGCACCGGTTACGCCGAGGCGGATGATTCGGTCCGTTTCGTCCGTGCGACTGTGGGTGGTGATTGTCGTTTCCTGAGTGGAGGACGAAGCGCGGCGAGGTAGGTTTGCAACATGGCAAAGTTGTCTCGTAACAGTTTGGGATCCTGCGCGTTCTTAGCCAGGCCGATTGTCCCTTCCACCGCTGCCACAAAGAAGGTGGCAACTTGTTCTGGCTTCACATCGACACGGACCTGGCCGCTTCTCTGTCCCTGCAGAATCATCTGCGCGATGATTGCTCGCCAGTCGTGAAACACCTGCTCAATTCTCTGGCGGAAGCCCTCATCAATTGGTGACATTTCGTTGGCGAGGTTGTTCACGGGGCAGCCGACCTGGAGGGCCTCTAGAGACCAGCGATGCCTGGCTTCATGTCGGAGCTTCTCGATTAAGTGGGCAAGGGGATCCTCTCCCGCTCCCAGTTCATGTCCCCACCGCTGGAGAATCCGCTGGCGAATAACTTCCTCGACCACGGCATAGCCGAGTTGAGTCTTGGTGGGAAAATGATAATAGAGCGCTCCTTTGGTCACGCCCGTGCGAGCAAGAATTGCATCGACACTGGCGGCTTGGAAGCCGCAACGGTGTATCTCATCAAAGGCCGCCCGAAGAAGCACTTCGCGTGTCCGATCAGGATTGCGTTTCTCGTGCGGAGGTTGACGTGTAGGCCGTGGCGACTGCCTTGCATTGGAGGAATGCCCGGGTGGTGTCTTGGTTTTTCCTGCGCTGGGTATCGAAAGTTTTGGCTGTTTCATCTTACTATACTCAGGGTGTGTTTCTTTCGGTGCAAGGTGCGCTACCCCTGTTTTTCTCCGAGATGGTCTGTCACGACCGCAAACGATCTTGCTCTTCGTCTTTGAATGTGAAACATACCAACCAGTATGTATGTTAAGAGTAAGAGTCAAGTACACCGCTAATGAAAAGAGGAAAGTTCATGAGTACTTTCGAGTCTTATGCCACAAAGTATCAGCACCTCCGGATGGAGCGTCGCGGCGGGATTCTGCAAGTAACCCTACATAGCGAGGGGAAGACGTTACGCTGGGGCGGAGGCCCACATGGAGAGCTAGGGCCAGCCTTTCGGGACATTGGTGCGGATCCAGGAACGAAAGTCGTGATTCTGACGGGAACCGGCTCTTCTT
Organism: Binatia bacterium; assembly: GCA_050187625.1. GTDB lineage: Bacteria > Desulfobacterota > Binatia > Bin18 > Bin18 > JBFWXH01. The sequence goes on from JBFWXH010000024.1 coordinate 27,243, forward strand.
TCATTGAGGAGGTGGACTCTAACATTGTCGGCCAGCGTCTCCCCAACACGCAGATGTCTCCACGCGTATGGGATCATATTTACTGGGATGCGAAACAACTCTTGATGAATCTGTTGGAGATCGAAGTGCCGATGATCGCAGCGGTCAATGGCCCAGTCAATATTCATGCTGAATTAGCAGTGCTGTGTGACATCGTGCTGGCCGCAGACCATGCGGCCTTTCAAGATGCGCCCCATTTTCCGAATGGGTTGGTTCCCGGCGATGGCGTCCATGTTGTCTGGCCGCTAGTGCTGGGGATCAATCGCGGTCGATATTTCTTGCTGACCGGACAGAAACTCTCGGCCCAGGAGGCGTTACGTTTAGGAGTAGTGAGCGAGGTCTTGTCTGCTGACCGCCTGTTGCCACGGGCGTGGGAACTCGCCGAACAACTGGTGAAACAACCGCCGCTCACTTTGCGGTATGCCCGTGTGGCGCTCACGCAGCGCCTCAAGCAGCTTATGTTGGACAACTTAGGTTATGGCCTTGCGCTGCAGGGGCTAGCGGCTAATGACTACTGGCCGCCAGCATAAGGAGGGCAGGGATCTCACTCTCAGCTAATGAGTTTTGATGAACAAGTTTGGGAATACTCACAGTTGTGGATTACGGTTCCCTCTCCCGCCGGGAGAGGGACAGGGTGAGGGGATAAACAGTATGACGACCGATTTTGATCGTCACATTTCCTTAGGAGCGTTACGATGGTGCAGCAGTCCCCCCTGCAAGTACCGCTGGTAAAGCGCTCAGCGATTGCAATTCCGCATCTGGCACAGTACCCAATCGTTCCCATTGTTGGTTGAAACGGTTGATCCACACCACGCGTAGCCCCACGCTGGCGGCGGCGGCAGCATCCCACGCGTTCGCGGACTGAAAGCTGATCTCTGGGGCTGCTGCCCCTAACTGATTCATGGCCAACTGATACACACGTGGTGAGGGTTTGTAGATGCCGACAGTCTCGACGGAGATCGTCGCATCGAGGAGGTGGGCAATCCTGGCTTGAGTGACCGCTGCAGTCAGCATCGTGGGTGAGCCGTTCGAGAGAATTGCGGTTCGGTAGCCCTTATCTTTCAGTTGCTGGAGCGTTGTTGCGACTTCTGGATAACAGTCTAGTTGCAGATATGCTTGCATGAGATCACGGTGCAGGGCTGAATCGCTCACGCCGTGCGTTGCGAACGCAAAATCGAGGGCATCCTGAGTGACCTGCCAAAAGTCCCGATGCTGACCCATCAGGCTACGCAGCCAGGTATATTCGAGTTGCTTGGTGCGCCAGAGTTGCGAGATGCGGTCCGCGTGCTCACCCAGGCGGGAGCGATGCTTACCGACCGCCGAATGCACATCGAAAAGCGTCCCATAGGCGTCAAACACACAAGCGCGAATCTGGTGTTTCCATGACTGGCTCACTGATATCTCCTCCTCATTCACAGCACGGTCATCACGAGTCCTCATTATCCCGACAAAAAGATGAGAGTCTACCGCAGGCGGGCGCGTACGACGCGCCAGTGGGTTAGTGCGCGTCGTACGCTCTACAAACTTCACAGTGTCAAAAGGGCGAGAATCTCCTTTCCTTTCGGACTTGTAAGGGAGGTTGTCTCAAGACCACGGACATACAGCTGCCCAGAAATAGGGTAAGATACTATCGTTCGAAAAACGTAGGGGTTATTTATGCTTTCACATTATGTGGACCACCGCGATGGTGGATATTGGATCGCTGGCACTCGCGTCTCTTTGGACTCTGTCGTCTATGCTTTCCTGGAGGGTCTTTCTCCGGAGAGTATTGTCGATAGTTTTGAGACCCTTACCCTCGAACAAGTCTACGGTGCCATTGCGTATTATCTGGGCAACAGAGCTCACATTGATGCCTCTCTGAAACAGTCGGAGACGGAGTTCGACGAGTTTTGTCGCCAGGCGCGAGAGGCGCATCCCCTCCTCTACCAAAAGCTTGATGAGGCACGACGCTGGAGGTTAGGGGAAGGCGGACATGAAGGTACGGTATCAAGCTGATGCTGACCTGGACTAGCGTATCGTGAGAGCAGTCCGAAGGCGGGAGCCCAGTATCGACTTCCGGTTTGCCTCCGAGGCGCGGTCAGGGCAAGGACTTGCTGGACTGGTCGATGACAAGGTGCTTCTCTTGGCTGCCCAGGATGGCCGCATGCTCGTCACTCATGATCGCCGGACAATGCCCATACACTTTGCGGAGTTCATTGTGGCCCAGCGAAGCCCAGGTGTTATTGTTGTTCCGCGAGGCATGCAATTGACTGTGGCAGCGGACTGGTTGATTACGATCTGGGCAGCAAGCGAAGCAGAAGAATGGGTGAACAAGATTTTTGTCATTCCGCGCTAATGTATTGGACTTTACCTACGGTGGAGCCCTACAGAACCTTTTACCGAATTGGATCAGTCGCTCGAGGCCTCCACGCTCTCCGTCCCAGATGTTTACTGAAACGCTGTCGATCCTACTCGACGCCTGCCTAGCCAACTTCGTCTCCAGTGAACTTAGGCGGAGGGTGGAGGATGGGAACACGCCAAAGCCGTGCCTCACTATCCAGTTCTGGAATCCCAGCTGCAAACACGCTTCCGACCTGGGATAGCAAGAATCGGTTGACCACCGCACGTTCTTGAGGAGGAGAGAAAGAGGTTCGTGTTCGGCCTGTTATTTGTGATTCTACCATGATTTCTGTTCTGAAGTGTGAGCGGAACAGCCCCAGGACGCCGGTGAGGACACAATTAGTCATCACCGGTCATTCATCTGACTTGAGATAGGATTGTAAAATTATGACTCTAAACTTGGGAAAGCCGTGCTTGTTGTTCACTTAAGCTTGAAGGAATAGCAGAGAGTTTTCACAGCTCGTCTTTTCAGTGTAAGCTGCTGAGCGTTAAACCTTCGGTATGGAGACACAAGTCAGATGATCGGAGCATTGTCACGCCGCTTGCATATCCGTGACGACGGCACCGGCAAAGGTAGGGAAATCGACGGCACGTTTGCAGAATTTGAGACCGAGGACGCGATAGTTCTCCTCGGCGATCCAGGCATGGGAAAAACAACCCTTTTTAGAGCTGCTGCAAACGCGAATTACACGACCGTCCGAAATTTCCTGATTGCCCCTAATGCTATAGCGGGTAAGACGCTTTTTCTTGATGCCCTTGATGAATACAGGGCTATTTCAAGTGGTCAAGATGCTAGCGCCGAAGTTGCCAAAGCACTGTGCTGTCTCAAGAAGCCAAAATTCCGGTTGTCATGCAGAGCAGCAGACTGGTTCGGATCAGTGGATCAAGAGGCTCTCATGGTTGCCAGCCCATCCGGACGTGTCGTGGTTCTCGAACTCCGTCCTCTCTCACGTGATGAAATTCTGAATGCAGTGCAGGGAATAGTGTCGGACCCGACTGGATTTTTGAATGAACCGGAATCAGTGGGGCTCGCAAAGTTGCTTGGTAATCCCCAAACTCTTGAACTCGTAGCGCGGGCTTGGGGCACCAACAAGAAGCCTCGGAACAAGTTCGAGGCATACGACATAGGTGTCTCTGAACTGTTGAAGGAGGTGAATCCTCAGCATGTTGCACGTGGCGTAGCCAGTCCCAATCCTTGCGATTTACGGAATGCCGCAGGTGCCCCTGCCTCCACCCTCCTTCTTTCCAACTCTGTAGGTATTTCGCGTACAGAGTCGGCAGACAGTAACGGCTATGTGAGACTTCCAGTTGTGCCGTATTCAAACAGAAGCGACCTTGATGCCGTCTTAGGGCGGCGACTGTTTAGTTCCCCGGAGGTAGATCGGTTCGAGCTGATCCATCGTACGCTTGCAGAGTTCTTGGCGGCAGAGGATCTCGCTAAGCGCATCACGAACGGGCTTCCCATTGATCGAGCGATGGCGCTGATCTGCGGAGTTGATGGAAAACCAGTATCCTCACTCCGGGGCCTTTTTGCCTGGTTGATGTGCAGGCTCGGACACCTTGCAGAGGGGTATGTCGAGCGTGATCCCTATGGAGTTACGACGTACGGCGACGCCAGCATCCTACCACCACGCGCACAATGCGCGATCTGGGCTAGCCTTCGGAGGATTCGCGATCCATGGTTTCTCGCGAGTGAAGAGGATCGTGGCGCGTTCCGTAATCTCGCCAACCTCAATACGGCCACAATCATACACGAGATCCTCCAAAACCCAGCAACCGGAGTGCATCTAAAAATTGCTGCGCTCGAAGCGATCGCAAACAGCTCAGAAAACATAGGATTGAACGCAATCCTACGAGCCATGGTGTTGGAAAAACATGATAATACGTGGATGAGAAGGACCGCTTTAAGAGCTTTCTCTCAGTCGGTTCAGAATGATTGGACACAGTTGGAAGCCCTCGATTGTGAGCTTGCCCAAGCAACCGATGACCTCGCCGCCCCTGAAGTGCGAGTGGAGCTTCTCCGTCTGACGCCAACATGCGGCAGCGTGGCCCAGCGAGCGCTCTCGATTTTAGAACAGACTGCCTCTACCGAGGAAGAACGAAACACGTTCAGTCTTTATCCACTGATCGCTCTTCTCTCCGATATTGATTTAGAAGTCGTTCTCGACGACGCATCTCGGGTGTTGATACCCAAGAGTGGATATCATTTCCAGCTGCGGTTGCTCTTCGATGAGTACTTGAAGCAACGCCTTGAGAGCCCTGCACCAATCACGCCGGTGCAGCTGGCCAGTTGGCTTCGCAACGTACACGTCGGCCAGGACCATCACTCCGAAAAGACTCTGGTGTCTCTGAAAGCACGACTTGAGCGGGAGCCAGCTCTCTTTGAAGAGGTATTCAATCTGCTCGTCCATGGCATACCAAATAAGGGACAGTCATTCTGGGCTTTTGTCGCCTCTGACCTTTGGCATTTATTACCAGCGACGGTGTGGCCTGTTCCTCACTGTGAATTCTTCTTGACGTGGGCAGAAAAAGATAAGGATCCAGAACATGCCGCAGACTTCTTCCGTATGTATCTTGCTTGGTTTCCAAGCGAGGGCGCATCGGTCGCGCTGGCTGAAGCTGGTTTTGCTTTGTTAGCCCGCCGACCTGATGTTGCAAAGCTGCTCGGGGATTGGAACATTTGTGAAATTGAACAATGGCGAAAAGATCAACTAGAGAGGAGAGAGGAAGAAAACCGCCAACATGAGGTGAATCGAGACAATAGCATTGCTTACTTCACTCCACGCCTTATGACCATTCGAGAAGGACGTGATGAAAACGCACTGGCTTGGGAAGCGCAAGTCTATCTAGGGTTTTTCAATGACTTGAAGGACATCATCGACGCACGCGCGCGCCTTGTCTACTGGACGAATGACGAGATTGCAGATGCTTTGATTGAAGGATTCATTCGCTACGCAGAAAATCCAACCATCCCGAAAAAAGAAGCGGTGCTTGAAAGTCTTCTCGCGAACAGTATTCCCTACATCCACACGTTATTGAGTTTATCCGTATTCTTACGGCTCACCGCAGGCATGACCGTGCCGGAAGAAGCGTTGCCGCATTGTATCGCCGCAGTAGTCTCCATCCTTAATATCTCGAACAAGATACCAGGCTTCAATGAGACGTTATCAGAATGGATACTCCAGGAAGCACATCAGCATCCAGATGTGGTAAAAGCTGTTCTAACTGAAATGTGGCTTGCTCTCACGGCAGTCAAAGAAAAAAACCTACCAGGATTTTATGCGCTTAGCCACGATCCTGGCTCTCAGCAATTCCTTGCTTCGTTGTCAGCTGACGTTCTAAAGTTCGGCATCAATGAGGATAGCGACACAGTAGGCAAACTCGTATCAGTTCTCTTGCGCCATGATCAACAGGCTGCTCTCACGCTCGGTACGACCGAAATAGCTCGAAGCGGATTGTCAGCGGAAGTGCGAGCCATTTGGAGCACTGCCCTTTTCGTGATTGATCCGAGCACGTATTCGGAGCTTTGGAGAACCTTAATATCTGCACCAGATACTGCTCTATGGGAAGCCATTGCAGTCTTGGGGAGTAGCCTTCACAAAATGAGAGAAGCCGTTAGGCTCACAGCGGCACAGCGCGCAGAAGTTATCGCGTTGGTGGGACAGCGATTTGCCAACATTGCCCCTCTGCCCGAGGGATGGGGTGACCAAAATCCATGGGATGCGTCGCAATTTGTCGCTAACCAGATCAAGCTATTAGCTGCTGATAGCTCGCCGGACGTTGATGCTCAGTTCGAACGGTTGGAGAACGATGGCGGCTTGGCCTGTTACCGTAACGTGATCAGACATTACAGGGCGCAACACGAAAAGCAGCGGCGCGAATCCCACTTTACCTTCGCATCGCCTGAACGAGTCGCAGAGGCGCTTTGGAATCGCTTTCCTGCTACCCCAAGCGATCTCTTGGCCTTCATAGTCGACCATCTTAATGTTCTTGGGCGCGAATTAACTGGGACACAAAGAGAGCGATACCGCGCCTACTGGAACGAGAGTGAACTCAAGCTGCTGATCAAGCCGAAGCATGAAGAGAGTTGCTCCGGATTGTTGGCAGAGGATCTACAGCACAGGGTGCAGGCTCAGGGTCTTATTGTGACGGTGGAGCACCACATGATTGCAGACAAAGAATGCGATCTCGTGGTTTTACAAGGAACTGAGCGGCTCTTGCCGATAGAGGTTAAACACCACTACCATACGAATCTTTGGACAGCGTGGCATACCCAACTGGATCGCTTGTACACACGGGATGCAAAGGCAGACGGACTTGGTATCTATCTCGTTCTTTGGTCGGGAGAGGCAAAGGGCCGGAAGATACCAAAGCTTCCAAATGGCATCAAGCGTCCGGCTAGTGCAGCCGAGTTGAGAAACGCGATCGAATCGCTCATTCCGGAAGGAGATCGGCATCGGTTACGGGTCGTTGTTGTGGATATTTTGCCGCCTTGAAGTCCATCCCATTCGGTCATGCTGTATATCAGCTGTGCTAAAAGTAAACATAAGGAAAGGTAAACTCATAATGATTCGGTAATTTCTCTCTTGAAACGGTGACGAAATCGCATCCTGTTAGGGAAAAACCGGCCGGAGATGAACTATGGCCACTAGAACACTCGACCTCAAAGGTATTCCTGAACCTGTTGCCCGAGGACTGGAAGTTGTTGCAGAAATGGCACGAACGCTGGCTCGGAAGAAGGTGATGCAGCCGAAGCGTCGGAAGAAGGTAAAACTCACCCCAGTCAAAGGTGGACGGGTGTTGACTCCGCTGACGCGTGAAGAAATCTACGCAGACGATGATGAATGAGCCAGCATTGATTGATACTAATCTGCTGGTATATGCCTTCTATCCGGAAGTTCCTCAGCATCGAGCGGCTCGGTGGCTGCTCGACCAAGCCCAAGAGGAAAAGGTTAGTCTTTGCGCGAGTTCCCAGGTGCTTGCTGAATTCTACGCTGTCGTTACAAACCCCAAACGTGTCAGTCCCGCCCTTGACTCGAAAGCGGCACTCCAGCGGATCGATGAGATTCGGAGCCTTCCGGGACTCATTCTCTTACCATTGCCACTGGATGTCGTAGACCGTTGGATGGCGCTGATCCGTCGTCACCCGGTGACACGTCAACACATTTTTGATGTGCAACTCGTCGCAACAATGCTCGCCAACGGAGTCACACGTCTTTATACGTTCAACGTGAAAGATTTTCTGGCGTTTTCAGAAATTACGGTGATTGAACCGAAAGTGCCGGAGCAGGCTGCATCAAGCGACAACGATAATCCGGCATTAGATAATAACGGAACGGATTGATCAAGAAAAAAACAAAGGTTATCACCGCCTCTGATTTTTCGTCAGAGAGCCTATTAACACCTCCCCTCATTCTCTTGCTCCTCTTTTGCTAAGGTTGCTCGCAAGCGCTCTAAAAAGGAGGGAACCATGCCCGGTCCAAACGATTTGTGTCTCTGTTGCGGAACGGTACGCCAAGCTGACTTCAGACAACTTGTGGAAGCTGCGTCAGCCAATGGTTACCGGGCCATCTCGGTGTGGCCGCATCTCTACCTCAATGCCCGTGAGCAGGGCTTTAGTGACACCGACCTGCGAACGATGTTACGCGATCATGGCCTTGAGGTCACAGAGCTAGACCCGCTGTGTAATTGGATTCCCGGGTACACGATGCCTGAGAATCCCACTGCTGTGACGCCGGCATTCTACGACACTATCAAACGGTTCTTTACCTATTCCGAGGATCTCTTCTATCGCATGACAGAAGTATTAGGAGGGCGGCATCTCAATCTGGTGCAATTGTTTCCGCCAGCGGTGGAGACTGCCATCCTCGTCGATGCCTTCGGTGGTGTCTGCGATCGTGCTGCGCAACATGGATTGCTGGTCTCGTTGGAATTTCTTCCTTGGTGTCCGATTAACAATCTGGCGGCGGCGCTGGAGATCGTTCAGGGAGCCGATCGCCCGAACGGCGGTGTGATGTTTGATACCTGGCATCACTTCCGGGCCGGTGGTACCAGTGCAGAACTGCGTCAGCTTTCCGGGCGAACGATTGCCGCTATTCAATTTAACGACGCCACCCGTGAGCCGACTGGAGATTTATTTACTGAAACGGTGACCGCACGTGTATTGCCAGGAGAGGGTGCCATCGATCTGGTGGGCAATATCCAGGCCTTGGACGCGATTGGTAATACTGCGCCGATTGGGGTGGAGGTATTTTCTGATACCCTCGCAGCATTGTCTCCGACTGAAGCCGCACGTCTGGCAGTCGAGGCAACTCGCCGGACTCTGCAGGCGGCTCGTGGTGGGGTGAGGCAGGTGTAGGAATGACATGTATCACTTGATGCCGCCGAAGAATTTTGGTGCGAGCGCCGGCGAGGACATAGATAAGTGCAAATGGGCGGTAGCATTATCATGTTGTTCTCCCAATGTTGAGTTCATCACCAACGCAGAGAATTTTCCCGGTCTCTGACACTGGGACACGGGTGTTGATACTCAGCCGATAAAAATGGTTGAAACGTGAGACGGTTGCCCACGGGGGCAGCGTCGCCTTTCGTTGCTCGCTGAACGTTTTTTGAAAGCCGTGGATGATGTCACCAGAGTCAGGATGGCGAGTCGGAACAACGCATCGCTGACACGGGTTGATACCGTGAAACTGTGCCTGGCCAATGGTAAACTTGACCGGTTCGCCCGACTCACCGAACAAGCGATCTTCCCAGAACGCTGGGACATTGGTGATCTCGATGTTGGCGCGAAAGCGACGGCTTGCTTGCTCGCGATTTACTTCAGAGAACCATGAGCTTACTTCATCAAGTGTAGCTGCGCTGATAAGGGTCGGACCTGGCGCTTCTGGATCATCCGGGAACCCCGTAGTCGTGTCTCTCTTCATCGTCACCGAAAATCCAAAGAATTCACTAAACCACGCCTCAAGTTGTAGTCGATCGTCAAGGAGGTGAAACGTTTTCGCCTCCGGTTGATTACGCATACGTAGCGTCACGGTGAAGTTTGCGAGATCATATGCAGTGTGGATCAGATGCACGCGTGGCTGCCGCTTACCGTTGACAAGGTTGCCCTGATGATCGAAGAGGGCGAATTCGCGATCATGCGCGAGCGCACCTCCCGATAGTAATCGCGCTTCAGAAACGGCGAGGCGATCAAGCGATTTGATCGGGTAGAGAAAAAGACGTGAGACGGTCGGCAGGGTCACTTGCTTGCTCTCTATCATGTCTTGGTCAAAACCAACTTGGTTGGCTTCCAACGCCGTCTTTTCAAACTACAACCACTGACCTTTGGCAACCGGGATTACTTGCCCACCGACACTGACAGAGATGCGCCCCTGCTCCTCTGCCGCCTGAAGTGCGAGGATCGAGGGTCGCCCGATTTCGAAACCTTGCCCCACACGAAGATTGATCGGCGACTCCCCAAAATACCGATGCTTGACGAGATAGGCAGCCAGAGATCCGTTCCCGCTGCCGGTCGCCGGATCTTCCGGAACCCCGTAGTAATCGGCAAACATTCGCGCGCTGAGATCGTGTGTTGGTGCATAACTTTCTGGACTGAAGATGAAGATGGCTTTGGCCCACGTTTGTTGCACCAGGGCGTTGTAGTGCTCGCGGACGATCCGCGCACGCTTCAACGCATCTAGATGCTTGAGCGGTACGATCAGGTGCGGTAGACCAGTTGAGACTTGCTCAATTGGCCAGTGCTCAGCAAAATCGCTCACCGCAAGGCTCAGCACTTGAGTTAGCGCAGTCACTTCGAGTTGAGGACCGAACGTTGGTTCAGCTTGCCGCATCCAGAGTAGGGGCTCATCGCCGGTCATCGGAAAACGAACAGGAACCGGACCTACCCGAAGATTTAGCACAACCTGTTCGACTGCGTGTCCGATCAGATACTGCTGAATGACAAATGCCGTACCTAACGTCGGATGCCCGGCAAAATCGATTTCCGCCGCTGGCGTGAAGATTCGCACGTCGTAGCCGCCATCACGCGGACGGTCAGAAAGGACAAAAGTCGTTTCTGAAAAATTAATCTCTCGCGCGATCTGCTGCATCTCGCGGTCGGATACGTCCCCACAATGGAGGAAAGTCGCCAGTTGATTGCCGGAATATTTCTCTTGGCCAAACACGTCGGTGATATAGAAATCCACTCAGGGTCTCCTCACTTCAGTCTATCGACGAAAATGTTTTTGTCCGCACTTGGCCCTCATTTGCTCTCATCTCAGATGTTGGAACCCTGGCTGTTCTTGTGAGACTCCTGCTGGAGATCGGCATCGGACAGAATAATATCCTTATAGGTCCCGCCGGCTGGAATCATCGGATAGATATTCTCTTCGGGGCGGACGATGATATCGAGGACATACGGTTCATCAGGGTCCGCGAGCATCCGCTCATAGGCGGCAGCAAGATCTTCTTTCCCTGTCACCCGCTCCGCTTTGACACGATACCCGTGAGCAATGGAGAGAAAGTCAGGGTAGATGTCCATTTCTTCAGGTCGTTTGACCGCAGTCGTCGGATCAGCCAGGCTACTCTCCGCTCGGCGTCCCCGATAAATCATATCTTGCCACTGACGGACCATGCCCAGCCATTGATTATTGATGACGACGACCTTGACGCCTATGCCGTAACGGTGACAGGTGCTCAACTCATGAATAGTCATATTCAGACTCCCGTCTCCGTCAATGTCGATGACCATGCGGTCTGGACAACCAATCTTTGCCCCGATGGCTGCAGGTAAGCCAAAACCCATAGTCCCGAACCCGGAACTGCTGAGGAAAGAGCGTGGTTGACTCACCTGATAGTGTTGCATGGCCCACATTTGGTGCTGGCCAACGCCGAGCGTTACAAGGGCGTTGCCGGCAGTCATGTGACTGAGCAGCGAAATGGCATACTGTGGCGTGAGTTCTGGAGTTTCAGGTACCGTCAACGGGTATTGCTTTTTGAGGGTGGTGACATAGTTGACCCACTCGTGATAATTGCCTGGCTGCGTCGCCTCGACCAATTGCTGCAACGCCGCACGCAGATCGGCACAGATCGGCAGTGTCACGGGCTTGTTTTTATTGAGTTCTGTCCGGTCCACGTCAATGTGAATAATCTTGCCATGCTTGATAAACTCGCTCACTTTCCCGGTAACCCGGTCATCAAAGCGAACGCCGACCGCTATGACAAGGTCGGCTTCATTGATGGCCACGTTGGCGTACTTGGTGCCGTGCATACCGAGGACGTGCAGCGCCAGTGGATGGTCTGGTGGAAAGGCGCCAAGTCCCATGATCGTCGTTGTCACCGGACAGCCCAACTTTTCGGCGAGTTGTCGTAACAGGTGACTGGTGTCGGAGCTGGTGACGCCACCACCGACATAGAGGATGGGGCGTTGGGCAGCCCGGATGAGTTGACAGCACACCTCGAGCTGGGAAGAAGAAATCGGCCCAATCGGCGGCTCGGGTGGGGCAACTTCCGCCGGCATGCGTGGGGGGGTGTAATGCCCCTCTGGATCGCGTGGATAGTGCTGTTGGATATCCTTAGGAATGTCAATGAGCACAGGCCCAGGCCGATTCCTCGCTGCCAGGAGAAAGCCTTGTTTCACCATCGTGGGGATATTGGCCACGCGATCAATAAGAAAACTCTTCTTGGTAATCGGGGCGGTGATGGCTACGATATCCACTTCCTGAAAGGCGTTCTTGCCTAACAGGTGAGAAGGGACGTTACCAGTAATCGCCACGATTGGCACAGAGTCGCTGTTGGCGTCAGCAATGCCGGTCACCAGGTTGGTCGCCCCCGGTCCCGACGTTGCAAGACAGACACCGACTTTCCCGGTAGCTCTTGCGAAGCCTTCGGCGGCATGCGCGGCGCCTTGTTCATGCTCGACACGGATACAGCGAATGCCGTACTCCTGCAGCACGTCGAAAATCTCTAAATTCGCCCCACCCGGATAGCCGAAGAGGGCCTCGACCCCTTCGAGAGTGAGGCACTGCGCGAGAATCTGGGCTCCCCGCAAGGCCTGGGGTCGATCTTCGGGCGTGATCTCCGAAAGCGGAGCCCCGAGGATCGTCGGTACGTCTTCATAGGTGACATCGTCCACACTGTTTTCATCTGTCCCAACGAGCACAGTGCTCTGGGTACTGTCCGCGTCGTGTGGGTGTCCGTGTTGGTCGGAAAATTTCACGTCTTTCATGATGTAGTGGCATCCCCCGTCTCTGAGGTCTTTATTTCATCGTATCGCAATCGCAGGGTAAAGGCCGTGGACTGCAAACTATCGAGAGAGTTTTTCAAGAGAAAAAAGATTTTTCGTGCGGCCTGCTCTTCTGGTGTCATCGGCGTTTCTGCCGGTCATGAACGCTTGGTGGCGATGAGTACCCCGCTTGCCCAGCGTAATTTCGTGGTCATGAGGTCTGCCCGTTGCTCCAAGGTAGCAATTAACGCGGCTACTTTTTCCTCATGCCCAGGCGGCCAATTCGGTTGAGGCAACATATCATCGATAATATACAAACCTCCCAGTTTGAGAAGTGCGAGCGCTTCGTCGAGATGGTTATATTTACCCGGCCAGGTATCAGCAAAAATATAATCGAATTTCTGCTCAGCAAGGTTAACCAAGAAGGCCGCCCCATCGCCTAGATGAAAAGATACCCGGGGATCGTACTGCAGATGTTGCCTAGCAATTTTTTGCGCTTTTTCATCGTTGTCAACGGAGAGAAGTGTTGAGGCTCGGTCCATGCCATCGAGAATCCACGCGGTGGAGAGTCCAGTCCCCGTACCCAGCTCAAGAAAGGCTCCTGCGGGTTTGGTTGCAGCCAGGGTACGCAACAAGCTCCCAGTCAATGGCTCGGACGCCATGGGAAACCCAGAAGCAACGGTCTCTCGGGAGATCCCATCGACAGCACTGGGCGCATTAAGATTGTCGGTGTCGTTCATGATGTACTCCTCTGAATTCACAATTTATCCAGGTAGGGGGCAACAACCTCCTGTGTCTCTTTACTCCTCACGACTGGGATGATCTCGAACGTCACTCCGAAGCCGCGCCACTGTAAGGCCCACTCTTGAAAGAGCCGCAGATCGTTACTTTCCATGAGCTGAAAGCACCGGCTGAAGTTGGGTTCAACCCAGCTATCGATGTACGTGAGTCCCTCGGGTAGCATGCGACCGCCATCCCGGATCTGCTGATAAATAGGAACCATGTCGTTATCTGTGAAGTGCTCGATCACCATAAAAAGCATAGGGACCCCCAGGTCGAAAATATGGACTGCGCGTGATTTCTCTCCGGCTCGTTTCGTGTCCCATATGTTCTGCGCTGCGAGTGACAGCCCCAACGCCGCTGCTAGCGACGCATTGCAAAATAGAAGAGCCGCTGCGCTGTCCCCTGCTAACGAGCGTGCGAGACACGATACCCGTACTCTAGCTGCCTCATCTCCTACGTGTTTCGGCAACTATCTTATCCCTCTCGTGCGAGGCTAAGGACTCGGACAGACGGGTCGTAATTTTGATCATGTCGGCTTCTTCACGATGAAAGCCGTACACCTCTAGCGGAAAGTTCAACGGCATTTGCCGCTCCCAGATCGCTTCATGTTGATCGGGCGGCAAGATCGCGATCGGATCCCCAACCGCTACCCATCCAATCGGGACAGTGGCACCAGCCGGGAGAAACGATTTTAGATGCACCACGCCGTTAATCCGTACTTCCGAGCCTTTGCCTAATCGTGCCCCATGAAAAACTGCTGCACCGGTTGCTATGAATACTTCATCGTCGACCGTACAACCCACCACATGGGTGTTAGGGCCGAGCAGGCAATGATCGCCGATATGAGCGGAATGGCGTGCAGTGCTACGTACCACGGCGTTTTCCATCACAATACAATGGCTACCAATGGCGATTTGTCCACCTTCAGCGATAATCCGTGCGCCAAACAGCACCCGGGTGTGCGCACCAATCACCACATCTCCATAGACCGTCGCGTCCGGCGCAACCCACGCTGTAGGATGGACGACCGGTGTTTTCCCTTCGTGAGAGATAATCATTGTTTGCCCTCCAGAGATGGTCCTGGCAGATTGTAGACCTTCTCTCGCAGAAGAAAATAGGATAATTTTTCGTATCAGAGGGGAAAATAAAGGAAGATTGGGATATGGGTGCATGCTGCTTGACGGAGACCCGTTGGGAATGAGAGATGTGAGGATGGACGGGCAGAGTATCGGGGGTATAGTAAATTCCTGGTCAGCTGGTTGAAAGAAGGCAGTGAAAGTTTGCAATCACTCTCGACACAAGGAAGAAAGGAAACATCTATGGCACACCCGAGCAAGTTTGCTCACGTCGTCTACCAGACCCACCGGTTCGAGGAAATGATTGACTGGTATACCCGCGTCTTCGAGGCGTCGGTGAGACACCGAGATGATCGACTGGCGTTTTTATCCTACGATGATGAGCACCACCGCATGGCCTTCGTGAACCTTGGGGCCCCAGAGAATGGTAGTGCTCCGCAACGCGCGAACGGCGTGGGTGTCCACCACGTCGCCTATACGTGGAATGATTTGGGTGAACTGATTCATACCTACAAGCGGCTGAAGAGCTACGGTGTGCTGCCGGTGCGTCCCATCCGTCATGGCTTAACCTTATCGCTCTATTATGAAGATCCCGACGCGAACCGGATGGAGTTTCAAATCGACCTCATGGATCTGCAAACTGCAAGTGAGTTCATGGGCAGTGAGACATTTGCTGCCAATCCCGTTGGAGAACTATTTGACCCAGAGGAACTTGTCGCACGCTATGAAGCTGGGAGGCCAGTTGACGATTTGATCTTCCGTTCGGATCAGCCTGAAAGTGCGGGCTCTTCCTTTGTGCGGTGTGAACCGCAAGCCATGCAAGAATGATTGTTATGTACCAGCGCAAGCATGCGAAGAAAGTCCGCTTATGTGTCAGGCGTACCGGACGCGGGAAGTAGCATGTCCGCAACGAATTCAGGAGGAGTTTCCGCCTGTCCACTTTTCAACCATTGGCACAGTGCAACTAAGGAAACTCCTTGGTAAACTTCCTTACTCCTTCACTCGCTCACTTCTACACCCGTTTTGCTTCTTTGCTTCTTCCCTTTCATCCTCTATCTCTGTCTCGACCCGCCGCCAGTGGCCTCCGGGTGTCAGATTGCTTCAATTATAGGATGCGTACAGCGTGTCGGTTCAACGGCACATGGAACACGCCCTACTCTGCGGACAAGTATTAAAGAAAGAGCGAGTGTGGCGGGACGAGGTCGCCTCGCTCCGCGTGTTTCGTTACGGCAGAATCAGAGTGCCTTGAAAGACCCCACTAAACGAACCGAACCCCTGGGGTGGTTTAGCATTCGCGTCAAAGTATTGAATGAACCCTGTCCCAGTCTGCTCCCCCGTCCCGGATGCTCCGGCAAACTTCCCAGTCCCCCCAACGACACGGACAGTTTCTGTGTTCGTGAATCCACCGGCGATGTCGAAGCACTGAGTGCTTGTGACAATCTGGATATAGAGTTGATCTCCATTGGGCCATGTTACCGTACTAGTTCCAAACCCGATCCTATTTTGTGCATCAATAATAAGCACGCCGCCGGGGCAGGCTTGAGTCGAACCAGTAGGGACTGCCTCAGAAACAGCCTGAACGGTGCGTTTCCCCAGATTTCCCGTCACCTCCGCCGTACTCCATCCAGCGGCCACTCCATCGGGGTTGCCGAGTGGAAACAGGTCCATCCGGGTGCTGAGAAAAGTTCCGGCAGAAGTACCTTTGAGAGGAATATCTTTGGCTTCTACCCGGTGAATGCTCGCGACGAGCAGAAATCCGATCGCGGCTCCGATGATCCATCCTGGTTGCGGTGTCATAGTGATTCTCCTTTTTTTACTGCTCCTATTGTGCTTCAGACACTCTACGCTGGGCGCTTTCCTGAGAGTGCCGTCGCTAGTGTTCTGGCGCCAGAGGTGTAGCGGCGCACGGAGGGCAATCCGTTGTTCATGGTCAACGTGGTAGAGCACTTTCTCGCTCAAGGGCTCATCGGACACGAGAATGGGCAGTGGGCAGTACGGGGAGAGGTGCAGCACCGACACGTGCCGGCGAGTTTACGACAGTTGATCGCGCAGCAGGTGGAGCGTTTGAGTGAGGAGCAACGCCAGGTATTAGAAGGGGCGAGTATAGCAGGAGCAGAATTTTCAGTCGCAGCGGTGACGGCAGCAGGGAAACAGGAGGTGGAGAAGGTCGAGACCATTTGTGAAGAGATTGCGGGGCAGGGACATTTTCTGGAAGAGCGGGGGGTCGTAGAGTGGCCGGATGGAACCATCAGCGAACGCTACGCCTTTCGGCATGCGTTCTATCAGAACGTGCTGTCTGAGGGGATTGCTGAGGCACGTAAGATCCGGCTGCATCGCCGCATTGGCGAGCGCTTGGAGCACGGCTATGGAGACCGCGCCCAAGAGGTTGCCTCAGAACTCGCTGTGCATTTTGAGGAGGGGCGAGATTCCCGTCGAGCGGCGCGTTATCGCCAACAAGCCGGCGAGAATGCCAACCACCGCTCGGCGCATGTGGAAGCCGTTGCACATTTCACCAAAGCTCTCGCCTTGCTCAAGACGTTGCCCGACACGGTTGAACGGAGCCAGCAAGAACTGCGCTTGCAAATCGCGCTGGGGACGGCGCTGATAGCGACCAAGGGGTACGCGTCTCCAGAAACGCGCCAGGCCTATGCGCGGGCGCATGCGCTTTGTCAGCAACTGGGTGACACCCCCCAGCTCTTCCCACTGTTGGCTGGCCTAGTGTTGGCGTATCAGGTGGCAGGGGACCTCAAGACAGCGCACGAGCTCGCGGCACAGATGCTCAACCTCGCTTCCCGCCAGCAAGCGCCCACTTCCTTTGCGATGGCCCACGTATTGGGTGGGACGAACGCGTTCTTTCGTGGAGAGTTGGTCGCTGCCCGCGAGGACTTTGAGCAAGGAATTGCCCGGCGCGATCCCCAGGCGGACCATCCCCAGGTCTCTGGTTTCATGCAGGACCCCGGAATGGCTTGCTGGGACTATGCGGCGTGGGTGCTGTGGTTTCTGGGCTATCCCGACCAGGCCCTGAAAAAGAGTCAGGAAACACGGATCTTGGCCCGGGAGCTGGCTCACCCCTATAGCCTGGCACATACCCTGTGTTATGCGGCCTCTCTCTATCAGCACCGCCGGGAAGGGCAAAGAGCGCACCAGCAGGCCGAGGCCGCTATTGCTCTGTGTAACGATCAGGGGTTTTCCTACTTTTTAGCGATGAGCACTATCCTGCAGGGGTGGACGCTGGCCGAGCAAGGTCAACGAGAGGAAGGGATTGTCCAGATACGCCAGGGGATAGTTAGCTGGCGAGCCACCGGAGCCGAGCTGAGCACGCCGTATTTTCTGGCTTTACTGGCCGAGGCGTATGGAAGAGGCGGGCAGGCAGGAGAGGGGCTGACGGTAGTGGCCGAGGCGCTGGCGATAGCGAACAAAAATGCAGAGCGCTTTTACGAGGCCGAGCTGTATCGACTCAAAGGCGAGCTTACGCTCCAACAGTCCAAGGCAAGTCTTGGACAAGTCAAAACAAGTCAAGACAAGTCTGAAGACACTGACACCCGACCCCTGAACTCTGACCTCCAAGGAGAAGCCGAAGCCTGCTTCCTCAAGGCCATCGAGATTGCCCAGCGACAACAAGCCAAATCCCTTGAACTACGCGCAGCGATGAGCCTGGTCCGCCTACGACAACTACAGGCTTTGGCATACGCATCACGTAACACGGATCATGTGCCACGCGCCAAGCTCGACGAAGCCCACCTTATGCTCTCCAAGATCTATGGCTGGTTTACCGAAGGGTTCGACACAGCCGACCTACAAGAGGCCAAAGCGCTACTCGAAGAACTCTCGGGCAATTGAGATCATACTTTGCTCGTCTCTATTGACGGAAGTTTTTGCGTCACGTCTTACAGTTGGCCTTTGGCGTTTTGGCAAGAAGCTAACCTGAGAGAAGTGCCAAAAGAATGGCACCTTTTGCTGATGTCGGTAATCAGAGCGTAAACAACTCGTGTCATCGTTTTTCGAGAACAGCCCGCAGCGACTTAAACCATTGCGGCATCGCTTCTTTGAGTTGCCTGACGCCGTTCTCCCGCTCGGTTTCAGGGCATTCGAAGTGCACCGTCCACTCCATAAATGACCGGTTACCATCAACAATCGGTGTCACGCGCCCCGTTCCTTGGTAATACGTCATTGCGCCGAGCGGTCCGCACGACTCATAGGTATAGAAGCGATCGAGGTCTGAGTGGGCGATAAGTCGTTGACGAATATGTGCGCCATATTCCACAAAGTCACGGATAGCACCGACGGAATCCCCTGACTTGCCATCTTCAATCTGACTCTCGGTGACACTAGCTACCCACAGGGGATAGCTGTTGAAATCGCGGATAACTGCCCACACCTGATCAGCCGTGTGATCAAAGACCGTACTGTACGTTACTGTTGTCATGACATTGCCTCTCTGTTTCTCCGTGCTGTGGATACAGGCCTTCTTCACGTCCGGTTGATGGACACGCCACCATCGGCAAACAAAGCTGCACCAGTTGTGAAACTTGATAGATCAGACGCCAGGTAGAGTGCGGATTTGGCGATTTCTTCAGGCTGCGCGATCCGTTTGAGGGCATGCAAGCCTTTGACGAACGCCAGTGTCTCCGGCGTATTCGCAAAAGCCTGCCCCATAGGCGTATCCGTGCCCCCCGGTAGCAATGCATTCACCCGAATGTTTTGTGAGCCGTAGGCAACGGCAAGCACTTTCGTAAGACCAAGAAGTCCGGCCTTACTCGTCGCATACGCGGTCATCGGTGGAAAAGCAGCAGTATTGCCTACAAACGATGAAGTAAAAATGAGTGATCCGCCACCACGTTTCAACATCGCCGGAATTTGATACTTCGCCCCAAGGAACGCGCTGGTGAGATTGGTGGCCAGGGTATCGTCCCATGAGGACAACGACAGCTCCGGCATTGATACACTCAAGTCGCCAAGCGTGCTGGCATTATTGAGTGCAACGTCGAGTCCGCCGAATTTCCTCGTCGCCAGATCCACCAAGGTTTTGGCGAAGGTCTCATCCTTTACATCTCCTGCTAGCGCAACTGCCTGTCCACCAGCTTCGGTAATCTCTACCACCAGCGCATTCAGTTCCGACTGACGGCGTGCTGCGACAACGACGTTGGCGCCTTCACGAGCGAAGAGCTTGGCCGTCGCATAGCCAATCCCGGCGCTGGCACCGGTAACAATGGCAACCTTTCCCGCGAGTAATGTCATGTCTCTGCTCCCTCCATAAAAGTTGGTTCTCGGAGTAAGACCCCACACCTCGGGCAATGTGAAAGAAGAACAATCACCGACTGATGATCCCACCATCCACGGCGATATTTTGTCGAGTGATCCAGCGTGCACCAGGACTCACGAGAAAGGTGATAACCTCAGCAATGTCGTCAGGATGCCCCAACCGTGCCAGCGGCGTTAAAGCAATCAACTCTCGGCGTGCCTCTGCCTCCATATTGGCGAGCAACATTTGTGTCTCAGTAAAACCAGGCGACACGACATTGACGGTAATCCCACGTCGGGTCACCTCCTTCGCCAACACACGACAGAACTGTTCGACGGCAGCTTTACTGCCGAAATAGCAACTTCCGCCTGGGAGGTTCAGTTCCGTGCCGATGGTAGAAACACAGACAATTTTTCCTCCATCGGTCATGTGGCGTAGGGCTTCTTGGAGACAAAAGAAGGTCCCTTTGGCATTGAGAGTATATGTTCGATCGAAATCCTCTTCGGTAATTTCCGTCAAGGGTTTGAACACCGAGTACCCGGCATTTGCCACCAAGATATCGAGCCTGCCCAGACGTGCTCTCGTTTCGCAGAAGAGTCGTTGAATATCAGCCGAACACGCAATGTCGGCTTTTATGGCTAGCGCTTTGCCGCCGTGCGCGACGATTGTCTCGACCACTCCCTTTGCTTCCCTCGCGCTTCTGACGTAATTGACCACTACTGTCGCGCCTTCTTGGGCAAGGTGCTCCGCGGTGGCCCGGCCAATCCCTTTGGAAGAGCCGGTTACGACGGCCACTTTTCCCTTAAGTGTGTCCATGAATTCTCCTGTGTTGCTCTGTTGTTTGGTGCAGACACCGCAAGAGAATCTTTGTGAAAATTGGGGGAGCTATTGTCGGCTCCGCTCCTGGTGATTAATGTCCAGTGTCAGAGAAACGTGGACGCTCGGAGAGTTTTGTGGTTGCCTGTTCAGGGATTAGGTGGAAACTGATTCAAGGGTATTACGCAGGGCATTGAAGACGATCGGCGGTACACACACGCGGCCATCAGTCTGGTAGAGACTACGCACTGCAACAAACGAGGAGTCTGGATCGCATGAGAATGCCGCAAGCTCGTCGAAGAAAGCCAATTGATCGTCGTTAAGCGGCTCGTTCGGGGTGGGGCGCCCCATACATCCCAGGGCAACATCTCCATCTTGTTAAGCGCGGCGACATCGCGCACTAAATTCCCGGCCACAAACCACAGCCCACGCAGGTTCGCGAAAACGATACCGAACTTCTCCGCATCAGCCTGGCCCGCGCGGCACCGCACCCATGCGTCGCCCGCAACCAGGAACCGGTTGCGGGGCACATCAAGAATATCGTGATCAATCTTTAGTTTTGTTCGCCACACTTCGTCAAACTGTGGATCGACAAGCACCCAGCGCGCTTCCGCTGCGTTCCAGTATTCACCGACCCAATGATCCTCAAAATACGGTGGATTGAAATAGGTACCAAACCCGCACCGCGAGCGAGCGGGAATTCCCTGGGCACGTAAGATGGCGACCAAGAGACGTGTGAAATTGTGGCAACGACAAGCGAGACGTTTATCTGCCGCACGAGCTACGGTAAGCGGCTGGTCGTCGAGCGCGAGCAGTTGTTCCAGCGTCTGCTCGAACGACCGAAGGTGAATCTCCTGTTGGCGTGCGTCCGGAATCGTGCAACCGTAAAAGTCAGTTGCCACAGTATCGTAGATCCCAAGTCCCTGAGTAATACCGACGAGTTTGCTCACCTCGCTTGGCAACGCGTCGAGCCAGGGTGAAAATTTTCCGGCAGCAGTCAGATCACTAGGCTGGGCATAGAAGTCGAGTATCTTTTCGTTCGTTTTCATTGCATGCGCCTCTGTGTACTTTCTTAACACCTGCTCTACTACACTCTCAACCAAGCAACGCCAGGGTTTCGATAATGGCAGAATTTGTCGGATTAATGTCTTTTCAGACATCTTGCGCCAACGAGATGGGCTGCCCATAATGTCGGCATGTCGAGACGAAAAGACGAACCTCAGTCACGAACATCGAAAGACGAAATCAGCACCCCACGACGCATCGCCCTGGTCGTCTATCCGGATTTTGAGCCTCTCGATCTCACCGGTCCCTTCTCTGTTTTTGCCGGCACGGATCGCTGGTTACGTGAGGTGCGGGGCATGGAGACGCATGCCTACACCGTTGAAGTGTTGGGGGCCGAGGCCGGCCCACTAAGAGCAGCTGGCGGGCTAGGCATTTTGGTTGATCGTTCGTTTCGTACCATCCGCGGTGGCATCGACACGCTCCTGGTTGTTGGTGGTTTAGGCTCACGCAGTGCGGCTCAGGATCGAGAGCTACTGACATGGCTACGGCGCATAGCGCCTCATGTGCGCCGCCTTGGGGCAGTGTGTACCGGTAGTTTTATCCTGGCCAAGGCAGGTCTCCTTGACGGGCGGCGAGCCACAACGCATTGGGCTGCAAGTGCGGAATTTGCTCGGCACTATCCTCGGGTCAGCGTAGACGTTGATCCTATCTTTGTTCGTGATGGCAACGTTTACACGTCCGCGGGAGTCACCGCCGGGATGGATTTAGCTTTAGCTCTTGTCGAAGAAGATCACGGGCGTGAGGTGGCTCTCCAGGTTGCACGCCACCTCGTGCTGTATCTGCGACGCCCAGGGGGACAGTCTCAGTTCAGTACGCTGCTCGTTGCTCAAGGCAAGGAGCGCGCCCCTCTTCGCGAATTGCAAACCTGGATCGCTGAAAATGTAGAGACTGATCTCTCAGTGCCCACGCTCGCACGACGTATGGCGATGAGTCCGCGCCACTTCGCGCGGGTGTTCACCCAGGAAGTGGGCATGACACCAGGACAGTTTGTCGAAAAGGTACGAGTCGAGGCGGCTCGCCGCCGTCTGGAAGAATCACCACAAGGAGTGAAGACAATCGCTGCAGACTGTGGCTTTGGTAACGCCGACACTATGCGGCGTGCATTCTTGCGAACGTTACGGGTTGCGCCCAACGCCTACCGAGGTCGCTTTCGAGCGGCAGCATGAACTGCAGAAGCTCCACAACAATACGGAATACGGCACGGCATATCCACCGATGACCGGTCAAGAAAACTCTGAACCAATACTCACTTAGGAGGTATTCCAATGACAGACGCCCAGTCCCCCCTTACGCTCGGCGCGATCTTTTATGAAGGATTCGAACTCCTCGATGTCTACGGTCCTCTCGAAATGTTTGGAAGCGTTGGACCCGAGTTGCGAATTGTCACTGTCGCGCAAAAGGCTGGCACAGTAACATCTACCCAAGGGCCGAAAACGCTGGCGCAGTACGGGTTTGAGGATTGCCCGCCGCTTGATCTGATGCTCCTGCCTGGCGGAATCGGCACCCTGACGGAACTCAATAACGAGCCCCTCCTTGAATTTCTCCGCCAGCGCTCGGCCACCGCACAGGTCACGATGTCTGTGTGTTCGGGATCAGCAATTTTAGCCAAAGCGGGATTACTCAATGGCCGGCGCGCGACCTCAAACAAGCAGTTCTTCTCACTCGCCACTGCTCAGAGCACGAAAGTGAAGTGGGTAGAGCAGGCTCGCTGGGTGGAAGATGGGAACATGGTCACTTCATCCGGTGTTTCTGCTGGAATCGACATGGCCCTCGCAGTTATTGCCCGTCTCTATGGTCGAGAACGAGCTGAGCAAATCGCCGCCTGGACGGAGTACGAGTGGCATCAAGATGCTGCTTGGGACCCTTTCGTCAAGTATTTGAATCAGGGAGATGCGAATGCGCTGCCGCCGCTCCCCTCCGTCAATCACTGAAGTTTTCCTCAAGTTGACTAAGGTAGTCACACCGCAAGAGATGCAGCTATCCGTCCGCGATAAATTGCTGTGGCTGCGGCCATCCATAGTAAGAAAGGAGACAGCACTGTGCCGCAAAACGCTGCAGAGTTGACCATTGGGATGCTGATTTTCCCACGCATGACACAACTGGACTTCACTGGGCCTTTCGAGGTGTTTGCCAGAATTCCGAACGCGAAGGTCCATGTTCTGTGGAAACAGATCGAACCTATCATCAGTGATCGCGGACTCGCGATGCTGCCAACAACAACGCTCGCTGAGTGTCCGCACTTAGATCTGATTTGCATTCCCGGTGGACCTGGGCAGATTGCCATGATGGATGACGAAGAGGTTGTCATGTTTGTTCGTGATCAGGGCCAGCGCGCGAAATTTGTGACCTCTGTGTGTACTGGGGCACTGATCCTGGGTGCAGCCGGACTCCTGACTGGTTACCAGGCGACGACCCACTGGATGTCTCACGATCAATTGTCCGCGTTTGGCGCGAATCCGGTCACGAGTCGGATTGTGGTGGATCGGAATCGCATCACTGGCGGAGGTGTTACCGCGGGGATCGACTTTGGACTCTACGTGGCCAGCCTGATCGCCGGTGAACAAGTGGCGCGCGCCATTCAATTACAGCTCGAATATAACCCTGAACCGCCTTTTGACAGTGGTTCTCCAATGACTGCGGCTCCGGAACTTGTCACCACCGCCCGGCAGAGGGCCGCGGGAATGATCGACGAGCGGTTAGCAGCGACCAGACGGGCAGCCCGGCGCCTGGGGCTGTAAGGGTGTGGGTTTTCTCACACGATAAGTCTCTTTGGGGCAGAAAGAGGCGCAGGAAACCAGACCGGCGCTCCTTTTTTGCCTATAGTTGAAATGTTAGAAGGTTTCAAAGGGTTTTCTTTATGCTTGAACTTCGACCCACGTGTGAGCACTGTAACAAGAACCTCCCACCCGAATCGACTGAGGCCATGATTTGTTCGTTTGAATGTACCTTCTGTAAAAGCTGTGTAGATGAGGTTTTGAGCAACGTGTGTCCCAATTGCGGGGGTGGTTTCGCTGCGCGTCCTCAGCGGCCCTCACAGAATTTACAAGGCGATAACTATCTTGGTGTCTATCCAGCAAGTACCACTGTGAAGCATAGACCCGTGAATTTGCGAACCCACACTGAGTTCGTGGCACGCATCAAAGACATTCCGCCCGAGCAACGATAGGTCACAAGGAAACAGAGGAGGAGAGCGCGCATGACCGCGTACCAGATCGCCTTATTCGCACATTCCTATCTGCGCTGGGTTGTGGTTATCTTGGGTATTTTTCTCTGCGTCCGCGCGTACATGGCGTGGCGTAGCGAGCGACTCTGGGAACCGGGGGATGAGCGACTCCATGTTGCCGTGGTTGCGTCTTTCGATATACAGTTCACTCTTGGTTTGTTGCTCTATGTCTTCCTGAGCCCACTGCCACGGATGTTTTTCGCTGACATGAGTACCAACATGAAGGATCCGACGCTACGTTTCTTCGGCTTGGATCACGCGGTAGCGATGCTCGTAGCGACCGCCATTGTTCATATTGGGAGAGTTCGCTCGAAACATGCGACGACCGACAGAGTGCGCCATGGCCGTGTATGGGTTACCACGTTGTTCGCGCTGTTGCTCATCGGAGCTGCTACCCCCTGGCCGGGTTTGCAGTATGGCCGCCCGTTGCTGCGCGGCG
Source organism: Binatia bacterium (assembly GCA_050187625.1). Lineage (GTDB taxonomy): Bacteria > Desulfobacterota > Binatia > Bin18 > Bin18 > JBFWXH01. The sequence continues at coordinate 52,506 of JBFWXH010000024.1, forward strand.
TCACTGCCGATGTCGGGGTGACTCATGACGGCGTGAGATCTGCACTCAAACCACTCCCTTAATTTCCTGACAAGCCAGAATAGTAGAGGGGATCTGGAAAGAAAGGAACAGTCGATGTCACAGTTTATACCAACTGAGCGCACGACGATTCATCGTATGCCCAAGCGAGCTGCCTATGATCGTGAGGTCGTCGCCGCGATTCTTGACGAAGGTTTGTACTGTCACGTGGGATTTACCGTCGCTGAGCAACCGTATGTCATTCCGACCATTCATGCGCGGGTAGAAGACCGACTGTACATTCACGGTTCTAGCGCCAGCCGCATGTTACGCAGCCTGAAGGAAGGGGTGCCGATATGTGTAACCGTGACGATCCTGGACGGGCTCGTGCTCGCGCGGTCGGCATTTCACCACTCCATGAACTATCGGTCGGTTGTCGTTCTCGGCGTAGCCGAGGAAGTCACGGACCCGCAAGAGAAATACGGTGCACTCAAAGCGATCGTTGAACATGTCGCACCCCAGCGCTGGGATGATGTCCGCTGGCCGACTGAACAGGAACTCAAGGCTACGTCGCTGTTGCGTATTCCGTTAGAAGAAGTTTCGGCGAAAATACGGACGGGGCCGCCGCTCGACGATGAAGAAGATTACCGGCTTCCGTGTTGGGCTGGAGAATTACCGTTACGGTTGGTGCCAGGGATACCGGTTCCCGATCCACGGCTTGCGCCTGCAACGCTGCTCCCTGACTATGTGTCTGACTATCAACGACCACATGAGACCAAGGGACAAGCATAAGCTTGTAAAGGGAGCAGCACATGGCGAACGTCGCCGAACATTATGAAACCGTCCTCGCTCGACATTATTCTTGGTTGTTAGGTGGGTTCGATGCTGGTGTAGAAGAAAATCACAAATTCTTTCTCACCCATGCCATATCTCCGCGAGGGAGCGGGATCGCGGTTGATCTTGGTTGTGGCTCTGGGTTTCAAGCACTCCCGCTTGCCCAGCTCGGGTTTCACGTCATCGCTATTGATCTGAGTTCGACACTTCTGGCGGAATTGACAGCCCGCAAGGGTGACCTGCCCATAGAGACGGTCCAGGGTGATCTCTTGGACTTTCCGCAGTATCTGACTGGTAAGGCAGAACTGTGCGTCTGTATGGGAGATACATTGACGCACCTCGACTCGCGCGAGACGGTCGGCAAATTTTTTCGGCGGATTGCGGAGAATCTGGAACCGGAGGGACAGTGCCTCTTCACGTTTCGTGACCTAGCGCATGAATTGACCGAGCTTGCTCGCTTCCTCCCTCTCCGTAGTGACGATCAGAGAATTGCGACGTGCTACTTGGAGTATGATCCGGAGCACGTCAAGGTGCATGACCTCGTTTATGAGAACGTTCATAACCGATGGATATTCAAGAAGAGCTTTTATCGCAAATGCCGGATCCCGTTCGAATGGGTGACGGCGTCGTTATGCGACGCCGGATTTGTGCTGCCTGTGGCAACGAAAGAGAATGGACTGATTACTATTGTCGCGCAAAAAAAGGACGCCTGACCGCCCAAGCGTCCATAAAAAATAGCTCGCTATACGCTTTTCGCCCGCTCGACGATTGGGGCTAGCCGCTCGAGCCAGGCTGCAGCTTGTCCATCCGCCATCTCACTGCCAATTTGTTGGGTAAAGAGCACGATTCGGGACACGCCGATTTCTTGATACGCTCTGATCTCGTCGCGCGAGAGCTTTCCGTCCTGCGGGTCAACAAAAGGACTCAGCTGCAATGTGTCGGGGTTGCGTCCTGCCTCGCGGGTGAGTTGCCGTACGGTCGCAACTTCTTCTTTATAGGTCTGCAGATTGTCAACGATTGGACACCATCCGTCGTAACTTTTGGCGATACGTTCCAGTGCCTTCTGTCCATGTCCGCCTAATAGGATTGCGGGGCCGCCAGCCTGAACCGGTTTGGGCTCGCAACGAACAGCCGGAAATTGTACCAGTTTGCCATTATAGCTGGCCTCGGTCTGTGTCCAAAGAATACGCATCGCCTCTACTGTTTCACGCAATCGCTGCCAGCGTAACCGAAACGGTGTGCCCATCGCCTCAGTTTCCTCTTTGAGCCATCCTGCACCGACACCTAAGACAACACGCCCGCCAGAATAATAATCGAGACTGGCTACGACCTTCGCTGTCACGATGGGGTCTCGCTCAGGCAGGAGACAAATCCCGGTGACCAGTTTCAGTCGTGTGGTCGCGGTTGCTGCGACGGTGAGGGCGATAAATGGGTCAACCCAGCGGCCATAGTGTTCCGGTAATGCAGGCGCAAAGGGAAACGGAGTGATCGGCCCAATCGGAATAATCGGATGTTCAGGAATCCAGAGCGACTCAAAGCCGATCTCTTCGGCGCGGCGAGCTAATGTGGCGACGTTACCAGTTTTGGTTGTGGTGACTAAAATAAGACCGATGTCCATATGTCCTCCTCATGTGGTATCAAGAACAGTTACTGGGTCTTCAATTTCAAGGCAATGACGGACTTGTGACGGGGCTTGACGGTAGCCAGTCTCGTGTGTGTTCTCCTCATGGCAGTAACAGGCCGCCTTGCACCTGATGCACGAGCCAGAGTAAAACCACTGCGCGCGAAATACGAATGTTAAGGAGGGCATAACTATGCGTGTTGCTGTTGGGGGATATATTGCCGCGGCGAATTCATTTGTTGGCTACCGAATGGATGTCGGCCAGTGTCAGCGGGCGACACTGACTGGAGATACCGTTCTGAAACTTGGGGGGACGACGATTGCCGGCTTCATCGACGGGGTGCGGAGCAATAACTGGGAAATCGTCCCGTTGCCGTTTATTTTTCCTGGAGTGGGAGGAATGCTGACGCAAGAGGCGCATGAATGGGTGAAAGAGCAATTGGTGTCTGCGCTGCGCAGTGCCGGTAAAGTCGATGGAGTTTTTCTGCAGTTGCACGGTACTGCTGCTGCCGAGCAAATCGATGATTGTGAGGGAGACATCCTGGCGGCCATCCGTGCACTCGTTGGTGAGAAGACTCCGCTGATTGCGTCGCTCGATGGTCATGCCAATGTGACACCCTTGATGGTGAAAGCCGCCGGCATGCTGATTGGGGTAAAAACCAACCCGCATTACGACTTTGTGCCGGTTGGCCGTCACGCCGCACGGGTGATGACCGGTATGACGAACGGTTCGATAACGCCAACCAGCGCGTGGGCCCAACCTCCGCTGGTGACTGGCTTACAAAAACTCTATATTGCCTCTGGATGGCCGATGGAGCACTTAATGCGTCAAGCTGCTAACCTCGCCGCCCGCCATCCGCAGGTGTTAGATGTTTCTCTCCTCGGAGGGTTTTTTACCTCAGACTCTCGCGAGACTGGTCCCAGTGTGACCGTCACCACGAATAACGAACCGCGACTCGCGCAAGAAATTGCCGAACAAATCAAAGAAGCCTGTTGGGCGAAGCGCTATGCGTTCGACACCGACATGGTGTCAGTTGAGGAGGCAGTACAGGAAGCAATGGCAACCGACGAAGGACCAGTTGTTCTTGGCGATTTGGCCGATAGCGGCGGTGCTGGGACTCCTGGAGACGGGACCGCGATTCTTGCCGAACTGATCAAACGTAACGCCAAAGGGGCAGTTATCGGGAATATTACTGATCCAGCGGCAGTGCAAGAAGCAGTGCAAGCCGGAGTTGGCAAGCAAGTGACCCTGACTGTCGGGGGAAAGACCGACACGTTTCATGGTGAGCCAGTGCAAATTAGTGGACGGGTGCGTGTTATCCACGATGGCGTCTTTACGGCAGCCACTGTTTTTAATGCCGGAACGTATCGCCGGGGGACAACTGTGCTGATCGATTGTGGTAGTCTCGAAGTGATCCTCACTGCTCGTCCAGCGTTGGTGTTTGAAGCCAATCATTTTCGCAGTCTCGGGATTGAGCCAACAGAGCGCAAGATTCTTGTGTGCAAAGCAGAGTTACAACATCGGGCGGGGTTTGATGGGATTGCCAAGAAGATCATCGATGTCGATGCTCCAGGATTGGCAACACCAGTATTGTCTCGTCTCCCCTTCAGCAAAATTCGCCGCCCGGTGTTTCCATTGGATAATCTTTAACCCACGGGAAAGACGTGAAACGTGATGCCTGCGGATAGAAACACCTCCCTATAGTTACGTTTCACGCCGCAATAGATCAGTAAACCTGCCCTTTAGCCCCTTGGTTTTCCGCTCAATTCAGGTTTACAGGACCCGAGAGGTGGAGGGTACGGCACTCAGCGATCACCGCATATATCCCAGGCGTTGTTGTTGATAATGGCTAGAAACAGAGACCTGCGAACGATTGCACAGAGTGGTTGCGTTGCAGTTGATTGAATGAGGACAGGGGCGGCGGTGGTAGCCATACGACGACAGGCCCGAGTTTTTATGGATGCCGAACCGTAGCCGATCTCCAGACCTAATTTTTTTGCGGTCTGTCCCGATAGATTCTTACGGACGGGGTTGTTCGTTCAAGACCTAGGGTGGTTTGGAGAAACGACCATACATACTTCTACTGGTGAACCCGAACATGAATGTGGGTACGATATCTTCCGGCGCGACTTTTGGCCGCTCAGCGGTGACGATTAACAAAAAAAAGATCCTCACCCTTTTTGGTACTCGCCCTGAAGTCATCAAGCTCGCCCCAGTGATTCAGCAGCTTGAGCGATGTCGACGTTTCTGTACGGTTAACGTCACCTCGGCCCAGCACACCGATCTGCTGTACCCCTTTGCTCGATTGTTTAATATCCGCATTGATCATGACTTGGGCATTATGCAGAAGGGGCAAACCCCCAATCAAATCTGTGCGCGTGTCTTAGCTACACTTGACCCCTTGCTGACGCACGAACGTCCGGATCTCCTGTTAGTCCAAGGAGATACCTCAACCGCATTGGCCGGAGCGTTGGCAGGTTTTCACCACGGTATAACCATTGGTCACGTCGAAGCCGGGCTCCGTTCTGGCGATACGCAGAATCCTTATCCAGAGGAGATGAATCGTCGCCTCATCTCGCGCCTGGCGACCTATCACTTTGCCGCAACGGCTCACAATCGCCTGACCTTATTGGCTGAGGGAATTCCTGCCGATCATATCTTTGTGACCGGTAATCCAGTGGTGGACGCCCTCAAAGTCGTGTTGGCTCAGAATGGGAAACCCTCGTCTCTGGCGGTACTATTCGACGCAACGGCAACGTCGAAACGCGTCGTGTTGACCACGCATCGACGGGAAAGCTTCGGTATGGTGCTCGGACAAAATCTACGAATCCTACGCGAGTTTGTTGAACGGCATGAGGATGTTGCATTGTTCTTTCCGGTCCATCCGAATCCAGAAGTGCAGAAACAGGCGACCGCTGTGCTCAGTGAGCATCGACGTATCCATTTGTTACCTCCGCTCGAGTACCCGGAGTTTCTAACCTTGTTGTCGCACGCGTGGTTGGTCGTCTCGGATTCGGGTGGCGTCCAGGAAGAAGCACCGACACTCGGACGACCTGTCCTGATATTGCGAGAGAACACTGAACGTCCAGAAGCGATTGCTGCAGGGGTAGCGCGTTTGGTTGGTGGCTGCCCGCAGCGCTTATCGACAATGCTAGAAGAGGTCTATCATGATCCTGCGTGGGTGACCTCGTTACAAATCAAGGACAATCCGTTCGGTCAAGGAGACAGTGGTAAACGAATTGTTGAGGCAATTCGCCATATTTTTGCGATTTCCGCTAATACACACATTGTGAGTGGAGTAGAGGTGGGATGAGGTATCAAGCCCAGGACACCGAAAAGCGCCATATCCTGACGATTGCGATGGAAGATTACTTCCACGTTGGTGCGTTCAATCAACTGATCCAGCACGGCCAGTGGTATCGGTTCCCGACTCGCTTCGAGCAGAACACGCGGAAAGCACTCGATCTCCTTGATCGGTTCAATATAAAGGCCACGTTTTTTGTCCTGGGTTGGATCGCGGACAAACAACCGGACATCGTGCGGGAAGTAGTGTTGCGTGGGCATGAAGTCGCTAGTCGCGGCTATTACCACCGCAGCATTCAGCAGATGACTCGGGATGAATTTCGCGAAGATCTCGCGCGCTCTCGCGACGCCCTTGAGCGGGCTGCTGGGACACAAATGCTGGGGTTTCGCGTCGCGCACAACTGGTTTGCACCCAACGATTTATGGGCATTGGAGGTTCTCGCTCAGGAGGGCTACGCCTACGATTCGAGTGTGCTCCCGACTGGGAAGGTGTTTTGGTCCGACCCCCAGTGGCGATTCATGCATGCCCGACAGTACGGCAATACCCAAATGTGGGAAGTGCCCCTGTCAACGTGGACTGTGGCTGGCTGGAATGTGCCGATTGCTGGCGGCAATTACTTTCGGCAGTTCCCCCATAGGTTTGTCAAATCCGCGGTCGAGCGCTGGCACCAAACCTCTCCTGCGCCGTTTGTGATGTATTTCCACGTATGGGAGCTTGACCCGGAGCAACCGAAGATTGGTGCCGCATCGCCTCTCGCACGTATTCGCCACTACCGCAACTTGGAAAAGATGGCGTGGGTATTAGCGGACTACTTTACGCGGTACCAATTTTCCGGGGTTGCCCGGTATCTCAACCTGACACCGAGCCCGATCGCAGGCGATAGCCCGGCGTTGCTCGCTCCTGCGGCTCCTCAGCTGAATTTTTCGATGGCAGTGCAGACAGAGGCTTCATCGAATGCCGGAGGCAGTGAACGCGAGACCGTGGTGAGAACGCCGGTGAGCGTCGTGGTTCCGTGTTTCAACGAAGAATTAGTACTTCCCTACCTGGCCAATACCTTACGTAGTGTCGAGACGACGCTCGGCACGGAGTACGACTTACACTTCATTTTTGTTGATGATGGCAGCAGTGATGATACCTGGAATTCGCTGCAGCAACTGTTCGGTGGACGTGCCGATTGTACGGTGGTGCGACATCCACAGAATCGCGGCGTGGCAGCCGCAATCCTCACTGGTTTACGCCTGGCTCAGACGGAGTTGGTGACTTCCATCGACTGCGATTGTACGTACGATCCTCACGAATTGAAGAATATGCTTCCGTTGCTCACGGAAGAGACGGACTTGGTAACCGCCTCCCCCTATCATCCGCAGGGGAAAGTATTGAACGTGCCGAGTTGGCGATTGTCGCTATCAAAAGCCGCATCTTTTTTGTACCGTTGCGTGCTCCCGCAAAAGCTCTACACCTACACCAGTTGCTTTCGCGTCTACCGGAAATCGACCATTGCCTCTCTTGAGTTGCACGAACAGGGTTTTTTGGGGATAACGGAAATCGTCGGTCAGTTAGGGCTTTGTGGGGCACGTCTTGTTGAGTATCCGGCTGTATTAGAAGTCCGTGTCCTTGGTCACTCCAAAATGAAGGTGTGTCGAACAATTCTCGGGCACCTTCGTTTACTTTCTCGCTTGCTGCTGCAGCGAACACGCCAACGGTGTGGCTTCCCACTGGTACAACCATTATCTCCTGAGTCTGCCGTCGTTGCTCATTCCCAAGCGATTGTCGCGCCTCGATCTGTCTCAACCGCGAAAGAGAAATGCCATGAGTGAAACCTGTCCTACTGGTTATCTGCCTGTCGTTCTGCCTTCAGACCAAGATGCTTCTGGGCGCACCTTTGGCGATGAAGAAATTGCTCTGCTGACCGAAGCACTCCGGAGTGGAATTCTCACGAGTACAAAAGGAACCTTCGTCCGCACGCTTGAACAAGGGTTCGCTAAACTCCTCGGAAGCAGGCATGCATATGCGTGTGCGTCAGGAACGGCGGCGATTCACACTGCTCTTGCCGCGCTTGATCCCAATCCGGGAGACGAGGTGGTGACTTCCCCTATTACCGATATGGGGGCTCTCGCTCCAATCCTCTATCAAGGTGCGATTCCCGTCTTTGCCGATGTTAACCCACGTACCTGTAACGTAACTGCCGATACCATTGCCCAATGTCTCAGTAACCGCACGAAGGCGATCATTGTGACTCATCTGTTTGGGAATCCGTGCGACATGACTGCTATCGTCGCGCTGGCGCGTGAGCGAAATGTCCCCATTATTGAAGACTGTGCGCAGGCCTTTCTTGCCCGCCATCGAGACCAATATGTTGGCCGGTGGGGAACAATTGGCTGTTTTAGTCTTCAGCAAGGAAAACATATCACAACTGGAGAGGGTGGCTTAGTCGTCACTAATGACCTTGCGCTTGCCCGACGTATGTCGCTCTTTATCAATAAAGCTTGGGGGTACGGCGATCCACGACCAGATCATTATTTCCTGGCGTTGAATTACCGCATGAGCGAGTTGCAGGGTGCGGTGGCGGTGGCACAGCTTCCTAAACTTGCGGCAGTAGTGGAAAACCGACAGGCGATGGCAGCTCTCATGAACGAGCGACTTCAGAATGTCCCGGGCCTTATGGTCCCCTGGGTGGAGTCCGGGAATGAGCATACCTACTGGAAGTACTGTTTGCGTGTAGACGAGCAAATGATTGCCGGTGGTGCGGTTGCCCTTGGACGAATGCTGGCAGAGCAAGGGATCGCCTCAGCTCCACGGTACATTCAGAAACCTGCGTTCCGCTGTGCGGTTTTTCAGGAGCAGCGGACCTTTGGGACGAGTCGTTACCCTTTTACTTTGGCACGACCTGAAGCGACAGACTACGACCAGTCTCGATTTCCCGGTACGTTTGCCGCGTTAGAAAGTGTCCTGGTGTTGCCGTGGAACGAACGATACCAGCCGACCCATGTTGAGGCAGTGGCGGAGGCGATTCGGTCTGCAGTTATACGTTTACAACAGGAGAACCCATGAGAGATGATGCTTTGAGATTCGGAATCGTCGGAGCAGGAGGGATTGCTCACTCCTATGCCTTGGCATTTGCAGACTGTCGAGAAGCTCAACTCGTGGCAGTTTCTGACGTTCGTCCTGAAGCGGCGCAAGCATTGGCCGAGATCTTTGAGTGTCGCAGTTTTACCTCGCATGAAGAGATGGCTTCCGCGGTAGCCCTTGACGCTGTTGTCATCTGTGCACCACCGGTCACTCATCCCGATCTCACTATGTCATTCCTTGAGCGACATATTCACGTGTTGTGTGAAAAACCCTTCAGTATTGATATCGACAGTGCCAGAAAGATGGTAGAAACGGCACGGCGCACGCGTACACGCCTGACGATGGCTTCCAAGTTCCGTTTTGCCGAGGATGTGATTCGTGCCCGGGGTATCGTGACCTCAGGTATCCTGGGCGAGATTGTCCTGTTTGAAAACGCCTTCACGTCACGCGTGGACATGCGTGCACGATGGAACGCCGACCCAGTCATGAGTGGCGGAGGAGTACTCATCGACAACGGGACGCACTCCGTGGATCTCATGCGCTACTTCTTAGGACCATTGGCTGAGGTGCAAGTCGTCGAAGGAAAACGGGTGCAGAACCTGCCTGTTGAAGACACGGTGCGGATCTTTGTCCGCAGCGTCAGCGGTGTGATGGGATCAATCGATCTCTCCTGGAGCATTGATAAAGAGTTGGGGAGCTATCTGATGATCTATGGTGCGCAGGGAACGGTGTCTGTAGGCTGGAAAGAATCGAAGTACCGGCAATCTTCAAGTCGGGAATGGATCGTGTTTGGACAAGGATACGATAAAATTCAAGCCTTTCGGGGACAAATTGAAAACTTTTGCCGGGCGATCCGTGGTGAAGACAAACTCGTGATCACGCCAGAAGACGCTCTCGCGTCGGTCGAAGTGATTGCTGCTGCCTATGATGCCCTGCGCCGAAACCAGTGGACCGCTGTCGACCATGCCGCCGATGAGTCCCCGGAGACCGTGATGATTGCTGCCCTGTAAGGAAGATAGGGGTTCACCAGCATGTCCATTCATTCAACGGCAATTATCGAGCGCCCCGTCCACATTGGGGCAGGAACAGCGATCTGGGATAATGTGCATATTCGCCACTCGACCGAGATCGGGGAGCAATGCATCATTGGCGAGAAGAGCTATATTGCCTATGGCGTGCGGATTGGCAACCGCGTCAAGATCAATGCCTTTGTCTACATCTGTACCGCGGTCACCATCGAAGATGGAGTGATGATTAGCGCGGGAACGGTTTTTACCAACGATCGTTTTCCTCGTGCGACGACAGTGGATCTTCGCTACTTACGTCCATCCGAGCCTGACGAACACACGTTACCAACGCTCGTGCGTGCTGGAGCAACGATTGGTGCTGGGAGTACGATTGGCAACGATCTCACTATCGGCCGTTTCGCGATGGTGGGGATGGGCTCTCTGGTGACGAAGTCCGTCCCTGATTTTCATTTAGCTCTCGGACATCCGGCGATGTCGGTGGGTTGTGTTTGTCGATGCGGACTGTTGCTCACACGGTTTACCCCAGACGATCCCTGTGGAAGAGAGCAAATGCTTACCTGTCGAGGTTGTGGCTTACGGTATGCACTCGTCGATAGGGTGGTGCGCGAACTATCTCCTCCGGACGAGGACAAAAACTAATGGTGAAGGCTTCCTCGCAGCGATGGGCGGTTATCGGTGGCGGCTTTTTGGGCCTGACCCTGGCTCATCGACTGGCCCAACAGGGAAAAAAGGTCACCGTGTTCGAAGCGGCGGAGTCGCTTGGGGGGCTGGCCAGCGCGTGGCAACTCGGCGATCTCGTGTGGGATCGCCATTATCATGTCACCTTGTTATCCGATACCGCGCTTCGCGCCTTACTGCGGGAGCTAGGGCTGGAGCAGGAAATCCAGTGGGTGGAGACACGTACGGGTTTCTATACTGACGGACAACTGTATTCGCTGTCAAATGCCGTCGAGTTTCTCCGGTTTCCGCCCCTGAGCTTGGTTGACAAGGCCCGCTTGGCTTTGACAATTCTGTATGCCTCACGCGTGAAAAACTGGCGAAGATTGGAGCAGATCCCGGTTACTGACTGGTTACGTCGTTGGTCTGGAAAGCGTACATTCGAAAAGATTTGGTTGCCACTCCTCCGCGCTAAACTCGGTGAGAATTACACGAAGGCGTCCGCTGCTTTTATTTGGGCCATTATTGCTCGTATGTATGCAGCACGACGCACTGGTCTGAAAAAAGAAATGTTTGGTTATGTCCCTGGTGGATATGCTCGGATACTGGATCGTTTTGCTGAGGTGCTCCACCAAGAAGGTGTGGATCTCAGGCTGCGTACTGTAATCCAGGCCATTACACCTGAGCGGACTGGTGGGGTCACTCTCGTACTTGAGAATGACACTCGCAAGACTTTTGATCAGGTGGTGCTTACGGTGGCTGCACCCTTGGCGGTGCGACTGTGTCCTGAGTTGTCGATGCAAGAGCAGTCACGACTTCGAGACGTCCAGTATCAAGGAATTATCTGTGCGTCGGTCGTGTTACGAAAGCCTCTCGCAGGATTTTATGTTACCAACATCACGGAAAGTTGGGTACCGTTCACAGCAGTGATCGAGATGACGGCGTTGGTCGATCCCTCTACGTTTGCCGGAAAACATCTTGTGTATTTGCCGAAATATGTGCTTCCCGACGATCCCGTGTTTGCACAGTCGGATGGTGACATCGAGGCGCTATTTGTAGCCGCACTCTTATGGATGTATCCGCATTTGCAACGGAATGACATCCTGGCGTTTCGGATCTCCCGTGTTCGCTATGTCCTCGCGGTTTCGACGTTGCATTACTCCGACCGGCTCCCGCCCATGTCGACCTCTGTACCAGGACTACATATTGTGAACTCGGCACATATTGTCAACGGAACGCTCAACGTCAATGAAACGATCCAACTCGCAGAGCGGACGGTCGGCAAACTGCTCACCCAGCCGACGCGGCTTTCAACCTCGGCCTTGTCTTTAGGATATGAATACACAGAAACCAATCGCCAGCGTGTCGCTGGATCTTGATAATAAGTGGTCTTATCTCAAGATTCACGGCGATGCCGGCTGGGACACATTCCCATCGTATCTTGATATTGTCGTGCCTCGCGTATTAGACATCTTGGCCATCCGTCACCTTAGCTTCACGGTATTTGTTGTCGGCCAAGATGCAGCGCTAGACAAAAACCAAGACCTCCTGCGTGCTCTTGCTACGGCAGGCCACGAAATTGGCAATCATTCCTTTCATCATGAGTCGTGGATGCACCTCTATAGTGAGCAGCAGATCAAAGAAGAAATTACGCGGTCTGGAGAGCAAATTGAACGAACGACAGGGCAACGACCACGCGGGTTTCGCGGGCCTGGGTTTAGTGTGTCCGCTGCCATCCTCCGCGCCCTGGCTACGCAAGGTTATTTCTACGATGCGTCGACTTTTCCTACCTTTTTGGGCCCTCTCGCTCGCGCGTATTACTTTATGACCACCCAACTCACAGCAGAAGAAAAACAAAAACGCAAAGCCCTCTTTGGGCATTTTCGCGATGGTCTTCGGTCGCTGAAACCTTATTGGTGGCACTTGCCGACGGGGGATTTGATCGAAATTCCAGTGACGACCCTGCCCGGGATCAAAGTGCCGATCCACGTCAGTTATATACTCTATCTGAGTGCGATTTCTTCAAACTGGGCGCTCAGGTATTTTCGCGCTGCGATGTCTCTCTGCCGCGTAACCGGGACGCCACTCTCTTTGCTCTTCCATCCTCTCGATTTTCTTGGCTGTGAAGACGTGTCAGACCTCTCGTTCTTTCCGGCGATGGGACTTCCCCGCGAGAAAAAACTCGCAGTAGTGAATGCCGTGCTCGACATGGTGTCTTCACAGTTTAGGTTGCTTCCGGTAGGTGAGCACGCGCAGATAGTGAGTCAAGATGCGCGTTTGCCTTTGGTTTCTTCGTATTGAAAAACTCCCTGAGGAACGCGTGGTGATGATCTGTCCGGTTTGTCAGAGCGAAGCCCGACGACTCTTTTCTCAGCATGACTACTGGATTTATGAGTGTCGAGGGTGTCAGCACCGTTGTGCGGGGGTTCCGGACCCGGACCAACACGTTGCTCGAGTGTATGGGGATGCGTACTTTTCCGGTGGAGGGGCGGGTTATAGCAATTACCTGGGGGAACGGTCTCTGCTGATTGAGCATGGGCGACGATATGGGGAATTGTTGGCGCGATACACGGCACGGGGCAGACTTCTGGATGTTGCGGCGGCGGCGGGTTTTATTCTGCGCGGGTTATGTGAGTGCGGCTGGGACGGAGAAGGAATAGAACCAAATGTGTGTATGGCCGCCTACGCACGTTCGCACGTGCAGGTACAGGTGTATCCGACTACCTTTGAGGAATTCCGGAGTACTGAGTCGTACGATGTCGTGACGATGATTCAAGTCATTGCCCACTTTCTTGATCCACGCGTGGCGATGGAGAAAGCAAAACAGCTTCTTCGCCCTGGTGGGCATTTGTTGATCGAGACCTGGAACCGCGGCAGTTGGACCGCTCGGCTGTTTGGTTACCGTTGGCACGAGTACAACCCGCCCAGCGTGGTACAATGGTTTACTCCTGAAGGATTAAGTCACCTGGCGTCACAATATACATTTCGTGAGATAGCGCGGGGACGACCGGTCAAACGACTCAATGGCGCACACGCGAAATCCCTACTGCGGCATGTCTTACCGTCGTCTCGCCTTGGGCGGTGGGGTGCGCGGGCGATTACACTTATTCCCGATGACCTTGCGATTCCGTATCCAGCGGAAGATCTCTTTTGGATATTGTTTCAGCGCTCCGCCGAAGCATGAGCGTGCACCGGCGAGGCTGGGAAGTTGTCAGTAATGCTGGATACCACCCGACGAACGGCTGTGTATGACCTCGCTGGTGTCATCGTTATCGCACTTGTGCTTCGCTGTTTTTTCTTCCAGGGCATCTATCCAAGCGATCAGTTTACCTACAGCATTATCGCACATGGAGTGCTGAGCGGGTGGTGGTGGCTCGGCGCGTTGTTTTATGAAGCCTCGACCCGCTGGGGATTTCTGCTACCTACGGTTGGTCTGTACCGATTCTTTGGCGTGAGCGAAGTGACATCGACAGCCTGGCCCATGAGCCTGTCGATTGGAACGGTTGTTGTAGGTTATTTGCTGGGGCAACGTATTGGCGGCCCTCGGGCAGGGTGGCTCGCCGCCGTGCTGCTGGCGTTTTTTCCCTTAGAAGTTTCGTATGCGAGCCAGTTAATGGGAGACGGACCCCTCAGTTTCTGGCTGCTGCTCGCGCTTTATCTCTTTGGGTGCGGAGACTGTGCAACCGCGTTGTCGCGACGACGAGCGTATTTGCTCGCGAGTGGGCTTGCTCTAGGCATTGCCTATGCGACGAAATTTGTTGCGCTGCTGGTGTTACCCTTTTTTCTGCTTGTCATGCTGTTGCGTCGCCGGATTGAGTGGCAGTATTTGTGGATCATTGCCGGGATTGTTGCTGTTATTTTTGTCGAAATGGCACTGTTCTCCCTCTATGGGGGAAACGCCTTCCTGCGTATACAAAGTATCTTGGCCGATCAGTCAGACGCGGCGCACGCGATTCAGCAGTCTGTACCAGAGTTCACCGCACTGCGACGTTCAATATGGACGTATGCCTACTGGATGTTTGTGGACCTTCGCTATGCGGGAGTGGCGTTTATCCTTTTAGGAGTGTTGCTTGGTTGGCGGGTAGTGGGGCCGCGACAATTTCCTCGGCAGGGAGAAAATACAAAGATTCTGTGGACCGTCGGACTGTGGGCCTTGACGTTATTCCTTGTTTTGTCTTTGTACCCGATCCAGGTCAGTCCATACGTTCCGCTGTATAAAGTCCCTAACTACATGTTGATGTTTTCTGCACCGTTGCTGGTCGTGACGGCGGTGTTACTAGGGCAGCGGTCTCATTTTTTCCAAACGGTGACGCTTAGTGTTCTGATTCCTACGGCAGTGCTGTGTATGATCTACGCTCAAGAAAGCCACCGAGCGGTGGTCGATAATTCTCGTGCCTTGTCTGCGTTCGCACGCACCCATCGTGATCGTCCAGTGTATGCCTCGGCGCGCAACGTCTATCTCTTGCGCTATTTTGATCGGTTTACGCATTATGATGCGTACCGTTGGTACACTACAGAAAAGTACGGTGACGAAGCGAAGCCGGCTCCAGACCTTGCCGAACTGCATTCTGCCTACGTGGCGGTAGATCGATACTTCCTGTTTTTTGATAAAGACCGCTTCAACTTTCCGGCAGCAGTTCTTGACCCTCCACCGACGTGGCGAGCGGTGTTCTCGTATCAGCGACAACCACATTGGCTGGCGCGGTACGGAACGGCACTGGTACAGCGGCTGGCAGGGTGGGGGATACTGACAGAAGCAATGGGAACGTGGGTTGAGGGGAAGCTGCACAACTGGTCGCATGCGGAACCAGTGATTGTCTACGCCGTCGAGTGAGCGCGGTAGATTGTCGCAGGATTCACTGATAGAGAAGGTCGCCATGAGCAAAGCGACCCCCCCCACTCAGGATCAACCCCTTGATGTTTTCGCAACGGCGTTAACCATTTTGCTGTGTGCCATCTGGGGTGGGGCCTTTGTTGGTATTAAAATCAGTACGTTGGATATGCCGCCGCTCGGGTCTGGAGCGATTCGCTTTTGCTTGACCAGTGTGGTGCTCTTGTTGTGGGCGCTGCATCGACGGGTGCCGCTGCGGTATCGCGGGGCAGACGTGCGCATGCTGGCGCTCATGGCGGCGATGTTCTTCTATACCAATGTCACCGCGTATGTGGGGACCTCGTGGACCACGGCAGGCAGGGCGACCGTTTTCTTTTATACCCAACCGTTGTTCTTGGCCGTACTGGCACCGTACTTTCTTCCCGGTGACCGACTCACGCTGCGCAAGCTCTGCGGGTTAGGGTTAGCGCTCTGCGGGATTATTGCGTTGTTCTTTACGAAATTGAGTAGCGGGCAAACGTCAACGTTTGCCGGAGATCTGTTCGTGCTCAGTGGTGCGCTGATGAGTGCATTTGTTGGCATTGCGACCAAGCGTGTAGCCGGACGCATTCACCCGGTGGCACTGATTTGTTGGCAATCGTGGATCTCCTGGCCATTGCTGGGGCTGGTCTCGTGGTTCTTGGAGGCGGGTCGTCCCTTCTTATTCACTGGGCGTGCAGTGGCCGCGATTCTCTATTTGGGACTCATCTCTGCCGCGTTTGGCTTTGTCGCGTTTGCCTGGCTGATCCAACGCAACTCGGCCACCCGCGTGACTGCTCTGACGTTTCTGACGCCGGTGTTCGGCGTCACGTATAGTTGGTTTTTCTTTGGAGAAACCTTTACGCCCTTGCAACTCTTGGGAGTGCTCGGTGTGTGTGTGGGCGTGTACGTTGTCAACACCAGCCGTGCTTTACAACCGCCGGCAATCCCGGTGACCGATCTCTCTCGTGGTCAGCAAGAAGGGGCGAAAGTATCGGGGTAGAGACGGAGTTGTTGAGAGAAGCAGACGTACGCTCGGTGTCCATTACGAAAGATGAGGATAATGGAGATCGTGAAAAAACACAAAAAGCTATACCTATGGTTAGGGTTCAGTTTATTGCTCGGAATTCTCTTCCTCATGCCGTTGCTCCGAACGCCGTGGAATTTTGTTGCGGGAAACGCGTCTGGTGTACGGACAATAGAGATTGTGAAACGGCATCGCGCAGAATGGATGAAAATCCCTGGGGTGTTGGGAATGATGCCGCTCGAAGACAAGATCAATGTGCATGCTGTGGTGTTTACGGATGCGAAAGGAAACCGTCCAGCCGCATTGCCACAGCCGCTTGCTGCGTTGCCGAAGGAGATCGAAGGCGTCCCGGTTGCGCTTATTCTCGAGTATGCACTCCCACCTCCCCCTGGCGTGACCATTGTCAAGCCGGGAGGCGTATACGTCCAAGCGGATGCTTGTCCACCTGGGTATATAGAAACGACGGATAAAGGGTGGCGTTTTTGTCTAGACTTTAAGCGACCCGAAGCCATTCCTCCTTTAATGGCTCTCCCGATCGCGGGAATCCCGTATGCGGAAGCATTCGAGATTCTCAACCGCCACCGCGAAGAATTACAAGCGCTTCCAGGTGTGGGAGCGGTCGGGATGGGAGCAAAGGGAATTTACCTCGAAGCAAAAGATCCTGCTGTTATACCGAAAGAGGTCGAGGGGCTTCCCATTGACGTACATCCGTTTACAGACGAGCTTCGAGAAACGAAAAACCATACAGAGAGTGGGACTTGGAATAGTCCTGCAAGGGGAGGTCTTTATGTGCGCGTTGTAAATTCTAATGGAGATTTCGAGGCAGGCACAACGACAGGAGTTGCTTACGATGGTGGTGGAATGTGGTTGATTTTTCCAACACATCTTCTCCCTGCTCCGGAGTGTTCTGGGCCTTCCAACTGTACGACCTCCTCGTTAGCTGAGTGTCGCGATCGGTACCCACGCTATCCCTTGTTCTTCTTATTAGGCGGGGGGCGCCGTGGCCAAGTTATCAAATGGACACCAATAAACGTTGGAAGCCGATATTCCACTCTCGATGTTGCTGCTGCCTGGATCGACGATGCCGCTCAGAACCAGGGTGATAGCTCGAGCTGTGCAGATCGGAGAATTGAAGGTGGCACTGAGCACAGTTTTGACTGGACAGGTATGGAAGGAACCGCTGCGCAAGGAAATGTTTTGTATATGTACAGTAAGAATAATCCACACTACAAACCAGTAACTGTAAAGAAGGTGGATGTGAGTGAATCTCTCATTTACGCAACAAGCTGCCTGCCGGGATACTCCCTGACTTATCTCCATCAGTTGGAAGTAACCGCTCCGATCGGAACCCTGGATAGCGGTTCTAGTGGAGCGCCAATAATGACAGTTGATGGGAAAATTGTGGCTATGTTCCAATGGGCAAATTACTTGGAAAATAGGGGAGGTGGGATTCTTGCTAGCTATATCAGAACCACGCTCGGCTTCCGCAATTGGTACGGCACCTCTACGTTTCCCAACAATGCGCAAGTGTGTCAGTAGAAGGTCGCAGAGGTTATTTTCGCCGTCAGAAAAAAAGACCGGAAGGAGTGCAATGGAATCGGGGAGGAGGAGGCATTCTCTTCCTCGATTACGCCGTGATTCAATCAGGCTACGAAACCGTGGTACAGGCTATGCCTTCCACGCTATTTCTGAGGTCTATAGACTTGAATGAGGCGGTTGGACAAGTCTGGCTGCGCTTCGATAGCGTTGTGGATTCGGTCAGCGAGACCGGCAAAATCAAGATCCTCCGAGCAGAGCAGAGGATGAGACCTGCATGTTCGGGCTGTGCAGTGTGTAGATGTCTCAGAGCGTGTCTACGAAGTAGCGGAACCTGTCATTGCGAGGAGCGCGGAGCGACGAAGCAATCTCTGTTTCGGGCAAAGATTGCTTCGCTAGGCTCGCAATGACTCGTTCACCCACACAGGAATGCGAGTACGAACGATACACGGATCTCCACCACATACACCTGGAGTACTCTCGATTCCTGGAAATGCGTCTCCTAAGTCCCGTACCACTAACTGCAGCAATTGCGCCTTTTCTGCGCGTGTCATGGTCGCGAGCAATTTTTCAGCCTCTTCAAGAATGGTCATGATAGTCCCCTTTCTACAGCCGATTATACCCATTCAAGGCGGCGACTTTGTACGCTTCGGAGAGTGTGGGAAAGTTCACGACGTTGTCGATGAAATACTCGATCGTACCGCCGTAGGCGATCACTGCTTGCCCGATATGAATCAGCTCAGACGCTCGTTCACCAATAATATGTACCCCCAAAAGCTGCAGCGTCTCGCGATGGAAGATCAATTTTAACATCCCGTCGGTGTCGCCCATGATATGCGCTCGCGCCGTCTCGCGGTAATAGGCGTGTCCGATCTCGTACGGGACTCTGTCCGTCGTGAGTTCTTCCTCCGTAGCCCCGACCATCGAGACCTCCGGGATAGTATAGATACCAAACGGCAATGGCCCGAGCGGAGACAAGAGGGCTTTACTTTCACCTCGCACCTGGCTGTGACGAAACGCATGGGCTGCGGCAATCCGCCCTTGGTGCATCGCGGTTGCGGCCAACGCCGGGAATCCGATGACATCACCCACTGCGTAGATGTGCGGGAGCGATGTCTGAAAGTGTTCGTTGACGTTCAAGAGGCCGCGATGATTAGGCTCAAGGCCAATGTTTTTGAGGCCCAGGTCGTCGGTATTGCCGACTCGACCGGCTGCATAGAGAACCCGCTCGGACATGACCACTTTGCCACTGGCACAATGAGCTTCAACACGGTCTCGTTCGGGTATAGTGACTTTGGTCACCTCCTCGCCGAAGTGCATAACGACTCCGGAGTTCAGCATACGATAGAGGAGCCGTTGCTTCAGCTCATCATCGAGAAAGTCGAGAATGTTGGGGCGCGTATCGAGAAGTGTGACCTTGACTCCGAGTGCGGCAAAAATAGAAGCGTACTCGCAGCCCACCACGCCAGCGCCGATGACGGCAAGCGTACGGGGAATACGATCCATATAGAGAACCGAATCGGTGTCGAAGACGTGGGTATCGTCGAAAGGAATCGAGGACGGGCGGGCCGGTCGCGATCCCACGGCGAGAATAATAACCGCGGCGGAATCGGTACGGCGCGATCCGTCGCTGCTCTCGATGGCAAGGCGATGTGGTTCAATAAACGCCGCCTTGCCATAATAAATTTCGATCTCGTTACGGTCGAACTTCCGTCGCGCGGCATCGGCTTGAGACTGGACAACCGCTGTTTTGTACCGCAGCAGATCTTGGACTCCCATCCGGTGCTTTTTGACGGCGCATTGAATACCAGGAAACGTGCGTTGCTCGAGCCCGGAAATAAACAATACCGCTTCTCGTAACGTCTTACTTGGTAATGTTGCCGTATGTGTACAAGCTCCACCCAGCTGGGGATTACGTTCGACCAGGGCTACACGTTTGTCGAGTTTCGCGGCTTGGATGGCGGCTTTTTCTCCGGCAGGCCCGGAACCGATGACAATGAGGTCGTAATCATACGAAACGGGCATCTCAGTGGTTGCTTCTGTTGGTGTATTCATAACAATTCCGTATTATAGGGGGCGATAAGAGGCGGTTAAAGGTTCCACCGTACATTGCTTTTGCTGGCATGGTGTGACAGAGCCTGAATACACGAAGGAGGGTAGATTTGTGGACAAGGCGAAACGCGAACAATTCGTGAAACAAATGATGGGGTACATCACCGGCGCGTCGCTGACCGGGATGATCTATATCGGCGATCGGGTTGGACTATTCACAGCAATGGCAGGAGCAGGACCACTCACGTCCTCTGAGCTGGCAACGCGGGCGGGCTTGCAGGAACGTTATGTGCGCGAGTGGCTCTCGGGTATGGCAGCGGCTGGGATTGTCGAATATGAGGCTGCCACACAACGCTTCACCTTTCCGGAAGAGCATGCGGCAGTGCTGGCGGATGAGAATAGTCCCAGCTTTCTTGCCGGGTTTTTCCAAAATACACCGGCGATGTTGAATGTCGCTCCGCGGGTGGCTGATGCGTTTATCCGAGGGGGAGGAGTAGCGTTTTCTGAGTACGGACCAGATCTGATTGCGGGTATCGATCGGAGTAACCGGGCGCAGTATCAATTTCACTTGGTGAAACGCTGGCTGGCTGCCATGCCACAGGTGGTCTCGTGTTTACAGAACGGCGGACGGGCGGCGGATGTCGGCTGTGGGAGCGGCTATCCGAGTATTCTGATGGCGCAGGCGTTTCCTCAATCACGTTTCTACGGGTTTGACCTCAGCGAAGAATCACTCGAGCGGGCCCGGGCTGATGCACGCCAAAAGGGCGTGGCCGATCGAGTTGAGTTCCAGTGTGTCTCGGCGACGGCAATACCGAACGATCCGAAGTTTAATGTCATCACCTCTTTTGATGCGATTCACGATATGGTCGATCCGCATGGGGTGCTGCGTTCCATTCGGAGTGCCTTGGCTGATGATGGCACCTACTTTATGGTCGAGCCCAAAGCAGGGGATACGCTAGCCGAAAATATGGGACCGATGGGTGCGTTGATGTACTCGATGAGTACGATGCATTGTATGACGGTTTCCTTAGCGCATGGCGGTGAAGGCATTGGCACAGCCATCGGCCCCAGCAAAGTGCGCGAACTCGCCGAACAGGCCGGCTTTACCCAGGTGCGGCAGTTACCAATCGAGCATTTGGCGCAGTCGTTTTACGAAATCAGGCCGTAGCGGCAGGCTGGAGGATGGAGGGAAAAATATCCGTTTAGACGTAGGCTGGGTTGAGACAACGTCGAAACCCAGCGTTCTCTGTCTTACTGGGATTCCCTTCGTTCCATCCCAGCCGACGACACTTGAAACGGAGGCGGGAAGAACCAATGAAGAAGAAAAACGGTCATTTTCCTTTGTCCTCGATTCTCTATGTCGTCTTCGTCAGCGCGTATTCAACGAACTTTGATTCCCGTATAGGCGCAAAGTCGGTAACGCTTAGACCTCAATTACGGCAGCAGATCTCTCACAGCGATACGCGCGCTCTCTACACCATCAAGGATGACCGGGATTTCCTCTGTAGGCCCATAGTTTCGTTGCTGATGATAGAGAGGACGTTCCCCTGGACCAGATGGCTTCGCATGCGCTTCGATGCATAATTCAAGAAGGTTCACCACCCAGTACGCAGGAATGCCCGCCGCGGCATACAGACGTTGCTTGAGCATGCGATCGCGCTGCAATGATGAGTCGGCCACTTCAATGATCAGAGCGATATCTTGCGGGTGGGGATGGCGGTCGCGATACTGGCGCAGGTCTCCTCGGGCCACAACGATGTCAGGCTCCGGCTCACTGTCTTCAGTGGTCACGGGTTCTTGCCCCCGGACATGCCAGCCCGGAGGAAGAGCACGGGCCAACGCTGCCTGTGCAAGTTGCGTCACGAGGCTGTGTCTCGGGTTCTTTGGCATTTTTGTCACCAGCCACCCTTCCAATAGTTCGACCGGATCATCTTCAGTGAGAATGCCCGCCTGAATCATGGCGTGATACTGTTCTACGCTCAATCGCCAGATGAGCTCGATTGGCACTCCGGTGCTCGCAGCGGAGGAAGGATAGGGGGGAGTCGTGACAACAGTCATTGTGTGCTTCCTTCTCAGACTCTGGGTGCTTGCCATATCTTCGCGCAAACACGGCGGCATTTTGCAGTGTTTTGCAAACGAAGACAAGCCGATACCGCTAGCCGTCTGCGCCCTTTCTCTCCTTTATCCCTTTATCCCTTTCCCCATTTCGCCGTTTCCCCTTTTTCTGTTCCCTTCAGCCTTCGGCCTTCAGCCTACAGCCTTTTTCCTTCTTCATTCATTTGAGCCCGGCTTTGCGTAGGGCGGCGATCTCACGTTCTGACTCCACCGGATCTTTGTAGGCTTGTCTCTGCTTCACTCCCTCCAAAGACATTCGCGGACTGATTCTCCTGATTTCTTCCACCTCAGCTCGCGCCTCTGCTTCCCGACCGGTATCGCTGTAGATAAGCGCCAAGACAAAGTGCACTCCCAGGTGATTGGGATAGTGAGCCAGGGTTTTTTTGCAGGCCGCAAGCGCCTCGTCGTAGCGCCCCAACAAACGATAGGCCATGCCAAATCGATAGGCGCGCGAGATCGCCTCTTGGGGATCAAGGCGTATCTCTTTCTCCAACGCGCCAAGGGCTTCCTCTGGCCGTCCGGCATAGAGTAGCGTATTGCCCAGCTCTGAGTAGCACAAGGCACAGCTCGGTCCGAGCGCAACCGCCTTCTCATGTGCCGCGATAGCTTGGTCATGTTGTTTTTTCCACAGATACATATGCCCCAAGGTCGCGTGGGCAAGCGGTAGAGAGTCATTCAGCGCTACAGACTTTTGCGCGGCCACGAACGCTTGTTCCAGGACCTGGGGATCCTGACTCCACTGAAAGAGCCAATCTTGAAAATGGGTCCACGCTACGATGGCATAGGCATGGGCAAACTTTGGGTCCAGCTCGATAGCTTTCTCAAACATCTGCCGTGCTTGAGCATTCATCTCTTTTGTGAAGCGCTGAAAGTAGACTATTCCGCGCAAATAATAGTCATAGGCCGTGAGGTTTTCGGTAGGGGCACGTCCCACGCGCGCCAACTCCGCCTCTGTCACCTCTACCTGCAGCATTGCCACAATCTGCTGTCGAATCTCATCTTGCAAGGTAAAAATATCCCGTAAGGGTCGGTCATAACGTCCCGCCCACATATGGTGGCCTGTAGTGGCATCAACCAACTGGGCGTTGATCCGCACCTGATCGCCCGTTTTGCGCACACTACCCTCCAACACATACCGCACCCCTAATTCTTTGCTGATCTCTTGCACCTTCACGGCTTTGCCTTTGTAGGCGAAGGCCGAGTTGCGAGCAATGACAAACAAGCCCGTAAGCTGGGAGAGGTCGGTCGTGAGGTCGTCAGTTAAGCCATCGCTGAAGTAGTCTTGCTCTGGATCGCCACTCAGGTTGACGAACGGCAACACGACAATCGAAGGTTTGTCAGGCAACAGCAGCACCGGCGGCGATGCCGGACTGAGTTCCGAGTCCTGTGTGCTGAGGGTCGGACGGGACAGATACTGGACGGTCATGATGGTGACTGCCACAAGCACTACCGCCGCGAGCATGAAAGCGCGGGTGAACCGTGATGAAGAAGCAACCGAGGTGTCTGGCGTCTGAAGAGGCGGAGACAAGGCGGAGTCGTTTTTTGCCTCTCGACCCTGGACGTGAGACGCTGGACCGCCTCCGTTTGTTTCTAAACCTTGCCCGTTTGACGCTGGACCATTGATACCATTGATTGTTTGGTTTTCTTCTCTACTGTCTACTGAATACTGCCTACTGGCTACTTCTTCCTGACTCCTGCCTACTGACTCCTGACTACTGGCTACTTCTTCCTGCCTACTGGCTACTTCCGCGATAAACCGATACCCCCGTCGGTGCACCGTCTCGATATACCGCGGTTTCTTGGCGTTATCCCGTAATGCCTGCCGTAGCTCCTGAATACAGGAGGTCAGGGTCGATTCGGTCACCACCGTCTCCGGCCACACAGCTTGAAAAAGATCATCCTTAGTGACCAACTGCCCGGGATGCTCGACGAAGTAGCGCAACACCGCAAAGGCTTTGCCCGTCAGCTTCACCGCCTGTGCTCCCCGCCACAGCTGTGCACTGCGCCACTCCAGTTGGTAAGAACCAAAGTAAACTACTGAATCTGTTGCTGTTTTCTCTTGCTCAGCCATTCCACATTAATCCCGCACTAATCCCACAGAAATCCCGCAACTTTCCCATGACTTCTTGCCGCGGTTTTCTTAGTTTCCTGCCACAAGCCACGCGAGATTGCAAACGAAAACCGCGGACTGATGAAAGCGAAAGGAGGTGAGGTCTATGAAAACGCGGCGTTCCCGAAAATTATAACTCGGGCAAGTGCAAGCAGGATCCGTTGCAACTCCAGGCTGCACGGAAGGTAACCACAACTGTCTCACTTTGTAAGGAGGTCAATATGATGAGCATACAAAGGAAAACTCTCATGAATGGATACTCATTGGTGGTCTTGTTTCTGGTCATGCGTATAGGTGCGCAGACGGCGCCTGCCTTTGCCAAAGGGCAACCTGTCGTGTCCGTCTCAACGGTCGCTGAACTCTATGCGGCCGTCAACAATTCGGCCAACAAAGGCATGCGGGTCGAACTTGCACCCGGAACCTATGTCCTTGACCCCACGAAACCCAACGGCGGACGCTTATTCCTCCAAGGCGGTATGAACCTCATGGGCCGGAACTCATACGTGGACCTTGATGGGGATGGCGTGTGGGACCCCAGAGACCCAAGCAGTCCAGATGTCTTTGCTGACCCGGCAACCGAGACAATCCTTGACGCTAGTAATATCACCACAGCTTCCACCGTCGGCGAGGACGCGGTCATCTTCATCGGGCATAGAAACCGAGTCGAGCGGGTGACGGTGAAGAACTACGGGGGATCAACTCTGATCGGCACAACCCTGGATCCTGCTCAAGGGGGACTGCAGGCTGAGGTCATTGACTGTATCGTCGAGAACAGTCAACGCGGTGTCACCCTTGGGCACTTTGGGGAGGCCCTTGCAGGTCTGAACTCCCGTTTCACGCTCGAGCGGAACATCGTGCGGCAGCACTCCGTGGTGGGAGCCTTTATTTTTAATCTCATCTCAGCGATGGATGCGCGGGTCCATGCCCTTCTCCACCATAATCGCTTCTATAACAACAGCATCGGGCTCTCCGTCATTAGCGGAGATGCTGCCGATAACGCGGAGGTGGAGGTCGTCTCTCAGGGCAATATTGCCGAACAGAACCAGCTTGGCTTCTATCTTATCGGAGGACAGGATGCCCTACCTATCGGTTTGCCACAAGGCGGCAACGGCGGCCGGCTCCGTTTCACCTCGGTTGCCGACGCGATTTGGAATAACGTCGGCGTTGGTGGAGTGTTCGCGGCAGGTGCTGTGCGTCGGGGTTCGTTAGCCGAGCCCTCGAATGATAACGAGGTCCGACTCCAATTTCTTGGAACCCGCTTTGTCAAAGGCGAAGGTTCAGAGAACCGTTTCGGGACAAGCCGCATGGACCTTAGGGTTGTCGGAGGATTTGGGGGAGGAGCGGATCCGGGAAGCGGGAATGCGGTGGAGATTCTCATCCGCCAAGCGATGAGTGACGGGACAGAGGGCGCCTTCTTCATCAATGCGGGTGACTGCCTCCCGGAGGCGCCGAATAAGGTCACGGTGATCGGCTCTCCTGTGGCCTTTGCACACGCGAACGATGGAGTCGATATTCCACCAATAGAATGCTTCTCGAGTCCAATTCCTTAGCTAGTTGCCCCATTCTGCAAAACCGTAGGCTGGGTTGCGACCTTGTCGCAACCCAGCGATCTCTATCTTACTGGGATTCACTTCGTTCTATCCCAGCCTACGACACTTCCTCTTGGGTGCGAGGTGCAAGGAATCTCTATGACAAAAGCATATAACCGACCCCTTCCGGCAGGCGACAATACTCACAGGCGTGCTGCGCACGCTCTACTACGGCAAGCCGTAACGCCTGAGGAAGAGAAGTTTTTGCCATCAAGACATTGCCTGCAAGTCCTTGAGGGCGCGGATCTTTAATTTTCTCAAGAAATTTTCGATATGCTCGTATTCGTCAAGTTCAGCTGTTTCCGCCGGTGTGAGTTCACCAGCGCGGTTCTTTTCCAAGAGCTTGCTGATGCGTTCCTGCATCGCTGGCGTGGGGTGAAAATCAATACTGGCTTGGGGCGACGGATTGGTAGCCAAGAATTGGAGAACATACCGACACCCCTCACTCACAAGAGGAGGGTTTTCCTCCAGTCCACGCGCGAAGACCTCGGGAAGGCGGTCCCCGACCGCGGCAATCCGTTCGGCAAGTGCTTCGGGGACTTGGATCGTGATTTCGACCATACTATTACTCCTGGTCTCTGTCGTACGAAGAAGGAGCTGTGGTGTCAAGACAAAGACCCATTCCAGTTCATCCCTCTTTACCTGTCTAATTCCTCCAACAGCCCCTTCGCCTCTCGCAAGTCCGCCGTGTCAAATCCTTCGGTGAACCAATTATAGATGTCCGTCAGTATCTGCCAGGCTTCACCTCTCTACGCCTGTCGCCACCATAGGCGCATCTGGCTCACCACTGCGGAGCTTGAGCGACGTGAGCCTCTAACAGGTGATAGCTCCCGGCAGAATAGCGCCTTGGTGGTTCTGGCAACTAGGAAGAGCAGACTATCGATGCTAGCTTTAGAGGACTGTAAAGATGGCTACGGTGTTACAAGATCACTTGGGGCGAGCTGTTCGGTTGACCGATGAACGGCTTGCGCATCTTCTGGAGCATATCGAAATGGTAGGGCAACTCGACAAGGTACAGGAAACGCTGCAGGACCCCCACGTGATTGTTCGCAGCCAACGCGACCCAAACGTCCACCTGTACCATAAGCATTACCCGGCGACTCCGGTGACAGAAAAATACCTTTTGGTGGCAGTCAAGCGGATGGACAACGATGCGTTTCTCCTCACGGCATTCTTTACCGACACAATCAAAAAGGGAGAGCAGATATGGGAAAAGTGAGAGTTTGGTACGATAAGGAAGGGGATTTCCTTGAGGTTACTTTTCGCGAAGCGAAGGGGTACCTGCGCGATCTGGGCGACGACATGTTTGAAAGAGTTGATGAACATGGGCAAATCCTCGGCTTCGCCATTTTTAACTTTTCCCGCAGAGACCAACAGGCTGTAGAAGTCCCGCTGGAATTCTTGCCGTCGCAGCCATAGGGGCGAACGTTACCGCAGAGCCTTCAACAACGCCTTGGCGCATTGTCTCATGCCACAGCGTGCCATGCGCGCTCTTTTAATGGCTTAATACGTCAATTCTTCCTTTTGGCCACCTTCAACTTACGACCCTCTTCGCCGGTTCGCCCTTTTCGTTTATCCCTTCCCCATTTCCCCATTTCCCCATTTCCCCATTTCCCCATTTCGCCATTTCGCCCTTTTGTCTTCCCCTTCAGCCTTCGGTCTACAGCCTTCGGCCTTTTTCTTTCTTCATTCGTAATTCATAATTCTTCATTTTTAATTCTTAACTTACTTGAGCCCTGCCTTGCGCAACGCCGCAATATGTCGCTCCAACACTGCTGGATCTTTGATCGGTGCTCGCTCTTTGTGCACCTCCAGCGAGACGTTGGGATTGAGCCGTAGCACTTCGGCTGCTTCCGCCTGTGCCTCGGCGTCTTTGCCCAATTCGCTGTAGACTGCTGCCAGGGTCAAATGCGCGCCGAGAATGTTGGGGTAACGGCTAAGGAATTGTTTCAACGGCGCCCTTGCCTCTTCAGGTTTCCCAGCCAGGTAATAGGCGGTGCCGATGAAGGGTAAGTGCAGATCTACAGGAATGGTCGTGCGGTGTAGCGCCTGCTCTACCATCCCCTCTCGCATCCCACACTAATCCCACACTAATCCCGCAACTTTCCCATGACTTCCTGCCGCTACTTTCTTAGTTTCCTGCCACAAGCCACGCGAGATTGCAAACGAAAACCGTGGACTGATGAAAGCGAAAGGAGGTGAGGTCTATGAATGGATGCCATGCCTGGGGTCGATGGCACCAAAGGAAAAGAAACCAACACCGACACTGACAATACGAACTCTCGGATTAAAGAGGGAATCGCGCCCCTGGACACCACCATTGTCTCGGCAACGCCGGTTGTTGCGCCGGTCGCGTATTGCAATATCAATGGCTACGTGACCACGACCGACCCAGGACCAAACCAGGTGAATTTCCAACTCGGCCTGCCAACTCTCTGGAACGGGCGCTTCCTGTTCGTTGGCAATGGCGGCTATGCCGGCAGCTTTGCGTCTGCCCAGATTCCCGTTGTCGCTGGAGTCATTGCTGGGGTTGCCACTGCCATCACCGATACCGGGCATCAAGGAGTGGGTATCTTCGACGGGAGTTGGGCGCTGAACGAGTTGGCTAAACAAGTTGACTTTCAGGTGCGGGCGGTGCATGTCAGCACCGTGGCGAGTAAGGCCATCCTCCACGTCTTTTACGATCAGGCAGGAGTTGCCTTGTTCTTTGGCTGCTCCACGGGCGGCCGTCAAGGATTGGTAGAAGCGCAACAATATCCCGAGGACTTCGACGGCATTATCGCCGGGGCTCCTGCTCTGGGCAACTGGCCTGCAGGGTTCAATTGGAACATGCAACAGCTGACTGCCGCTCCAGAGAATTATATTCCCCCAGACAAGATTGCGCTCCTTGATGATGCTGTAATGCAGCACTGTGACGCCATCGATGGCGTGGTCGACGGGTTGATCCAGGACCCGCGCAAATGTACCTTCAATCCGGCGAAGCTGCGTTGCAAGCATGGCAATACCGTGGATTGCTTGACGGCTGCGCAGATCCAGCCCCTCAGAGCCATCTACGCCGGACCATCCATTGAGGATGAGGACGGGGAGCATATCTACGCCGGCTTTACCAAGAGCGACCCTGCGGGACCAAACGGCTGGGCACGATGGCTCACCGGCTTCGAGACGCCCAATGGGCTAGGCACTTCCCAACCATGGATGTCGCCACTGGTCCCACCTCTACAATTCCCCAACCAAGATCACTTTCTCAAGTTTTTTGTCTTTAGCGATCCGACTTACAATTCGCTGACGTTTGATCTGGCGAACGAGGAGGAGCGGGCACAACTCGCGATGGTGCTGAATCGCGGCGGCGCCGCTGCCACCGACCCTGATCTCTCGGCGTTCATCAATCGCGGCGGGAAACTTCTTTTGTATCACGGCTGGAGTGATCCCGCCCTCTCACCACTGGAGACGATCCGCTATTACAAAAACGTCGTCCGGACGATGGGTGGAGGTGTTGAGCGCATCCAAGACTCGGTGCGGCTCTTCATGGCACCCGGGATGCAGCATTGTGGAAGCGGGCCTGGTCCCAATAATTTTAATCCCTTGCCTGCATTGCTCTCCTGGGTGCTCACCGGAACAGCGCCAGACCAGCTTATTGCCGTCCATTTTCAGGACAATAACCCCACTACCGGTGTGGTGACTCGTTCGATGCCGCTGTGTCCGTACCCGGAAGTGGCGGTGTTTACCGGGGGAGATGTCAACGTAGCGGCGAACTGGGTTTGTCAGCGCAAAAAAGGTAAGCACCGGCGTGGACAATGATCGCGCACGCAACGTCCGAGGGGACCGACCTGTTGAGCCCGGATCCCCAGTTCCGGGCTCAGGGCACTCGTGACACTGCCTCGTTTCACGCCGCACGACGACGAAGATCAAGGCTGAAATCGACACGATCATATGGCACAACGGGGGCTAGCGCATTGCCATGGGCTGAGCTTGAACGAAACTCTACCAATCCTACTTGGCTGAGATAATCGAGATCTTCACTGACATTCTTGAGTTCTCGTTTGACGAGAGTCGCCAGCTCTCGCACCGATTGCGGACGTTTCTCCGCCACTGCCCACAACAGTTCTAACCGTTTTGGCGTTAGACATTTGCGAAAGGCTTCTAAATCCGTGAAATAGAGGGTCTCTTCGGTCGGCAATTTTCCTTTCTGCGTAACCTCGCGAAAGACTGCCTGCAGTTCCTTCTTTTGTTCTGCCCAGCTTTTGATACCAACTTTAATGCGTTTTACTCTCATACATCCCCTTCTAAGACAGCCTCAACGTCCGCTATAAAATCATTCCATAATTCTTCGGGACTACGGAACAGATACCGCTCCTCACGCTCACGCATATGCCGGTGATGAGGTTTCCCCGGATGGATATCGTATAAAATAATAGTCTCGTGTGTTTGCGGATTGCCAAGATAGCATCGGTAGCGAATCCCCTCCGGATAGTCTCGGCTTTTGGGAACTATCCGAATATCAATCTCCAGCAGGAGATCCGCTCGCAGGAGGATTTTGCGATGAAAAGGACCCCCAGAGCGATTGATCATTTCATGGGTATGCTATACCAGCGAAATATTCTACTCAAGCTCGCCTACTGACGCGGTCTGCTCGAGCAGTGCCTGAGCTTCTTATCAGGTCTCCCATATCAAACCCTTCAGCAAAGCCCCAGGGTTAACGATGCCACTCTTCAATGACTCACTCGCTCAATGATTCAATTCTTCAAGCAGCCCCTTCGCCTCTTGTAAATCCTTGGTATCAAACCCTTCAGTGAACCAATTATAGATATCCGCCAGCATGTGCCGCGCTTCAGTCTTTTTGCCTTGTTGTTGCCAGAGGCGGGCAAGGCTCATGGTGGCTTGTAGTTCAAACGACTTCGCGTGCTGACGTCGCGCAATTTCGATGGCCTTGAGGAAGCACGCTCCGGCTTCGCCTTGGGGATCTGGGTTCAGGGGTCGGGGATCTGTATGTTCTGATTTTTTATTTTTGACTTTTGCCCTTTGACTTTTGACTTCGCGCGCAAGCGTCAGCTCGCCTTTGAGCCGATACAGCTGTCCCTCGGCAAAATATGGTCCGATCTTGTCCACGACAGCCCAAGCTTCCGCCAGCGCGGCGAGCCCTTCCTCTATCTGGCTTAATCTCCTATGTGTATCGGCTATCCAAGCAAGAATAACGGGTCGTATGACTTCCGCCCCCGTCGCCAACAGTGCAGCCAAGATCTGACGGAGCTGCGCAAGCCCTTCTTCTTCTCGTCCCTGTACCGTCAGTGCCCTGGCGCGTAAGAGCGTTCCTTCTGCTACATAGAAAAAAAGTCCATGTTCGCGTGCGAACGCCATCTCCGCCTCGGCGTGCTCCTGAGCTGCCTGCGCCTCTCGGCGGTGCAGATGAACGGTAGCCGCAAAGCCCAGGGGGTATGCTAGGCTCATCGGATGAGAAAGCTCTTGAGCCAAGTTGAACGCTGCATGAATGCTCTGCAGGGCCTGATCCGGATAGCCCAGAATCCACAGATTCTGGCTCAGACGCGAGAGGCAACTCACCCCAAGGTCGGCTTCCCAGAAAAGGGCTATGGAGTGGTGGTGCTGTTGGGGATCGTAGAGGGCAAGCGCTTGTTCCAAGTGCTCTCGAGCATGAATAAACTCCCCCGGAAAGAACAAGAGGCTCCCCAACGCATGGTGGGCCATCAGGAGAGCGGCATGGTCCGTGCCCTTTTTTGCCACGAGAAGCGCCCGCTCCGCCATCTCGCGTGCGGTTTGTAATTTCCCCTGAACACAATACAACACACTGAGCTTCGTCAGTGCTGGGACGATCTGTGGAGTTTCACCTAGCTGCCGCCCCAGGTCGAGTGCTCGGAGGCAGGCTTTTTCTACTGCCGGGGCACCGTAGCCCTCGACGAACGCTAGCGACATGCTTAAGACGAGTTGCAGCGCGATTTCCTGCTGGGTGCGCTCGGGCGAGTCTGGCAGGAGTTGGAGTAGTTCGAGCCCGTGGGTTAGTAAACTGATCGCCTCCTGATGAGCAGACCGCCGAACCGCCGTCTCGCCCGCCTGCTGGAGATACTGCACCGCTTTGTGATAGTCACGTCCCCGCTCAAAGTGCGCCGCCAGCTCCGCCGCTCTCTCTCGGGCTCGCTCCCCATACCCTTGCTCTTCCCGCTCGCCAATCGCCCGATGCACTTTCACGCGCCGCCCTGCCGACAGCCGCTCGTACAGCACCTCGGGATACAGCGCATGCTGAAAACGGAAGCATGTCGTCAGCGTCCCATCCGGCCATTCGCTATTGCCACTCCGGTCGAGAAAGTGCCCGCGCCGGGCCAACTCGGCACACTGCTCCTCGACTGCCTCCTCTGGGTGTTCGAGTCCAGCCGCCACCGTGGCCGCTGAGAACTCCATCCCTACCACACTGGCCACTTCCAACACTCGGCGTTCATCGGGGGTGAGTTGCTCTATCTGCTGCTCGATCAGCTGCCGGAGATTCTCTGGCAGTGCCACCGTCGCCTGCACAAGGGTCGATTCGCTGTCTCCCAAGCCGTTGATGTCGGTCAGTACCCCTTCTGCCATCAGGGTATCCACCACATTGACCATGAACAATGGGTTGCCATCTGTGCGCCGGTGAATCGCCTGCGCCAGTGAGTGGAGGGGCACGACGTCCCGTGTGGCTTCTGGTAAGCGTAACGGGTCAAGTCCCCCGGTTCCTGTAAAGTGGGTTAGGCAGCAGACGCGGCACTTCTGCGGGATTGTGCTTGAATTGATGGTTCGCCCATACTGACCTCCTCTTCGTCTAGCTTGAGCCGTGCCCGTAA
>JBFWXH010000025.1:0-82967 GCA_050187625.1 Binatia bacterium
TGACGGAGACCTGCGAGAAAGAGCTGCCCCACCTTATCACCACTGTGCAAACCGATGAGGCTGTTCTCAACGATAACCATACGTTACCCCAGATTCACTGTCAGCTTGCCCAGGCTCAGTTACTGCCGAGTCTCCATTTAGTGGATGCGGGCGATATTGAAGCCCAACAACTCATAGACAGTCGCGAGGAGTACGGAATCGACCTCATCGGCCCCGCCCAGAATAATGGGCGCTGGCAACAGGTCCAAGGCACGGGGTTCGATATTAGCCACTTTCAGATTGATTGGGACAAACAACAGGCAACCTGTCCCCAAGGCAAGCGCAGCTCGAGTTGGCGTCCTCAGAGAGACGGGCGCGGGAATGCGGTTATCAATGTCGTGTTTGCCAAAGCCGACTGTAGCCAGTGCCCCGGTCTCTCTCAGTGTACGACCGCCAAGGGGAAGCGCCGGTCGATTAATCTCCGGCCTCGGGAGTTACACGAAGCGCTACAGCAGACACGCCAACGCGTCCGAACACCAGAGTTCAAAGCCGAACATCAGAAACGGGCGGGCGTGGAAGGCACCATCTCACAAGCGATGCGCGCGTTCGGATTGCGTCAGACGCGGTATATCGGCAAAGCCAAAACGCATTTGCAACACTTGGCAACGGCGGCGGCGATCAACCTGGAACGAGTGGCCGATTGGTTCGCTGGGGTGAAGCGGGAGACGACGCGCCGCTCAGCGTTTGTGCGGGTTATGCGGCCCCTGCTCGCTCCTCCACGGTGAGAGAAGCTCTTCGGCGCACGATACGACAATCGCTTCCAACAATCTGTGCCTCCTTCTTCTTGCCCTTCTTCTCTACCGCCATGTCCGAGCTAATACCGACTTGGAGATTAATCTCTGCTTGTCTTTCCCATGTGGACGAACAGGGAGAAAAAAACCTCCCCATTCTTTCCTCAAGGTCTCGTCGGTCTCTTCCTACATCTTTATAGAAGGTGGATCAAAGAATTCGCCAACAGTATCGCGCTCCCCGGAATGACACGTCCCTCAAAGTCTGACAGGTGAACACTTACTCGAGCGAAGCCCTGATACACTTGGTTATGACTCCCCTCATGGCATGCTGCCGGGCGGCAGGGGAAAAGTAATTTGAAGACAGCCTCTCAGTACTTTGTAAGGCGACTGCAGGAGATCTTTATCCTTGCTGCTTGAGTGACTGATTTAGGGCGCGAGCCATAACGGATAGGGGGGCGGAGGTGTTTGTCCACAACAAAAAAGCAAGAGCACCTTGGTGAAGGAGCATCCGTCGACCATCAAGAATTGGACGGCGTGAGCGTTGGGCGCCTTGAAGAAAGGACGTGAGATCTGGTCGGTAGAGAAGATCATAGAAGACACAGTTTTGGGGAGTCTCTTTATATGCAAGAGTAGGGAACTTTTCTCCATAAAGACCAAGCGGGGTGCAATTTATGATGAGTGTTGCCTCTTTCAGTAAGGTTGGGTCGCGTAACGCTTCGAGAGGAAGTGCATCCATATGTGCGTGACTCAGTTGGCGGTACGCTCTCACTAACGTCTGTGCATTTTTAATGGTCCGGTTCACGATAGAAATATGAGAGTATCCGGCTTGGATTAACGAAACGAGGACCGCTCGCGCAGACCCGCCAGCACCAATCATTATGACAGGCCCTTGTTGAGGAGAAATATTGCGTTCTTTCAGTGACTGAATGAATCCTCGTCCGTCTGTATTATCTCCAAGTAAGATACCTGCGTGATTGACAATAGTATTAACGGCCCCACATTGTTGAGCCTCTTCACTAAGCCTATCCAAATGTCGCACGACTCGCTCTTTAT
Source organism: Binatia bacterium (assembly GCA_050187625.1). Lineage (GTDB taxonomy): Bacteria > Desulfobacterota > Binatia > Bin18 > Bin18 > JBFWXH01. Next base: position 1,824 of record JBFWXH010000025.1, read on the forward strand.
GTGGCACTGTAACATTCACTCCGGCTAGGTTAAGCGTACGAATACTCTGCACTGCGCGAGATAGTTCAGGAGGACGGACTAAGAAGGGAACGTAAACGAAGGGGAGCTGAAGCGCACGAAAAGCCGCATTCTGCATCGCCGGGGAACGCGTATGCGCAATTGGATCGCCAAAGATACCAACAATGCGTGTCTGTCCGCTAATGCTTAATAGTGTCATGGACGTAAAAGGATCACGACGCTGCCATTGCGAAGTCAGCCTGCAGATTTTTCTTGCGAGAATTCCGTTTTTTCTTCGCTCCCGGTTGTTCTAGTAGGGCAGCGTGTGCAGATGCAAGTCGTGCAACCGGGACACGATAGGGAGAGCAAGAGACGTAGTCCAAACCCGTTCGATGACAGAACGCGACGGATGCCGGGTCACCACCATGCTCGCCACAGATGCCGATCTTGAGATCTGGTCGTGTTGTTCGGCCTTTGTGCACAGCAAGTTCGATCAACTGCCCTACACCAGTCTGGTCAAGTGACACAAACGGATCCTGCGAAAAAATACCTTGCGTGAGATAATCTGCCATGAACTTCCCCGCATCATCACGGCTCACTCCTAGTGTCATCTGCGTCAGATCATTCGTGCCAAAAGAGAAGAACTCAGCAGTCTGGGCAATACGGTCTGCTACGATGGCCGCACGTGGGACTTCGATCATTGTGCCAACAGTAAATGGTACAGCTTCTCCCCCTGCTTGTGCGACTTCCTGACAGATGTGGACGATGCGTTCTCGCAAAAGCTCTAATTCACGCCTGAATCCAATAAGTGGAATCATGATCTCAGGAATAACCTGCACACCTTCGCGAGCGAGTTCACAGGCTGCTTCCATAATAGCGCGGGCTTGTGCTTCGTAAATTTCGGGAAATGAGATCCCCAGCCGACAGCCACGATGACCAAGCATCGGGTTGGCTTCGTGTAAAGAGTTCCGTTTCGTCCGCAAACGTTCAGAAGAAACTCCTAGTTTGTTAGCCAAGTCAGCAATTTCCTCCTCCGAGTGCGGGAGAAACTCATGCAACGGCGGATCGAGCAAGCGGATTGTTACTGGCAGTCCTGCCATCGCTCGCAGAATACCAACAAAGTCGCCTTTCTGCATTGGAATAATTTTCTCTAAGGCACGAATCCGTCCCTCCGTATCTTCAGCTAAGATCATCTCGCGAACCGCATCAATACGGTCTCCTTCGAAGAACATATGCTCCGTACGGCATAAGCCAATCCCTTCCGCGCCAAACGTCCGTGCGACATGTGCATCCTGTGGAGTATCGGCATTTGCTCGTACACGTAGTCGTCGGAAGCGATCGGCCCAACTCATGAGGGATTGAAACTCAGGTGTGTCAGGATTTGGATTTTGTGTTGCTACCTGGCCACGAAACACTTCACCTGTGGAACCATCGAGCGTTATCCATTCTCCCGCATGAATGATGCTGTTGGATCCGCGAATGCTGAATTGTTGACGATTGTAATCGACTTCTAATGCTTCACAGCCAACGACCGCGCATTTGCCCATCCCGCGGCTTACTAACGCTGCGTGGGAGCTTGCTCCGCCGCGTGCGGTGAGAATCCCCTGGGCCGCGTGCATTCCATTGATATCGTCTGGTGAGGTTTCAATACGGACGAGGATGACTTTGCGTCCGGCGTTTGCTGCTTCTTCGGCATCCTCAGCAGAGAACACGACTGCCCCACTTACCGCGCCAGGTGAAGCAGGTAAGCCTCGAGCGATACGTTCTTTTGCGGCATTGGGGTCGAGTGTTGGATGGAGCAACTGATCGAGTTGTGATGGGGCAACACGCAAAACCGCCGTGCGTTCGTCAATTGCACCAGATTGGACCAAATCAACCGCAATTTTCATTGCTGCTGCTGCCGTACGTTTTCCCGCCCGGGTTTGCAGCATCCATAGTTTCCCGCTCTGGACGGTAAACTCAATATCCTGTGCGTCTTTATAATGACCTTCCAGTGTTTGTGAAATCTGTTGCAACATAGCAAAACTAGCTGGCATGCGTTCTTCTAAAGACGGATAGAGTTTCTGTCGTTCGTCCTCTGACCGTCCTTCCCGCGTAGCGCGTTCACGTGAGCCTTGGAGTGTAATTTGCTGTGGAGTACGGATGCCAGCGACGACATCTTCGCCCTGTGCATTGACGAGGAAATCTCCGTTAAGGACGTTCTCCCCATTAGAAAGATCACGTGTGAATGCAACTCCGGTTGCACAATCATCACCAAGGTTACCAAACACCATCGATTGTACGGTAACAGCAGTGCCCCACACGTCGGGAATGTTTTCGATTTTACGGTAGGTGATCGCTCGTGGATTGTTCCATGAACCAAACACAGCTCCGATTGCTCCCCATAGTTGCTGATATGGATCGTCAGGGAAATGAACGTGCAGTCGATCAAAAATGGCAGCTTTGAACGCGGCAACTAGTTCGTGCAGGTCTTCTACTGATAGTTCAGTGTCGAGTTCGACTCCACGGGCCTCTTTCTTGTTTTCGAGAATAATTTCGAAAGGATCACGCTCAGTCTTCGATTCCGGCTTCAGCCCCAGAACTACATCCCCGTACATCTGTACGAAGCGACGATAGCAATCGTAGGCAAAACGAGGATTGCCTGATTGTTTTATGAGACCCTGCACCGTGTCGTCATTCAGACCAAGATTCAATACCGTATCCATCATGCCGGGCATCGACACGCGTGCTCCGGAACGGACGGAGATGAGCAGGGGGTTATCTGGGTTCCCAAAACGGCGCCCCATTACTTTTTCAATTTTTCGTAAACCTTTAAGCACTTGTTGTTCTAATTTCACTGGGTACTGTTGTCCATTCGCATAGTAATACGTGCAAACTTCAGTGGTAATGGTCATACCTGGGGGGACTGGTAAGCCCAAGCCGGCCATCTCCGCAAGGTTCGCACCCTTGCCACCGAGGAGCCAGTTCATGCTGGCATTGCCGTCCGCTTTGCCTCCACCAAACGAATAGACATATCGCCTTCCGCGTACCTTTTTCTCTTGCCCGTTGTGTGTTTGTTTTGCCATAGACATGTTTTCTTGCTTTGTTGTGGAGTTAGAAAATGCTCGATTGCCTATTGTCACACGCGCCAACGACTATATTTCAATACGAGCCACGAGCTCGGGGAGCAAGCGCTCAACCGGTAAACGAATCTGCTCCAGGGTATCGCGATCACGAAGGGTGACTGTATTATCCTGTAGCGTTTGATGATCTATGGTTACGCCGAATGGTGTACCGACTTCATCCTGGCGACGGTAGCGTCGACCGATCGATCCAGCTTGATCATAAAAGACCGCAAAGCGTTCTTTCAACAGATCATAGATTGCTCTTGCCTTGTCCGGGTGTCCGTCTTTGCGCAACAAAGGAAATACTCCGACTTTGATTGGAGCGATACGAGGATGGAATCGTAGGACGATCCGTGGCTCATTATCCTGAACATCCTCAGCATACGCATCGAGAAGGGTAATAAGTACAATGCGATCGACGCCCGCTGCTGGTTCAATGACGTAAGGTTGATATCGCTCTCTCGTCTCTTCGTCGAAAAATGTGAGATCTTTGCCACTATACTCAGCATGTTGTTTAAGATCGAAATTCGTCCGGTTGGCGACACCTTCTAGTTCTCCCCAACCAAAGGGGTAAAGGTATTCAATGTCTGTCGTCGCTTTTGAATAATGGGCCAGATCTTCTTTGGGGTGATCGTAGAACCGTAAGTTTTTTGTTTTGATCCCGAGCCGGGTCATGTACCAGTTCATGCGTTGTTCACGCCAGTATTCGAACCATTCATCGTCAGTGCCAGGTTTGACAAAGAATTCCATTTCCATCTGTTCGAATTCTCGAGTACGGAAAATGAAATTTCCTGGCGTAATCTCATTACGGAAAGACTTCCCAATCTGGGCAATACCAAAAGGAGGTTTCAAGCGGCCGGCTTGCTGAATATTAAGAAAATTTACGAACATACCTTGGGCTGTTTCTGGTCGCAGAAATGCGATGGCGGCATCTTCTTCGACAGGGCCCACAAAGGTCTTGAACATCAGGTTGAACTGTCTGGCATCGGTGAGATCACAGTCCATACCTTTAGGGCATTGCCGTTCGTCTGTGGGCGGAATGTGGTCTGCTCGGAACCGTCGTTTGCAGTTGCGGCAATCAACGAGCGGATCAGAAAAACCTGCTACATGTCCAGAGGCTTCCCAGACACGGGGATGCATGAGAATCGCGCTCTCTAAGCCAACAACATTATCGCGGGCGGTGACCATATAGCGCCACCAAGCGTCGCGGATATTACGTTTCAGCTCGACGCCTAACGGTCCATAGTCCCACGTACTCGCAAATCCCCCGTAAATTTCGCTGGAAGGAAACACGAATCCGCGTCTTTTGCATAGATTTACAACTTTATCCATTGAGACTGTCATAGCTGACGAGCCGTATCATTCCCCTGCGGGACCGTCAACGCGAGAATCAGCCAGAAGCCCCGCTTGTTCGAGAAATGCACGAGCCTTGAGGGGGCGAGTCACGTGGCGAGCAAGGACACCCGTGGCGACGGCATGTAACTCTTTACAGGTTTGGCGAGAGGCTGAGGTGAGCAGGAACTGTTCTATATCCTGATGCTTGGGATCTTGTAACAAACGAAGGGAATCCTGAGAGAGCATTATCGTTGCTCCCCCCATCCGGCAACAGTTCTGGCACAGAATACCTCCGAGGCTAGGAGAGAACGCAACAACATAGTCTGGGGGACTGCCAGGACGCACGAACGGCAACACCAAAGATTGTCCACACTGTTGGCAATCTTCTACGTTCGGAGCATACCCTGTGTGTGCGAGAAGTAAGATTTCATAAGCAGACAAGAAGAATAGGGGTAATTCTACAACGTTTTCGAGAACCATAAGCCCGTGTAAGAGAAGTTGAAAGGTTTCAGTCCCGGCTTCTTGTCCGGAAATCATGACATCGATGAGTTCGACAAGATAACTTGCAAAGCCGTAGCGCTGTAAATCTCGACTTGGTGCCCGAAAAGTGCGGATTAAGTCACAACCGAGGATAAAGGCAAGTTCGTCCTGTCTACTTGGACGAAAACGTAGTTGTGTATGAGTGAACGGCTCGAGGACATTGACAAACCGTCGTTGCGAGCGTTTAGCACCTTTGGCAATGCCAGTGATTTTTCCCCAATCTGGCGTGAGAAAGGTGACAATCTTGTCAGAATCCCCGTAGACTCGGGTTCGGAGTACAATCGCCGGGGTACGTTCTTCGATCATCTGTGTTTTTTTCCTTGACACTCAGGAACAGGGTTCTTAGATTTCAAGGACAATGTTTCTACAGATAAAATACGAAAGACTGATCTTTTCACAAGGGGTCTCAGATGGGTAAACCTGAGAATGACAATGGTTCAGTAACTTCCGAAGAACGGTCTTGCACTCCCGAGGAACAGGAAACTAAGGATGCGCAAACTGTTTTCTCGGAAGGAGACGATGTCCTAGCGTTGCGTGCACAACTCGAAGAAAAAGAGAAAGAAGCCAAGGCAAATTATGAGTTGTTTCTACGCGAACGTGCGGAAAATGAGAATTTTAAACGGCGCATGCAAAAAGAGAAAGTTGATGCGTTACGGTTTGCGAATGAACCGCTGATAAAAGATATTCTTCCTGTGCTCGATAATCTTGAACGGGCTGTCTCTCACGCACAGGGTGGCGGTAATGGTCAATCACTTGTTGACGGGGTTTCTTTAGTGTTGCGTTCGTTTCTTGAAACACTTGAAAAATATGACGTGAGTCGAGTAAGCGCAAAAGGTCAACCCTTTGATCCTAGTAGACATGAAGCTATGGCGCAAGTTGAAACCCCTGATGCGGTTCCAAATACGATAGTTGAGGAGTATGCCCCTGCGTATTTCCTACACGATCGTCTGATTCGACCTGCGCTTGTTACTGTTGCTAAAGCGCCGCCCGGAGAGAAAAAAACTGACGTTTAGCGGTTGCGCCCTGGAAACGGATGATTACTAATCTCTAATACAGAAGGACGGCACGACCAACGGTTTTTTAAGGAGAAGACATATGGCAAAAGTTATTGGCATTGACCTGGGGACGACCAATTCGGTGGTTGCCATTATGGAAGGCGGCGACCCCAAAGTCATTACCAACTCTGAAGGGAGCCGAATTACTCCCTCGGTGGTAGCATTTACTGACAGTGGAGAACGATTGGTCGGCCAGATTGCTCGTCGGCAGGCGATTACAAATCCGGAAAATACTATTTTTTCTGTAAAGCGATTGATCGGTCGCCGCTTCGAAGAGCCTGAAGTAAGCAAAGCAAAAAAGATTCTTCCCTATAAAATTGTTAAAGCAGAAAACGGCGATGCGTGGGTAGAGAGTCGAGATAAAAAATATAGCGCACCGGAAATCTCTGCTTTCATCCTCCAAAAGATGAAACAAACAGCAGAAGATTATCTGGGTGAAAAGGTTACTGAGGCCGTGATTACGGTACCGGCGTATTTTAACGATTCGCAACGTCAAGCAACCAAAGATGCGGGACGCATTGCTGGGCTGAATGTTCTGCGTATTATTAATGAACCTACTGCTGCTTCGCTTGCTTATGGGCTCGATAAGAAGAAAGATGAAAAAATTGCTGTATTCGACCTTGGTGGCGGTACTTTTGACATCTCTATTCTTGAAGTAGGCGATGGGGTTTTCGAAGTTAAAGCTACAAACGGTGACACCTTCTTAGGAGGAGATGATTTCGATCAGCGTATTATCGATTATTTGGCGGATGAATTTAAAAAGGATCAGGGGGTGGACCTGCGGAACGACCGTATGGCTCTCCAACGTCTCAAAGAAGCGGCTGAAAAGGCAAAGATTGAATTGTCTTCCTCGGTAGAGACCGAAGTGAATCTGCCATTTATCACTGCTGACCAAAGTGGGCCGAAACATTTAACTATGAAGCTTACGCGGGCCAAGCTTGAGGCTCTTTGCGCAAGCCTCTTGGACCGTCTCGAAGGTCCGTGCTTGGCGGCTCTCAAAGACTCGGGGCTTTCGGCAAATCAAATAGATGAAGTCGTCCTTGTTGGTGGTATGATTCGTATGCCTGCGGTGCAAGAACGGGTACGAAAGATTTTTGGCAAGGAACCTCACAGGGGAGTCAATCCTGATGAAGTAGTTGCTGTTGGTGCTGCTATACAAGGAGCAGTCTTAAAAGGAGAGGTAAAGGATGTCTTATTGCTAGACGTTACCCCATTGTCTCTAGGGATCGAAACCTTGGGTGGTGTATTCACCCGGCTTATTGACCGCAATACCACAATCCCGACGAAAAAGAGTCAAGTGTTCTCTACCGCGGCAGATAATCAAACTGCGGTGACGATCCGCGTTTTCCAAGGAGAGCGCGATATGGCGTCTGATAACAAATTGTTGGGTCAATTTGATTTGGTAGGAATTCCGCCAGCGCCGCGTGGGGTTCCTCAAGTTGAAGTAACCTTTGATATCGATGCAAATGGGATTGTCCATGTCAATGCAAAAGATCTGGGAACGGGGAAAGAACAATCGATTCGCATTACTGCGTCGAGCGGGCTGTCCGAAGATGAAATCAAGAACATGATTAAGGATGCAGAGTCGCACGCGGAAGAAGATAAGCGCAAACGTGAAAGAATTGAAGTGCGAAATCAGCTTGATACGCTTATCTATTCGACGGAAAAGTCTCTCAAGGAGCATCGGAGTGATGTCGATGATGCAACCGCGAATAACATTGAGACTGCGATCGCAGATGCGAAGAAAGCAATGGAAGGGGAAGAGGTAGAAGCGATTAAGTCCGCGCAAGAGAAGTTGACCCAAGCGTCGCACAAATTGGCAGAAGCGATGTATGCGCGTGTTGCGAAAGAACAACAAGCAGCTGGGGCAGATGGCCACAGTGAAACACGGGGACAGGGAAAGGCTGACGAAAAGGAAAATGTTGTTGATGCGGACTTCGAAGAGGTGAAGTAGATAGGAGCAAAAACTTTTCCTAATGCTTCTTAAACCCCCACTGTTCCGAACCAGGGAAGAGTGGGGGTTTTTTTGTCACACAGAGATGGGCGCGGGGTATGGCAAGCAAAGCTGATTACTACCAACTACTAGGAGTCAACCGGGAGGCAACCGAGGACGAGCTAAAAAAGGCGTACCGTAAGGCTGCGCTACGGTATCATCCCGACCGTAACCCTGGAGATAAAGCTGCTGAAGAAAAGTTCAAGGAACTCTCTGAAGCGTATCAGATCTTATCCGATCCAGAAAAACGTGCGCGGTATGATCGTTTCGGGCATGCAGCCTTCGAACAAGGAGCTGGTCCTGGAGGTTTCTCTGGAGGATTTGATTTTACTGGTAGTTTTGAAGATATATTTGGCGATATCTTCGGTGACGTCTTTGGTGGTGGGCGCGGTGGGCGCCGCAGGGCGCGACGAGGGGAGGATCTCAGTTACAGTATGGAAATTTCCTTCGAAGAATCGGCTTTTGGCACTGAGAAGACGATATCGATTCCTCGTACAGTAGCCTGTGGCACTTGTGAAGGGAAAGGCAACAAACCTGGAACGACGGCAAAAACGTGTGGTGTCTGTCGGGGAAGTGGGCAAGTCCGGTTTCAACAAGGTTTTTTTACTGTCGCCCGGACGTGTAACCAGTGTGGGGGACAGGGGTCTGTCATTACCGATCCATGTCAGACTTGTAACGGAACTGGAGCGGTGCGTAAAACGTCAACACTCCAGGTGAAAATTCCGGCTGGAGTAGACACTGGCGCGCGACTTAAGCTACGTGGAGAAGGGGAAGTCGCTCTTGGCGGAGGGCCTCCAGGTGATTTATATATTCTTCTTCACGTCCGCGAACATCCTCTCTTCAAACGCCAAGACAATACCGTTATTTGTGACATTCCGATTAGCTTTCCTCAGGCAGCATTGGGCACTGAAATCGAGGTGCCAACTCTAGAAGGGAAAATTAAGCTGAAAATTCCTGCTGGGACACAGTCAGGGAATGTGTTTCGTTTGAAAGGCAAAGGGATTGCGGATTTACGTAATGGCGGGCGTGGTGATCAGTTGGTGAGAGTTATGATTGAAACCCCGAAAAAACTCAGTCCGCGTCAGCGAGAATTGCTCGAAGAATTTGCACGTCTTGACGGTGCCGATGTGCATCCCATGAGTAAGGGATTCTTTGAGAAAGTGAAAGAACTTTTTGGCTAACTCATCATGAAACTCCGCGACCTCGGTGAGTTCTCTTTTTTGCGCCGATTGCGTGCGCGCGTACCGCATGATGAGCGAGTACAGATCGGAATTGGGGACGACTGTGCTGCCCTTTCCCTTCCAGGGACGACCTTACTAACCACTGATACTATGATCGAAAATGTGCATTTCCGCCGCGCATGGACAACCTTTGCTCTTTTGGGTGCAAAGGCATTTGCGGTCAATGCGAGTGATATTGCAGCAATGGGAGGAGAGCCGACGTTTGCGTTGCTTAGCGTGAGTGTGCCGCGAGATATGGAGGTCGAGGATCTCGACGCGTTTTTCTCTGGCTTTTTAGCGGCGGCTGAATCTTGTGGGGCTGCTCTCATTGGCGGAAATATGAGTGCTGCACCATGCTTGATGATTACGGTAACGTTGCTTGGAACGGCTCAACAGGGGATAATTACTCGTTCTGGGGCGCGAGTAGGTGACGATGTTTATGTGACGGGTTTCTTAGGTGACGGTGCGCTCGGACTCCGCGTGTTGCAAGATGGATCAGCGAATAAGTATCCTGAAGACGTAAAAACTCGCTTTCTCTGTCCCACTGTCCGGTTGGCGGTCAGTCGTATTCTGGTGAGCCAACAAATTGTTAGTGCTATGATCGATATCAGCGACGGCTTGTTACAAGACCTTGGTCATGTCTGTGAAGCGAGTCATGTGGGAGCGGTGATTGAGGCCGCTGCCTTGCCCCTCTCACCGCACTATCAAGCGATTGTGGGCAAGCAAGAATGGCAAGATGCTCTCACCGGGGGAGAAGACTATGAACTGTTATTTACGGCTACCTCTGCACATCGCGCAGCAATTGCTCAGGTGGCGCGAGAAAGTGGGTGTCTGATTTCGCGTATTGGTAAGATTGGTCCCGCAGCGGCGGGGATATCGGTACGAGGACCTGATGGAGCGGAGTATAGTCCTGCTCGTAGCGGATTCGACCATTTCCGCCAAGCGTAATTATGGATCGTGATCGTTTACACGAACTCTTAGCGCAGGTCAAAAGCGGGTCGTTGGATATCGAGCAAGCGCTTGATGAGCTGAAAATTCTCCCCTTTGAGGATTTGGGCTTTGCTCGGATCGATCATCATCGCGCATTGCGTAAGGGGTTTCCAGAGGTGATCCTCGGACAAGGGAAAACGGCACGGCAAATTGCCGCAATAGCCCAACGCCTTGTTGCTAACGGTCAGCACGCGTTGATAACGCGTCTTGATGAACAAAAGGCAACCGATGTCAGCGTGACGATTCCAACTTTGCGTTACTATGCGGATGGACGTATTGGGGCGCTAGGCAATCCTCCTTCTCCCGCTCCGGGGACGGGGGTTATTCTCGTGGTTTCTGCTGGAACTGCGGATCTTCCTGTTGCTGAGGAAGCAGCTGTAACAGCAGAGCTTATGGGGAATAAAGTCGAACGGCTTTATGATGTTGGTGTGGCCGGACTTCATCGTTTATTGGGGAACGTAAAAAAACTCCACACTGCTACTGTCCTGATTGTTGTCGCCGGGATGGAAGGTGCTCTTCCCAGCGTTGTTGGTGGCCTTGTTGACAGTCCTGTCATTGCTGTGCCGACGAGCATTGGCTACGGCGCGAGCTTTAACGGCCTAGCTGCACTCCTTGGTATGCTCAATTCATGTGCTGCGGGAGTAACGGTGGTTAATATTGATAACGGATTTGGTGCTGCTGCTGCTGCTACGCTCATGAATCGCATCCACACGTAAAAGCAGTTGAGATTGTAGATCGCCAATCTCTTATCGACGATTTACAATCGTTCTCCCATGCCGAACAAGAAAAAATCCTCATTGACTAAAGGTCGAGCAAAGCGTGCTTTACAAGTAGGTTCACTGACAACGTCAGTCGGTAGCAGTTATGCATGGCATGCGCTCAAACGGCCATTTCAATCGGCTTCTAAGAAAGAACAGGAGTTACTCGATCTGCACTTGAAGAACGCGCTCCGAATCGTCGAAAGTTCGCGCGAACTTCGCGGGGCATTTCTCAAGTTGGTCCAAATGCTCAGTATGCGAGACGATTTGTTCCCCAATGAAGTACTGAACATTCTGTCTGTTGTACAGTCGTCTGTCCCCCCGATGGAGTACGATCTTATCCGTGAGCAAGTGCGGAAAGAGTTAGGGCAATATCCAGAGCAGTTGTTCAAAAATTTTGAACAAGATGCGTTTGCTGCTGCCTCTTTAGGGCAGGTACACAGGGCCCGCCTCAAGAACGGCCAAAATGTCGTTGTAAAGATCCAATATCCCGGTGTTGAAGAAACGGTCGTTCAAGATCTCCAGAATATGAGTGCCTTGCTCAACGTATTGACACGTATTACACGAGATGTCTTCCGCCAAAAGTTCGATACTAAGGAGATCTACCAGGAAATGGAGGAGCGTTTGCGTGAAGAGCTCGACTACCTTCATGAAGCAAATAATATCGCGCTCTTCCAGCGATTGTTTGCCGATGATGAAGAGGTGATTATTCCTCAAGTCTACCCTGACTACTCTTCACGGCGTGTCCTCACCCTCGAACATATTGAAGGATATAAAATGCAAGAGATCCTCGCCCCGGGAGTGGACAAAGATCTCAAAGATTGGGTGGCGGTCAAGTATTTCTGTATTACGTGGAGACAAATCTTTGAATTTGGAGTGTTGCATACAGATCCCCATCCAGGCAATTATTTAGTGACATATCATCCAAAGCTAGCGATGCTTGATTTCGGCAGTGTCCGGCTGTTTCCTGAAGAAATTCGCAAGGGCTACCATACCCTCGCGCGAGCGATTCTTGCGCGCGACGAAGAGACAATGGCTCGATGTTTTGTGCTGCTTGGTTTTCTTGATCCTGGAGCTGATCCAGCACCGCTGGTGAGAGTCATGGCTCTCATTTTTGAACCAGTCTTAGAAGATCGAGTGTATGACCCCCATGATTTTGATTCGGTAGCGAAAACGATGGAAATTACTGCGATTGGTATGGAAAATCGTATTTTTAATGCTCCTGGACATCGTTTGTTTCTCGTTCGGGCGTTGCTTGGTCTTGACTCATATATTCATCAGTTTCGGACTGTGACAAATTGGCATCGTATCTTTCGCCAGTGCGTCGACCGTGTAAAAAATGCGTGATACTCTAAAAAAGGAAGTAAAATCTTGCCTTGACTTTCAAAGGGAAACCTCTAAGTTAGGCTTCTGGTTGATGATCCCTAATACATGCCCGAGGGGGGGTGACAGCTAAATGGCAGGAGTACGTGTAAAAGAAAATGAGCCGATCGAGAGTGCGATCCGCCGTTTCAAAAAACAGTGTGAAAAGGCTGGCATCCTTCAAGAGCTTAAGAAGCGTGAACATTACGAGAAGCCCAGTGTTCGTCGCAAACGTAAAGCAATTGCTGCACGAAAGCGGGCTATGCGTCGCGCGAGCCGATCTTTTTATTAATCCTATCTTAAGCATAGAGGGAGGAACCTCAAAGTTCCCCCCTCTATGCTCGTTCAGTATCCGCGAAAAACGGCACCTCAAGGGAGATTCACTGCTTTATTTACGCCATACGTAAATCTATCCGCACCAAAAGTGGTGCTCCTATGGCTGAACGAATTTCCGAAGATATTCTGGCCGATATTCGTGCTCGGGTCAGCATCGTGGAGATTGTCTCTACCCATGTTGCTCTACGCAAAACCGGACGCAGCTATAGCGGTCTTTGTCCGTTCCATGGCGAAAAGACTCCGTCTTTTAGTGTGAACGAAGAAGGGGGATTTTTTCACTGTTTTGGTTGTGGAGTTGGTGGAAATGTTTTTACGTTTCTTATGCGGATAGAAGGGCTCTCTTTCCCAGAGGCAGTGAGGCGTCTGGCGTCCAAAGCTGGGATACCGCTCCCACAAATGGAACGGGACCCACATGCGCAAGAACGGGCGAGACTGTACAAGTTGAATGAGATAGCGGCGACCTATTTTCAAAGGTGTCTATGGGGTAACGTCGGCGAGGCTGCTCGACGCTATTTGACTGAGCGAGGTTTGGGTAAAGAGATTGCCGAGCAGTTTCGTTTGGGATTTTCCCCACCAGGAACAGAAGGGTTGGTGCGGTTTCTCAAAATGCAAAATGCAGACGTCGATAAAGCTTCGGTGTTGGGATTAATCGGCAAACGGGAAGATGGACGCTACTACGATAAATTTCGCTACCGTCTGATGTTTCCGATCACTGACGTTGTCGGTCGAATTGTCGGCTTTGGCGGGCGACTACTGCCTCTTACCCAAGAAACAAAGGCAAACACGCGATATGTTCGTCCCTTACCGAAATATTTGAATTCGCCAGAGTCAATAATTTATAAAAAGGGAACACTTCTATACGGGCTGTCACAAGCAAAAGAAGCGATTCAACAAAAAGGACGGGCAATTCTTGTCGAAGGGTATATTGATCTTCTAGCTATAGTACAAGGCGGCCAAGCGGAGACTGTTGCCGTCCTTGGCACAGCTCTGGGTGTTGAGCAATTAAAGTTACTACGGCGTTTTACCCCAGAAGTGTACATGTTTTTTGACGGAGATGAAGCCGGTCGACGGGCAGCGACGCGGGCATTTCCTTTGTGTGTCGAGGCAGAGGTACGGGGAAGAGGGGTGTTTCTCCCGCATGGAGAAGATCCGGATACATTTGTCCGAACCAATGGTCGAGAAGCCCTTCAAGAATTGATTGATCGGGCAGAAGCACTTGAAGATTTTTATTTCTCACGACATGCCCCTCCGCCTGGAGCCTCAGCTCTACAGAGAGCACAGGCGGCACGAGTGGCAATGGATGTTCTGAAATCTGTCAGTGATACTGTGGCACGTGGGGCTTTAGTGACGCAAATTGCCCAGCATTTCCGGATAAGTGAAGAGGATCTCCGTCGTCTAAGCGCTTCGCAAGCGCCTGGACGTCCAGCCATGGGGAGGGAGGCTCTTCCTACCGCTCGTCGGGAAACGCAGAGTCCAAGTGTAACGGCGGAAACGGAAATTCTTCAGCTAATGCTCGTTGACCGTTCTGTGGCAGAGCAGGTAATAAAGGAAAACATCATCCCGCTCTTCCAGCGTTGGGGAAAGCTGGCTATCGAGATTGCCACGATGTGGCAGCAAAGAGAATCGGTGGATCTCGGCACTTTCCTTGACCGTCTTCCGAAGATGGTTGCGGGTCGTGTTACTCGTCTGTACGCAATTGCTGATCAAGACGGAGAGGCAATTGCTCGACAACAGTTACTTTCTGATTGCATTGCGAAGATGAAGAGCACTCAGCGACGAGCCGAACGAGAGCGGCTACGACAAGAGTTACGAAACGCCGAACAACAAGGAAACGAAGAGGAACTTCGCATACGCCTTGCCCATTTACAGTGGGGAGAGGGACAGGAATAGGAAAAACAATATCGCTATGATATGTGAACCTCCTTAGTATAATGATGGGCCCATAGCTCAGTGGTTAGAGCTGCCGGCTCATAACCGGCTGGTCCCAGGTTCAAATCCTGGTGGGCCCAGTGTAAACACGCGACAACGCTCATGACATGTCGAGTAGAGAAGGAGGTCTTCGTTGTCCACACCGATTGAGCTGTTGGCAGCGCTACAAGCAGTTGACCAACGCTTAAAGCAAAAAGAAAGTACCCTACAGGAATTGCGTCAGCGGATTACTTCCATTGCTGCCGTAGTCGAGACTAAAGAACAAGAAGGGCATACGCATAAGCAGCGAATCGAGGCACTGGAAGTACGCCGGCGTGAGACTGAACTGGAGCTAAAAGAAAAAGAAGGAAAAATCAAAGAGAAACGCGTCAAGCAAAACCGTATTCGTAACGAGCGGGAACTGATGGCCGTGCGTCGAGAAATAGAATTAATGAAAGAGGAGAACGAAAAGCTCGAAGAGGAAGGTATTCAGTTGCTGGAGCAGATTGAAGGAGAGAAAGGTCGCCTTGACGCCTCCCAGGCCCAGATTGAAGAACTCAAGGAACAAATTTCCCGGGAGGCTACAAGTATCGAGGAAGAGGTCGCTAGCCTAGAAGCTGAAGTCAAAGAAGAGCGAAGAGAGCGAGAGAAACTCACCCAAGGTATCGACGTTGATCTGTGCGCACGTTATGAGCGCATTTTTGCGAAACGTGGTGGCGTTGCCGTCGTCGAGATTCGTGCTGATACATGTCAGGGTTGCTACATGCGGATCCCGCCGCAAATGAGTAATCAAATCCGTAGTAGTTTTCAGCAGAATGCTGGAACCCTCTTTCATTGCCCGCATTGCGGGCGGATCTTACATTGGCGACCAGTGCCAGAGGGGGGAGTAGACGCCTGACGGTGTGAGAGAAGATTAAACGGTCGCGTGTTGCAGAAATACGAGGAAAGTCCGGACTCCACGGGGTAGGGTGGCCGTTAACGACGGCTCGTCGCGAGGCGGGGAAAGTGCCACAGAAAACAGACCGCCGGTAACGCAGATGTCCTTGTCTCGTTTATCGGTAAGGGTGAAAAGGTGAGGTAAGAGCTCACCAGATTCTTTGGAAACAAAGAATGCTAGGTAAACCCCACCCGGAGCAAGACCAAACAGGAAGGTGCTCGCGCGGCGGGCAAGAGAGACCCCGCTCTTTCCTTCCGGGTTCGGTCGCTTGAGCGCAAGGGTAACCATGTGCCTAGAAGAATGACCGTTATCTCTTCCTGTTAGGAAGAGATACAGAATCCGGCTTACCGATCTTCTCTCACATCATTCTCGCTCCAGCCATGAAAAAGAAGACAGGGAAAGGGAGTAACTGAATGTACGATCGGCGTGAGGCCAAGAACCGTTTGCTGCGACGACACCTTGGCAAAGAGTGCGGTGCTGGACGACTCGTCCTAGGCTTGTTGTTGCTGGGCATCCAGATCTTCCCGTGGAACCCTATTTGGGCAGCTGATCTTACTCAGGTGGCACAGCCGCAGCAACAAACAGGTACCGCTGTTCCTGCAGAGGAAATGGCTGGGCGCATCGTCACACTTGACGATGCCTACCGCCTGGCCTTGAGCAACGAAGAACAAATCAAGATTGCTGAACGGGAACTGGCAAAAGCCCAACTCCTCCCTTGGCGGGCAGTAACCTTACTGGCTCCGCACGCCGACATTACTGGAACCTTTACTCGCAATAAAGACGAGATTTCCTTCTCTCAACAGCAAACGTTGCCGGGGGCAGCTGGTACGCCTTCAGTCATTCGGCCACTCGAAAGTTGGCAAGGCACATTCACGGTAACGCAGCCCATCTTTCAACCGTCCTTCCTGCCAACGCTACGACTAGGGAAAGATACGATTCGACAAAATGTCCAGGGCTATGAATTCACTGTCCGTGAAGTCCTTCTTGGCGTGGCCCGCGCCTATTACGATGTCTTGCGCTCACGAGAGCAGGTCCGTGTTGCCCAGGATACGCTGCGATTAACGCAGGAGGAACTCAAACAAGCACAAGCGCGGTTCCGTGTCGGCGAGGTGACAAAAACTGACGTTTTACGCGCGGAGGTGGAGACTGCACGTGCGCAGCGGACATTGATTGCTAATCAGAATAGTTCTCGATTGTCGCTGGCGACCCTTGCGCGATCTCTTGGGATACCGGAGCCTCTCCAGGTGGTTGAGCCTCTGCCGCCCACTCCGCCTCCTCAATCTTACGAACAGCTCGTGGAAAAGGCTCATCAGCAACGCCAAGATCTCCGTGCTCAAACCGCTGCGGTAGAAGCGGCTCACGAGCGTCGCAACCAAGTGCTGGCTCGCTATGCCCCGCAGATCAATACTCAATGGCAATTCCCACGTCTTGATTCTCCGACATTTGCGAACCGCGATAAGTTTTGGGTCATGACGCTCAATTTTCAAGTCCCCTTGTTTGACGGTGGTGTCCGAGAGCTGGATTTACAAGAGCAGGATGAAAATCTAGCCCAGGCTCAATTGCAAGTTGACCAACTGAAAAAGAATATTGGTATCGAAGTCAGACAATCTCAACTCACCGTTGAGACGTTGGCTGCGACTCTCGAAACACTCAAAAAAGAAGTGACCCTGGCCGAAGAAAATTACAAAATCACGTCGAAACAATACGGTGTCGGCTTGGCAACGAGCCTTGATGTTAACACGGCGTTGAATTCGTTAAACCAAGTGCGGACACAGCTCATTGACCAAACCTATGCTTATCAGGTTGCGGTGTTCGCACTTGAGCGTGCCATCGGAACCTTTGCGCAGAATTATATTCCTCAACGCTGAGTGCCGTTGACGAGCGTGATGAATTCTTCTCGCGTTGCCTGATTTTTGCGAAATACTCCGAGCATGGCACTGGTAGTGACAATCGAATTCTGTTTCTCAACACCCCGCATCCGCATACAGAGATGTTCAGCACGAACGATAACGCCTACTCCGAGGGGATCCAGTTCTTCCATAACCGTATTCGCGAGTTGAGTAGTAAGGCGTTCTTGCACCTGTAGCCGTCGTGAGTACACTTCGACGAGCCGTGCAACTTTGCTCAAACCGACAATCCGATGTTTCGGAATATAGGCAACGTGCGCGCGACCAAAGAATGGGAGCAAGTGATGCTCGCAGAGCGAGAAGAAATCGATATCTTTGACGAGCACCATTTCCTGATAATCCTCAGTGAACATGGCCTGGTTAATCACTGCTTGAGGATCCTCGGCATACCCTTTTGTGAGATACGCAAACGCTCGAGACACGCGTTCTGGGGTTTTGACCAGCCCTTCACGGCTGGGGTCTTCACCAATATATTCGAGAATCTGTCGGACGCTTTCTTCGATTCCGTCCTGACCGCGATCCTCTTTTTTTAATGCGACCACTTTCCCTTTGCGAGAAGGATTTTGCCCTCCACGTTGATTCCGCATAATTCTTCCTCATTTTCTCTCAAGACTGTGCAATTACAGATAGTACCACAGCGCCAGTGTTACATACGGAACACTCCAACGCGATGATCTGGAATCGGCGCATTGAGTGACATCGCGATTCCTAGACCAAGGACGTCTCGAGTCTCGCATGGATCGATGATCCCGTCATCCCATAGTCGTGCAGTGGAATAGTACGGGCTGCCTTCCTCTTCATACTTCGCCAGGGTGGGAGCCATAAATACCTGCTGTTCCTCTGGCGTCATGCCTTGTCCTCTGTCTTTTAACTGTTGTAGTTTCACGGTCAGTAACACTCCAGCTGCTTGTTCGCCTCCCATTACCGAAATACGTGAATTTGGCCACATAAAAAGCAGGCGGGGCGAATAGGCCCGCCCACACATGCCGTAATTGCCAGCGCCGTTCGAGGATCCAATGATGACTGTGAATTTGGGGACCTGGGCATTGGCGACCGCGTGCACCATTTTTGCGCCATCTTTAGCAATGCCACCCTGTTCGTATTTCTTCCCAACCATAAACCCCGTAATGTTTTGCAAGAAAATAAGTGGGATTTTTCGTTGGCTGCATAGCTCAATGAAGTGTGTCCCTTTCAATGCAGATTCTGAGAAGAGTACGCCATTATTGGCAACGATACCCACGAGGTACCCATGAATACGAGCAAAGCCGGTAACAAGTGTCGGACCATAGCGGGCTTTAAACTCATGAAAGCGACTACCATCCACGATCCTGGCAAGGATTTCATGCACATCATAGGGGACGCGAGTGTCGCGAGGAATCACTCCATACAGCTCTGCCGGGTCATAAGCCGGGGGTGCTGGTTCCTCACGATCCAAGGGGAATTTTGTCGCACGAGGTAAGTTCATGAAGATCGAACGGGCAATGTCTAACGCATGCTCGTCATTATCGGCGAGATAATCAGAGACGCCGGAAAGACGAGTATGGACGTCACCACCGCCAAGTTCTTCGGCAGTGACTTCTTCGCCGGTAGCTGCTTTCACGAGCGGTGGTCCACCGAGGAAGATCGTACCCCGCTCTCTCACAATGATATTTTCGTCGGCCATGGCTGGTACGTACGCACCACCGGCAGTACACGACCCCAAGACGACGGCTATCTGAGGAATCCCCAGCGCTGACATCCGCGCCTCGTTGTAAAAGATGCGGCCAAAATGGTCCCGGTCGGGAAAAATATCTGCCTGATATGGAAGATTGGCGCCGCCGGAATCAACGAGATAGACACATGGGAGATAGTTCTCTTGCCCAATCTCTTGAGCCCTTAGATGCTTCTTGACGGTTAGTGGATAATAACTTCCGCCTTTGACCGTGGCGTCATTTGACACAATGACTGCCTCGTGCCCATGAATGACCCCAATGCCAGTAACGATCCCTGCTGACGGTGGATCATCATATACACTATACGCTGCTAGTGGTGAGAGTTCTAAAAACGGCGTATTAGGGTCGATTACGGCGTCGATCCGCTCGCGCGCGAGAAGCTTCCCCCTCTCTTTGTGACGTTTGCGGAATTCTGCTGGCCCACCTAACCGTGCTGTAGCAATTGCTTCTTTGAGAGTGGTGACCAGGCCTTTCAGATGATCTGCGTTGGCCTGAAACTCGGGGGTGTTTGTGCGGATTTTGCTTTCAATACGATCCATAGGCGTAAAACGTAACGACTAAAACGTAAGGGGCTAAACCTGAAATGTGAAGACAGTACTGGAAAACGTCATACATAAGGAAAAAGATAGGGGTGTTTCCCATACGTTTTACCCCTTACGTTTTTTCTTTGTATGCCTGTCCATACTGCTCACGGTGAGCGATTTGTTCTAGTCGTTTCCTAATTTTCTTGTGACTTTTTTCCTCAGCGGTCGGATAACCAAACGGAATGACGGTAACGAGTTCTACCTCATCTGGAATGCTGAGCAGTTGTTTGACCTTGGGGCGATCAATACTTCCGACCCAACATGAGCCTATGCCTTCACCCCAAGCCGCCAGCATCATACTCTCGGCGGCACGGGTAGCATCAATATAAGGATTCTTCGCCCCTTCGATAACCAGGGCGATCGCCAATGGGGCATTCGCAATATATGGACCTGACGAAGCAAGTGCACCAAGCTGCTGCAGAGTGTCGTGATTCTGGATGAGGACAAACCTCCACGGTTGACGGTTCCGTTGTGAGTGGGCTTGGCGACCCGCTTCGAGTATCTGTCGCAGTATTGTCTCCGGAACAGGGACCGGAAGAAAAGCTCTGATCGCAGGCCGGGAGCGAATACAGTCGAAAACTTCCATACGTCCATTCCACCGAGTGTGAGATCACATTCGCGTTGTTGTGATGCGGTGTTTCTCACGAACTTATTGCTCGTCCTTCATAACGTAGAACGGTGCTCAAGAGAAGTGTGGGAGGATCTCATTTCCGTATGTTTCAATCTGTGACACTAATTCCTCGGGCGGTACGATAGGCCATAGGACAAACTTACTACAGCCGGCATCAACATAGGAGCGAATCTTTTCGATACAGTCTGCTGCTGAACCGATGGCACAACGTTCGGCCATTAATTCTGGAGGCAGCGGAAACCCTTGGAAGAACTTTTGTGTCACTTCCTGAGCACGGGCATGATTCTTACTGATATGAGCAAAGATGAGAACTCCTGCTTCACGTGGATTCATCTCGCGTCCGTACTGGCGACCGTATTCCAACATCTTGTGGATGCCGTCACGAAATTCTTCAGGAGTGACGAAGGACGGGAACCACCCATCACCGTAGCGAGCAGTCCGCTTAATTGCGAGATCGGATTTGCCACCAATCCATACGTCGAGTGATCCTTTCGCTGGTCGCGGTTCAATGCTGACATTGTCAAATTTGTAGAACTTGCCTGCGTGGGATACGTTGGGTCCAGCCCAAAGTTTGCGCATGACGTGGACCCCTTCTTCCATGCGTTTCGCTCGTTCATCAGGAGCAATGCCACAGGCAATGCAATCCCGTGGGTCGCTGCCAAGGCCGACCGCCATAATCACACGGTTGCAACTCCCAGTGAGGTAGTCAAGCGTGGCATACGTCTTCGCGACTTGGACGGGGTCACGGGCCGGGAGTGTTAAGACACTAGGCCCCATTTTGATCTTTTTCGTGCGAGCCGCAAACATCGCCATGATACATGAGATGTCCAGATCCGGAATGCGTGAGACGATATGGTCGGAGAGCCAGATCGAGTCGATCCCCACTGCTTCGGCCCGTTCAGCATAATCGCAAATAGTGGTCGGGTCCGGCATGCCGAGTCTCCATAAGCCGAAGCCGATACCGATTTTGATTCCACTCATGAGCAAGCCTCCTTTTGCGGAACTGGCGGGCACTTTACAGAAAGAATGAAGGTGATGAAAGCATTGTTGTGCAACGCTAGAAGAATCGATTCTTCGGGCGTGGGAGACCCAGGTTCTCGCGTAGCGTCGTGCCTTCATACTCGCGCCGAAATAACTCACGCCGCTGCAGTTCTGGCACTACCCGATCGACAAAATCATCGAGTCCACCTGGCAAATAGGGGAACATAACATTAAAACCGTCGCAACCTTCAGTCTCCAGCCACTCTTCCATGTGATCGGCAATCATCTCTGGGGTTCCAATTAGCTCTAAGACGCCAAAACTCCCGCCGACGTACTGGGCGAGTTGCCGTACCGTCATGTGATCGCGTCTTGCCATGTCGATGAGTTTCTGTCGTGCGCTTTTACTCGCGTTGCTTTCCGGGAGCTCTGGCAGCGGACCATCGAGAGCGAAGCCTGACACGTCGTGGCCGAGCTGAACGGAAAGATTAGCGATCCCACTATCCGGATGAACAAGACCATCTAGCCGTGCCTTCTTGGTATGCGCCTCGGTTGCAGTGTTACCGACGACGACGAATGCTCCCGGTAATATTTGCAGATGGTCGCGGGACCGTCCGAGCGCCGGCAGGCGGCCTTTCACATCAGCATAGAAACGCTGTGCATCAGCAAGATTATTCGGACTGTTGAAAATGACCTCCGCGGTCTCGGCAGCGAGCTGACGTCCAGACTCAGAGGCCCCGGCTTGGACGATAACCGGCCAACCTTGGATTGGGCGGGCCACGTTTAGTGGTCCCCGGACAGAAAAGTGTGGCCCCTTGTGACCCAGGATATACATCTTCTCAGGGTCGAAATAGATGCCAGTTTCGACATTACGGATAAAGGCGTCGTCCGTCCAGCTATCCCACAGGCCAGTAACGACATCAAAGAACTCGCGTGCGCGACGGTAGCGCTCCCCATGCTCCAGGTGTTCCTCGCGCCCGAAGTTCATCGCCTCATGCGGGTTAGCGGAGGTAACAACGTTCCAGCCGGTACGTCCGCCACTGATGTGGTCAAGTGACGCGAATTTCCGCGCGATATGATACGGATCGTTATAAGTTGTGGACGCGGTGGCAATGAGCCCCAGATGCTCGGTTACTGTGGCCAGAGCCGGAAGAAGTGTCAGTGGATCGAAAGATGTAACCGTCGCGCTGCGTTTCAGCGCATTCATTGGCATGTTCATTACCGCTAGGTGATCTGCCATGAAAAAGGCATCAAATCGCCCTCGTTCCAGAGTCTGGACAAACCGTTTGTAGTGGGCGAAATTGAAGTTTGCGTCAGGAAACGCCCCAGGATAGCGCCATGCGGCAGTGTGAATGCTGACCGGTCGCATAAATGCGCCGAATCGCAGTTTTCGTGAGCGAGGCACTCTTTTCCTCCTGCTATGTCAGTACTGAGAGGCAAAGTAACAAATCCGCAAGGAATCACCAGACCGGTTCGCTCTTCTTTCGTCTTTAGTGTCGAATAGAACTGCTGTCCGCGTCTCTTTTTGCTCTCAAAGGAGCGTTACAAAACTTTAGCGATTTCATCCGTTTCACTGTAAGTGAATTTCTCGTACTTGCCACCGGAAAAAGCTCTTATTTCAGTTCCGGGGTCCACCGTACCGATGACCGAGACCTGGATGTGATGGGTGGTCAACTCCTTCTCTAAAAGGGTCCAACAATCTCGTGGAATGGTAAAGAGGAGAGTGCCGGAACTAATCAAGCCTAGGGGATTGATCCGGAAGAATCGGCAAAGCTGTTGCGTGGCAGGTAAAATCGGAATCGCATCAAGATCGAGAGTCAAGCCAACCTCGGAAGCTGTGGAAAGTTCGTACAGTCCCATAGCAATTCCCCCTTCTGTGGGATCATGCATCGCTGTCACCCCATGTTCTGCTGCCAGCAAAGCTTCTTTAACGACCGAGATTCCGGGGATATGGCGGAGCTGAAGAGCTTGCTGCAGCAACGACTGGTTGAAGACAGACTGCAAATCCCGTTGTTTTTCTGTAGCGAGAATGGAGGTGCCTTCGAGGCCAGCGGTTTTCGTCATCACGACCAGGTCGCCCGGACGAGCCCCAGCCGACGAGACCAGACGATTTTTGGCGACAATCCCGTGCATATCACCGACAACCACGGGGCGCGTAACTGCTGTTGTCACTTCCGTATGGCCACCAGTGACAGCGATGCCTAGTTCGCGGCAGGTCAGGTCAATTTGTCTAAAAACATGGCGAACTGTTGCTTCTTCAGTATCCGGTGGAAATAACAGGCAGGTTTGAAACCAGCAAGGACGCGCACCCATCGTAGCAACATCGTTGGCATTCACATGCACCGCATACCATCCGACGTTTTCGGCTGTAAACGTCACAGGGTCAGTTTTGGTAATGAGATACTGCTCGCCTACATCAATTACTGCACAATCTTCACCGAAGCGAGGACCGATGAGGACTCTTGCATCTGGGGCGCCAGTGGCTGTGATACAGGTTTTGAGGAGGGTAATCGGAAGTTTGCCAACTGGCAGCATAGGCATTGAGCTACGTTGCTGAATTTCGTCAAAAGAATAGAACAGATGAAGACTGGTTGAAGTCTGATGTTTCCCGTATGCTCCGGAAAGCTGAAATATTTTTTCTTTATGAAAAGTTCAATAGCATATTTCTCGGGTGCGCAACAGAAGGAGGAGGATGGAATGAGCGACAGCGCATATGAGACGGCGTTACGACAGTTTGACCATGCTGTCAGTTATCTGAATTTGCCACGTGGGATCGTCGATTATTTACGTGTACCGAAGCGCGAACTGACGGTGAATTTCCCGGTTGAGATGGATGATGGTTCTGTTCGGGTGTTCACTGGTTTTCGCGTACATCACAATACGGCTCTTGGGCCAACAAAAGGAGGTATTCGCTACCATCCGGCAACCACCCTGGACGAGGTCCGTGCGCTAGCCATGTGGATGACGTGGAAATGCGCGGTAGTCGGGATTCCCTATGGGGGAGCAAAAGGTGGAGTCATTTGTGACCCGAAGACGCTGTCTGTTCGCGAACTTGAAAACCTTACCCGACGGTACGCGACGGAAATCAGCATTCTCATGAATCCACAAGGCGACATCCCAGCGCCTGATGTCGGAACGGGCGAGCGAGAGATGGCTTGGATTATGGACACCTATTCCATGCACCATGGGTACTCTGTCCCTGCCGTAGTAACGGGCAAGCCTGTCGTTGTCGGCGGATCGCTCGGTCGGGCAGAGGCTACAGGGCGGGGGGTTGTGGTGACGACCATGGAAGCCTTGAAACATAGAAATATGTCTATTGAGAGGGCACGCGTCATTGTCCAGGGTTTTGGGAAAGTTGGTGCTCCAGCCGCATTGCTAGCACAGGCTCATGGCGCGCGAGTTATCGCAGTGAGTGATGTCTCGGGCGGGTTGGTGAATCGCAACGGTATCGATGTGCCAACTCTACGTGCGTATGTCGCTGAGCAGAAAACCGTGGTTGGGTATCCGCAGGCGGAACCCATTAGCAATGCTGAACTGCTGGAACTGGAGTGTGATGTCTTGATGCCGTGTGCGATGGAAAATCAGATTACGGCAGCCAATGCGGGTCGGGTACGGGCCAAAATTATCGCCGAAGGCGCGAACGGCCCGCTAACTCCAGAAGCCGATGATATCCTCCTGCGTAACGGAATTTTCATTATTCCGGATGTACTTTGTAATGCTGGAGGAGTAACCGTATCGTACTTTGAGTGGGTGCAGGATTTGCAATCTTTCTTTTGGCGAGAAGAGGAGATTAATGAACGTTTGCGGCAGATCATGGTCCGCAGTTTCACTGTTTTGTACAACTTTAGTCGAGAGAAGAACATTGATATGCGGACCGCTGCACAGGTCTTTGCGATTCAGCGAGTTGCTGAGGCAATGCAACTTCGTGGTATCTATCCATAACCGTTATTGTTTCAATTCCGTCTGTTCGAGATCTGCGACAATGACCTCTAGGAATTTGTCAGGGTGCAGATAGGTTTTGGCAACGGCATGAACTTTCTCTTTTGTAATCTCGCCAATAAGCGTCGGATAGCGATCTGGGTAGTCGAGACCCAAGTTGTAGAATTCCAAGGCTGGTAAAAGTCGAGCAACATCGCGATTCGATACCAGCCGCAAGGGAAAGCTGTTAATAAGGTACGCTTTGGCTTCAGCCACTTCCTTGTCAGTAGGCCCCTCTTCAATAAAGCCCCGAACAACTGCTAACGATTCGTCTATAGCCTGTTTCGCACTGCTATTCTTTGTTTGCAGCATGACCCTGAACGGTCCAGCATGCCTCTCCGCGCTAAAACTACTGTAAATGCCATAGACTAACCCTAATTCTTCGCGAATTTTATCCATGAGGCGAGACCCGAAACCACCACCACCTAGTGTGTAGTTCATGACCGTAACGGCGTAATAATCAGGATTACTGCGAGCGATTCCAGCATGGCCGAGAATGACATTTGCTTGTGTCACTTTTTTGTCCAGGGTGATGCGCGTTGCTGGGAACGGGGTTTCTTCGGGCCAGGAAACAGGAGGAATCTCGCCCCGACGCCAACCACCAAAATGCTTTTGTAGGAGGGTCTCTATTTGTTTCTCAGAGACATCGCCAGCAACAGCAATGATGGCGTTGTTAGGGTGGAAATGGACACGGTGAAACGCAACGACATCGTCACGAGTGAGATTGTTTAAGCTTTCCGGCGTGCCTTCTGTTAGCCGACCATACGGATGGTTTGGGTACAAATTTTCCATAAACGCCCGTTGAGCAACCCAACCAGGATCTTCTTCACGACTTTTTAGTCCACCGATGATTTCTTGCCGCTTTTTATCCAACTCGTCTGCAGGAAAGGTTGGGAAGAGAAGCACTTCAGCAAGGAGAGTCAGGGATGTATCGAGATTTTTTGTCAACGAGGTCAGACTGATTGTTGTTGTTTCGGTATCGGCATCAACTCCTAACGAGGTACCAAGTGCGTCAAGTTCTTTTGCTAATTCCTGGGCTGAATACTTTTGTGTCCCGCGCGTGAGAAGGGCTGCCATCAGATTCGCTACCCCTTCTTTGCCTTTTGGATCTGCGGCAGCCCCGCTTTTGATCAGCATATAAAGCTGTACCATCGGAATACTTGGCCGTTCAGCAACCAAAAGGACGGCGCCGTTGTCAAGTTCAGTTCGTGACCCTAGTGGAGCGGCGTAGCTAAGAGAGGAAGTGGCTAAGGTAAACAAAACCACGACGATGAGATAGTATACTTTTCTGTGCATACAGTTCACTCTGAAAATGGTGTGCAGGAAGACGACGAGCAACCACTGATCAAGTACAGAAGCCAACTAATGAACGCCTTTCCCCATACTGTGACTAGAGGCTTCTGATACTGGCTCGCCTTCCGGGAGCAATAAACCAACGGTGCGATTTTCTTCACGGAGATAAGTTGAGGCGGCGCGTCGGACATCATCTGCAGTGACTGCCCGTATACCGGGAATGAATTTATGGATCAGTGACCAATCTCCCAGAGTCGCATATTGGCCGAGTTGTAGGGCACGATAAAAGAGCGAATCCTGACCATAAACAAACGACGATTCTACAAGATTTTTGGCGCGTTCAAGCTCGGGGTCAGATATGGGTTGGGCCTGGAGTTTGTCTATCTCTTTATACAAAGCTGCTTCAGCGTCCTGCCAACGCTTTCCTGGAGCGAGTCTCATAGATAGCGTAAAAAGGGGGGGATCGAACGAAAACTGATCATAATCCGCATCAGCAGAGAGGACAAGAGCTTGCTCCTCGACTAGCGACGTTTGCAGTCGAGAACTTCGTCCGCCACCTAGTACAACAGATAGCAAAGCCAACGGAAAGCTATCCTTATTTTGCCAATTCGGAGTGTGGTATGCTGCAACGTACAGCGGTAACGATGCGGGACGTTTGAGGGTGATACGTCGCTCGCCACGCTGTGGAGGTTCTTTGATTGTAACTCGTGGGGGGGTCGTTTTTGACTGAATCTCACCAAAAGTTGATTTGACCTTAGAGCGGATACGATCGGGAGAAACATCACCTGCAATGACCAGGATTGCATTATTGGGAGCATAAAATACCTGGCGGTAGTTTTTGACGTCCGCTAAAGTTATTGCTTCAAGATCACTCATCCAGCCAACAATGGGCCACCCATAAGGGTGAGCAGTGTAGGCAGCCGCGCTGACCTGTTCATACAAGTCTGCCGCGGGTTCATCAGCGGTCCTCAGTCGTCGTTCTTCCATGACAATCTTTTTTTCGGCTTCGAAACTTTTCTCATCAAGGGTGAGGTTGGCCATACGATCTGCCTCAAGATCAAGGAGAAGATCAAGATGTGTGGACGCGATATTCTCAAAGTAGACAGTGTAATCGGATGCGGTGAACGCGTTGTGGCTTCCGCCCTTTTCCTGGACGAGACGAGAAAACTCTCCTTGCCCATATTTAGGGGTTCCTCTGAACATTAAATGTTCAAGTAAATGAGAGATGCCTGTGATCCCCGGGTGTTCATTGCGAGAGCCCACCTTATACCAGACTTGGAGGGTGACAACTGGCGCACGATGATCCTCAAGAATAACAACTTGCATCCCATTGGCTAACGTCTCTTGAGTTACAGGCCATGTTTTCTCTTCCGCGAGAAGAGGGAAAGGAAGGAAAGAGAGGGAAAAAACAAACAGACTGGCGACGAGTGGCAAACAAGATCGAACGGAAGACTCATTCATGCGTATACCTCAACCAATGCTATGCTTTTGGGCTTTCTTGCGCGTGTCAATCCAAGCGAGGGGAGGGAGGCAAGCGGGTAAAGAGACAAGAGCCTTGCAAAAGGAAATGCTGCAGTGAGGCTCTAAAGGGTACTCACTAATTAGTTAATATACCCATTCCCCGCGGGTGAAGCGAAAAATTTCTCTTACCGGAACGAGACGGTCCTGTTCAAACGGTCCTTTGAGCGCGTCTTCTTTCGTTTTCCCTCGACAGCGCAAGACTCGTTCGTAGTAGGTTAAAGTGCCGACATAGGGAGTCTCTTGTGAGGTCGTCTTTTTCACTTTGATATAACGCTGCGGCAAATAGCCAACATATTCGGCAAAAAAACCGTCCGCATCCTGTGAGACCTTTACTTGTCGGGTACGATGATATTCTTCTGCTTGCGCAAGTTTGACCATCCACTCCTGTGTGAACGTGTCAAATCGACTGTGAGCAGTTGCTTCATCTATTTCCACAGGTGGCGAAACAGGCGGGCGGATTTTTTGTTTATGTTTAGTAACCGAGGTTTTTTTCTTCGTTGTGCTCGCTTTTGCTGCTTTCGTAGAAGATTTAGTCGTGGATTTTTCTGCGGCGTTTAACTGTCCAGGAAGCAAGAGTCCTACAACTACGCAAACGATGGGTACAAACTGCCTCCAGTATCGTTTCATAACGAGCAATGTCATGGCTTTTCCCCTCTGCTCTTTGGCCCAGTGACGGAGATTAGAAATTCTGCCATCCCCTCAACCACGACGAGTTTCCTCCCCGCAGCTCAAAAATAGAACTATCCTGACTGTGTGTATGACCATCACTGAACCGACAATGCCTCGCGTCGATTCAGTACTTTACCTTCAGAATTGTCTCGCGTCCCCTGAAACTGTAGGGTCTTTTGTAACAAAAAAAAAGGTTACGGAAAAGAGGGGCTCATAGTGAGTGAGGTTCTCTCTCACGTTTACGTGCGGAGGGCGGCAAGCCCCGGCAGATCGCCAGCTTCGAGGAATTCCAAAGAAGCTCCCCCGCCAGTAGATACGTGGCTTACCTGCTCAGCAAGGCCAGCTTGTGTGAGAGCAGCAACGGTATCCCCACCGCCAGCAACACTAAAACAGTGGGTTGCTGCGACAGTTTCTGCTAGTGCTTGTGTTCCACGGTCAAAAGGCGGTATTTCAAATACTCCCATCGGCCCATTCCACAAAAGTGTCCGTGCCAACCGTATAGCAGCTTGGAATGCCTCTATAGTCCGCGGACCAATATCGACGCCAAGACGATCTGCCGGAATCTCTTGTCCTGGTGTTGTCGATGAAGTCTCACCCGATTTGAGTTCGGTCACTACGACGTGATCGTCTGGGACGAGAATGGAGACGCCTTGTTGGTCCGCACGTGCCAAAATGCCTTGGACTTCCGCGACTCTGTTCGGTTCGACGAGCGACTTGCCGGTCGGTATCCCTTTTGCCTGTAAGACTGTATACGCCATTGCTCCCCCAATAATAATGGTGTTGGCGTGGGAAAGCAGACTGCCGATCAGTCCGATTTTATCCGATACTTTTGCGCCACCAAGGATTGCAACAAATGGATGCTCGGGTGCAGTGAGTAAGCGAGAAAGCGCTGTCACCTCTTTTTTCATGAGAAAGCCGGTACCCTTGTGGGAAAAGTGTTGGACCATCCCGACGACTGAGGCGTGAGCACGGTGTGACGAGCCAAAAGCATCGTTGACGTAGACGTCGGCAAGTGACGCGAGCGCACGGGCAAAATCGGGGTCGTTCTTTTCTTCTCCAACGTGAAACCGTAAATTTTCCAAGACGAGAATGTTCCCACCCTCGAGTTGCTCGACCTGCGCCTGTACATTTGCCCCGACACAGTCACTGGCTAATGCAATCGGCTGCTGGAGGAGCGAGCCTAGCCGTTCAGCTGCTGGTCGTAAACTCAGTGCAGTATCGACTTTCCCTTTCGGTCGACCTAGATGTGAGGCGAGAATAACCTTTGCTCCGTGCTCCTGCGCGTAGCGAATAGTAGGTAACGCTTCGCGGATGCGTGTATCGTCGGTAACGGTGTGGGTGGAACTTAGGGGGACGTTGAAATCGACGCGAATAAACACGCGCTTGCCAGCGAGTGGCAGCTGCTCGATCGTGCTCAGCTCCATAGGCGTTCCTTCCAGTAGTGTATTTGCGCTGATGAAGATTCGTCCACTCACCGGTTCTCTTAGTTCAGGAGTAAGGAGGGCACGTATGAGGAGGTGAGCCGGGGAAATACGTTCTCTTCGTAGTTTTGTCTTTAGTGAATACTTGCGGCAGCAGAAACCCGTAGATTTCCTCTGCCGCAGTGTAAAAAGATCTCAATGAAGATCAGTTTTGTTCGCCGCGGTTACGACGAGGCCACCGCTCCTTGGAAGCTTGAACGCTTCCCATCGATAGGAATGGACGCAGGCTCAAGTGCAAGACTCAGGACTTCATCCATTGTTTCCACAAAACGAAATTGCATTT
This sequence comes from Binatia bacterium, assembly GCA_050187625.1. Classification (GTDB taxonomy): domain Bacteria; phylum Desulfobacterota; class Binatia; order Bin18; family Bin18; genus JBFWXH01. Next base: position 32,396 of record JBFWXH010000025.1, read on the forward strand.
CTCGATGGACCTTTTCCGGAATGTCCTCCATATCTTTTTCGTTGCGCTTGGGAAGGATTATCATGGTGATGCCTGCACGGCGTGCAGCCAACACTTTCTCTTTTACCCCACCGATGGGCATGACTTTTCCGCGCAACGTGATTTCTCCAGTCATGGCAACATGAGCGTGCACCGGACGGCCAGTCAAGAGTGAGGCGATAGACGTCGCCATCGTGATTCCAGCGGATGGGCCGTCTTTGGGAATCGCACCGGCAGGGACGTGAATATGGAGATCACAATTTTCGAAAAAGTCAGGGGAGAGTCCCAAACTATCTGCCCGTGAGCGAACATATGACAGCGCTGCTTGGGCCGACTCCTTCATAACATCACCCAAGTGGCCAGTGATTGTTAAGCCCTTCTTTCCTGCCATGCGTGTGGACTCGATAAAAAGGATATCTCCACCATTCGGTGTCCATGCGAGTCCTGTTGCAACACCTGGTTCTTGCGTACGTTCAGCAACTTCAGAGAAGTATTTTTCTGGACCGAGCAGCTCACGCACTTTCTGTGGAGTGATGAGCGTTTTTTCGGTATTCCCTTCTGTGAATGCACGTGCAACCTTACGGCACACGCTACCGATCTCTCGTTCGAGATTTCGGACCCCAGCCTCATGCGTATAACTATGAATAATGCTGAATAACGCATCATCCGTAAATTCAATAAGATCTTCAGAAAGTCCATTTTCTTTGATTTGTTTACGAATGAGGTGGCGTTTCGCAATTTCCATTTTGTCTTCATCCGTGTACCCGGCAAGTTCAATTACTTCCATACGATCTTTGAGCGCAGGGGGGACTGGCTCAAGATAATTGGCAGTTGTAATGAACATGACCTTTGAGAGATCGAATGGGACATCAAGGTAATGGTCAGCAAAGGAAAAGTTCTGCTCCGGATCAAGCACTTCGAGAAGCGCAGATGCTGGGTCACCACGAAAGTCCATGCCCAACTTATCGATCTCATCAAGCATGAACAAAGGATTGTTCGACCCTGCCGTACGCAGCGACTGAATAATCCGCCCAGGCAGCGAGCCGATATACGTGCGGCGATGTCCACGAATCTCAGCCTCGTCGCGAACTCCACCCAAGGAAATCCGCACAAATTTTCGTTCCATGGCACGAGCGATTGATCGTCCAAGAGAGGTCTTTCCAACTCCCGGCGGGCCAACAAAACAGAGAATCGGGCCTTTCGAATCTTGTTTAAGCTTGCGAACAGCCAAGTACTCTAAAATCCGGTCTTTGATTTTCTCTAAATCATAGTGATCTTCGTCGAGCACCTGACGAGCATGGACGATGTCGAGATTGTCTTCCGTCGTGATAGACCACGGTAAGTTCACGAGCCACTCAAGGTAAGTTCGTACCATGGAGTGCTCCGCTGATTCTGGTGGAATCATACGGAGACGTTCAAGCTCGTTATCTGCGGTCTTCTGTGCCTCCTCCGGCATTTTTGCGTCTTCAATTTTTTTCCGCAGATCCTCAATTTCGTTTGAGCGGGCATCGCTTTCACCGAGCTCCTTCTGGATCGCTCGCATCTGTTGACGGAGATAAAACTCTTTCTGGTTCTTGTTCAACTCGCTTTGGACTTGAGTTTGGATCTTGTTTCCGAGTTCAACAAGCTCGACTTCCCGATTCAGAATAGATGAAAGTTTCTCCAAACGAGTGCGAACATCAAGTGAGTTCAAGAGGTCTTGTTTTTCGTCAACCGAGATATTGAGGTTTGAAGCAATGAGGTCAGTAACTCGCCCAGGATCCTTGATATTCATCACAACGCCCTGAAGTTCATCAGGGAGGTATGGCACCATAGAGACGAATTTTGCAAACTGGCTCACCATGTGAGCTTGTAACGCATCGAGGTCTTTCGACGGCGAGAAGGTATCCTGCAGGTGGGCGACGCGGGCCCGAAAATACGGCTCTTCTTGTAGATATTCGCGTATTTCAATACGCTTTAATCCCTGGACAAGAATGCGGACGCTTCCGTCCGGGTATTTGAGCATTTTGAGTATTCTTCCCGCACAGCCACGAGAAAACAGGGCTGGTGGGGCAGGGTTTTCGTCGTCAGGATTCTTTTGTGTGGTAAGGCCAAGAATATTATCCCCTTTACGACAATCGTCTACGAGTTTCAGCGACGATCCGCGGGAAATAAGCAACGGTACGATCGCTGATGGGAAAATCACCACCCCGCGTAAGGGCAGAATAGGGATATCCGTGGGGACCACGACACCGCTTGGGTCGTCTTCAAAGCCGACGGGGCGATGTTCCTGGCTTTGTTCTTCTGCACTGGCGCTGAGTTTCGAGTCTGCCATAGTGGCTTCCTCCATATTGTCCATTAAGTAAAGGATCATCCTTTACTGTTTAAAAAAGATAATACATGGTCTCAGCTTGCACAAGGGGTAAAGAGTCGCTACAACCGCAGCTTCGTGGATCGCTGGAGGTTCTACGCTGTTTCTGCAGCTCGCTTCCCAACTGCGATTCGTACGTTTCTCATGTACACGCTGTTTTCTTGTATCGGCATCGTTATAATGAGCTTGATTGTATGGGTGCTCGGTGGGCAAAGAAAAAAGCCTTACTTTTTGTATTATGTAATACCGTGAAACGATATCGCGCTATCCTCTTTGATCTGTTTGGAACACTCGCCTTGTTCCGTCAAGAAAAATTACCTGTCTTTGAATGGCGGGGAAAAACGACACGCTCCACGTTGGGGCAGTTGCGTGCAGTAGTTGAACAGCAGCTACCTAATATCTTATTTGCTGATTTTTTTGCGGCATTCACTGCTGTCAGCGCCGAGTTACATGAGCTGCGATCTCGCAATATGCGGGAAATCGCCTCAGCACAACGTTTCGCTCTGATTCTTGCTCGGCTAGGAGTAGATGATTCTCACGAAACGCAACAGATTGCGGAAACTCTTTCCCTTGCGCACATGGAACTTCTGGCCAATGCGACGGATGTTCCAGAATCGCATCTTTCCCTGCTAGAAGGTATTCAACAGGAGTATCGTGTTGCTGTAGTTTCTAACTTTGATCATGCACCGACGGCCCGACATATTCTTTTGCGAGATGGTGTTGCTGTCTATCTACAACATATCATTATCTCTCATGAGCACGGATGGCGTAAACCGCACCCACGGATTTTTGTTGATACATTGGCACTACTGGATGTGGCTCCAGACGAAGCTCTGTTTGTCGGAGACTCTCCGCATGATGATATTCGTGGGGCTCAAGGAGTAGGGATGGATATTGCCTGGATCAATGCAGCAAACGTGATCCTTCCTAAGGAAATTCCGCCACCGACCTATGTCGTGCGTGAACTGGCGGAACTACGCCAAGTTCTCTTCAGTTAAGATCGGAGGTGTGAGGCATGGCACGGAAGCTGCAAATTGCTGTCATTGGGGATAATAATCCCTCACCGGAAGTTATCCAGTGGGCCGAAGAAGTCGGGCGGGTGTTAGCGCAAAAGGATGCGGTTGTAGTGTGTGGTGGCCTGGGAGGGGTTATGGCAGCGGTGGCGCGCGGAGCGAATGCGGTGGGGGGGGTAACTGTCGGTATCCTGCCTACCTATGACATCGGAACAGCAAATGCCTCGATTTCAATCGCCATTCCGTCCGGCATGGGACATGCCCGCAATGTTGTGGTTGTGTCTGCTGGTGACGCGGTTATCGCGCTGCCCGGATCATATGGGACACTGTCGGAAGTTGCCCTTGCATGTAAATTAGGGAAGAGCGTAGTTGGCCTCGGTGCGTGGGCTGATATTAAAGGAGTCCAAACTGCGAAGACCCCAGATGAAGCGGTGACGCTCGCTCTTGCTGCTGCCCATCGCTTGAACGGTTGAAGTTGGCTGAGGACGGAAGACGAACTATCCTTGCCGCGTTCCGGTTCCTCCCTGTCGTAAACGTTTGCGCAGAATCGGGATAGCATTGATTTTTACCTCTCTGAGGAGGTCCCAGTAGATTCCACGAGGACGAGGATATACTGCGCGGGTTGCGATCACCTCGGTGGGGGTAATCACAAAGTCGACTGGGAGGTCGTGAGGAAACATTGGGATTTTATGCAGAATGAGCTGTAGCGGATGGATTGTCGTAATGATGGGGGTGAGTTCTCGGACTTTCCCTTCTTCACGGAGAAGACCGTATTCCAAGTCGGTAAATCCTCCGCCTTTTCCGAGCCGTGCACCATCGCGACTTGCAGCCACTGAACCACACACTATCAAATCCGTATGGCGCATCTCTCGGGGGGCAACGAAGCGACCATATTTCAGCGCTCCACGAAGACTGGCGGAACAGATGACCCGACTGCCGAGTCGTTGTGGATCAAGTTCGATGAAACACTTCTCTGCCCGAAGGCGAGGAACTGCCATATATAGAACCTTGCCATCAGTTAATGCTGCCCGTCGTATTGGGAGCTGGGGCGCATCTGGACTGACTTTGATAACTTGCGCTTTGCGCCAAACGGTTAATTCGCGGAGGAGTTGCGTCGCTTTCTCAGCGCCGATGAAGTTGGGCACCCGACCCTGTGGTCCGGGAAAGCGAGTGACACCTTGTTGGGTAAGCAGATGCCAGATTGCTTTGCGAATCTCGGCCTTTAGCGTCGCTGCCTGAATAGTGTTCGGATAACGCTCTCGTACGGCCATAGATGCTTCACACTTGGCAAAAAACATTGTTGTCGTTTTTCATAGAGACCACAATACAACAAAAAACATAATCCAGCGCTCGGTGCAATGGTCTCGGTTACGTTGCTGAGACGGTCATTGCTTTAGAGTTGAGAAATCTTGCGAGAAAATCTATACCACAGGCAACACAAACAGCACGGAAGCCTCACATGAGCCGATACCTTGCCTCCACTACTGTCACTAGAGAAACGACTAAGCACCATTGTAATTGACAACGAGAGTAGGGTGCAAATGAGGAATATGGGGGACATCGCGACGCATGGGCGGCAACATTAAGGAGTACGAATGCCAACGAAAGATATACGACAAGAAAACCCCGCTCGCAGCGAGATGGAGATTCTGGTGAAGCGAGTCGAAAGATTTCTGCGACTTTTAACCTGGCAAATGTTTTTTTTGCTTGCACTCCTCTTGTATATGGCGCTTCGCCCCCAAGCCGGTCGTTACCAGTTTACTGTTGCTGGGGAGGATGTGGGCGTATTTGATACGTCTAACTCACGAGCGTGGATGATTAAATTAGACCGAAAAGTACAACAGGGTGGAAAGACAACAGAGGCTAGAGAAACCGTACCACCACAGGGGGAGAAAACGGAATAAGATGTTTGTTCCTTTCGTTGCCTGCGTGGGGGCGTATCGCTAGAGGAAGGAGAGTAAAGATGCTTCGTTTGGGTGTCGTATTGTCAACCGCTACAGAAGCTCCACCGAAGGAATTCATTGATTTGGGGCAGTTAGCAGAAGAAAAGGGGTTTGCGGCGATTTTAGTAAATGAAGGGCGTGGTGATGCGTTAGCGTGTACGGAAGCAATAGCCTTAAAAACAGCCCGTATCCAGGTCGGGACGAATATCGCCAACATTTACTTTCGTCATCCCTTTCTGGCCGCCATGACCGCAGCAACGATTGCTGATCTCTCCGATGGGCGACTCCTTCTCGGGTTTGGTATCAGTCATCGTCCATTACTAGAGTCGCTCGGGATTACGATGGATCAGCCGCGACTGTACATGCGCTCATATGTGCAAACGGTGAAGGCAGCTTTGAGTGGAAAACAAGTGGGATCGTTTTTCCGCCCGCGCCCAGCGTTGCACCCAGTTCCTGTTTACGTCGGAGCGGTGACGAGCGAATCTGCTGAGATTGGCGGTGAAGTTGCGGACGGAATTATGCCATTTTTACCTGCACGGTCATATCTCACAAAGTTAGTAGCGGCAGCGAGAGACGCCGCCCAACGAGTGGGAAAAGACCCACAGGCGGTTGATTGTATCGTGAGTATTCCTACCTTTGTTTCCGAAAATATTGAGCAAGCCCGTTCCGCTGCTCGCTACAATCTCGCCTTCTTTGCCCAATTGCCTTTCTATCGTAAACAGTGGCGACGTTGTGGTTTTGTTGATGAAGTGAATGCCATGCAAGAGGCGTGGAAAAAAGGGGACCGCCGGGCTGCAGCAGCGCTGGTGTCAGATCGCATGGTTGACGAAGTTTGTGTATTTGGTCCGTCAAGCATGTGTCGAGAACAACTTGCCGCATTTCATGAAGCCGGTGCAGCAATGCCGGTTCTTGCTGTCAGCCCAGTGAATGAAGAGCGTTTGGCTGCAACGCGGAAAGCCCTGAGCCTCCTCGCACCATAGCACGGCATGCGGAGCACGCGGTCTCATTCTCCGTTTGGCAAGAATATCTCTTGCCGCAAGAACGGAGATTGCCTATAACTGACTAATGAGGGTGATACTGAGACTGGCGGGTCACTCATAAGGAGGGAAGAAAGGTAGGCAGTTTGCATGAAGCGTCACCTGTTGTGGATGGGGCTGATACTTGTTGTGATGAATGCTGAACCGATACGATCGGTCGTACAGGCTGAGGAGTCTGTCCCTCAAACCGAACGTTCATGGAGAACGGTGAAAGAATTGTCGCCGGAGGACCTGCTGAATGTTGATCTGCGTACGGACACTCCGCGGCATGCAGAGATTTCGTACCTTCCCGCAGAGCCTTATCCCTTTACGGCACCATATACTGCAGAAGAGATGGGCTATCGTTTGATGGAGTTTACGCAACGGCCCCGTTGGTCATGCGCGTTTGCGAACGTGTGGGGATCTATCTCTCCTGAAGGAGTATTGCTGAGCCCAGGAAAGTCGGTGACATTCATGGATTATCATGAACCTAATGGCGTTGGTGCCGAATTTCTCCGTAAGCCAGGCGAGGAACTCTATCGCTATCTCAACCAGAATATCTTTCCGCCCGATGCCGAAGGCTCACAGCGTATGACGATTCGCTACCGGACCGATCAGGCCTTCGTCAAAAAAGAAGACGCCTTTGTCTATTCGTCTTCTATCCGACGGGTCCGACACCAGGCCCCGTCTCGTCGTCAAGACAAGTTCCCCAATCAAGCCCAGACAATGGACGATTCAACCGGGCGTGATGCATGGGAGTTTTCCTGGCGGTTGGTCGGGACTGATATCCTCACGCAAACGATCCGCTTTCCGGTGACTCGACCGACGATTGTGTTAAGCAATGGGAAGGACGGCGATTTCCGAGAAGTTGCGACCTCACAGATCAAACTCATGGGGGACACCTATCCCCACTATACTGCCAACAATGGTGTGGAGTGTTATGTCGTTGAAGCTCGTGCCCGCGAGGACTGGCTGCCTAACTACTATGCTCCGCGTATACTCTATTGGTTGGACAAACATTCCTTTTACCCTTTGCGCATCGAACAGTATGGACGTGACGGAAATCTGGCGCTCGTTGAGGTACGTCTAACCGACATGTTTAATCCTACCCTTGGTGAACGTGGGTATGGGCCTCTGATGATCTTATATTGGGACAGCGCGACGGACGTGATGTCGTATATGGTGCGCGATAATCACCGGCTGAAACAGTGGACGCCAGAAGAGAAAGAAGTGTTTTTCAATCCTGACTTTATGCGGCGGCGATGGTATCTCGACTCGTCGGTGAAGAGCCAAAGTGAGGTGGCCCAGCCCGATTTATTTTTTCTTCGCCCTGATTTGGAGAAGGAAAGGTTTCCGGAGGTGCGACGAATTCAGCTGCCAGTAGAGGTCGTGGCTCGTGTTCAGGCACAAGAGGCGGCTGGCCGATTGGTGTTTGAGCTGAACGAGTCGGTTCCTGAAGCGACAACCATTGCTCAGCCTACAGAAGGGGCGGTGCTGAAACCGCGCACCGAAATGAAGGCCAGCTCTGAGAAAACCGAGGAGGCCGCGGTGCGCTCCGAACAGCCTCAGCCGGTTATTACTCGGTGAAACGCCTATTGAATATCGAGTAGCTTCACCAGGAGAAAGGAAACGGCTAGTGCATATCTATGAAACCACAATACGGTATGATTCATGGACGCTTTCAGCCTTTCCATAACGGGCATTGGCAGTATGCGTGTGCCGCGCTCGACCGTTGCGAGCGGTTAGTGATTGGGATAACCAATCCGGATCCTTCTCTCATTGTCCGAGAGGTCGCCGATGAGGAGCGGCATCGTCCGGAAGCAAATGTATTTAGCTTCTTCGAACGCCTGTTGATGATTCAGGCAACGATTATCGAGGCTAAGATAGATTCGTCTCGCCTCATTATGGTGCCGTTTCCGATTCATCAACCAGAACTATGGCCGTTCTACTGCCCTCGAGAAACAACACAGTTCATACGGGTGTTTTCTCCGTGGGGAAGAGAGAAGCTGCGCCGGTTTCGGATGATGGGCTGGCCGGTCGAGATTCTCGACAATGGCGTGACAAAAGAAGTGAGCGGTAGTGAAGTGCGTCGCCGTCTTCGTAATGGATACGGCTGGGATGCGCTTGTGCCTCCTGCGGTCGCACGAGTCTTACGCGAGATAAACGCTGTAGAGAGACTCCAAGAAGCAATGCGCGCAGAATGATTCTTGGTTAGTTCATCTTTATGAATATTCTTTTGATCGTCCTTGACGGGCTCGCCGATCGACCCCAGAAGGTCCTTCGTGGAAAAACACCGCTTGAGGCTGCCCATACACCTCACCTCGATCGTTTGGCTGAGCTTGGTTGTACGGGGTCGTTGGTACCGCTGGCGCCGGGAATTCCGCTTGAAAGTGAACTCTCGCATTTTCTTCTCTTTGGGTATCCCTACGAGCAGTTTCCTGGACGTGCAGCCTTTGAATCAATAGGACGTGGTATTGCAGTTCTGCCTAATGCAGTGGCGTTGCTTGCCAGCTTCGCAACCACGACAGTCCATCAAGGCCAAGTACGCCGCGAGGCGATTCTATGGGAAGAGTGTGTTGCACGGAACGAGGCGGACTGTGAGCAGCTGTGTACAGCAGTGGCGACGTATGAAAGCCACGGGATCTCGTTCTCGTTACGATCTTGCGGACATTGTGAGGCAATTGTAATGCTTACGGGAAATCCCAGCCGTGATATCTCTGATGTCGACCCTTTCTACAATGGGGCGTTCGTTGCTGCTGCGCTTTCTCTAGCCGAAGCTGAGGATCAGGAAAATGCGGACCGAACGGCGGCAGCGCTGAATGCCTATTTGCGATGGGTGTATCGTCGGCTGAAAGAACACCCTGTGAATTACGAACGAGAACACGCGGGCCTACCGTCGATCAATTTTCTCTTGACCAAGTGGGCAGCGGTACGTCCCGAGGTCGCTCCGTTTCTGGAGCAAAACGGCATGCGGGCTGCAAGTGTCGAGAATTATCCCCTGTATATCGGTATTGCCCGGATTTGTGGTATGACCTCGGTTAGCGTTACCCCGCAGCCTACCATTGTTGACGACTTTCGCGAAAAACTAGCGGCAGCGCAGCGGTTGTTCGATGAAGGTTACGAGTTCGTGCACCTTCATACCAAAGGTCCTGATGTTGCTGCGCATCGAAAAGATCCCGTTGCAAAACAGCAGGCAATCGAAGCCATTGATGAGACGTTAGGAGAACTGGTGAAACGTATCGAAAAAGAGGAAAACTTGTTGGTCGTGATCACTGGGGATCACGCGACCCCGAGCAGCGGGCCGTTGATTCACTCGGGGGAAACCGTACCGCTGTTGATTGTCGGCGGACCAAACGTTTTGTCTGACGAGGTGAGATGTTTTCATGAGCGAGCTGTCTCTCGCGGCGGACTTGGGCATGTCTTTGGCAAAGATCTCATGCCTCTCTTATTGAACTTGACCGATCGAGTCCGGCTCTATGGAGTGCAACATCAATCCCACGCCCGACCCTATTGGCAGAAAAAGCCAGTGCCGTTTCGCGTTGAAGAAGAGTAAGAAAAATTTGGACCACGACGCCTAATTCGTGGGAATGATTGTTCACCCTTCGACTTCACTGCGCACGCGGTTACACGTAGGGCGAACGGGTTATGTTCTGCCGTACTTCCCCCCCCTGTTCGTGCTGAGCGTAGCAATTACGAAGTTGAAGCACGTAATGAGTAAGAGATAGTGTCCGCTGTACGTCCGACTCTGCTACGCGACTGTAATTCGCTCCATCCCCGCCAGATACGGACGTAACGCCTCAGGAATAATTACAGAGCCATCTTCTTGCTGATAGTTTTCCAGAATCGCCAACCATAAGCGGCCAATGGCTAAGCCGGAGCCGTTGAGGGTGTGGACAAACTCTGGTTTGGCCTTGGCCTCACGGCGAAAGCGAATTTGCGCACGGCGAGCCTGGAACGCTTCGCAGTTTGAGCAGGATGAGATCTCGCGGTAGGTCTTCTGGCTCGGTAACCATACCTCGATGTCGTAGGTTTTAGCGGCAGAGAAGCCCATATCCCCAGTCGAGAGCACAACCGTGCGATAGGCGAGATCGAGTGCTTCAAGCACAGCTTCAGCATTGCGTGTTAAACTCTCCAGCTCCTGGTACGACTCCTCAGGGCGCGTGAGTTTCACCAGCTCAACTTTATCGAATTGATGTTGACGGATAAGTCCGCGGGTGTCGCGTCCATAGCTGCCTGCCTCAGAACGGAAACACGGCGTATACGCGGTCATCTTAACGGGAAGCTGGGCATCACTGAGAATCTCATTGGCATAGATATTCGTGACCGGTACTTCGGCAGTAGGGATAAGGTAGAAATTACGTTCGTCCGTCAGTTTGAACAGATCGGCTTCAAACTTCGGTAGTTGCCCAGTACCGAACAGCGTCTGCGTATTGACCATAAACGGCGGGAGCACCTCGGTATATCCGTGGTTGGTTGTATGCAAGTCGAGACAAAAATTAATCAATGCCCGTTCGAGGCGCGCTCCGATACCCGTAAGGAGAGAAAAGCGCGCGCCGGTGATCTTTGTCGCTCGCTCCAGGTCGAGCAAACCAAGATGGGCGCCAAGATCAACATGATCTTTGGGTTCAAAGGAAAATGTTGCTGGCGTGCCCCAGCGCTTGACTTCTTGATTCGCCGACTCATCTACCCCAATGGGAACGCTGTCATGGGGGAGATTGGGAAGCGTGGCTAAGAGGTTCTGCAAGTCGTCTTCGACTGTGGCGAGAGCCCCCTCAAGCTGAGGCAGTCGCTCACCCATCTGGCGGACGGCAGCGCGACGTTGCTCAGCTTCCTCCTTTTGACCCGCTTTCATGAGCTTGCCAATTTCTTGACTTTCGCGGTTGCGAGCAGCCTTGAGGTCTTCGACGTCACGTATGCGTGCGCGGCGTTGTTCATCAAGGACAGAAAACTGGTCAAGTGCGTCACGCGGGAAGTTCCGCTGGTCGAGTTTGACGCGTACGTGGTCAAGATTAGTTCGCAGCAAAGTGACGTCATGCATTGCTCTTCGATGCTCCTGTGTGACGAAAATCGCAAGGGTAGCGTAGCGGTCTGCCGACTGCTGTCAACCGTGGAGAGGGAGAACGAAAGAGCTGCAGTTCGCGAGGCTGTCAGCGAGGAGCTGTCTCCCGTGCCAGCTCGCTAACGTTGTCTCCCGTCAGGCTGCGCAAGAAGGCGAGCAAAGCTCGCTTGTCGTCTTGACTGAGATTGAGCGGCATGATCCGAGGATCTTGCCCGTCACTTCCCGTGCCTCCACGATCGTAGTAATCGATCACTGCTTCGAGCGTTAGCAAGACCCCATTGTGCATGTATGGGGCGGTCAGAGCGACATTCCGCAGCGAGGGAGTTTTGTAACGCCAGAGGTCAGTGGGATCGAGCGTGACCTCGTATCGTCCTAAATCTTTGCTTGGCGGCGTGAGAATCTCATCGATTTGCGCACGAGGCATAGTCACAACCAGACCGCCACCCAGGTCTACCTCGACCGTCTTTTCAGGAATGAGTTGCAGTTGCGCGACACCCGTGTTGTGGAATCCGTGGTTCGTAAATAACGCCGCCTCGTTCGTGATGGTGTGGCAAGTGATACATTGTCCTCTACCCGAAAAGATTTTGAATCCTCTTTGCGCTGCAGCACTGATAGCATCCTGCTTCTTAGCGAAATACCAGCGATCAAAAGGAGAGTTGGCTGAAAGTAACGTCCGTTCATAGGCGGCAATTGCCTGTCCCAGGGTTAGGACGCTCACGCCTTTCCCAAAGACCTGACGAAACTGCTCTTCGTAATCAGGAAGCTGGCGCAGCTTATGGATGACGTAGCCCATAGAGGGGTTTGCCATCTCAACTGGGTTGGTCAAAGGAGAAATAATCTGGTCTTCGAGAGTAAACTCACGACCATCATGGAAAAGGGAACGCTGGTACGCCACGTTATAAAGGGTTGGGGAGTTCCGTTTCGTGGTTTGGCCATTCATACCAACCGCAAGTCGCGTCTCGTTGACGGTAAACCCTTGCGTGGGAATGTGACACATGGCGCAGGATAATGTGTTATTCGGCGAAAGGCGACGATCAAAAAACAACCGTCGACCGAGGCTGATTTTTTCTGGAGTCAAGAGGTTCTGTGCCGGGACCGGCAGGGGGGACGGCAGACCGAGTGGAATTGTTTGATTTTCAGAGGAACCTGTTGCGGCGCACACCCCTCGGAGAGTTTCGCAGAAGAAGAGACACAGGATGAGTAAAAAATAGCGCGCGCCATTCATGGCGTTGGGCTCGCGATGGAATGTTGAGACGTTTCCAACAGGATCGTTTCGATGTCATTAAGAACGAGCTGGGCGTTCAGGAATCCTGCGCTATAAATGTTGCGCACGTTGTGTTGTTGGTCGAGGAGATAAACCTTGAGTACATGTCGAAAGAGTCCGCTCCATTCACCATTTATGTCCCACAACTTTGCGACAGATTGATTGAAGTCAGTAAGAATCGGTTGCAGTTCGCCGGGAGTAGCCACGGTCAGGAACTGCCAGTCGGTCTGTGGCGCAAGAGTTGTGCGGACAGTTGCGAGATGCTGCGGAGTATCTCGTTCGGGGTCGAAACTGACGGAGAGTAACTGGACCTGCTTGGCGATTTCTGGTCGGGTATTGAGGAGACGATCAAGTTGTTGGAGTACCGCTGCAGCTAACGGGCATCCTGCAACGTCAGAACAGGCAGTGTACATAAACGAGATGACTGAGACCTTTCCCTGGGTTAGAGAGAACAGCTTGATTTGTTGTCCCTCGGTGTTGAGTAAGGAATGATCCGTAACGGTATCGATCGGCGGCAACGTATAGGTGCCAGGTGCAGGAGGGGTGAACTGCGGTTGTAGTGCGTCTTGGATTATAGAGGAGGAGGGCGCTGAGTGCTGGGCAGTTACTGATGGGCAAACGGGGGGGACAAGAAGAAAGAGAAGACCGACAAGGAGAGAAAGGTGGAACGACATAAGACGACAAAACAACAAAGAAAGGGTGGGCACCTGCCCACCCAGTAATTCCTTACTGGAGGTTTGTTGCAATCCGTTGGACACTATTCGATTGGTCTCCGGTATAGATCTGATTCTTGTAAAACTGGTCCTGGCCGAAACGCATAATATGCGGGCGTCCAAGTGTTTCTTTGTTAAAATCTATAGCGAAGGTTTGTTTCAGCTCCTTACCATCCCATGTGTACGCTTTGAGGAACTGTTCGTTGGCTTCGCCCTTTTTATCCCAGTTCGCTAGCAGTGAGCTCGTAAAGTAGACTCGTTTACCGTCCCAGCTCTGCGAGACCATGTTGACCTGCGAGCCGATCTTCTGTTCGTGCACAAGTTGGGGCTTGATGGGATCGGCGACGTTGAAGACGCGACAGGTGCCATCCATGAATGTATTGACAAAGAGAAACTGATCGTCAGCTGAGAGGCTAATATCGACCGGCAGCGGTACTTTGGCGGGGTCACCGATGTCCGCCACCTCTTTTGCTTCAAAGGTGCCGTCGTCCTTCTGCTGAATAACCCATAGTTTCGAGGTTAAAGCCGTGGCAGTAAATGCGTAATGATGGCGTGGTTGCAGTGCCCAACGGATTTCTAACGGTGCACCAGGAACCTGGAATGTCTGAATGGGCTTGCGAGCATGAAAATCCCACAGCACCATGGTGTTACCAAAACGTTTCATGGCTTCTTTGTCGGCCAGCATCTGGCCAAAATCCATCATATAGTTATTCCAGCCGGTGAAGGAGGAGGTGAGCATACGATTGAGATTGGGCTGCACGCGCACATCGTAGCCGTACTCTGCACCGTCAGGCATCCACAGTGTTTGAATGTATTTCCCCTCATTGCTGTACTCGACCATGCCAGTTTTACCGCCGTGGTCTTTGTCATTTGAGAGTCCGGTGATGAGCATGCGACCCGGAAGGGCATACATTGTATGCGGACCGACGACTCCTCCAGAATCTTTTACAAATGAGTCAATCGTTTTGACCAAGGCTGGTTTTGCCGGATTGGCTGCCACGTCAAAAATAAAGATCTTGCTGTCGTCGAGCCCACCGACCCAGAGGTAGCGGCGGTCATCCGTAAAGCCGCCATGATGGGCTTCATGCCGACCTCCAACGGATACACTGGACAGCACTTTGCCATACTGATCGGCGCGGTTAGGATTGGTACCCACCGTGACGAGCTTATCCGAACCGTCACCGAGTCCCTCGGAACCAAGGGTCCAGATGTAGACATAATCTTCAATCCCCGTGATTTTGGGAAGATAGGGTGATTGGCAGGTTTCATCGGCTCGTACGGGGGTTGATGGGCTGACGAGCAACAGGAAAATAAAGGCAAAGAGTGTTTGCCTGCTTCTCCGGTATGGTTGTTGGTGAATCATGTCCTCCTCCTTGCTGATGAAATAAAGATGCGACAAAAGACGTGTACAGTGTGAGAGGAACAGCTAGCAAATAGATCCTGAGGATGCAATGTCAGGTGAACGAAAATCTCACCGAGAACGGGAAGGGAGAGCATACCTAATGACAAAAGAGGAATTCTATCGTGAGGCGAATGCAACGGGGACTGGGCCGTTAGAAGGGATCGTCGTGCTTGAAGCCTGTACAACCTACGCCGGCCCTGTTGCAGGTGCGGAGCTTGCCGACATGGGAGCCGAAGTCATCAAGTGTGAGTTGCCTGAAACCGGAGATATCTGCCGGGTCTTTGGCCCACGGGTGCCGAATGCTCCAGAGTCTGACCGCAGCGCTCCGTTTCTCAGCATTAACCGCAACAAAAAGTCGGTCACCCTGAATTTCCATCATCCACGAGGTCAAGAAATGTTTCGTCAACTTGCTCGACGTGCTGATATTGTATTGGAAAACTTCCGGCCCGGAGCGATGGGCAAATGGCACATCGGCTATGAAAACATTCGCCAAGTGAAACCCGATATCGTGTATGTGTCGTTGTCATGTTTGGGGCAGTGGGGGCCACTATCGCATAAAGTAGGATACGATACAGACGCTCAAGCTATGAGTGGTATCATGTCAATTACGGGCCAGGCCGATGGACCGCCGACGAAAGTGGGGAATGCCATCATCGACTATCTCAGTGGGGTGAAAGCGGCACAGGCCGCACTTGCTGCACTGGTACGGCGACAACGGACAGGTGAAGGGCAGTGGATCGATATTGCGATGGTGGATAGTGCACTTTCGGTGACAGAAGGAGGCATTATGCAAGCGGCTCACTGTGGTGAAGTGTGGCAACGCAGAGGGAGTCGACACCCGGCCTCCGCGCCGTGCAACAGTTTTCACTGTGCCGATGGTGAGGTGATGCTGGCAGTGGCGCATGATAAGCAATGGCAAAAGTTATGTCAGCTCATCGGGCGGGTGGACCTGATAGAGGATGCGCGGACACGGTCGGTTGCGGCACGGAAAGCCAACGAAGCGTTCGTAGAAGAAGTAACGGCAAACTGGATAAAAGACCGTTCGGTACGTGAGGTCGTGTCTGTTTTGAACAATGAAGGTATTTCGTGCTCACCGATCTTAGATTTTGGAGAAATTGTTCAAGAACCGCATTTCCGCGAACGGGAGAGCGTATGTGAAGTAGAACATCTCACTGCGGGAAAGCTGACCCACTATGGCACGGCGGCGAAATTTTCTCTGACCCGGACACAAATCCGTACGGCAGCCCCCCTATTGGGGCAGCACAACGCCGACGTCTATGGCCAGTGGCTCGGACTTGAAGCGCGCGATTTAGCGGATCTCCAACGGGAAGGTGTGATTTGAGTGACGGCGAATCCAGCCGAGGATGGAAAAGGATTGTTGACTCGTCTTTCTATGGTTCCGTTGCGCTTGTCTTCTGAATCGCTACAATTGATAACGCTTCGGGCGGGTGTCTGGAGTGAATTTCACTATCACTAGGTTTGGTGGAAGGAGGTTTCCATGGCAGAAGAACGACAAGGAGCGGTGACTTTGAGGGGTAACCCTCTAACGCTGGTTGGCCCGGAAATTAAGGTGGGTCAAGATGCGCCAGATTTTACCGTGATCGATAACGGGTTGCAGCCCGTGCGGCTGAGTGACGCAAAGGGAAAAGTCATTATTCTGAGTACCGTTCCGTCGGTCGATACCCCGGTGTGCGACACCGAAACCCGTCGCTTTAATCAGGAGGCGGCATCCCTTGGGAGCAACACCGAAATCTGGACGATCAGCGTGGATCTGCCCTTTGCACAGAAACGCTGGTGCGGCGCTGCCGGTGTTGATCGAGTAAAGACGCTCTCCGATTTTCGTGATCGGGGTTTCAGTCAACAGTACGGAGTATTACTCAAGGATGGTCCGCTTGCTGGTGTCACAGCGCGTGCGGTATTCGTCGTGGGAAAAGACGGAAAAGTCAAACACGTCGAGTATGTGAAAGAGATCGCCAACGAGCCTCAGTATGAGGCTATCCTCAGTGCCGCGAAAACGGCGGCCGCTGCCTGAGTCCAGACGTTGCTCCAGTCTGGAAATATCAAAACGGTTCCTCGCATTGCGGATGGGGGGAACCTCGCCTCATTTACCCGACATGGCAAGTTGCAGTTGTTGCTCTGCCATTGGTAAGGCTGGCAGGGCAGGGGCGACGAGAACGCGGGTAATTCGTTGTCCGCTCATTTCAATAATTTTAACCGTCTGGGTGTCAAGGGACACTATATCGCCAATCCGTCCGATTCTCCCCAATTGCGCATGAACATAGCCTGCGATGGTGTGGGCATCTTTGATTTCGACTTCCGGTAACCCCAGTGCATAGGTCACATCGGCAAGCGGCATTTGTCCATGAACAACCGTGCCTTCCTCAGTCTCCAGTAAATCAGGTACTTCGGTATCAAATTCGTCTTGAATCTCACCTACGAGCTCTTCAAGTATGTCTTCCATGGTGACTAAGCCGGTTGTACTGCCGTACTCGTCAATGACCACCGCCATGTGAAGTCGACGTTGCTGGAACTCTTGCTGTAATCCCTCGATTGGGCGGGTCGCGGGGACGAACAACACCTCCCGTTTGATCTTTAAGAGATCTGCGGAGCTTTGCACCTCTCCATTCCTGAGAAAGATATCCTTAATGTGAACTATGCCGAGAACGTGATCAAGGTCAGTTTCACACAACGGATACCGGGTATGACCAGTCTGATACAGGGTCGCAAGATTCTCGTCCCAGCTTTTACTCAGGGAAAGGTAATCAATGTCCGGACGCGGCATCATGATTTCCATGACCGAGCGTTCGGCTAAGTCGAGTACATTTTCCAACAGCGTCGCCTTCTGCGCGGGGAGTGCTCCTTGTCGCTGTGACTCGGAGAGAATGAATCGAAGTTCATCTTCCGAGTGATTAATACTGTGTACACTCACTGTATGTACTCCGAACAATCGTAAGAGGCTGTTGGCACAGACATTGAGCGCCCAAATAAAAGGATAACAAATAGTCGTGAAAAAAGAGAACGGAACCGAGGTCCACAAGACGATTTCCTGTGACCGACGAAGACCCAGGAATTTTGGCATCTGCTCACCAATAATAATATGGAGGGCGGTAATGAACACGAACGCAATAGAGAAAGAAACGCTATGAACAACTGTGGGAGAGATAACCCCGAGGGTGCCGAGGACGGGCGTGATCAATCGCGCGACGGCTGGTTCACCAATCCAGCCGAGACCGAGGCTGGCAAAGGTAATGCCCATCTGCGCCGCAGCGAGGGAGGTCTCCAAGTTATGGACAACCTTGCTGGCAAACCGCGCAAGAGGACTGCCGCGGCGGGCAAGGTCATCAATCTGCGAGCACCGTACCTTGACGATGGCAAATTCTGCCGCCACAAAAAACGCATTGGTAAGGATGAGAAACAAAGCGAGGAAAAGCTGCGACTCAAGGCCAAACATATCTGGTACTACAGCGGGTGGTCGTTTAGATCAGCCACAGAGTAGTGGCGGGAGAAAAGAGTATGGGGGAAAGATCTACACGCCCGAACGCGTGACGAGAAACTTGGGGGCGGATCAGATTCTGTTGAATCTTTCATAATAAAGTTACCACGTTGCATTCCAGCATATCTTTGCGCTGGAAGGCAAGTCCCGGAAGCAAAATTTTTTTAGTGTTCGGAAGAATGGACATTCTGCTACATTTGATTGATGTTCGTGCTCTGCTACAACACAGAGTGTACCGGTGGCAATTGTTTGTTGTCGAGGGGAATTATGAAAGCACTCCGTTGGGATGGGAAACAGCTACATATGCAGGTGAATTGTCCGGAACCGACCGTCCCGGAAGACTGGGCGTTGGTGCGAATCAGTCTTGCTGGTATTTGCTCAACTGACCTGCAAATTCTGCAAGGATACATGGGGTTTCGTGGTATCCCGGGGCATGAGTTTGTTGGGACTGTTGTTGCTGGTCCCGTAGGACTGCAAACAAAGCGTGTGGTGGGAGAGATTAACTTCGCGTGTGGGAGGTGTGAATGGTGCCACAAACAGTTAGGTAGACATTGTCCTCAACGGCGAGTGATGGGCATTCTCGAAGCAGACGGGAGTTTTGCCGAGTATCTGACTATTCCGGTTGCGAATCTCCATATCGTCCCCAACTTTGTATCCGATGAAGAGGCGGTATTTGCTGAACCATTAGCTGCGGCATTTGAGGTCTTGGAACAGTTGCATCTCGTACCCGGAACAGAGGTGGTTGTCCTCGGAGATGGGAAGCTTGGCATGTTGTGCGCCCAGGTTCTCCATCTTGCTGGCGCAGGGGTCACCGTGGTCGGCAAGCATGAAAAAAAACTGGCTGTTCTTCGGAACTTGGGGATATGGACCGTTGCTCTTGGGGAATGGCAGCCTCACCCTGTTGGTGTTGTGATTGAGGCAACCGGATCGACGCAAGGCCTGCAAATGGCGATGGCAACCCTCAGGCCGCGTGGAACCCTGGTGATGAAAAGTACGGTTGTGAACGAGCATCGCGTGTCGCTTGCTCCGTTGGTGATTCATGAAATTACGGTCGTCGGTTCACGCTGCGGACGCTTTTCTCCGGCGCTGCAGGCACTTGCGCAAAAGCGGATTGTGACGACGGGACTGATCGACCAAGTATATCCATTGAGCGAAGGGGTAACTGCTCTGCAACATGCCGCGCGGTCTGGGGTGCTCAAGGTGCTGTTGCGTCCCGATTGAAACAATGAACATGAGGCCGTGGTGTTCGTCATAGGGCCACGGTTGTCCCCTTTGTTGACCTGCGTATCCCAAAGCGCTAGGACAACACTATTCCGTACGCCGGAAAATTCCGTAAATGCACCGAGCGTGAGTGCTCGAAAGTGGAGGAGGACGCTCCGATGACCGCACCGGTATATATTTTGGGAGGATACCAAACCGACTTTGCTCGCAACTGGATGAAAGAGGGCAAAGATGTTGTCGCGATGATGCAGGAGGCGATTGTTGAAGGATTGACCGTTACTGGTATCGAGGCAAAAGAAGTTGAAGTTGCCCATGTGGGGAACTTCGCCGCTGAGTTGTATTGTAAGCAAGGGCATCTCGGTGGATTTCTCGGCGAAATTGATCCAGCCCTGTCTGGTATTCCTACCTCGCGGCATGAGGCGGCGTGTGCCTCCGGGAGTGTCTCGATCATGATGGCCGCTGCCGAGATTGAGGCGGGGCGCTATAATCTTGCCCTTATTCTTGGCGTTGAACAGATGAAAACGGTTGATCCGGCGACAGGAGGAGATTTTCTCGGGACTGCGGGTTGGTATGAGCAAGAATCAAAAGGAGTCGAGTTTCCGTTTCCCAAACTGTTTGGTCGTTTGGGTGACGAATACGAGCAACGCTTCGGGCTCAAAGACGAGCATTTAACCCGGATTGCCGAAATTAACTTTTCCAATGCCCGCCGCAATGCCAAAGCCCAGACTCGTGGCTGGTTCACAAATGAGACCCAGAATCTCACTTCGGGAAAGTATGCCAACCCTGTCGCTGGACGCTTGAAAGTCAAAGATTGCTCGCAGGTCACCGACGGTGCGACGTCATTGTTCCTCGCTTCCGAGTCGTTTGCCCGAGCCTATGCCGCCCGACGAGGTCTGCAACTTGAACAGCTGCCGCGCATCTTGGGCTGGGGGCATCGGACCGCTCCTATGCGATTTTCGGCTAAGGTGGCCGAAAGCAAGGATGATCCCTATATCCTTCCGCATACTCGCCAGGCGATTGTGGATGCTTTCCGTCGTGCTGGGATCGCTGACGTGTGGGGAGTCCAGGGGATTGAGACGCACGATTGTTTTACAACTTCTGAATATATGGCGATTGACCATTTTGGTTTGACGAAACCAGGCGAATCGTGGAAAGCCATCGAAGAAGGCGTTATCGATTTCGGTGGCAAATTACCGATCAACGCTAGCGGTGGTCTGATCGGGGGTGGTCACCCCGTTGGTGCGACGGGAACCCGCCAGGCACTCGACGCGTATTGCCAGGTCACCGAAAGTGCTGGCGAGTACCAGATTGATGGAGCCAAAAAGATTGCAACCCTGAACATCGGTGGCTCAGGGACAACTACTGTCGCGATGGTGATTGGGCGGGAGTAGTTTCGACAACGGTGTGAAAATCCCTTCCTACGTAGTACTCTCCGTTCACCAAGAGGAGAGTACTGACTCGTACGCATGAAAACTGTGTTGCTTATCGGTATCGCGATTGGTGTGGGGCTAACTGCAGCGGAGTCTGTCGCTGAAGACTTGGCGATTGCTCGTCGCTTGGGAATTTCGCTGGCGACCTTGCAGGAGAGTCTGGAGAAAGTCGGTGGATCGGTGACTTTTGCGCCACGTCCAGGCAGTGCACAGGGAACACAGGAGGCTCGCTTACCAAACCAGGCTGGCGTTGTCCAAGCCGCAGGTGATGCAGAAAATCTTGGGGTAGTTGTGGTGTGGGCGCCGATCGATCAGCAAAGAAAAACTGTGGCCGCCGAAGCACGAGGGTACCTTGAGACGCTGACCGGAATGTTTCTTGCCGACCGAGAGAAGGTTTTGCTTTGGGTCGACCAAGTGATTAATCGAGCTATTGAAGAGCGCGCTGAGCAGTCTCATCTCGAATCACAATTGTTCGACGGATATCAAATGAAAGTGATGTACGCTACGTCATTGTCTCGACCGATGGTGTCGTTGACGATCTCAGCATCTACGGCATCAGAAAAGTAGCTGCAGTATGTTACTGATGCTTTGGGAGGTGTTCTGGCGTGCCTATGGTTAGAGAAAAACGATGAATGCGCCTATCCCGCAACACAACGCTGAATTCAAACTCGCACGTCTGAGTGATGCTGCACTCATTGCAACCCTGGCACGTGATTTGGTTGAAGCAGGATTGCCTTGGTCATGGCGGCCTAAACGCGTGGCTGCCAGTATCCGTCATCCAGAAACGAATGTCCTGACGGTATGGGTTGACGGCCGATTGCGAGGCTTCGCAATCATGGAATTTCTTGTCGAACACGCGCACTTGAACCTGCTCGCCGTTGAGCCCTCGTATCGGCGATTTGGGCTGGGGCGGCAGCTCGTCGAATGGTTAGAAGAAACAGCCCGGGTGGGTGGAATCCGTACGATTAAACTTGAAGTACGAGCCGGGAACTCGGATGCCCGGGTGTTCTACCAGCGGTTAGGGTATCGCGAAATGAATACCATTCCAGGTTATTACGGCAGACGCGAGACTGCGGTCTGCATGGAACACGATTTATCGAGACGGTAGGCTGTTCCGCTACCGCTCCGGATAGATAATGAGTCGGCGGAACGGATCGTCTCCTTCACTTTTCGATACTAACCCATACCGTTTGACGAGTTCGTGTTGCAGCCTGCGTATACGAGACTTTTGTGGAGACAATTCTACCGGGCGGTGGTGAGTAAGGACTTCCTCGATCGCTTCCTCTGCTTCGTGAATTGCTGCTTTTTCTTCAGGGAAGGCGTCAGACAGATACTCGCGCAAGAACTTTTTCATCTGCATGATTGTATCGTTCCGCAACGTATACAGAGGAAGCCCATTTTCAACCAAGAGTCGGAGCTCTTTCGACTGCCGTTTTACCTGGCCTTTCACAGTCAGAACAATGTCTGCCTCGGCAGGATGCGGAACTAGCCGCGCTGGAGCTTCCAGTTCGTGGATCGCCTGCTCCAGGCGATGTCGGTTAATGCCATAGGGAAAAATCCGTTGCAATTTTCGTCGTCCAGGCGGGAGTTCTTCTGCTGATTCCCCCGTTGTGATAGAAACTGGTGCGGAATGCGTAATCTCGACGTGACCATCACTTTGCCGTGCACGAAGCTCTACTCGTGGGACACGGCCCCGCAGTAACGTATCGACTGCCTCTTCGACGTCAGGATGAACTGCGAAGTGGGCGCGGTCATGAATCTCGATCAGGACATCGAAGGTAGGTGGGGCCTTGCGTTCGAGCACAGTTTTTTGTGTCCTGCGACGGCGTGCTTCTTCATCGCCGAGCGTGACTGACTGAATACCACCAATGAGATCGGCGAGGGTCGGATTCTGGACGAGGTTTTCCAGAGCACTGCCGTGCGCGGTTGCAATCAAGCGGACGCCACGCTCAGCAATAGTGCGGGCGGCAAGGGCTTCGGCTTCCGTGCCGATTTCGTCGACAACGATGACCTCGGGCATATGGTTCTCTACAGCTTCGATCATCACTTTGTGCTGGAGGTTAGGAGACGGGACTTGCATACGCCGGGCGTGACCGATGGCGGGGTGTGGGATATCTCCGTCACCGGCAATTTCGTTTGAGGTATCGACCACAATCACACGCTTATTGCTCTCGTCGGCCAGAATCCGGGCAACCTCACGGAGCAGCGTGGTTTTGCCCACCCCGGGTGGACCAAGCAGCAAGATGCTCTTCTTTTCCTGGATGACAATATCTTTGACAATGTTGACCGTGCCAAAAACCGCCCGACCAACCCGACAGGTTAGGCCAATAATATCTCCCGTACGATTGCGGATCGCTGAGATACGATGCAGGGTGCGGGGAATACCCGCACGGTTATCATGGGAGAACTGCCCGACCCTAGCGACCGCGAATTGTATATCCTCTCGGGTTACAGGAGTTTCGAGTAGGTAGAGGGTACGCTCGACATAGCGGGCTTCAGGTTGCCGTCCCAAATCGAGGACAACCTCGATCAGTTCTTCCGGGTGAGCAGCCTCAATGATTGCTTCGTGGACTGGGCGCGGGAGGATTTCAAGCAGCAAATCCAGGTTGTCAACGGTTTCTGTTCCTTCAGGTATAATAGGGATTTCCACTACGGCGTTGGGTGTAATACTCATATCTCAGTTTCGGCTATCGGCTCTTGGGGGGTGTGTCAACAACAAGATGATGCGATTGATACAGTTGGTCAATCTCGGCGCGCCGGGTTTTCATCACTTCCCGACGTTTGACCTTGAGCGTTGGTGTTAATTCCCCACTCTCTTGCGAGAACGGTTCGGCAAGTAAGGTGAAATTATGAATACGGGCGTAAAGTGGAAGCGTACGATTCACCTCGTCAATGCGACGACGAAAGAGGACGCGAAATTCTTGCCGTTGCAGGATCTGTTGCCACTCTCCGGCGATGTTGTATTTGTGAGCCAGTGCTTCGAGCAAAGTGCGATTGGGGACAATAAGCGCAGTCACGTGTGGACGTTTGTCACCGATGATACAGACTTCCTCGATCAGTGGGTCGTGTTTGAGGAGGCCCTCGATGGGTTGTGGAGCAATGTTTTCTCCACTCGCGGTGATGAGGAGATCTTTCTTGCGATCGGTGATGGTAATGAATCCCTCTGCATCGACCGTGCCAATGTCTCCTGTATGGAGCCAGCCCTCGCTGTCGACTACCTCGGTGGTGTCGCCGGGCATGTTGTGGTAGCCGAGCATCACATTGGGTCCACGCACGCAAATTTCTCCATCGTCAGCAATCTTGACTGTTACTTGTGGAAGGACAGGGCCGACCGTGCCGAGGCGAGTCCGACCAGGGATATTACAGGAAACGACGGGAGCCGCTTCGGTTAACCCGTAGCCTTCGTAGACGGTGAGTCCAACACCGTAAAAGAAGCGCGCAACTTCGGCACTGAGCGGTGCTCCGCCTGACACCATGAAGCGAATTCTGCCACCGAGTAACGTCCGCAATTTGTGAAATACGAGACGGTCTGCGAAACGATGTCGTAAACGCAAAAGACGGGGAAGCGCATGTTGATGAGCCTGGAGAGGCCCCGCGGCTTTTGCTATCGCCAAAGCCCAACTTAAAATTCTGCGTTTGAGAAAATGCGCATCCTCACGTTCACTGAGCACGCGGCGATAGACCAAT
The DNA here is from genome assembly GCA_050187625.1 of Binatia bacterium. GTDB lineage: Bacteria > Desulfobacterota > Binatia > Bin18 > Bin18 > JBFWXH01. The sequence goes on from JBFWXH010000025.1 coordinate 57,005, forward strand.
TCCAGAACGCGCGGGACACAACAGAGGAGAGTGGGTTTGACTTCACCGAGATCTTTGGTGACGGTGACCGTGCCGCCTCCATAGGCAATGGCCGCTCCTGCACGGAGAATGGTATACAGTCCGGCGGTTCGCTCGAAGCCATGCGAGAGTGGGAGAAACGAGAGGGTGACATCCTCTTCGGTAATCGGCAAAATCGCTGTCGCGTCCTGCGTATTGGCGAGGATGTTCGCATGGCTCAGCATGACTCCTTTTGGTACCCCTGTGGTCCCGGAGGTATAAATGATTGTTGCTAACCCTGGATCGGCAATCGGCTGTGACGGGTTGTGATGCCTTTCTCCATACGCTAACAGTCCCTCGAAGCTGATACTGGGGAGCCGTCCGAGGTGTGTTTCTTCTTTTGGCCCATCCTCAAGTAAGATGAGATGCACGAGCGAGGGTACTTCTGCAGCAACCTTGAGTACTTTGGCAAGCTGTTCCCGCCCGGAGACCACGAGGAATCGGACCCCTGCATCTTTGAGAATATAGGTGAGGTCTGTTGGCGGGCTGGTCAGATACAAGGGGACGTCAACGCCGCCCAAAAACAAACAAGCAAGATCCATGATTGCCCACTCTGGGCGATTTTCCGCGAGAATAGCGAGGCGGTCACCTGCACGAAACCCAAGCGACGTAAGCCCCCGCGCGGCGTAAACGATCTGTTGTCCGAGCGTTTGCCACGATATCTGTGTCCACTGCCCCTGACGCTTGTACAGCATCGCTGGCTTACTGCCATAGCGTTCTGTACGCGCCAGGATCATGCGTGTGAGAGAAGTTTCCTGCATGCTGCTGCCTCTACCATAAACGTCTGTATGAACAATAGAGGAGCGTCACAAGGAGAAAAAGGGGAAACGAGCAGAGACTGTGAGCTAACGAATTTTGCCAGGTAAGTTCGAAAACCGAAGCCAAAAACTCAAAACCGCTGTTGCCCGCTAGCTTTCAGTACATTTCGGGGAAGACCAGGGGGGAGCAGGGGCCAAGGCGTGGTCTCTAGCTCCAGCTCCCTTTACTGTTGCAGAAGCAGTGCTACGCAGCAACGTGTTTCACGAACTGCGCCAACTCGCGGTTGAACATGTCCGGACTTTCGAGTTCGTAAAAATGCCCAATGTCTTTCAGGACGCGCAGCTCTGCATCTGGGATATTGTCGGCCAGGAGTTTGTTTGCGGCTACTGGTGTCGCTTGGTCCTCTTCGCCAGCCAGAACTAACGTGGGCTTGCGAATGTCTTTGAGTCTGTCGGTAATGTTCCAATTGAAGACACCATGTGGATCAGAGGCGGCAGCGAAGAACACATGGTGCGGGAAGTTATCCTCGACCAGAAAATTTGCCTTCATCAATTCGAGAATTTCCGGGCGTTCGCGTTTGGTTTTCGCTGAGATCGCGCCCTCGAGTAAACCGCTGAACGCACCAGCAAAGTCTTTCTGAAATGCAGCTGCAGCTTCTGGAGGCATGCCCGCCGCGAGGTTTGTTCCACTACTCACAATGACATTGCCAGCTACGCGGTCAGGGTAGTCAAGATTGCACTGCATCGTGATCATCCCACCAATGGAGTTGCCAACGAAAATGGCTTTGCTCACTTTGAGTTCATCAAGGATCGCTCTCACATCCGCAGCCATTTCCTTAATGGCGTATCCCTGCTGAGGTTTGTCTGAACGGCCGTGACCACGCTCGTCAATAATAATGCACTGGTTCGTACGGGCGAAGACAAACGTTTGAAAGTACCAAATGTACCCATTGGTCGAAAATGGGTGAAGAAAAATGATGGGGAAGCCTTTTCCATACGACTCGTAGTAGATGTTAACCCCATTCTGTTTTACGTAGGGCATGCGTACCTCCTTCTTAGTGAAAAATTGCGAGATAGCGTGGGTCTATCACACCGTGCTGGTACAAGCCAAGCCGGAGCTTCAGAACTCTGGGCAAAGTTTCTCGGTGCGGCGTTGAGGCGACTGCAGCATCTGAGGAGCTAAACGCGAAACGATAGAAACCTGCTAGTGGATGACCACAAAAGTTTTGACAGGGGAGCAGTCATTGGTTGAATGAGATTGCTTCGCTCCGCTCGCAAAGACAAAACGGGACGTCATTGCGAGGAGCGGAGCGACGAAGCAATCTCTGCCTGTCAAAATCTCTGTGGCGAACCACTACCTTGACAGAGCGTAAGCGGCTGTGCTCAAGAAGAAACCGTATCGCAATCTTGATGGAGGTGGGCTCATGGAAATTGTCACTGAACGTATTCATATTGGTGTCGACGGTAAAACGATGGGCGGCTATCTGGCGCGCCCGGCAGATGGGACTCCTCGCCCTGGCGTTATTGTGTATATGGAGATTTTTGGTGTTAATTCGCATATTCGCGACGTGACCGAACGAGTCGCTCGTGAAGGCTACGTCGCCCTTGCCCCCGATTTTTTTCACCGCACCGGGCCTGGGGTGGAGTATGGCTACGACGAAACAGGGATGAACGCCGGCATTAAGTTGCTGATGCAACTGAAAGCCGATGAGATTATCGCTGACGCCCGAGCGGCGCAATCCTTCCTGAAACGACAGAATTATGTCAAAGGCGATACGCTTGGTGCGATGGGGTTTTGCGTTGGTGGGCATGTCACCTACCTCACGGCATGTGAAACTGATATCAAAGCGGCTGCGAGTTTCTATGGTGGCGGTATTGCTGGGGAACAAGGATTCGGCGGCCAGCCTTCCACGATTGGTCGAACGAGCAAGATCAGTGGAAAGATTCTCTGTCTCTTTGGTGCGAAAGATGCACACATTCCGATGAATCAAGTCGATGCTATTCGAGCGGAACTTGAGAAAAACAAGATTCGCCACGAGGTTGTTGTGTACCCAAATGCCGATCACGGTTTTTTCTGTGATCAGCGGGCTTCCTATGATAAGGCCTCGGCTGAGGATGCCTGGGCCAAGGTGAAGAAGTTGTTTGCTGAAGAATTAGGCAAGTAGAAAAAAATGAAGAGTGAAGAGTGAAAAATTTCTGTCACTGCTTAGTTGCTTAAAGTCAGGTGCGCTGGGCAGTGACAAATGAGGTATCTATGGGAGTGCTTGATGGGAAAGTCGCCATTGTGACGGGCGCCGGACGACTGCGCGGTATTGGTCGGGCAGCGGCGCTCGCATTGGCTGAGTACGGAGCTGACGTGGTGGTGACCGGTACTGGTCGAGACCCTGCGAAGTATCCGCCTGACGAAAAAGCCGCTGGTTGGCGTGATATTGAAAGCACCGCAGAACAAGTCCGTGCCCTCGGACGTCGATGTTTGCCAATTGTTGCGAACGTCGTCAGTAGTGCTGATGTGAAGCGTACCGTCGCCGCGACCCTGACGGAGTTCGGTCGTGTTGATATCTTGGTGAATAACTCCGCCTTTGCCCGTGGGGCTGATCGCGTTCCTCTTACTGAACTGTCGGAAGACCTCTGGCACCAGGTCTTAGAAATTAAGCTCACAGGCAGTTTTTTGATGAGTAAAGAAGTTTTGCCACGGATGATTAAAAAAGGCGAGGGCGGAGTGATTATTAATGTGTCGTCAATTGCCGGGAAGCGAGGCTTCGCCAACACCACAGCTTATTGTACGTCGAACTTCGGTGTTCAAGGGTTTACGCAAGCCTTAGCAATGGAAGTGGCGCCACATCAGATCCGTGTCAACGCGGTCTGTCCGGGGATTATCGACACGGCTCGCATGGACGTTGTCGGGCGTGGAGAGACATGGAACAAAAGCATTGAGCAAATGGTGCCGCTCCAGCGAGCAGGGACGGACGAGGAAATCGGTAAGTTCATTGCCTATCTCTGTACGCCTGATGCGTCGTATATTACTGGCCAATCACTCAACATCGATGGGGGATCGGTGATGTGGTAGGTGGTCTGCGAGTCGTACTGTCAAAATATCCCTTCGTGCATCAACGTGACCGATAACGACATTCACATCTGCCCCAAGGGGTAACGGCGGAGAGGCGTTCACAGGTACGATAAGGAGGGTATCGTCGAGTTCGATAAAAGATCGTCCATTTTGTTCACGAATCACGTGCCCGCTTACGGTTTGCCCTTTCTGTTTTTCTAAATATCGCAGCAACCAGTAGCGGACACTCTCTCTTTCGCAGCGTCGGGCATCGCCGCTTGATTCTTGTGCTCCTGCGGCGATCACCTGCAGCTGTTCTTCGCTAAACAACGGTGCTCCGAATGTCAGATGATGTTTGATCTGACGTTGCATCTGCAAGTCATGATAGCGACGCAAGGGAGACGTGACCTGGGTGTAGAGGTTTATCCCGAGGGCCGTATGGGCACCAGGGATTGTCCCCATTTGCGATGGTTTCATCGCTCGACGTGCAGCATGAACATACACGCGTTGAGAAGGAAAGCTCGTCATGGCAGGGACCGGTTCGTCGGGTGGTGGCTGTGAAATATAGAGTGCCGGGAGTTGTTGGGTGCGACAGTACCACGCTGCCATTTCGTTTGCTAAAATCATACATTCGCCTACGAGACTCCGAGAAGGAGAGTTCGTCGTCAGCGCGGTGACACTTACGTCTCCATTGTTGACTTTCACTTTGATTTCCCGGCCTTCGATAATGACCGCACCTTGAGTGACTCGCAGGGCTCTTCGTCGTTGAGTTTTGTCCAGTAAAACGCGTAAGGCGTCGGCACAGGGATCGGTATGCCCACTCTCAATCATCTCGTCTGCTTCGGCGTAACTCAGACGGCGACCAACACGAATATAACCACGACAGAGGCGTTCCTCTTGGATAGCGCCTTCGTTGTCTAAGCAGACAAAGAAGCTCAATGTCGGTCGCAACGATCCCGCTAAGAGGCTTGCCCGTACCTCGCTGATAGTGGGGGGAAACATCGGGAACGTTCCGCGTGGGAGATAAATTGAAGTACCGCGGGCGAGCGCGGCTTTCTCAAGCTCACTTTCTCGCTCGACGAAGAAGCCGACATCAGTAATATGAATGCCAATGATGACTCTGCCGTTCTCGGTCGAGACACTTAATGCATCATCGATGTCGCTGGTCTCTGTGTCATCAATGGTACACGTGAAGAGCGAAGTCAAATCGCTATAGTGTTCTGTACCTGGAACAAATTCTGGAGCATGCTCCGCAGCTGCCAAAACCTCGGATGGAAAACGGGTTGGGATTTTGTAGCGTAACAGACTCAAGTCTTCGTCGACCGTCCAGATTTTGAGGGCAACGAGTAACTGGAATGCGATATCCCACGAGTGTCCTTTCCCGCGAAACCCGATTTCATCCAGTAGCTTGGCAGCTTGAGGCCGCTTTTCGTACATTTCCCCATACAGGGCAAGGCCTTTAATTATGTCAAGGTAACGGTCCGCTCCGCTGGGAGGATCGGTTGGGGTTGGGTCTGCAATCTGGCTACGTGTCCAGGCGAGAAAGTTGTCCTGCGTCTGTGCTCGTTCTTGTTCTCGTTGCTGTTGATGAAGCGTTTCTTCGATACTCTTGGCATCTCGCACTATAAACGTACCAGGTTTCTTTTCCTTGAAATACAGACTTTGGCAGTAAAGTGCGTCGAGGAAGCCCACGACGGTCAGCGGATCGGCTTGTGCGGGTAACGCGAGTGTGGCTAACTCTTCCCACGTCCAGGTCTCTACCGGCTCGTCTTGCAGGAGATCCCACAATTCTTGCAGATTGACTGTCCGGGCAAATGCGCTGATCTGCTCATGTAGAATTTGCAGTTGTTTTTTCAGCTCAGCTGGCGCAATGGTTGGTGACAGCGCTTGTTTACAATCGAAGAGGACCCGCTCTCGAGGTAGGAGTTGTTTCTTCCCCTCTTCGTTAACAACTTCGACACGGGAAGGATCGGAGCTGAGCAGTTTCTGCACAACACCGAGAACGAGAGTCCCGTGTTCACGATAGGCAATGACAGTTCCAGGTTGCATAATTCAGAAAAGAAATTGAAACACCTATATTCTCACAATCTTTCTTACAGAGACCCTTGCATCCAATACCGTGCCCGCCAATAATGCCCACTACCATGCTGCAAGTCAAAGTCATCAACCAAATGTCTGAGGTCGACCGTGAAGCGTGGGACGCCATGGTCGGAGAGGGGTCTCCTTTTCTTGAGTGGGGCTGGCTCGCGAGTATGGAGGACGCCCAATGCGTTACTCCGAGAACAGGGTGGCAACCTCAACATCTGACTGTGTACGACGAGGCGCGACTGGTTGCAGCATGCCCATTGTACCTTAAAGGGAACAGCATGGGGGAGTTCGTTTTTGATCACTCCTGGGCAGATGCGGCGTTGCGAGCCGGCATTGAATACTATCCCAAAATGCTGGTTGCCGCACCTTTCACGCCAGCAACGGGAGTACGGTTTTTGACCGCACCAGGAACCGACCGCTTGATGTTGATCGAGTTGCTCGGAAAGGCTCTGCAAGAGGTGTGTCAACAAAATGAGCTGTCGTCTATCCATGTCAATTTCTGCTTACCCGAAGAGAGCGAAGTACTAGAGAAGATAGGCTACCTCAAACGGATCGGGTTACAATATCAGTGGCTCAATTATGGCTATCAGACGTTTAATGACTATCTCGCACATTTTCGTACGAAACGGCGTAATCAGGTCAAACGCGAGATACGAGAGATGGACGATCAAGGAGTGCGAATTGAGGTGATTCACGGCGAGGAGATTCCGTCGAGCCTTTTGCCCCAGATGTTTAGGCTCTACAAAGCGCACCTTGACAAGTTGTACTGGGGCCGGCAGTACCTCAAACCTCGGTTTTTTGAATTACTCGACGAGCGGTTCAAGAAAAATCTCTGTTTTGTTGTGGCATATCATGAAAGGGAGATCATCGCGGGAACCTTCAACGTTCAGAAAAACGGAGTGTTCTATGGCCGCTATTGGGGGGCGTTTCGCGAACTTCGCCATCTCCATTTTAACGTCTGTTACTATGCGGCAATTGACCATTGCATTAAGCAAGGGTTTGTCCGGTTTGAACCTGGTGCGGGTGGTGATTTTAAGCGTCTGCGCGGGTTTGATCCGCAACCGACCGTGAGTATGCATTTTTTCGCTGAGCCTCGGCTAGGGGCCGCCGTTGCACGATTTCTAGAAAACGAACGGAACCAAGTCCACCAAACGATCGACTGGTTGCAACAAGAGAGTGAACTGAAGTTAACGACAGATCCAGAAAAAGAGGAAATGTAGAGCGCCTGCCGGGTAGATGAGAACGGGGCATTCATAGAAAAACCCTACGTTCGCTTTTTTTGAAGACGTAGCAACTCGTTGACAGTTAGAGCTCAGGGGCGTAGCATACTTCGCAAGCCGGCCTAAAGGCCGTCGGGGGAGCCGCAGTTACGGCTGAGAGGATGGGTTCAAGGAAGCGAACTCATCGACCCTTGGAACCTGATCTGGGTAATGCCAGCGAAGGGAACACGGTGTGACTACCCATATACTCACTTTTTCTCGCTGTACGTCGTTTTTCATCCGCCCGCGAACCGGTGACGCTGGAGGGAGATGGTGTGTCTGTGTAGCCTCTCTTCTTTTTGACTTCGTACTTCGTACGCTGTAATCGTGCCTCTCTCAACTCCGTAGTGATGGCCGGACAGTGATGGTAGGTGCCACGAGTTAGCAAAAATTTGGTCGACTAGACGATGGAGGCTTTGCAGATGAAAAAAACTACGCGTAACGGAGCAAATAGGATGAATGGGACCGTTTCGACAGAGCAGATTACGTTGACCACGACGCCTATCCCAGGTTCGCACAAGGTGTATGTTGAGGGTACGCAGCCAGGGGTCCGAGTGCCGTTTCGCGAAATTCCCTTGACAAAAACGTCTGGCCATAACGAACATGCGAATAGTAACGGGAGCGCTGATACCTCCGCTTCGCTATGGGTGTACGATACTTCTGGTCCTTACACCGATCCAAATGTGAATATCGACATCCGCCAGGGGCTATTTCCTTTACGCCACTCTTGGATTGCTACCCGTAACGATTCCGAAGAGTTAGGCAGTATATCGTCTGAGTATGGCCGTCGTCGTGCTGCGGATGCCACACTTGACCATCTCCGCTTCTCTCATATTCGGCGGCCTCGACGGGCTCTCCCTGGACGCAATGTTTCGCAGATGCATTATGCCCGGCAGGGGATGATTACTCCAGAGATGGAGTATATTGCCCTGCGTGAGAATATGGCGCGAGAAATCGCCCAGCACCAAGCGGCGACGAATGGCAATGGCCTCACACGTACTATGCAACAGCATCCTGGGAATGCGTGGGGGGCGAGCATTCCTGCGGAGATTACGCCGGAGTTTGTGCGTGATGAAGTAGCACGGGGGCGAGCGATTATTCCTGCAAATATCAATCATCCAGAGCTTGAGCCGATGATTATTGGTCGCAATTTTCTCGTAAAAATTAATGCCAACATCGGAAATTCAGCGGTTGCCTCTTCCATTGAAGAGGAGGTCGAGAAAATGATCTGGGCAACTCGATGGGGGGCTGATACGGTGATGGATCTCTCGACCGGGAAGAATATCCATGAAACGCGCGAGTGGATTCTGCGGAATTCTCCGGTACCAATCGGCACGGTTCCTATTTATCAGGCGTTAGAGAAAGTCAACGGCAAAGCGGAAGAGCTGACCTGGGAGATTTTCCGTGACACGCTTATTGAACAAGCAGAGCAAGGCGTGGATTATTTTACGATCCATGCTGGCGTGCTGTTACATTATATTCCGCTGACGGCCAAACGATTGACCGGGATTGTATCCCGTGGGGGCTCGATCTTGGCAAAGTGGTGTCTTGCCCATCACCGCGAGAATTTCCTCTATACGCACTTCGAGGAGATCTGCGAAATTATGAAGGCGTATGATGTCTCGTTTAGTCTTGGTGACGGACTACGACCAGGGTCGATTGCCGACGCGAATGATGAAGCACAATTTGCCGAACTCGAAACCCTCGGTGAATTGACGAAAATTGCGTGGAAACATGATGTCCAGACGATGATTGAAGGACCGGGGCATGTCCCCATGCACCTCATTCAGATCAATATGGAAAAGCAGATTCAAGAATGCCAAGAGGCGCCATTCTATACTCTCGGACCGCTCACGACGGATATTGCTCCTGGCTATGACCATCTGACCTCAGCGATTGGGGCGGCAATGATTGGATGGTACGGCTGTGCCATGCTCTGTTACGTCACACCGAAGGAACACCTTGGGCTACCCGACCGTGAGGACGTCAAAGACGGGGTCATCGCCTATAAAATTGCTGCTCATGCTGCTGATCTGGCCAAGGGACATCCTGGGGCGCAGGCACGTGACAATGCGCTATCTCAAGCCCGTTTTGAGTTCCGTTGGCAAGACCAGTTCAACTTGTCGCTTGACCCTGAAACTGCCCGTGATTTCCATGATGCGACCTTACCGGCAGAAGGAGCAAAAGTTGCCCATTTCTGCTCGATGTGTGGTCCGCATTTCTGTTCAATGAAGATCACGCAAGATGTGCGTGATTACGCAGCCCAAAAGCAGGTAGATGAAAAGACGGCGATTGAAACTGGTATGCAAGAAAAATCAGAAGAGTTTAGAAAGGGTGGGGCAGAAATTTACCGTTAACCCACGAGACCCATGAGATCGTAGACAGGAGGATTCTTATGGCTAAGCTCAAAGCCATTTCGGGCGGAAAAGAGAAAGGGAAAAAGTGTTCACTTGTTTACGGTCTCCGATTGTATCCAGCGGGGGAAATCGTAAGAGTCGAGGATGAGCAGGTCGTGCATGGTGACAGTAATCGAAGTCATGTCACGCTTCACCTGATTGAGGGGACGCGTGAGCAAATCCGTGCGCAATTGTTGGCGAGTATCGACGCGTTTTTCGATATCTACGGTGACGATGAGAAGGTGCATGCTGTTGCTTCAGGTGGCTCGCTAGAAGAAGGTGGAGTAGAGGAGAGTGGGTGCTAAGTAAGCCACGACGCACCGTACTGTAGCTGTCCTCACTCATTTATGGATACCGCTACGCGGTTCCCACTTCGGCTGCACCCTTATTCTTTCAGTATTGAGGAGACGCATGACATCATTGTTTCGTCGGTTCACGTCTTTATGGAAAAAAGAGCAACCGACTGCTGCGCCTGTGCAAACTCCAGAAGCTCCCCCCCTTGAATCTCCGGGGAGACAATTGACCGAGCGGCAGCAAATGCCGTCCCAATCGGAGAGTGCAAACGATAAAGAGGTTCACCACCTGTTGAGCGAAGAGCAGGTCTACGACGCCTTGCGTCAATGTCGAGATCCGGAGATTCCAGTCAACATTGTCGACCTTGGGTTAGTCTATGATGTTCGTATTAACGAGGAACACGTGAACGTCAAGATGACGTTGACCACCCAAGGATGTGGTATGGGGGGATATATTACGCAGGAAGCGGAAGAGCATATTCGGGCTCTTCCAGGTGTCCAAAATGCCACGGTAGAGATTGTGTGGGACCCCCCCTGGAATCCTAGTATGATTAGCGCCTCGGGTCGCAAGACCCTAGGTCTTCCAGAAGAGTGAGGCAACGAGCTGGCTTCTCTCCTACATCAGTTGCTAACGCCCCCCGGCTCGGCGTATTTCACTCCGTAATTCTTCGAGTTCGTTGCTTTTTTCGGTGATCATTTCCGCCTGGGCATGTTTTGGGCCAAGGAGAAGTGCGGCCTGTTGGTACTGATTAAACGCTGCTTCTAATCGGCCTTGTAATTCCATCGCCTGAGCGAGCAGCAGGCGAGCTTCACCGCTCTGCTGTCGCTGTTGAGCAATACGTGCGAGCGTTATGTACGCTTCGTCGAGATAGGGATCATTGGCTAGTGCTTCGCGGCATTCCTGCTCCGCGTCAGCAATCGAGCCTTCCGACAAAAACAATCCGCACAGTTGGTTACGCACTTCGGCGTCGTGGGGGTCGACCTCACGTTGCTGTAAAAATAATTGTCGGGCCTGATCAGTGAGGCCAAGTCTGAGGTTAGCAATGCCTAGTTCAGTATCAAGTCGCACGCCTTTTTTCCCTGCTTGTTCAAGCAAGGTTTTTGCCCGTTCCCAATCATGGTAACGCAGAAGAACAGTACCGAGAATTGCCATCGCCTGGGGGTTATCAGGAGAAGCGGCAAGCTGTCGTTCATAGTCCGGAATGACGCGACTCCGATTTCCTTGCACCGCGCGTAAAATTGCCTGTACACGACGAAGTTCAAAGGTATCAGTCGGTTCTTTTTGGTTCCATTGCATGGTGCGTAAGGTTCGCTCGATATAGCTCAGGCGTTCTTGCGAGAGTGGGTGCGAACGAAAGTACGGAGGAACATCGACTCCATTTAGTCGCTCTTCACCATGCATCGTATTAAAAAATCGTGGCATGGCATGGGGATCAAACCCGGCACGCGTCATATACTGTAAGCCACGATGGTCGGCCTCTTCTTCAAGGAACCGTTGATACTTGAGTTGAGTAACCGCCGCTGCCGATGAGGCTCCCGCGGCAAGAACTGGGTTGATTAATGCGAGGGCAAGGGACACAATTCCCGCGTAGGAGAGCCATTTGGTATCTTGCTGCTGACGCGCGAAGTGGTGTCCCTGGATATGAGCGATTTCGTGCCCGAGCACACTCGCTAGCTCATCATCACTCTGCACGCGTTGAATCAGGCCAGTGTGAATATAAATATACCCTCCCGGCACCGAGAAGGCATTGATATGGGGCTCTTGCACCACGCCAAAGCGGTAGGGGAACTCTGCGTGATCAAGGCTGGTTACGATACGCTGACCGAGACGTTGGACGTACCGTCGGACCGCTGAATCTCGGACTAGTGGGAGTTGCGATTGGGCAATGAGTGAGAATTTTCGTCCGATTGTGACCTCGCTTTCCTCGGTCGCGAGGGCGGTGGATGTCTGCGTGAGGAGAAGGGCGAAAGAAAGAAATCCCGCCAACCATTGGAACAGCATATTTGATAATCTAGCACTACAATACAGCATAGCTATCCTACCTGCAGCGGGGTGCGAAAGGTAAGCGAAACTTGAGGTTCTGGGCTGAACAAGGTAGGGTAAGAAGCATGCAAAAACGAGATGTAACCCTGCTATTGTGGGGTATCGTGACAAGCCTGTGCCTTGTCGGGAACGGCTGTGGGGTCGCGCGAATAGGGAATGCTGGTCACCCCGTATCTCACAGCAGTCAGGTGGAGAAGCAAGAGCCGTCGTTACCTTCGGTTACATATATTGATGTAGAAACATTCAGTGCGTTCTGCGACCGCGCATAACGAAAGGTTGCAGCAAGCAAAATCGGTAGAGAAAAAGCCAGCCTCTGAAAGGCTGGCTTGTGAAGTCAGAGAGCCAGAGTGGGATGTGTCGCTTACTTACCGCTTGTCGCATTCCGCAGGGCCTGGAGCGCTTTTGCCACAGCTGCGGTGGTTTCCGCTTTTTCTAGTTGAGCAAGTGCGCTACGTTCTGCTGTAGTCACTCCATGTTGTTTCTGTAAGGCCGTGTCGCGAAGAAATTGCTGTAACGCGGAAGATCCACTGCTTTTGGGCTTGCCTAACAAGTTGCGTACTTTCGGGTTTGCGAGAAGGTACAAATCTTGTGGGTCGAGTTTTAATGCCGCGGAAAGTTTCTCGACAACCTTCTGACTCGGATGGCGCATCCCTCGTTCGAGGTAGCCGATATAGTTGGCTTTTACGCTCACCTTTTTTGCGACCATTTCTTGCGTCATTCCTAACTCGTGACGGCGTTCTTCAATGACACGCCCAAAACCTTTATCTGCCATAATCCTTTCCTCCTGGCTCTCGAAGTTCAAATGCTTGGGTCCCTCACTAGTAGCATACTTTTTGGGGGGTGCAAAGCATTTTTCTCTACCTCTGACCAAACAACCGAACTGTGAGAGGGGTTATCGGGAAATGAATGGAGTGATATAACGCGGAGTTTCTCTGATGCGAAAAAGAAAAAAGCCCGCATCTGGTGGGCTTTTTTTGTAGTGGACGTGTTTTTGAATGGTCGCACGGTGACTCGAACACCGGACCTCTTGCATGTGAGGCAAGCGCTCTAACCGACTGAGCTATGCGACCATGACGCTTTGCTTATCATGAGAACCTCAGAGAGGTAAGAGGGGAGATGACTTTCTCAGAGTAAAGTTATCTTATTCTATTTTTTCTCAACCGGATTAACCAAGTCTCCCATTAGGCAGAAGCCGGACTCTCTCCAGAGGTCGAGGGAGAAGATGATTTCGACGATGAGGCTGAGGTATCGGTTGAAGAACTGTCTTTTGTGTCGCTGGGAGATTTGGACTCGCTGCTACTTTTGCTACTAGTACCATTCTTGGCGTAATCGGTCAGGTACCAGCCGCTCCCCTTCAGGTGAAACGCGGATTGCGAGATGAGTTTCGTGACTTTGGCACCACAAGTTGGGCACTTTTTGAGTGGGTCCTCCGACATCCGCTGAGTCGCTTCAAATTCACCACATTTTTTACAGGAATATTCGTATATTGGCATAGGAGTTTCCCTCTCTGGTTGAGAACATTACCTTTTGCAGAGCTAACCATCCCGCCTTTTTTTGTCAACCCGCGTGAGGACGGTGTGTAATCGTTGCGTGATGACCTCTGGGGTAGCCGTACAAATCAGTACTCGTTTCTGTCGAGCGGAACGTCCGGCCTGGAGAAAAATCGAAGACGGGGAGAGGTCTAGCAATGCAGCAAGAAAGTGGATGAGGGCCGAATTCGCTGCGCCGTCAACGGGAGGTGCAGTAAGAGCGATCTTGAGGGATTCGCCATGGATCCCAGAGAGACGGTTTTGTGATGAGCGCGGTTGTACATGAACACGCAACACAATGCCTTGGGGAGTTGAGTGCCACGGAAGAGGCATAGGGGTGTCCGTCGGATTCACCGTAGTTGTCGGGAAAGATCAAAGAGGCTCTGGACGAGAAACGCTTCGAGAAAAAGCAGGACAGCGATGGCGATAATTGGCGAGAAATCGATCCCACCAAAGTTCACTGGAATGAGACGACGGATACGATAGAGCACCGGGTCAGTCGCAGCCTGTAAGAAGCGAACAATCGGATTATAGGGGTCAGGACTCACCCAAGAGATCAAAGCCCGGATGATGATAATCCACATGTATGCCCGGACCAATAAACCCAGGATCTGGCCTAGGCCTGCTAGAAAATTCCCAAGAATGAACATGCTGGGTACTCCTTACCTCTTCCCAAGTTCTTGCGAGCGACGGGTTGCAGCGTGGACTGCAGCCGACACTGTCTCGACAAAATTTCCTTCTGCCAAGCGCGATAACCCTGCCAGCGTTGTTCCGCCTGGTGACGTGACCATGTCTCGTAACTCCTTTGGGGAATGTCCCGTTTCCTTCAACATCGCGATTGCACCTTCTATGGTTTGATATGTCAGGCGGGTTGCGACCGCCTGACATAATCCTGCGTGGACCCCACCCTGAATAAGCGCTTCTGCAAACAGGTACACATACGCTGGTCCACTACCGCTGAGTCCGGTTACTGGATCCATCAGTGCTTCATCCTTGACTGCGAGTGCTTCCCCGACCCCACGGAAGATGCTCAACGTCAGCTTCTCGTCCGCGGCCTTTGCTTTACTGCCGCGGACAACAACTGCGATCCCTTTCCCCAGCAACGCCGGAGTATTGGGCATCACACGGATCACACGGGCTGCTCCGCCGAGACCGTTTTCCAAGCGGCATAATGGTACCCCCGCAGCAATGGAGATAAAGACTTTGTTTTTCGTGACTTCAGGACGAATGTCGGCGAGAACCTCATCGAGAATCTGCGGTTTCACCGCCAAAATAACCGTTTCTACCTCGCGGACAAGGGCTCGATTATCGCCCATGCCATCAACATTATACATTTTTTTGATTTTTTTGAGCTGCGCGGTGGCCGTATCACTTGTCACCATATCCTGCGCGCCATAACGTTTTCCGGCGAGGAGCCCTTTGATGAGTGCACCAGCCATGTTGCCTGCACCAATGAATCCGAGCTTTTTCATCGGGTGTCCTTACGTTTCAACGTTCTCCGAAAATCGCACGACCAATACGAACAATCGTTGCGCCTTCTTCAATAGCGACTGGATAATCATCCGTCATCCCCATCGATAGTTCACGGAGGTCAATGTTCTCAGCACGAGACCTTGCGTACTGCTCTCGCAAGCGAGCTAACGCGTGAAAATAGGGGCGGGATGCTTCAGCTTCTGGGTCGGGAGGAGGAATTGTCATAAAACCTTCAACTCGAACGTTCGGACACTCGCTCATTGTTGCCAAAAGCGCATCAAGCTGGTCGGACGCAATACCACTCTTGGTCTGCTCCCCGCCCAGATTGACTTCGATTAAGGTCCGTATTGTACGACTGCGCTTTGCGCACTGACGTTGTAATTCCTTCGCTAACGCTATGTTATCAAGCGAGTGGATGAGGGAAAACAATTGAATGGCATCTTTTGCTTTGTTGCGTTGTAGGTGACCGATCAGATGCCAGGTCGCAGGTTCAGAAATATGCGCGATTTTTTCCCGTGCTTCCTGGACGTAGTTTTCGCCAATCACTGTCGCCCCAGCGGCGAGTGCGGCACGGATAAACTCGGGTCCTTTGGTTTTTGCCGCACACACAATGGTAATATCTTCAGGCTGGCGTCCACAACGCCGCGCGATTTCAGCAACATGCTCCCGGATTCTTCTATAGTTTGCGCCGACATCGATCATAACTCGGAGGCCTCTATTTCCTGGTATATACCTGCGGCACGGAGTACCACCAGCACCTCGTCAATTGGCAATCCCACAATGTTGGTGTATGATCCCTCAACACGTTCAACCAATACTGCTCCTTGTCCCTGGATCGCATAGGCTCCGGCTTTGTCGAAGGGTTCCCTAGTGGCGAGGTAGGATTCGATGCGACTGTCAGTGAGTGGCTTGAATGTCACGGTACTGGTCACGACCTGGCTTGCATATTCCCGACCTTCTTCATCAATGAGGGCAAATGCTGTCATGACCTGATGAGTCTGTCCAGATAAGAGGCGCAGCATCCGTCGGGCATCAGCCGGATCTTTCGGCTTGCCGAGGATCTCATTATTGACGACAACAATCGTGTCTGCCCCTAAAATCCAATGATCTGGATGCTGTTGTGCAATCGCCTTTGCTTTTTCTCTCGCCACTCGGAGAGCATAGGCGGCAGGAGCCTCGTCGGGAAGAGGCTCTTCCGAGGCATTACTCGGGATAATAGAGAATAGTACCCGTGCAGTCTCAAGAAGTTCACGACGGCGTGGAGAGGCTGAGGCGAGGATGAGCGAGGGAGTTGGATTTTGTTGTGTCACAGCGTCAGAGAAAAGTTAGATCGTTGAGGCCAACACGTCATACGGAACACGTAGCCGGACCTTCACTATCACTTTTACGTTCTACTCTATTACGTTTTCTGTTTTCTTGCGCATTACATTTTACTCTTTGCGTTTGCCTTTTTCGCCTTATAACGATTCTTGTCTGAGAAGAAATCAATGACAAACGTCCGGGTATTGAATCGTGCGGAGTGTACGGTTCCCTTGGGAATGAAATAGCTGTCTCCTTTGCGGAATACCTGAGTTTTTCCACCGATGGTTAGTTCCATTTCCCCATCGACAACAATACCCCACTGTGCGCCGTGTGCATGCGGAGCGACTTCGCCGATCGGTGCAATATCCATAAAGACAAGTTGATGGTCTTTGGCCTGGGAGAGCCAGCCTTTCACGCCCTTAAAAGCGATATCAGCTTGAGGCAGTGAGGTGATGGTTTTGGAGAATGGTGATTTTGTTGGCACGGGACCTCCGAAATAAAAAAGGAATAATGGAGAATGAAGAAGGCCTTTTCGCTATCAGCTATCAGCTCAAAACAAGGCAAAGAAAATTCATCCCTTCTTTTACCTGCCCGAGCTGATTGCTGATCACTGACGGCTGACGGCGTTTTAGTACGATTTTGGTAAGCCTAGCACATGTTCCCCAACGTAATTGAGAATCATCTCCTGCGAGATTGGCGCGATGCGGAACAACCGGGCTTCACGCCAGTAGCGCTCAACGTCGTAATCTTTGATGTAGCCATACCCACCGTGTGCTTGCATGGCTCGGTCTGCGGCTTCACAGGCAGCTTCAGCGGCCATGTATTTGGCGATATTGGATTCTTTGCCACACTGTTTGTGGTGGTCGTATAACCAGGCGGCCTTGTACACCATGAGTTCTGTTGTTTCGAGTTTGGCGTACGATTCAGCCAGCGGAAACTGAATGCCTTGATTCATTCCGATCGGCCGGCCAAAAACTACGCGTTCTTTCGCGTATTGCACGGCTTTCTCGATGGCCCGTTTTCCCATCCCAATACACTCAGCGGCAATGAGAATCCGCTCTGGATTGATGCCGTCGAGGATGTAATAAAAGCCTCTTCCCTCTTCACCAATCAGATCTTCTTTCGGAACATACAAATTGTCAATGAACAACATGTTCGTATCAACTGCTTTGCGTCCGCATTTATGCAGTTCGCGGATCTCGACCGCCTGGGGATCAATATCGGCAAAGAACAGACTAATGCCCATCGTTTTCTTGTCGACCTGATCATACGGAGTTGTACGTGCCAACAAGAGCATCTTCTTGGACTCTTGAGCTTTGGTGATAAACACCTTACGGCCACTGATCATGTAGCCGTCGCCTTGACGTTTGGCGAAGGTGGAAATCTGCGTAGTGTTGGTACCGGCATCGGGTTCAGTCACTGCAAAAGATACATGAATCTCGCCGCTCAGCACTTTGGCCAGATATTTGTCCTTTGCTGCCTGAGTGCCGTATTTGATCAGTGGTTCAAGCCCAAAGATTCCCAGGTGAACCGCAGAGCAGGCTTGGGTGCCGCCGCCACTCTCGGCGATTGTTTGCATAACGAGTGACGCTTCGGTAATGCCAAGACCACTGCCTCCATACTCTTGCGGAATAGTGATACCTAGATACCCAGCGTCTGCGACGGCTTGGTAGAAGTCCCAGGCAAATTCACCGGTCTCATCGCGCTCGCGCCAATACTCGTCGGGAAAATGTGAGCAGAGCGCGCGGACCTGGTTACGAATCTCTTCTTGTTCTTCGGTAAACTGGAAATCCATAGAGTCCTCCTTCGGAAAGAAACGTAAAGCGTAAAACGTAAAGAGAATACAGAACCAGGGATTATCTGCTGACCCAATTACGTTTTATATATTTACGTTTTACTATTCTTCTCCCTTACCATTTGCTCTGGTCGTGTCGCAATTCCTCTGATAACAGACAACTGATAACTGATCACTAGTGAAGGAGTGAAAATGGCTGGTCGTTTAGCAGGAAAAGTCGCGTTAATTTCTGGTGGCGCGAGCGGTATCGGTGCCGCCCATGTAAGAATCTTTGTGGCGGAGGGGGCGAAGGTTGTTGCGGGAGATATTCAAGAAGAGCAAGGAAAAGCAGTTGTTGCTGAGGTCAATACGGCTGGCGGCGAGGCTGTGTTTGTGCGTCTTGACGTCTCTAAAGCGGAGGATTGGGACAACGCAGTCAAAACAGCGGTCTCACACTTTGGGAAACTTACTACATTGATTAACAACGCGGGAATTTACTGGCCGCAAGGCGTCGAAGCGGAAACGCTGGATGGCTGGCAAAAAATGATTGCGGTGAATCAGACTGGTGTGTGGTTGGGCATGAAGGCCGCTATTCCGGAAATACGCAAAGCTGGCGGGGGAGCGATTGTCAACATCTCTTCTCTCTACGGAATCATTGGCAGCCCCAGCTCTATTTCGTATCATGCTACGAAGGGTGCCGTCAGGATTATGAGTAAAGCTGCGGCATTGGAATATGCCCGCCAAGGCATACGAGTAAACTCGATTCACCCAGGACAGATCAATACCCCGATTCTGGCTGGTCTCACACCGGAACAAGATGCACAGATTAGAGAAGCAACGCCACTAGGCCGTATGGGTAAACCCGAAGAGATCGCGTATGGTTCCCTGTATCTCTGCTCTGATGAGGCAGCATTCACGACAGGTATCGAACTGATTATTGATGGTGGATGGTCCGCACAGTAACAAGATAAGGCAATGGAGGGAGGGGAACTCGTGAAGTGCCCAAATTGCTCCACTGACAATCCTTCGGGTGCGAAGTTCTGTAACGAATGTGCTGCCCCGCTTCCGTTACTCTGTCCGTCGTGCGGGACCGAAAACCCTCCCGGCGCAAAGTTTTGTAATGAGTGCGCGACGCCTATTGCGAAGGGCACAACGGCGAAAAGAGGAAACGGGGAAGAAGAAAAGGATAAAAGGATAAGGGATAAATGGATAAAGGAGGAGACAGAACCCCAGCCGCCCGTCAGCTATACCCCCGTACATCTGGCCGAGCGGATTCAAGCAGAACGGGAGGCGATGGAAGCGCGGGGGGCAAGCGAAGGGGAACGCAAGAGTATTACCGCGCTGTTTGTCGATATCAAAGGTTCAACGGATATCATTGCGGAGCTGGATCCCGAAGAAGCACAGGCGATTATTGATCCCACCCTGCAGCTGATGATGGATGCGGTGCATCGCTATGAAGGCTACGTCGCGCAAGCGTTAGGCGATGGGATCTTTGCCCTGTTTGGAGCGCCCATTGCCCATGAAGATCATCCGCAGCGGGCGTTGTATGCGGCCTTACTGATGCAAGAAGAGAGTCGCAAACGGGCCGAGCAGTTACGTCGGGAAAAAGGCGTCAATCTACAGATACGGGTGGGGATCAACACCGGCGAAGTAGTCTTACGGTCGATTCGCAAAGACGACCTGCAGACCGACTACGTGCCGGTAGGCCAATCGACTAATTTGGCGTCACGCATGGAGAGCCTGGCCACACCAGGAACGATTCTGGTCAGCGAGCAGACCTACAGACTGACGGAGGGGTATTTCGAGTTTAAGCCGTTGGGGAAAGCGCAGGTCAAAGGCTTTGCTGAGCCGTTGAATATCTACGAAGTTGTTGGTGTCGGTCCGTTACGCACGAAACTCCAACTCTCCGTCCGCCGCGGGTTAGCACGGTTTGTTGGGCGGCAACATGAGATGGCGCTCCTCCAACAAGCCTGGGAGTCCGCCAAAACAGGGCATGGCCAGATCGCGGCAGTCATGGGCGAGCCGGGGGTCGGCAAGTCGCGGTTGTTCTATGAATTCAAACTTCTGTCACAACGCGGCTGTCTCGTCCTGGAAACCTTCTCGGTCTCGCATGGGAAAGCCTATCCGTACCTGCCCCTGATCGATTTACTGAAGAACTACTTTCAGTTAACGAATCAGGACAACGAGCGGCGACGACGGGAAAAGATCACGGGCAAAGTGCTGACGCTGGATCGGAGTTTAGAAGACACGTTGCCATATCTGTTCTTCCTCCTCGGCATTGCCAAACCGACCTCGCCATTGCAACAGATGGATGGGCAGATTCGGCGTAAGCGGATCTTAGAGGCGATCAAGCGACTCTTCCTGCGCGAGAGTCTCAATCAGCCCCTCATCGTCATCTTTGAAGACCTGCACTGGTTGGACGGGGAGACGCAGGCGTTTCTGCAACTGCTGAGCGAGAGCGTGGCGACGGCACGCATCCTCCTGTTGGTAAACTATCGGCCTGAATACCAGCATTCCTGGAGTGGCAAGACGTATTTCTCGCAAGTGCGGCTTGATCCGTTAAGCAAAGAGCAAGCAGAAGAAATGTTGACCGCTCTTCTAGAAGATGCCTTCGAATCTCCTCTCCCTCGACGGGAGAGGGCTAGGGTGAGGGTGTCAAATGAGTCACTCGAACCTCTGAAAAAATTCATCCTGGCCAAGACCGAAGGCAACCCGTTTTTCATGGAAGAGATCGTACAGGAGTTGCGTGAGCAAGGGCTGCTCAATTGTGACGATGTAGGGGCACGGCGCGCCGTGCCCCTACCACAGGACTTGCGTCTCCCGACCACGGTGGAAGGTGTTTTGACTGCCCGCATGGACCGATTACCAGCGGAAGAGAAAGCCTTGCTGCAAACCCTGGCAGTCATCGGCCGTGAATTCTCATCGAGCCTGCTCCGCAAAGTGGTGACGCAACCGGAAGCCACACTGCTCCGTCTCTTATCGCGCTTACAGGCCAGTGAATTTGTCTACGAACAGCCCGCGTTTCCAGAACCAGAGTACATCTTCAAGCATGCGCTGACCCAAGAAGTGGCGTATAACTCCCTGCTCATCGAACGGCGGAAGGTTTTGCATGAACGTACCGCGCAAGCGATGGAGGAAGTGTATCACGACAAACTAGATGATCATTACAGTGAGCTAGCGTATCACTATAGTCGGAGTGGCAACACCCAGAAGGCGGTCGATTACCTCCAGCTGGCTGGCCAACAGGCCGTGCAGCGGTCGGCGTATAATGAAGCAATTAACCATCTGACGAAGGGGCTCGATCTGTTACAGACAATGCCAGGATCATCAGCGCGCGTTCAGCAAGAACTGGCTTTGCAACTGGTGCTGGGCAATGTCTTGATGGCGACAAAAGGCTATGCTGCACCAGAGGTAGAGCAAGTCTACCTGCGTGCTCGAGAGTTGTGCCACCAATGTGGAGACTCGGTACGAATTTTTCCTGCGCTGTTTGGTCTCTGGATATTCTTCTGTCTGCATGGGGAAGTTCGGAGCGCGAAAGAAATCGCGGAACAGATGCTGAATTTGGCGGAGAAGGAGAATGAGCCTGAGTTCTTGGTGGAAGCGTTTAGGGCGGACGGGATTACGGAAATGTACATGGGAGAATTCCTTTCTGCTCGTAGGGCATTCGAAAGAGGGCTTTCTCTCTATGATCCCCAGAAGCATAGTAGTCATGCCTTTTCTTATGGACACGACCCCAGTATTGCGTCATTGAACTTCCTGGCCTGGACACTCTGGTATCTTGGTTATCCAGACCAAGCTCAACAAAGAATTTATGAAGCCCGACAACGAGCCCTGGAACTTGGTCACCCGTTTAGCCTTGTCTTTGTCCTCGGTTGTGGTTTGTTTCTCCATCAACTGTGTGGAGATATTATGGTCACTCTTCAGTGGGAAGAAGAGGCCGAAGCGCTTTATGCGGAGCACACGTTTCCCATGTGGGAAAGCTGGAGTATTGTGACTCGAGGATGGATTCTCGCTGAACGGAACGAGACCATCTCAGGGATCGAATTAATTCGTCAAGGGATTACAGCTAGTCGCGCTACGGGAGATGAGCTTTCCGCGCCTCAATGGCTAACCGTTTTGGCAACAACCTGTTGGAAGGCCGGATATACAGCGCAGGGGCTAGCTACTGTAGCCGAGGGTTTGGGAATAGCTGATAAGTCACGAAATGTATTTTCTGAAGCTGAACTCTACCGACTCAAAGGTGAACTCACCTTGCAAAAGTTTCAAGTTTCAAGTTCAAAGTTTCAAGTTCCACCTAGCCCCCAGCCCCCAGTCCCCAGCTCCCAGGCGGAGGTGGAGCGGGAGGCAGAGGAGTGTTTTCTCAAAGCCATCGCCATCGCGCAAAAGCAGCAAGCCAAATCGCTTGAGCTGCGGGCTGTGATGAGCCTCGTTCGTCTCCGACAACAGCAAGCGGTACAGTCTGAATCACGAATCACGAGTGACGTAGTACGCAGCAGGCTCACGCAAGCACACCAGATGTTATCCGCAGTCTACCACTGGTTCACTGAAGGGTTCGATACGAAAAATTTGCAAGAGGCGAAGGCGCTGATTGAGTCATTGAGCCATTAAGTCATTGAATCATTTTTCGGAGGAAGAATTGTTGAAGGGAGAGGAAGCACAATGAACCGCCAAAGCCAAATCAAAATGACCCCAGAAGAACGTCACAAATTTCTCACTGATAAAGCTCGCACTATGACCCTGTGCACCGTCGACAAAGACGGCTTTCCACACGCCGTCGCGATGGCCTATATGGTCAAAGATGGTTGCGTGTATATGACCTCTTTCAGAAAAGCCCAGAAAGTGGTGAACGCCCGCCGTAATCCAAAGGTCGCGGTGATGGTCGAGACCGGCACTGCCTATAACGGACTCAAAGGCGTGATGATTCGTGGTCATTGTGAGGTCATCGACGATCCCGACGAAGTGTGGAAGATCATGCGCGAGATTCGTGCTTTCCAGAAGGGGGGAACCCCCGCTCCAGCCAGTGCTGTGGTACAAGAGCGGGCTAAGAAGCGAGCGGTCCTCAAGATTACGCCGGTAAAAATTACCAGTTGGGATCACAGTAAGTTGCCGCCGGATACGTACTAGGCATGTTAGGTGGTAGGTGATGCGTATTGCGTGCTGCGTTTCATGTTGCTGGTTGCCTTAACACGTAACACGGTCCACGTAACGCGGTTGAGAGGAGCATTCAATGAAATTCGGCTTTATGGAAGACTTTCGCAATCCTAAACAATGGCGACGACCGTTTCCTGAGTTGTACAAAGCGATTCTCGATCAGATTGTCCGCTGTGAAGAACTTGGTTACGACAACATCTGGCTGACGGAGCATCATTTCACGGAGGACGGATACAACCCGTCGATTCTGCCGACGGCGGCAGCGGTTGCTGCGCGGACTAGTCGTATTCGCATTGGTACGTTTATTTTGTTGCTGCCGTTTCAACATCCGGTGCGAACTGCGGAGGATTCGATCTGTATCGATATTCTCTCGAACGGTCGCTTCGATCTCGGGGTTGGCCAAGGCTATTCGTATATGGAGTTCGACGCGTTCTGTATGAAACGTGAGGAGCGCTCTGCGCGAATGCACGAAGGTGTGAAGCTGGTTCAGCGCTTGTGGAGTGAAGAGAATGTCACGTTTGATGGCAAGTTCACGCAAGTAAAGAACATGACGCTCTCGCCACGACCAGTGCAGAATCCCATGCCGATGTGGATCGGCGCGCGGGCTGAAAAGGCAACGCGTCGCGTGGCGAGGGCTGGCTGTCATCTCATGGCAACGCTAGGGCCTGACCCGGCACCCTGGTACCTCGATGAACTCACAAAAAATGGGTATGACCCCAAAAATTTCAATATCGCGCAGCTCCGCTTAGTGTATACCGCGAAAACGGAAGATGAGGCCTGGGAAAACGTCGCGCCCCATCTCCACAGCATGATGGAGTTTTACGGCCATATCCTCGCCGAGGCTAATGACGCACCTGGCGATAAAGACGTGTGGACGTTTAAGCATCACAGCGAGATTCGTGACTCCGCATTCGGTCGCGCAGCAATGGTAGGAACGCCAGACCAAGTTGCCCGTAAGCTGGAACAGTTCCAAAAGGAATTCCAGTGCACGCACTTCATTATGCTGACGCAGCTCCCTGGCCTCGATACTAAAAAAGCGACGCAGGCGTTTGAGCTGTTTGCCAAGGAGGTAATGCCGGCGTTTCAGAAGGCGTAAAGCGTAAAGGAGGAAGTCCGTGTCGAAACCCACCCACATCCTCGAAGGTGTCCGCGTTCTCGATTTCACTCAGTGGCTTGCGGGTCCGCAGGCCACGCGGTTAATGGTTGATCTGGGGGCCGAAATTATCAAGGTAGAACTTCCGCCAAAGGGAGAGCATAGCCGCCATATCCGTATCGTGCCCAAAGACGGCAAGGATGGTGCGACTCCGAGTTATTTCATCATGCATAATCGCGGTAAGAAGAGCATCTGTGTCGATGTGAAGACCGTGGAAGGTCAAGCCGTGATTAAAGACCTCATTAAAGAGTGTGATGTTCTGTTCGAGAACTTTACACCTGGCATCATGGCTCACTACGGGCTGACCTATGATGTCGTGTCGCAGATTAACCCACGCATTATCATGTGCTCGGTGTCAACCTATGGTCAGGAAGGCCCGTACTCTCGCCGGATCGGCAATGACCTTGTCGCTCTTGGTGTGGGGGGGATCTTACATATGATGGGTGAGCCCGACGGTTATCCGGCGTACCCCGGCTCAGCTATCGGTGATCACATGGGGGCGCTAAACGCCTTTGGTTCGATTTGTGCGGCACTGTTCCACCGGGAGCGTACGGGCGAAGGACAGCATATCGATTTGGCGTTAGTCGATTGTGCGTATAATGCGCATGACTGGGCGCTCGCAGCGTATAGCGTGACAAATGGCGAAGTCGACCCGCAGCGCGGCGGAACGCAGCGAAGTGGAGCCTTTCCCTATGGCTCATTCAAATCTAAAGACGGGTACATCGCGATCGGGTTGATCACTGAGGACCACTGGGTATCGCTCGTCAAGAAGATGGGGCGGGAGGAACTGCTGACCTCGCCCGAATTTAAGACCAACCGCTGGCGGATTCAGAATGCCGATGCACTGAAAGTGGTTATTGAAGAGTGGCTGCAATCGTTTCCTAGTGATGAGGAGGCTATCCGGATCATGGCGGACGAGTTGCGGCTGCCGGTTGCGCCAATTCTTTCAGTTGGACAGTTTGCCCAAAACCCGCATCTCAGTGGGCGTATGATTGAGAAGACGCCCAATCCCGACTATGGCGAACTGTTACTTCTTAAGTCGCCACACAAGTTTTCTAAGACTCCACCTCAGATTCCCGGTCCTGCTGCGCGCCTTGGTCAGCATAACGAACAGATACTGCGCGAGGTGTGTGGGTACTCGACAGAGCAGATTCAGTCGTTGCGGGAGAAAGGGATCTTGGTCGAAGATAAACGGGATAAAGGATAAGGGATAAATGGGAAATGGTGAAAAGCGGAAATGGAAAGCCCTAGAAGGGCGATAGAGTGTAGCCCACGGTGTCAACCGTGGAGACGGACAAGGGAGAATGGCGAAACGGGAAAAAGGGGAAATGGTGAAAAGGGAAAAGGAGGAAGTATGCGATTCACCAATAAAGGAGTTCTAGTCACTGGCGGTGGCAGTGGTATCGGACGAGCGACATGTCTGGCCTTTGCTGGCGAAGGTGCGTACGTCGGTGTTGCCGATTTTGATCTCGCCAATGCTGAGGCTACAGCCACTGCAGTGGAAAAAGTGGGCAAATGGGCGTTAGCGATCAAAGTTGATGTAACTGATCCAGAGTCAGTGCAAGCGATGGTTAAACAAACGGTGTCGTCTTTAGGAAACCTTGACATCTTGGTGAACAGTGCTGGGGTACGAGAAATTG